>NZ_JBIAMM010000015.1:36234-253515 GCF_042874095.1 Streptomyces sp. NPDC004266
CCCGGGGAAACGGGGGGGGGGGGGGGGGGGGGGGCGCCCGGGGGGCCCGCCCCGCCCGGCCCCCCCGGGGGGGGCCCCGGGGGGGGGCGGGGGCCCCCCCCCCCCCGGCGCCCCCCCTCCGGGGTCAGGCGCCGCTGACGGCGTCCGACTTCACCTCGGTGGCTCCCGCCTGGGCAGGGAGAGTCACGGAGGGGGACTTCCTGCCCTGCCGCAGCCGCTTCTCCAGACGGCCCGCGAGGGTGGTGAGGAGGGCGTTGAGGGCGATGTAGAGCAGGGCGATGACCGTGAGGGTGGCGATCGTGTTGGCGCCGTAGTTGGCGGTGATCTGCCGGTTCTGGCTGAGCAGCTCCGCGAAGCCGAGCAGGGCGCCGCCGAGCGCGGTGTCCTTGACGATGACGACGAGCTGGCTGACCAGGGCGGGCAGCATGACGGTCACGGCCTGCGGCAGCAGGACGTACAGCATGGTCTGGCCCTTGCGCATGCCGAGCGCCACGGCCGCGTCGCCCTGGCCCCGGGGCAGCGAGAGCACGCCGGCCCGGACGACCTCGGCGATCACCGAGGCGTTGTAGAGGACCAGGCCGGTGACGACCGCGTACAGCGGGCGGAAGTCGGAGCTGACCGTCGTGAACTCACGGTAGAGGGCGCTCGCGAACATCATCAGGAGCAGCACCGGGATGGCGCGGAAGAACTCCACGACCGCGCCGACCGGCACGCGCACCCAGCGGTGGTCGGAGAGCCGGCCGATGCCGAGCACCGCGCCGAGCGGCAGGGCGATCACGATGGCGAGGGCCGCGGCCTTGAGGGTCTCGGTGAGGCCGGGCAGCAGATACGTCGTCCAGACCTTGGAGTCGGTGACGAACGGACTCCACTTGTCCGCGTCCAGCTGGTGCTTGTCGTCCAGGGCTCCCAGCACCCACCAGGCCACCAGGGCGAGGACGGCCAGGAACACGATCGTGTAGACGACGTTGCGCCGCTTCGCGCGCGGGCCGGGGGTGTCGTACAGGACGGAGCTCATCGCTTCACCGCCAGTCGCTTGGCCGCCCAGCCGAGGATCAGGCCGGTGGGGAGGGTGAGGACGATGAAGCCGAAGGCGAAGATCGCGAACACCACGAAGAGCGCGTCGGTCTCGTTCTCCATCATCGTCTTCATCAGGAGCGACGCCTCGGCGGCGCCGATCGCGGCCGCCACGGTGGTGTTCTTCGTGAGGGCGATCAGGACGTTGGCCAGCGGGGTCACCGCGGCGCGGAAGGCCTGCGGAAGGACCACGAGCCGGAGGACCTGGGTGAAGCTCAGGCCCAGCGCGCGGGCGGCCTCGGCCTGGCCCGGGGGAACGGTGTTGATGCCCGAGCGCAGCGCCTCGCAGACGAAGGTGCCGGTGTAGGCGACGAGGCCGAGGACGGCGAGCCGGAAGCCGATGTCCTCGGACCGGTCCGCGCCGAGCGAGACGAGGAGGGTCTGGTTGAGGCCCAGCAGGCAGGCGACGAGGACGACCGTCAGCGGGGTGTTCCGGACGACGTTCACGTACGCGGTGGCGAAGCCCCGCATCAGCGGGACCGGGCTGACCCGCATCGCGACCAGGGCCGTGCCCCAGATCAGCGAGCCGATCGCCGAGTAGAGGGCGAGCTGCGCCGTCACCCAGAAGGCGCCGAGCAGGTCGTACTGCCCGGAATCAAGAAAGTCGAACACGATGCCCCGCGCTCTCCCCTGGTGGTCGGTCGGTGTGGAGGCCGCCGCGTCGGCGGCGGCCGGTTCCGCCGTGACGGCCGCCCGTGCGCGGGGCGGCCGTCACGGCGTGGCGCGTGGGGTCAGTTCTGGACCTTCGGCGCGGGCTCGTACTTGTAGCCCGAGGGGCCGAAGTTCTGCTTGACGAGCTTCTCCCAGGTGCCGTCGGCGACCATCTTCTCCAGCGCCTTGTTGATCTTGCCGCGGAGCTCGTCGTCACCCTTCTTCAGGCCGATGCCGTAGTTCTCGTCGCTCATCTTCAGGCCGACGAGCTTGAACTTGCCCTGGAGCTCCTTCTGCGAGGCGTAGCCCGCGAGGATGGAGGCGTCCGTGGTCAGGGCGTCGACGGCCTTGTTCTCCAGGCCGGTGAGGCACTCGGAGTAGCCGCCGAGCTGCTGGAGGTCGGCCTTCGGGGCGAGCTTCTCCTTGACGTTCTGCGCGGAGGTCGAGCCGGTGACCGAGCAGAGCTTCTTGGAGTTGAGGTCCTCGACCTTGGTGATCGACTTGTCGTCGGCGCGGACGAGGAGGTCCTGGTGGGTCAGGAAGTACGGACCCGCGAAGTCGACCTCCTTCTTGCGCTTGTCGTTGATCGAGTAGCTGGCGACGACGAACTTCACGTCGCCGTTCTTGATCAGGTTCTCGCGCTCGGCGCTCGGCGCCTGCTTCCAGTTGATCTTGTCCTCGGAGTAGCCGAGCTCCTTGGCCACGTACTTGGCGACGTCGACGTCGAAACCGGCGTACGTGCCGTCCGGGGTCTTCAGGCCGAGGCCCGGCTGGTCGAACTTGATGCCGATGTTGATCTTGTCGCCGTTGCTGCCGGAGTCGGAGCCGCCGCCACAGGCGGTGGCGGTCAGGGCGAGGACGACGGCGGCCGCGGCGGCGGCGGAGGCGCTGCGAAGCTTCATGGTGGAAAGTCCCTTGAGTAGGCGTGAGTTGGGAAGAATAGGTCCGAACCCGCTCAGTGGTGAAGGATCTTGGAGAGGAAGTCCTTCGCCCGGTCGCTGCGCGGGTTGCTGAAGAACTCCTCGGGCGTCGCCTGCTCGACGACGCGTCCGTCGGCCATGAAGACCACCCGGTTGGCGGCGGAGCGCGCGAAGCCCATCTCGTGGGTCACGACCACCATCGTCATGCCGTCCCGGGCCAGTTGCTGCATGACCTCCAGGACCTCGTTGATCATCTCCGGGTCGAGGGCCGAGGTCGGCTCGTCGAAGAGCATGACCTTCGGGTCCATCGCGAGCGCGCGGGCGATCGCCACGCGCTGCTGCTGGCCACCGGAGAGCTGAGCGGGGTACTTGTCCGCCTGGGTGCCGACCCCGACCCGGTCGAGCAGGGCCCGGGCCTTGGCCTCGGCGGCCTTCTTCTCCGTCTTGCGGACCTTGATCTGGCCCAGCATCACGTTCTCGAGCACCGTCTTGTGCGCGAAGAGGTTGAACGACTGGAAGACCATGCCGACGTCGGAACGCAGCCGGGCGAGCTCCCTGCCCTCCTGTGGCAGCGGCTTGCCGTCGATGGTGATGGTGCCGGAGTCGATGCTCTCCAGCCGGTTGATCGTGCGGCACAGCGTCGACTTGCCGGACCCGGACGGTCCGATGACGACCACGACCTCGCCGCGGGCGATCGTCAGATCGATGTCCTGGAGGACATGCAGCGCGCCGAAGTGCTTGTTCACGTCGGACAGTACGACCAGGTCGTCCGCGGCACGCGGGGTGTCCTCGGGCCCCCTGGGCACGGACTTGGACACTGACTCTCCGCTCATCGGCCTCTTGCTCCGTCCTCCTCGGTTGGGGAGGACACTAGAGACCCGATGTGACGAGCGTCATCACATCTGAGCGGAAATTGAGGATAACGATACGGCCGCGAACGGACACGGCGCGTGAAGGCGGCACCCGGGCCGTACCGGCTCCATAACGGAAACGGCGCCGTCACCGGGGGACACTTGACTGTGACACCCATGTTCGGTGTTCATGCCCTGGTAGCACCTGGTACACAGAGAGCCGCCATCGGCACATCACCACGGAATCATCACGGAGGAGGTACGCATGCGACTGCTGCTCGTCGAGGACGACGACCACGTCGCCGCCGCACTCTCCGCGATCCTCGCGAAGCACGGCTTCACGGTCACGCACGCACGCAACGGTGAGGAGGCGCTCCAGGCCGTCCTGCCCACCGCCCAGGGCGAGCGGCCCTCCTACGGGGTGATCCTGCTCGACCTCGGCCTGCCCGACCAGGACGGCTACCAGGTCTGCGGCCGCATCCGGAAGCTCACCACCACCCCGGTGATCATGGTGACCGCGCGCGGTGACGTGCGCTCCCGCATCCACGGGCTCAACCTCGGCGCCGACGACTACGTCGTCAAGCCCTACGACCCCGGCGAGCTCCTCGCCCGCATCCACGCCGTCAGCCGGCGCAGCACCGGAGCGGAGGAGACCGGCGGGACCGCGAGCGCCGCCGAGGGGACCGTGCTGCGGCTCGGCCCCGTCACCATCGAGCTGCCCACCCGCCGGGTCAGCGTCGACGGCGAGAGCGTCCCGCTCACCCGCAAGGAGTTCGACCTGCTCGCCCTCCTCGCCCAGCGGCCCGGTGTCGTCTTCCGCCGCGAGCAGATCATCAGCGAGGTCTGGCGCACCAGTTGGGAGGGGACCGGCCGCACCCTGGAAGTGCACGTCGCCTCCCTGCGCTCCAAGCTGAGGATGCCCGCCCTGATCGAGACCGTACGGGGCGTCGGCTACCGCCTCGTCGCCCCCGCCGCGTGATTCCCGACGGCCCCTGACGTGCGCACCCGACTCCTCCCCCTGCTCATCGTGCTGATGGCCGGCGTCCTGCTGGCCCTGGGCTTCCCGCTCGCCGCCAGCCTCGCCGCGTCCGAGCAGCAGCGGGTCGTCGTCGACCGGCTCGACGACGCCGCGCGCTTCGCCGCCCTCGCCCAGTTCGTCGACGAGAGCAGCGACGGATCCGACGAGCGGCGCGCCACCCTCGGCGGCGAACTCGCCAGCTACCACGACGTGTACGGCATCCGCGCCGGGATCTTCTACCGCGACAACCGCGCCATGGCCGCCGCCCCCGAGGACTGGGTCGTCCCGTACGACGGAGAGGGCCGGCGCGCCTTCAACGAGGCGCTGCTCGGGCGCCGCAGCCACGACCCGCCCCAGGTCTGGCCCTGGCAGGGGGACGCGCGCCTCCCCATCGCCTCCCCCGTCGTCCGCGACGGGGACGTCGTCGCCGTCGTCGTCACCGACTCGCCCACCGGACAGCTCCGCTCCCGCATCCTGCGCGGCTGGCTGCTGATCTTCGCGGGCGAGGCCGCCGCGATGCTGCTCGCCGTCGGCGCCGCCTTCCGGCTCACCGGCTGGGTGCTGCGACCGGTCCGCGTCCTCGACGCCGTCACCCACGACATCGCCACCGGGCGGATGAACTCGCGCGTCGCCGCCACCGGCGGCCCGCCCGAACTGCGGCGCCTCGCCCACTCCTTCAACGAGATGGCCGACAACGTCGAGGACGCCCTCGAACAGCAGCGGGCCTTCGTCGCCGACGCCTCCCACCAGCTGCGCAACCCGCTGGCCGCGCTGCTCCTGCGGATCGAGCTCCTCGCCCTGGAGCTCCCCGAGGGCAACGAGGAGATCGCCTCCGTACGGACCGAGGGCAAGCGCCTCGCCCAGGTCCTCGACGACCTCCTGGACCTGGCGCTCGCCGAGCACGCGGCGGCCGAGCTGCGGCTCACCGACGTCGGGGCGCTCACCGCCGAGCGGGTCGCGTCCTGGCGCCCGGTGGCCGAGGACAAGGGCGTCACGCTGACCGGGGCGTACGGCGCGGTCACCGCCTGGGCGGACCCGGTGGCCCTCTCCAGCGCCCTCGACGCGGTGATTGACAACGCGCTGAAGTTCACCCCCGCCGGGGAGGAGGTCACGGTCACGGTCGTCCCCGACCGGTCGACCGTCGCCGTGGTCGTCGCCGACCACGGGCCCGGCCTCACCGAGGAGGAGCTCGGCCGGGTCGGCGACCGCTTCTGGCGCTCGGGCCGGCACCAGAACGTCAAGGGCTCGGGCCTCGGCCTCTCCATCGCGCGCGTCCTGCTGACGGCGGGCGGCGGAGGCGTGGCCTTCGCCCCGAACGAGCCGCACGGCCTGCGGGTGACGGTCACCGTCCCCCGGCGCGCCCCCGCCGACCTGTAGGACGCGGTACGCGGCGCCTCAGGGCTTCACCGACCGGTAGTAGCGGCGGGCGCCGTCGTGGAGCCGCAGGGGTTCCGTGTACACGGCGGTGCGCAGGTCCACCAGCTGGGCCGGGTGGACCTGGCGGCCGATCCCGTCCCGGCTCCTGATCACCGTACGGGTGAAGCCCTCGACCAGGTCCTCGTCCGCGTCCACCGTGGTGACCAGCAGGTTCGCCACCGCCAGGGTCTCGATCCGCTGCCCGTCCTGCGCCTCGGAGTACGAGTCCGCCGGGATCACCGCCGACCGGTAGTAGCGGGTCGAATCGCCGACGTCGTGCAGCGCGTCGACCAGGTGCGCGTCCAGCGGGATCAGGCGGATCGGGAAGCGCTCGGACAGCGTCTGCACCGCCTGGGTGGGCAGTCCGCCGGACCAGAAGAAGGCGTCGAGCTCGCCCCGCTCCAGGAGGTCCGGCATCGTGTCGATGCCCGCCGAGACCGGCCGGACGTCCCGGTCGGGGGTCAGGCCCGCGGCCGCGAGGACCCGGTCGGCGATCAGGCGCACGCCGGACCCGTCCTGGCCGACCCCGACCCGGAGCCCGCGCAGGTCCTGGACCTTCTGCAGCGAGGAGCCCTTGCGCACGACGAGCTGTACGTAGTCGTCGTAGAGCCGTGCGCAGCCGCGCAGCCGCTCGAAACCGGGCCTGCGCTCGCGCTGGTACTGGGCCACCGCGTCGGCCGTCGCGACCGTGAAGTCGGCCTCGCCCGTGGCGACCCGGGCCAGGTTCTGCTGGGATCCCTCGCTCTCCTCGAGCGTTATCGACACCTCGGGGAGGTCCTGCGCCAGGGCGTTCTTCAGGAGGTTGCCGTACCGCTGGTAGACGCCCGTGCGGACTCCCGTACTGAAGGTGACCGAGCCGCTCGGTGCGGGGGAGCCGAAGGGGACGAGCCACCACACCAGCACCCCGCACAGCGCGAGCAGCGCGGCCGAGACCGCCAGGACGCGGCGGCGGGCGGTACGGGAGAGCGAGGTGGGCATGCCTGCGATCCTGCCAGGTCGCCGGCGGGTCTGGCCAGGCTCGACGGTGCGGGCCCCGGCCCGGCCCGCGGACGACCCGGATCCGGGCCCCGGGGCGGACCCGTGAGTGCGCTCCGCCGAAGTGGTGAGCGGGGCCGTCGGCGCGCACCGCGCCGTGTGTCCTGCCGGGGTGCCGGGGCCACGGCGGTTAGCGTCGGGGCACGCTCGGTGATCTTGAGGACAGTCCCCGTCCGCCCCTGGCACTTCCCGCCGAGCTCGGCGACCGACCTCCGTCCCGAGGGAGTCACCGTGCCCGGATCGAGGAGCCGGGCGGCACGTCGTGTGCCGCCCGCCCCTGACCGCGACCCCGGTCGGGGCGGACGCGCCCGCGAGCTCCGGCGACAAGGGCCTCGAAGCGCCGGCGCCGACCGCGCCGGTGCCGACCGCGCCGGGCGTCCGTGTGGGGCGTCCGCGGCGGTGTTGACCGCACCCGGCGTCCGTGTGGGGCGTCCGCGGCGGTGTTGACCGCACCCGGCGTCCGTGTCGGGCCTCCGCGCCGGTGCCGTCCGCGCCGGGTGTCCGCGCCTCGGCCCGGAGCCTGCCGCCGGAGCAGGTCCCGTCCGGCGGCTCCCGTCGGGCCCGGGTCGTCCGGCACGCGGGCCCCGCCGCCTCACCCCGCCACGGCGGTGAGGCGGCGCACCACCTCGTCCCGGCCCAGGGCGCGGGCCACGGCGGAGAGGTCCGGGCTGCGGGTGGCGCCCGTCAGCGCGACCCGGACCACGTTCGCGACCGCCCTCGGCGGCCCCGCCCAGCGGTCCGGCTCCCGGCGCCAGGAGGCCGTGTCCGGGGCATGGCCGTGGCGTACGGCGATCTCCCCGAGCCGCGCGAACCACTCCTCGGGGGGGACGGCGGCGAAGTCGGCGGCGATCCGCCGCACCCGGTCCTCGGGAAGGCCGCCGTAGCGGTCGTCCCCGGGCGCCGGCACCGGGCCGAAGAGCTCCGCGAAGAAGAAGCCGTACCGGTCGCGGAAGCACGACCAGCGCTCCAGGTCCTTGCGGGCGGGCGCGCCCTCCGGTCGGCCCGTCGCCACGGCCGCCAGGGCGAGGTCCTCGTGGCGGGCGAGGACGGAGGCGAGCTCCGGGTCGTGCTCCCGCGCCCAGGCGAGCAGCTGCCCGTACAGCTCCCGGGGGGTGAGCGAGGCGATGAACTCGCGGCTCAGCGAGTGCAGTTTGGGCAGGTCGAGCAGGGGACCCGAGGGGCGCATGCCGTCCAGCCGGATGTCGGCGGCGAGCGCCTCGGCGGTGGGGACGTCCATCAGCCGCACGTTGGCGAGGCCCCGCAGATAGTGCTGGACGGCGGCCGGGGGATACCCGGCGGACAGGTAGTAGTCCACCGACGCCTCGGGGTCCTTGCGCTTGCTCAGCTTGCGGCGCGAGGGGCCCTCCGCCTTCATGAGGGGGGCGAGGTGCGCGTACGCGGGCGGCTCGAAGCCGAGCGCCGCGTGCAGCTGCAGATGGACCGGCGTCGAGGAGAGCCACTCCTCACCGCGCACCACCAGCGTCACCCGCATCAGCCGGTCGTCCACGACGTGCGCGAAGTGGTAGGTGGGAAGCGGCAGTTCCTCCTCGGAGGACTTCAGGAGGACGATGTCGTTGCCGTTGTCCTGCATCGTGACGGAGGCCCGGATGCGGTCCGTGAACCGGACCCGGCCGGGGAACTCGTACGGGCAGCGGAACCGCACCACGTACGGCTCGCCCGCCGCGAGCCGCCGCGCCGCCTCCTCCGGCGCCAGCGTCCGGCACGGCGCCCACCGCCCGTAGTAGCCCAGCGGGGAGCGGCCCGCGCGCTGCTCCTCCGCGCTCCGCGCGAGGAGGTCCTTGCCGCAGAAGCAGGGGTAGGCGCGGTCGCGGCGAAGGAGGTCCCGGACATGGCTGAGGTAGACGTCCCGGCGCTCCGACTGGAGGTACGGTCCCCACGCCCCGTCCCCGGCGGCGCCCCCCTCGTCCGGGGCGAGGCCGAAGGCGCCGAGCAGCCGGGAGAACTCCTCCGCGGCGCCCGCCACCTGCCGGGACCGGTCGGTGTCCTCGACGCGCAGCACGTGCACCCCGCCCGACTGACGGGCGAGCGCCCGGGCCACGGCCGCCGTGTAGAGGCCGCCGATGTGCAGGTGTCCGGTGGGGCTCGGGGCGAAGCGCGTGACCTCGGCGCCGTCCGGCAGGGCGCGCGGTCCGAACCGCCGCTCCCAGTCGGCCGGTTCCGGGAGGTCGGGCGGGAACATCGCGTTGATGACGGACAGGTCGAGCACGGTGGACTCCCTCCTGGAGAGCCAGGGTTCCTGGAGAGATCCACCGTAGGCCGGTGACCGGTCGATCCGAGAGGAGCGGGGACCGGAGGCTGCGGAACTCCGAACCCTCTTCGGCCTCGTGGGCTGCGGCGGGGAAGCCCGATCAGTAGCGTCCCGAGGACCGCCCCGTACGCGAACCGTTTCCGTACGAGGACCGTACGAGGACCGTTCCCGACGACGACCACAAGGGGGTGTGATGGGCGGCACGCGCGCGGTGGGCCTGCTCGCGCTCGGCTCCTTCGCCATGGGGACCGATGCCTACGCGATGGCCGGACTGCTCCCGGACATGGGCGCCGACCTGGACGTCTCCGTCTCCCTCGCGGGCCAGTCCGTCACCGCCTTCACCCTCTGCTACGCGCTGGCCGCGCCGCTCCTCTCGGCCGTCCTCGCCCGCCGGGGCACCCGGGCGGTCCTCGTCGCCGCGCTCGTCGTCTTCGTCCTCGCCAACACCGGCACGGCGCTGGCCGGTTCGTACGCCGCGCTCCTCGGCACCCGTGCCCTCGCCGGCGCCGGCGCCGGCCTCTTCACCCCCGCGGCGGCCGCCGCGGCCGTCGCGCTCGTCCCGCCCGAGCGGCGCGGACGCGCCCTCGGCCTGGTCCTCGGCGGGATGAGCGCGGGCACCGTGCTCGGCGTGCCGCTCGGGCTGCTCGTCGCGGCCGCCTCCGGCTGGCGGGCCGCCCTGTGGCTGATCACCGCGCTCGGCCTGGTCGCGCTGCTCGGCGTCGCGACGGCGCTGCCGCCCGTGCGGGGAGCCGCCGCGCCCTCGCCGCGGGCCCGGATCGGCGCCCTCGCCCGGCCCCGGGTCGCCGTGGTCGTCGCCGTCACCTTCACCCAGACCGTGGCCAGCCTCGGGCTCTACACCTACCTCGAACCGGTGCTGCGCCGCGTCGCCGACGTGGACAGCGCGGTGCCGTACCTGTGGGTCTGGGGCGTCGGCGGGGTCTGCGGCAGCCTCCTCGCCGGCACCCTCGTCGACCGGACGGGACGGCCCGCCCGCCTCGCCGTCGTGCTCCTCGGCGTCCTCGGCGGCGCCCTGGCACTGCTGCCGTGGACCGGCGCCCCGCCCGGCCTCGTCCTGCTGCCCCTGCTGGTCTGGGGCGCGGTCGGCTGGGCCTTCGTCGTCCCGCAGCAGCACCGGCTGCTCGCGCAGGACGGCGGGGCCGCCGCCGTCGGCCTCAACAGCTCCGCCACCTACCTCGGCGGTGCCGTCGGCTCCGCGCTCGGCGGCCTCGCCCTCGCCCGGGGGCTCGACGCCCGTCTGCTCCCGCTCCTCGCCGCCGGGGTCGCGCTCGCGGGGGTCCTCTTCCACCTCGCGGTGGCCCGACGCGTCACCGGGCCACCCCTTCAGGACAACGCCCACGGGGCCGGAGCCGCGGACGCGCCCGCGGCCGGGGCCCCCGAAAGGAACGCCTCATGAAGTTCGGCGTCAATCTGCCCAACTACGGCCCCGAAGCCACCCCCGACGCCCTCGCCGACTGGGCGCTGCGGATCGAGGCGATGGGCTACCACTACGCCATGGTCTCCGACCACGTCGCGCTCACCCCGGACGTCCAGCACCTCTTCCCCGCCCCGTTCTACGACCCCTTCGCGACCCTCGCCTGGCTCGCCGGCGTCACCAGGACGGTGGGGCTCGGCACGACGGTGACGATCCTCCCGTACCGGCACCCCGTGCACACCGCCCGCGTCGCCGCCAACATCGACCGGTTCAGCAACGGCCGGCTGGTGTTCGGCGCGGCGGCCGGCTGGGCCGCCCGGGAGTTCGCGGTCCTCGACGTCCCGTACCGCAAGCGCGGCGCCATCAGCGACGAGTACCTCGCCGCCATCAAGGCCTGCTGGGCCGACGAGGTCGCCTCCTTCGACGGCGCCCACGTCTCCTTCCGCGAGGTCCACACCGGGCCGCTGCCCGTGCAGCGCCCCGGGCCGCCCGTCTGGGTCGGCGGCCACAGCTACGGGGCGCTGCGCCGGGCCGTCCGCCTCGGCGACGCCTGGCACCCCACCTCCGTCTCCGGCGACTGGCTCCTCGGCGTCGGCCTGCCCACGCTCCGCCAGGTCGCCGAGGAGCAGGAACTGCCGGTGCCCGGCCTCTGTCCCCGGATCAAGCTGCGGGTCACGTCCCGGCCGCTGGGCCCGGGCCGGCTGCTCGGCGAGGGCACCCTGGCGCAGATCGCCGACGACCTCGGGCTCCTCCAGGACCTGGGCGCCCGGGCCGTCGTCCTCGACCCCACCTACCCGGGCGACCGGCGGGAGGCCGGGCGCACGGCACGGGACCTGGACGTCCTGGAGACGCTGGTCAAGGAGGTCATCGACGTGGACGCCGGCTGCGTACGATGAGAAAGCGCTGACGGAGGGCGGGGGAGGGGTGCGGGACGTGACCGATCTGGACCTGCGGAAGCTGCGCGTGCTCAGGGAACTCAGCGAGCGCGGCACCGTCAGCGCCGCCGCCCGGGCCCTCCACCTCACCCCCCAGGCCGTCTCGCAGCAGATCAGCGCCCTGGGACGGGAGTTGGGCGTCCCGCTCACCGAGCCGTCCGGGCGCCGGCTGCGCCTCACCGGCGCGGCGCGGATCGTGCTCCGGCACGCCGACGCCGTCTTCACCCAGGTCGAGCAGATGCGGGCGGAGCTCGCCGCGCACGGCAGCGGCGAGCGCGGCGAGGTCGCGGTGGCCGGTTTCTCCACCACCCTCTCGGCGCTGATCCTGCCCGCCGTGGCCCGGCTGCGGGAGAGCCGGCCGCTCCTGCGGACCTCGCTCGCCGAGGTCGACCCGCCGGAGAGCTTCTCCATGCTGCACCGCGGCGAGACGGACGTCGTCATCTCCGCGGACACCGCGGGGACGGCCGGCGAGGACCCGCGCTTCCACCGGGTCGCGCTCTGCGAGGACCCCTTCGACATCGCCCTGCCCGGGGGCCACCGGCTCCTCGGCAGCCCCCGGCTGCTCCTCGCCGACCTCGCCGAGGAGACCTGGATCTTCGCGACGACGGGCCTGTGCCACGACATCGGCGTCGCCGCCTGTACGGCCGCCGGGTTCACCCCGCAGGCCTCCCACGCCATCGGCGACTGGGACGCCACGCTGGCGGCGGTGCGATTCGGCCTCGGGGTCGCGCTCGTCCCGCGGATGGCCAAGCCGGCGCCGCGGCCCGAGGTGACGATCCGCGCGTTCAGCGAGCGGGCCCCGTCCCGCACGGTCTTCGCGGCCGTGCGGGAGGGCAGCCAGACCTCCCCGGAGATCGCCGCCGTCCTGGACGCGCTCCGCACGGTGGCCCGGGCGGCCGTCGCCCTCTGACCGGGCGGAAGACGATTCGCCACGGCTCGTGGACGGTACCGTCCACGAGCCGTTGCTGGACCCGCCCGGCCGCCGCTGCGAGGCTCGTTCCCGTACCGCGGACCACTTCGCGCGCCCCTTCTTCTCCGCCTTCTCCCCTCCTGGATCGGGAACACCCATGTCCAAAGCCACGTACGCGCGGCTGGCCGCGCTGAGCCTCATCTGGGGCTCCGTCTTCCTGTGGATCAAGATCGCCGGATACGGCTTCTCACCCGTGCAGATGGTGCTGATCCGGCTCGCCCTCGGCGCCGTCGTCATCCTCGCCATCGGCTACGCGAAGGGGCTCAGGCTGCCCAGGGAGCCCGCCGTCTGGGGACACCTGACGGTCGCCGCGCTCCTCGGCAACGCCGTCCCCTGGACCCTCTACGCCGAGGGCGAGATCGCCGGCTCCAGCAGCGTCGCCGCCGTGGTCAACGGCAGCGCGCCGATCTGGACCCTGGCCGCCGCCCTGCTCCTCGGCCAGGAGAAGCGGGTCTCCGGATTCAAGGCGGGCGGTGTGCTGCTCGGCCTCGGAGGCACCGCGCTCATCGCCTCGCCCTGGAACGCGGCCTCGGCGGGCACCGGTTGGAGCATCCTCTGCTTCGTCCTCGGCTCGATCAGCTTCGGCGCCAGCTTCGCGTACATGGGCAAGTTCCTCGTGGGCAGGGGCGTTCCGCCGCTGATGCTGGCGGGCGGGCAGCTCAGCGCGGCGACCGTGCTGCTCCTCGCCGCCTTCCCGTTCCTGGGCCTCCAGGCCGTGACCTGGCGCGCCGACTCGGTGATCTCGGTCCTCGTCCTCGGCGTGGTCTGCACCGGCTTCGCCGCGCTGCTCAACTTCGAGCTGATCATCAAGGACGGGCCCACGGTGGCCTCCACCGTCACCTATCTGATGACCGCGGTGGCCGTCGTCCTCGGCGCCGTCGTGCTGCGCGAGCCGCTCGGCTGGACCGTGTGGCTCGGCGCGGTGGCGGTGCTCGCCGCCACCGGTCTGCTGCGGCGCAAGCCGAAGCCGGCGGCCGAACCGGCCCCCGAGGCCGCCCCCGTGCCGGCGCCGGCGGCAGCAGATTAGCCGGACGCATTCAGCAGGACCGAGGAACCCAGAAATGCCGGGCCGTCATCCGCAATATTGTGTTCACCAATGGAGCGGGTGCCGGGTGATAGCGTCGCAAGCGGAAACACCCGGCCTTTATGGGGGAGTCGCACGTGGCTTTTGTGGTCGAACTCGTTTTCCGTGGAAATGAGACGGACCGGTTGAGTTTCGGAGAAGCTCACCGGGCCTACTGGAAAAGAATGGCCGCGCGCGGCATCCTGCTCGGCGGCGGGCCCTGGCGGGACGGCACCGGGGAGTTCCTGGTCTGCGAGGCCCCCGACCGCCGCACCCTCTTACGGGTGCTGTACGCCGACCCGTACGCGCAGGCGCAGGTCATCGGCGAACTGCGGGTCCGGGAGTGGAACGCCGTCATGGGCCACGTGGTGCTGGCCGGTCTCGAACGGTCCACCGGAGGCGCCGGGACCCACGAGCGAATACGCGGGGGCGTGCCGGCACCCGTCGCGCCGCTCGCCCCGCCGAGCGCCCGTGAGGAGCTGACCGCCCACGAGCGGCGCATCGCCACGATGATGCTCGACGGCCTGACCAACAAGCAGATCGCCGAGTCCTTCACGGTCTCCACCCGGGCCGTGGAGCTGCACATCACCCGGATCTACCGGAAGCTCGACATCCGCAGGCGCGCCCAACTGGCCGCTGCCATCGACCGGTTCGAAGCCGCGCTGGCCTGCTGATCCGCACCTCCGCACGCACACACCGATGATGGGAGTCGTCATGCCGCTGGTCGAGATAACCGTTCCCGAGGGCACCCTCTCCGAGGCCGCCGCGGAGGTCCTGCAGCAGCAGGTCGCCGACTCCGTGCTGACGGCCATGGAGCTGCCCCGCACCGACTTCTTCGCCGCCGCCACCTGGGTGTACGTCCGCGAGGCCGCCAAGGGGCTCGCCACCACCGGCGCCGGCCGGCCCCCGGGCGTGCTGGTCGTCGTCACGCCCCTGGAGGGCTTCCTCACCCCCGAGCGGAACGAGGCGCTGGCCGTCGAGGTCACCCGGCACGTGCACGGGGCCACGGGACCCGACACCGTCGTCTGGCTCGTCGTGAACGAGATCCCGGAGGGGAACTGGGCCGTGAACGGCGGACTGACCCGCCGCGCGAAGATCGACGAACTCGTCGCCGAGGCGGCCCGCGCGAGCTGAATTCCGTATTCCAGCCGGCGGAAGGCGCCGCACCGTATTCACGGTGCGGCGCCTTCCGTATTTCCGGCGCCTCGTGGAGGGGTGCGGATTCCCGTATCGATGTGCGGGTCGCCCCGCCCGTACGGTGATGTCAATGGCACCGACGGATGGGAGAGACTCGTTCATGGCTCTGCAATCGGCGCCGCGGCTCGGTGTGGTGGTTCCGTCCGGAAACGCCGCCGCCGAACCCGAGATCGGCAGCCTCGTCAGCCCCGCGTTCAATGTCCACACCTCGCGATTTCCGGTGCTTCCCGGAAAAGACCTGCGCGGTCGTCTGGAGAAGTACAACGACGTGCTCCCCGAAGTGCTGGGGAATTTCGGCGGCCTGCGTCTCGACGCCGCCGTGGTCTCCTGCACCGGCTCGCACTACCTCCTCACCCCCGAAGGCGACCGCGCCCTCTGCGCGGAGCTCTCCGAGCGCGTCGGAGCACCCGTACGGTCCGCCGCCCTGGCCATCCTCGACACCGCGCGGGCCGTGGGCGCCGAGCGGCTCGTGCTCGTCTCGCCGTACGAGCCCTGGCTCACCGAACTCTCCCACGCCTACTGGGAGTCGGCCGGACTCACGGTCGACCGGATCGTGAAGATCCGGGCCGGTGCGCGCTTCTCCCCGTACGACGTGACCACCGAGGAACTCGTCGCCCAGGTCCGGGACGCCGAACTCCCGGAGGACGCGACGCTGCTGTTCACCGGCACCGGCATGTTCACCTTCGACGCCCTCGCCGAGCTCGGCCGGGACAGCGGGCGCACCCTGCTCACCTCCAACCTGGCGAGCGCCTGGTGGGCCCGCGACGCCCTCGGCCTCCCGGCCGACGGCCCCGACGCCCACCCGCTGCTGCGCCGGCTGGCCGAGAAGACCGGCGGCCGGGACGGTGCCCACGGGCCCGCCGCCGTGGCCGTGTCGTGAGCGGCCACAGAGCACCCCACGGCCCTGTCGCGGTCGTCGGCGCCGGACCGGTGGGACTGACCGCCGCGCTCGTCCTGGCCCGCGCCGGGATCCCGGTGACCGTCCTGGAGTCCAGGAGCGAACTGGCCACCGAGTCCCGCGCCTCCACCTTCCACCCCGCCACCCTCGACCTCCTCGACGAACTCGGCGTCGCGGCCGCCCTGCGCGTCCGGGGCCGCACCGTCGACCGCGTCCAGTGGCGCGACCTGGACGGCGGCGTGCACGCCGAGCTGGACTACGCCCTGCTCACCGGACACACCCGCCATCCGTACCGGCTCCACGTCGAACAGGCCCGGCTCACCCCCCTGCTGCTCGACGCGCTGACCGCCACCGGCCTCGCCGACGTGCGGTTCGGGGCCACCGCCGTCGGGGCCGACGAGACCGGCGGCGGGGTGCGGCTGCGCACCGAGGACGCGTCGGGGCGGGCCACCTCCACCCACCACCCGTACGTCCTGGCGGCCGACGGCGGCCGGAGCCGGCTGCGGGCGCTCGCCGGGCTGCCCGGCACGGCCGAGGAGTACCCGGACTACGCGCTGCGCGTCGTCACCGACGCCCCGCTGGACGAACTGGTCCCCGGACTCGCCGCGCTGACGTACGTCCGCGACCCCCGGGGGTCGGTCAGCGTGCTCGGGATGCCCGACCACTGGCGGCTCATCTTCCGGATCCGGCGCGGGACGCCCCGCGACGAGGTGCTCGACCCGGACGCCGTGCGCGCCCGGGTCGACCGGGCCCTGCCGGGCGGCGCCGGACGGGCCGTGCGCGTCACGGACGCGCACACCTACCGGCTCGCGCGGTTCCTGCTGCCGCGCTACCGGGCCGGCCGGTTGCTGTTCGCCGGGGACGCGGCCCACCTCACGTCCACCGCCGGCGGACTGAACATGAACTGCGGGATCCACGACGCCGTGGAGACCGGCCGGGCCCTCGCCACCGTCCTGCGGACGGGCACGGGCGACGAGACACCCCTCGACGCGGCCCTCGGCCGACGCCGCTCCGTCGTCGAGAGGGCCGTCATCCCGCGCAGCGAGGCCCGCACGGCCGGCCTCGACAGCCCGGCCGAACTCGCCGCCCGGATCGACGGCCTGCGGCGCACCGCGGCGGACCCCCGCGCGGCCACCGACTACCTGCTCAAGGCATCACTTCTCGACGTCGCACCACGACCCCTGAAAGGTGACGCACATGCGGATCTGGTTTCACAAGCACACCGTTGAGGGACGCCTGCCGCTGCTCGACCAGTGGTACCGCGAGCACCTCGACGCGATCGCCGCACCCGGCACCACCGTCGACATCAAGACCCTGCCGGCCGACACGTACCCCGACCGCACCCCCTTCGGCCTCGTCGGCCACCACTCCGCCCAGGTGCTCTTCAGCCGGCACTTCTCCGAGTCCGCGCTGGTCGCGGAGCGGGAGGGCTACGACGCCTGGGTGATCGCCGCCGGCCAGGACCCCGGCCTGCGGGACGCCCGCCACCTCGCCTCCATCCCGACCCTCGGCTACGGCGAGACGGCCTTCTTCCTCTCGGCGCTCACCGGCCAGCGCTTCGGCGTCCTCGGCTTCATGCCGCCGCTGGAGGAGCCCATCAGGGCCAACATCCGCCAGTACCGCCTGGAGTCCTCGCTCAGCTCGTACGAGGTCGTGCCCGGCGGCTGGGACTCCGTGCACCGCTCCCTGGAAGGCGACTTCGACGAGTTCGTCGAGGTGTACTCGGCGGCCGCCGAGCGGGCCGCCCGGGCCGGCGCCGAGGTCATCATCCCCGCCGAGGGCATCCCCAACGAGATCCTCTGGCACCTCGGCATCCACGAGCTCCACGGCCTGCCCGTGATCGACCCCGCCGGACTCGCCGTGAAGCTCGCGGAGACCCTCGTCCGGCTGGGCGAGCTGAAGCTCTTCCAGCGCAGCGGCCACGGCTACTGGTTCAGCCGCCCCGACGAGCCCGTCTCCAAGCACCTGGAGCAGGTCTTCCTGGGCTCGGCCCTCTAGGAGATGCCGTGTCCGCAGGACCGGCCCTGCCAGGGGCCCGACGCCCCGCCCCGCGCCCGTACCCCCACCGTCACGCACCGCACGCCGTCACGCCTTCGAGGGAGTCACGCCCATGACGTACGACGCCTACGGCCGCAACACCGCGGCCACCGACCCCGCCGCCCCCTACTACCGGCCGCGCCGCCTCCGCCGCACCCCCGCGCTGCGCCGCTTCGCCGCCGAGACCCGCGTCGGCCCCGCCAACCTCGTCCAGCCCCTCTTCCTCCGCGAGGGCCTCACCGAACCGCGCGAGATCCCCTCCATGCCGGGCGTCTTCCAGCACACCCGCGACACCCTCCGCAAGGCCGCCGCCGAGGCCGTGGCCAACGGGGTCGGCGGACTCATCCTCTTCGGCATCCCCGAGCACAAGGACCCCACCGGCACCGGCGCCGTCGACCCGGACGGCATCCTCCAGGTCGCCCTGCGCGACGTCGTCGCCGAGGTCGGCGACTCCACCGTCGTCATCGGCGACATCAACCTCGACGAGTACACCGACCACGGCCACACCGGCGTCCTCGACGCGAACGGCGACGTCGACAACGACGCCAGCATCGAGCTGTACGCACGGGCCGCAGTCGTCCAGGCCGACGCCGGCGCCCAGATCGTCGCCCCCAGCGGCATGATGGACGGCCAGGTCCGCCGCATCCGCGAGGCCCTCGACCAGGCCGGACACCAGTCCGTCGCCATCCTCGGCTACTCCGCCAAGTACGCCTCGCACTTCTACGGCCCCTTCCGCGACGCCGTCGAGTCCACCCTGCGCGGCGACCGCAAGGGCTACCAGCAGTACCCCGGCAACATCCGCGAATCCCTCCTGGAGGTCTCGCTCGACGTCGCCGAGGGCGCCGACCTGGTCATGGTCAAGCCCGCGCTCGCCTACCTCGACATCGTCCGGCTCATCGCCGACCACGTGCAGGTGCCCGTCTCCGCCTACCAGGTCTCCGGCGAGTACTCCATGGTCGAGGCGGCCGCCGCCAAGGGCTGGATCGACCGCGACCAGGTCGTCCGGGAGAGCCTCGCCTCCATCCACCGCGCCGGCGCCACCCAGATCATCACCTACTGGGCCTCCGAGTTCGCCCAGAGCCTGGACCGGTGACCCGGTGACCTCGTCCTCCTCCATGCTGGTCCTCGGCATCAGCCACGCCAGCGCCCCGCTCGACCTCCTGGAGAGACTCGCCGGCACCGACCGGCCCGCCGAGGAACTCGTCTCCGACGTGACCTCCGTCGACGGCATCGACGCCGCCGTCGTCGTCTCCACCTGCAACCGCCTGGAGATCTACGCCGAGACCCGCGGCGGCGCCTCCGACCTCGGCGACCCCTCCTCCTCCGTCCACGGCGACCTCGGCGAGCTGTTCGCCCAGCACACCGGCGTCGACCGCGCCGAGATCGCCCCGCACCTCTACAGCCACCACGCCGACGGAGCCGTGCGCCACCTCTTCGCCGTGGCCTCCGGACTCGAATCGGTCGTGGTCGGCGAGGACCAGATCCTCGGCCAGGTGAAACTGGGCCTCGAACGGTCCCAGCGCCTCGACCGGACCGGCCGGGTCCTCGCCAAGGCCGTCCAGACCGCCCTGCGGGTCGGCAAGCGGGCCCGCAACGAGACCGGGCTCAACGAGGCCGGCCGCTCGCTCGCCACCGCCGGACTCGGCTTCTTCGAGCGCCGCGTCGGCTCCCTGCACGGCAAGACCGCCCTCGTCATCGGCGCCGGCGCCTTCGCCGGCGTCGTCGTCGCCGCCCTGCGCCGCTCCGGCCTCGACCGGGTCCACGTCGCCAACCGCACCCCGGAGAAGGCCCAGCGGCTCGCCGAGACCACCGGGGGAGCGGGCTACGACCTGGCCGACGTGCCCCGGCTGCTCACCGAGGTGGACGTCGTCGTCGGCGCCACCGCCGCCACCGGCCACCTCGTCACCGCACGGCACGTCGAGGAGGCGCTCGCCGCCCGGGACGGCCGCGAGCTGTTCCTGCTCGACCTGTCGCTGCCGCACAACATCGCCCCCGCGGCGGCGGAACTGCCCGGCGTCACCTTCGTCGACCTGCGCCGGATCGCGGAGGAGGGCCAGGAGGACGAGATCTCGGCCGCCAGCGTCCAGGCCGCGCACGAGCTGATCGACGCCGAGGTCGAGCAGTTCCGCACGGGCCTGCGGCTCGCCGGCGCCAAGCCCGTCCTCACCGCCCTGCGCACCGCCGCCACCGAGGCCGCCGAGGCCGAGCTCGACCGGCTCGCCCGCCGCCTCGACGGGCTCGACGGCGCGGCCCGGCAGGAGATCGGCCGCAGCGTCCGCCGCATCGTCGACAAGGCCCTGCACCAGCCCACCGTCCTGGTGCGGGAGCTGGCGGCCGACCCGGACGGCGCCCGGCACATCGCCGCCTTCACCCGCCTCTTCGCCGCGGCGGAACCTCCCCGCGACAGCGACACGAACGACCCGAACGAGAAGAAGATCGAGGCCATCGCATGAGTGACATCTCGGCCCTCTGGGAAGCCGAATCCATCGCCGTCATCGGGGCCAGCGAGCGCCCCGGCGCCCTGGGCCGCAAGCCGCTCGACTACCTCCTCCGGTACGGCTACAAGGGCCGCATCCTGCCGGTCAACCCGCGCTCCCCGGAGATCCTCGGCGTCCCCGCGTACCCCAGCGTCAAGGACGCCCCGGGCCCCGTCGACCTGGCCCTGATCATGGTCTCCGCCGAGCGGGTCCCCGGCGCCGTCGACGACTGCGTCGCCGCCGGCGTCAAGCTCGCCGTCATCGCCTCCTCCGGCTTCGCCGAGACCGGCGAGGAGGGCGCCCGCCTCCAGGCGGAGGTCGTCGCCAAGGCCCGCGCCGGAGGCCTGCGGATCATCGGCCCCAACTGCATCGGCGCCGTCGGCTACGAGAACCGCGTCCTCGCCACCTTCAGCCCGCTCTTCGGCGCCGAGTCCGTGCCCTTCGAGCCCGGCACCCTCGCCTTCGTCAGCCAGAGCGGCGCCCTCGGCTTCGGCGCCGCCAGCCTCGCCCTGGAGCGGGGCCTGCGCCCCGGCTGGGTGGTCAGCACCGGCAACGACGCCGACGTCACCGCCCTCGAAGTCCTCCGCGAACTGGCCGCCGTCCCCGAGGTCACCGGCCTCCTCGGCTACCTGGAGGACACCCCGGACATCGGCACCCTCCGCGAGCTCGCCGGCTCCGGCAAGCCCGTCGCCCTCCTCAAGTCCGGCCGCACCGAGGCGGGCGGCCGCGCCGCCGCCTCGCACACCGGCGCCCTCGCCACCGACGACCGGGTCCTGGACGCCGCCCTGCGCGGCCTCGGCATCGTCCGGGTCGAGGACATCGACGAACTCCTCGACGTGGCCCGGGTCTTCGAGTCCGAGCGCCGCCCCGCCGGCAACCGCGTCGCCGTCGTCACCACCTCCGGCGGCTCCGGCATCCTCGCCGCCGACGCCGTCGAGGCCCACGGCCTGGAGCTCAGCACCCTGGAGCCGCGCAGCAAGGAGGCGCTCGCCGAGATCGTCCCCGCCTTCGGGGCCATCGACAACCCGGTCGACATCACGGCCACCGTCCTCAGCGACCCCTCCCTCTTCGACCGCTCCCTCGACGTCCTGATCGCCGACGACACCGTCGACATCATCGTCGCCGCCTTCTGCGTGATGGCCGGACCCGACGTCGAGAAGGCCGTCAACGCCCTCTCCCGCGCCGCCGAGAAGGGCGGCAAGCCCATCCTCGTCGCCCGCACCGGTGCCGACTTCCTCGCCCCCGACGCCCCGCGCGACCTGCGCGAGGCCGGGCTCCCCGAGTACCCGACCCCGGCCCGCGCCCTGCGCGCCGCCGCCGCCCTCTGGGAGGTCAGCCGCCCCCGGACGCTGCCCGAGGCACCGCGCCCCGGCACGGTGCCCGGCCCCGGCGCCGAGGCCACGGAGCCGCAGCTGAAGGCACTCCTCGCCGAGGCCGGGATCGCCGTGCCGAAGGGCCGGATCGCGGCGAGCGCCGAGGACGCGGCGGCCGCCGTCACCGAGGTCGGCGGCACGGCGGTCCTCAAGGCCGTCGTCCCCGGCCTGCTGCACAAGACGGAGGCCGGCGGCGTCGAGATCGGCGTCACCGCCGACACCGCGCCCGAGGCCTTCGGCCGGCTCGCCGCGCTCGGCGGCCAGGTGCTCGTCGAGGAACTCGTCGACGAGGGCGTCGAGCTGATCGTGGGCGTCCACACCACCGACCTGGGCCCCGTCCTCACCGCCGGCCTCGGCGGGATCTTCACCGAGGTCCTCGACGACGTCGGCCACCGGCTCCTGCCGCTGGCGCCGGGCGAGGGCGCCGAGCTCCTCGCCGGGCTGCGCGGCGCGAAGATACTCGCCGGCACCCGCGGCCGGGACGCCGTGGACGTCGAGGCCGCCGCCGAACTCCTCCACAGGGTCGGCGAACTGGTCCAGGACTGGCCGGCCGGCTTCGCCCTCGACCTCAACCCGGTACGGGTCCTCACGAAGGGCGCGGTCGTCCTGGACGCCGCCCTGAGCCTCGACGCCGCCCCCGGCCCCGACGCCTCCGAGGAGACGGTCCGATGAGCACGGGAGAGACGAACAGCAAGGCCCTCTTCGAGCGCGCCCGCAAGGTCACCCCCGGCGGCGTCAACTCGCCCGTCCGCGCCTTCGGCGCCGTCGGCGGCACCCCCCGCTTCATCGCCTCCGCCGAAGGGCCGTACCTCACCGACAGCGACGGCAACGAGTACGTCGACCTCATCTGCTCCTGGGGCCCGATGATCCTCGGCCACCGCCACCCCGCCGTCGTCGAGGCGGTCGCCCGGGCCCTGGAGCGGGGCACCTCCTTCGGGGCGCCGTCCACCGGAGAGGTCGAACTCGCCGAGGAGATCGTCGACCGGGTCGCCCCCGTCGAGCAGGTCCGTCTGGTCAGCTCCGGCACCGAGGCCACGATGTCGGCGATCCGCCTGGCGCGCGGCTTCACCGGCCGCAGCAAGATCGTGAAGTTCGCCGGCTGCTACCACGGCCACGTGGACGCGCTCCTCGCCTCGGCCGGCTCCGGCCTCGCGACCTTCGCGCTGCCCGACACCCCGGGCGTCACCGGCGCCCAGGCGAGCGACACGATCGTCCTGCCGTACAACGACCTGGCGGCCGTCGAGAAGGTCTTCGCCGAGATCGGCGCGGAGATCGCCGCCGTCATCACCGAGGCGGCCCCCGGCAACATGGGCGCCGTCCCCCCGCTGCCCGGCTTCAACGCCGGCCTCAAGGAGATCACCGCCCGCCACGGCGCGCTCTTCGTCTCCGACGAGGTCATGACCGGCTTCCGGGCCAGCCGCTCCGGCTGGTACGGCCGGGACGGCGTCGCCCCCGACCTGCTGACCTTCGGCAAGGTCATGGGCGGCGGCTTCCCCGCGGCGGCCTTCGGCGGACGCGCGGACGTCATGGCCCACCTCGCCCCGGCCGGCCCCGTCTACCAGGCGGGCACCCTCTCCGGGAACCCGGTCGCCACCGCCGCCGGCCTCGCCACCCTGCGGCACAGCACCCCCGAGGTGTACGAGCGGCTCGACCAGGTCTCGGCCACGATCGGCGCCGAGGTCTCCGCCGCCCTCACCAAGGAGGGCGTCGCACACCGGCTGCAGTACTCCGGCACCATGTTCTCGGTCTTCTTCGGCGAGGACGAGGTGGTGGACTTCGACGGGGTCCGCGCCACCGAGGCGTACCGCTACACGCCGTTCTTCCACGAGCTGCTGCGCCGGGGCGTCTATCTGCCGCCCTCGCCCTTCGAGGCCTGGTTCGTCTCGGCCTCGCACGACGACCGGGCCGTGAGCCGGGTGGTCGAGGCGCTCCCGGCCGCGGCGGCGGCCGCGGCGGCGGCGAAGCGCTGACGGCAGGGCCGTACGGAAGAGGGAAGAGCCCCCGTGGACCACGGGGGCTCTTCCTGTGCCGGGCGGTTCAGGCCGCGAGGTCGATCCGCACCTCGACGTTCCCCCGGATCGCCTTCGAGTACGGGCAGCGCCCGTGGGCGGCCTCCGCGAGCCGCCGCGCCTCGGCCGCGTCGAGTCCGGGCAGTTCGACGGTGAGGACCACCGACAGGTGGAAGCCGCCCTCCTCCTTGTGCAGCGCCACCTCGGCGGTGACCGTGTCGTCCGTGAGCGCGGTCCGGGACTCGCGCGCGGAGACCCGGAGCGCGCTGTGGAAGCAGGCGGCGTAGCCGGCGGCGAAGAGCTGCTCGGGGTTGGTCGCGGTGCCGGAACCGCCGACGGCCTTGGGGCTCGACAGCGGCAGGTCGAGAAGCCCGTCGGAGGAGCGCACGGCGCCGTTGCGCCCGTCTCCGGTGGAAGCGACCTCGGCGGTGTAGACGACGGCCATGCGTCATTCCTTTCGAAAGCGGAGAAGGGGAATTCCTCCCAGTCTCCGGCGCCGCCGAATTCCCGGCGCTACGGATCTCCGCAGTCCTCCCCGGCGGAACGCGCAATAGCGTGAGGGGCGTCAAGTAATCATTTCTTCCAAGGGAGTTGGCCATGGCCGGACCGCTGACCGGAGTGCGCGTACTGGAATTCGCGGGCTCGGCGCCCACCGCGTTCGTCGGCACCGTCCTGTCCGGTCTCGGCGCCGATGTCGTACGCGTCGACAGGGCGCCCGCCGCCCCCGAGGGCGCACGGCCCCCGGAGAACCCGCTCTCCCGAGGCCGCCGTTCGGTCGCCCTGGACCTCAAGAGCCCCGAGGGGATCGAGCGGGCGCTCTCCCTCGCCGAGCACGCCGACGTCCTCGTCGAGGGCTTCCGCCCCGGCGTCGCCGACCGCCTCGGCATCGGCCCCGAGGCGGCCCTCGCCCGCAACCCGCGCCTCGTCTACGGACGGCTCAGCGGCTGGGGCGGCCAGGGCGAGTGGGCCGGACGCGCCGCCCACGACCTCGCGGTCCTCGCCCTGACCGGCGCCCTCGATACCGACCCCGCGACCGGAGCACCGGTGCCGCCCCCGACCGCGTACCTCTCCAGCTTCGCCGGGGGCGCCAACGCCCATGTGCACGGGCTGCTCGCCGCGCTCCACGAGCGGGAGCGCTCGGGCCGGGGCCAGGTCGTCGACACCGCCCTCGCGGACGGTGCCGCCCTGATCGCCACCCTGATCCACCAGTGGCGCGCGGTCCCCGGCAACCACACCGTCACCGACGCCCCGCACTACTCCTTCTACGCGGCCGCCGACGGCCTGCACCTCGCCGTCGCCGCCATCGAACCCCGGCTCTACCGGAACCTCCTGGAGCAGCTGGACCTGACGGACGGCGACGCCCTCCCCGACCGTGCCGACCCGGCCGCCTGGCCCGAGCTGCGCGCCCTGATCGCCGCCCGCTTCGCGACCCGGGACCGCGCGCACTGGGTCAAGGCCTTCGACGCCGTGGACGCCGGAGTGGCCCCGGTCCTGACCGCCGCCGAGGCGGCCGAGCACCACCAGCTGGCCGCGCGCGGAGCCTTCGTGGACGTCGGCGGGACCCTCCAGCCGGCCCCCGCCTCCCGCTTCGGCCGCACCCCGGCCGACGCCCCGGGCCGTGCCCCGCTCCCGGGCGAGCACACCGACGAGGTGTGGGCCGAGTGGGCTCAGGCCTCCAAGTAGCGCAGCACCGCCAGGATCCGCCGGCTGTAGCCGTCGGTCCGGTGCAGCTCCAGCTTGTCGAAGACGACGCCCAGGTACTTCTCCACCGCGCTCAGCGAGAGGTGCAGCTGCCGTGCGATGGCCGCGTTCGTGTACCCCTGGGCCAGCACCTCCAGGACCTCCCGCTCGCGCGGGGTGAGCCGGGCCAGGGGATCGGCGTGGGCGCTGCGCACGACGAGCTGGCGCACGACCTCCGGGTCGATCGCCGCCCCGCCCGCCTGGATCCGGTCCAGCGCGTCGAGGAACTCCTCGACCTGGGCCACTCGGTCCTTGAGGAGGTAGCCGACCCGTTCCGCGCCGGCGGCGAGCAGCCGGGCCGCGTAGCTGCGCTCGACGTACTGGGAGAGCACGAGCACCCCGGTCTCCGGCAGTCGCTCGCGGATCTCCACGGCGGCCCGCAGCCCCTCGTCGGTGTGGGTCGGCGGCATCCGGATGTCGGCGACCACGACGTCCGGGCGCCGCGCCTCCACCTCGGCGACGAGGCCCTCCGCGTCGCCGAACGCGGCGAGCACCTCATGGCCCTCCTCGACGAGCAGCCGCACCAGGCCCTCCCGCAGCAGGGTCGAGTCCTCGGCCAGGATCACGCGCACGGCAGCTCCGCGACAAGAGTGGTGGGTCCCCCGAGGGGGCTTTCGACGCGCAGGGTCCCGTCGAGCGCGGCGACCCGGCTGCGCAGCCCGGTGAGCCCGCTTCCGGCCGGGTCCGCGCCGCCCCGGCCGTCGTCCTCGACCCGCACGGTGAGCAGCGGGCCGACGCGCGCCACCCGGACGGAGACGGCGGAGGCGGAGGAGTGCTTGGCGGCGTTCGTGACCGCCTCCGACACCACGAAGTACGCGGCGGTCTCCACCGGCCGGGGCAGCGGCGCGTCCCCCGCCTCGAACAGGACGCGCAGCGGGATCGCGCAGCGCTGGGCCACCCCGCCGAGCGCCTCCTCGAGCCCGAGGCTGTCGAGGGCCGCCGGATACACCCGCCAGGCCACGTCCCGCAGCTCGGCCAGCACGTCCTGGGCCTCCCGGTGCGCCTGCCGCAGCAGGGCGTCCGCCTGCTCCGGGTCGCGCTCCCGGCCCCGCCGGGCCCGGCCGAGCAGCATGGCCAGGGCCACGAGCCGCTGCTGGACGCCGTCGTGCAGGTCGCGCTCGATCCGCCGGCGCTCGGTGTCCACGGCCTGGACCACGGCGGCCCTGCTGAGGGCGAGTTCGTCGATGCGCCGCCGCAGCAGCTCCCGCTCGGAGGGGCCGAAGCACGCGCGCGCGAGGCGGGCGTCGAGCGCGCTCAGCGCGTACAGGCCCTGGACGTCGAGGAAGAGCAGGACGCCGCCGAGCAGGAGCTGACCGAGGAGTTCGGTCCAGCCGAGCGAGCCCCGGACCAGGCCCCGGACGAGCAGCACGGCCAGGACCTCGCCGAAGACGAGGAGCCCGAGGACGATCCCGGACACGAGACCGGTGCCGACACGGGCCGCGAGGTACCGCAGGACCCGCCGGTCGGGGACCTCGTACGGGCCGGGGAACCGGTCGCCGAAGAAGAACGAGCGGCGGCCCCGCTCCAGGGCCACGAGCCGCCGGGCCCCGGCCATCAGGACCCGCCGCGCGCGGGGCCGGGTGCGGGGCCCCGGCAGGAAGGGACCGAGGACGGCCCCGGCCACCAGGAAGAAGAGCCCGCCGAGGAGGGCGGTGAGACAGCCGAGCAGGACGCCGACGAACCGCCGGCCCGCCGTAGCCTCCCCTTCGCCCCCGCGCACGGTCCCGGAGCCTAGTTCCGGCTCCGACCCCGTACAAGATCGGTGCGGTACGGGCGCGCCCTCCCCGCTCACGAGCTGCGTCGGTGCGGGGCGCGGCCCCGGGCGTGCCCGGCGACCCGGCCGCGCCCCTTGAGCCGTACGGCGAGGAACGCGGCCAGGGCCACCAGGACCAGCACCAGGACCGCCTTGGACAGCACGCCCACGTATCCCCCGACCAGGTCCCAGCGCTCCCCGAGCCAGTAGCCGGCCATGACGAGGACGCTGTTCCAGACGAGACTGCCGAGCGTCGTGAGCGCGAGGAAGACGTGCATCGGCATCCGCTCGACCCCCGCGGGGACGGAGATGAGACTGCGGAAGATCGGCACCATGCGTCCCAGGAACACGGCCTTCGTGCCGTGCCGGGCGAACCACCGCTCGGTGCGCTCCAGATCGGAGACCTTCACCAGCGGCAGCCGGGCCCAGAGCGCGTGCATCCGCCGCCGCCCGAAGAGCGCGCCGATCCAGTAGAGGGCCACCGCCCCCACCACCGAACCCAGCGTCGTCCAGAACAGCGCCGAGGCCAGACCGAGCACGCCCTGCCCGGCGGCGAAGCCGGTCAGGGGCAGGATCACCTCGCTGGGCAGCGGCGGGAAGAGGTTCTCCAGCGCGATGGCCAGCCCGGCGCCGGGGCCGCCCATCGTGTCGACGAGCCCGGCGGCCCATCCGGCGAATCCGTCGGCGGGCTCCCCGGCCAGGGCCGTGGGAAGGGACGGGTGAGAGACGAGCGCGGTGATCGGCACGGTGGGTCTCCAAGGTGACGAGCGGCTTCCCGGGACCCTCGCCCCGGCACCCCTTCACGCTAGAAATCCCAGCTCGCCCCGGGTACGGGGCTTCCCGCCCGGCCACCCTGCGGAAAACCGCAGGGGCGGCCCGGGCTCCGGCGTGGGACGGGGGCTCTCCCCGGACGGCCTACCCTTGGAGCCATGACGAGCAGCAGCGACCGGAGCACCGCAGTGAGCGTTGACGGCACCAAGACCTACGAGATCCGCACCTACGGGTGCCAGATGAACGTCCACGACTCCGAGCGGCTCTCCGGTCTGCTGGAGGAGGCGGGTTACGTCCGGGCCCCCAAGGGCGCGGACGGCGACGCCGACGTCGTCGTCTTCAACACCTGCGCGGTCCGCGAGAACGCCGACAACAAGCTGTACGGCAACCTCGGCCGGCTCGCCCCCATGAAGACCGCGCGCCCCGGCATGCAGATCGCCGTCGGCGGCTGCCTCGCCCAGAAGGACCGCGACACCATCGTCAAGAAGGCCCCCTGGGTCGACGTGGTCTTCGGCACGCACAACATCGGCAAGCTGCCGGTCCTCCTGGAGCGCGCCCGCGTCCAGGAGGAGGCGCAGATCGAGATCGCCGAGTCGCTGGAGGCCTTCCCCTCCACGCTGCCGACCCGCCGCGAGTCCGCGTACGCCGCCTGGGTCTCGATCTCCGTCGGCTGCAACAACACCTGCACCTTCTGTATCGTCCCGGCCCTGCGCGGCAAGGAGGAGGACCGCCGGCCCGGTGACATCCTCGCCGAGATCGAGGCGCTGGTCGCCGAGGGCGTCTCCGAGATCACCCTGCTCGGCCAGAACGTCAACGCGTACGGCTCCGACCTGGGCGACCGCGAGGCCTTCAGCAAGCTGCTGCGCGCCTGCGGCGAGATCGAGGGCCTGGAGCGCGTCCGCTTCACCTCCCCCCACCCCCGCGACTTCACGGACGACGTCATCGCGGCCATGGCCGAGACGCCGAACGTCATGCCGCAGCTGCACATGCCGCTCCAGTCCGGCTCGGACTCGATCCTCCGGGCGATGCGCCGCTCCTACCGGCAGGAGCGTTTCCTCGGCATCATCGAGAAGGTCCGGGCGTCCATCCCGCACGCCGCGATCTCCACCGACATCATCGTGGGCTTCCCCGGCGAGACCGAGGAGGACTTCGAGCAGACCATGCACACCGTCCGCGAGGCCCGCTTCGCGAACGCCTTCACCTTCCAGTACTCCAAGCGCCCCGGCACCCCCGCGGCCACCATGGAGGGCCAGATCCCGAAGGAGGTCGTGCAGGCGCGCTACGAGCGCCTCGTCGCCCTCCAGGAGGAGATCTCCTGGGAGGAGAACAAGAAGCAGGTCGGCCGCACCCTGGAGGTCATGGTCGCGGAGGGCGAGGGCCGCAAGGACGGCGAGACCCACCGCCTCTCCGGCCGCGCCCCCGACAACCGGCTCGTCCACTTCACCAAGCCGGCCGAGGAGGTCCGTCCCGGCGACGTGGTGACGGTCGAGATCACCTACGCGGCCCCGCACCACCTGCTCGCGGAGGGCGAGGTCTCCTCGGTCCGCCGCACGCGCGCGGGCGACGCCTGGGAGAAGCGCACGGCCGCGCCGAAGCAGACGGGTGTCCTCCTGGGCCTCCCGAAGATCGGCGCCCCGGCCCCCCTCCCGACCCCGACCGCCCCGGCCTGCGGCAACCACTGACCCACCACCGGGACGGCGCCCCTCCCGCACAGGCCGGGGCGGTGCCCACCCCGCGCCCCCGTGTGGGCGATCGTCCCGCTGGGCGAGGGGGTCCCCCCTGCTCGAGCGAAGCCGAGAGCTTGGGGGAGGGTGGGCACACGGGACGGCGCCCTTTCGCGGCGCCTCCGCCTTCCGCGCCTGGACCCGCACCACTTTGCGCGGCGCGCATCCGGTGCGGGTCCAGGCGCGGGAGCCTCTGGCGCCGCCCCGGTGGGCGCGGCGCGGAGCCGACCCCCGCAGGCGGCGACGCGCGCGCACCCCCGCCCAGTAGGCTGCGGATCATGCTTGTCGCCGCAGCCGTCTGCCCCAGCCCCCCGCTCCTCGTCCCCGACGTCGCGACCGGCGCCGCCCCCGAGCTGGACGCCGCGCGTGCGGCGTGCGCGGATGCCGTCGGGCTGCTCGCGGCCGCCCGTCCCGACCGGCTGTACGTCGTCGGGCCCGCCGACGAGGGCGCGCACGGCGGTTACCCGGCCGGCGCGACGGGCTCCTTCGCCGGTTTCGGAGTGGACCTCTCCGTACGGCTCGGCGCGGAATCCCCCCAGGACCAGGCCCAGGCCCGGACCCAGGGTGAAGACGACCGCCCCCTGCCCCTCTCCCTCACCGTCGGCGCCTGGCTCCTGGCCCGCGCCGGCTGGGCCGACGCCCCGATCGAGGGCCTGGGCGTGGCCGCCTCGACGACGGCGGACGTCTGCGCCGGGACCGGCCGGGAACTCGCCGCCTCCGCCGAGCGCGTCGCCCTCCTCGTACTGGGCGACGGCAGTGCCTGCCGGACGGTGAAGGCCCCCGGCTACCTGGACGAGCGGGCCGCCGGTTTCGACGCGGAGGCGGCCCGGGCCCTGGGCGCGGCCGACGTGACGGCGCTGCTCGCGCTGGACGCCGGGCTCGCGGCCGAGCTGAAGGCGGCCGGCCGCGCCTCCTGGCAGGTGCTGGCGGGTGCGGCGGAGGGCGCCGGGCTCGACGGCCGGCTGCTCTTCGAGGACGCCCCGTACGGCGTGGGGTACTTCGTCGCGGCCTGGTCCTGAGGGACGGCGGGGACGGCGGGAACGAGAACGGCGGACGGCCGCGGAGCGCGATGCTCCGCGGCCGTCCGCCGTGCGGAGGGACTGCCGACGACGCGGCCGTCAGGCGGTCGGCGGCGGCGGCGTCACGCCACCGCTCGCGGGCGTGCCGTCGCTCCCGGGCGTGCCACCGCTCCCGGGTGTGCCGTCGTCCTTGTGACCGATCCGGTCGATGGCGCCCTTCGCCTTGTCCGTACCGGTGTGGATCTTGTCGCTGTACTTGCCCTTGGTCTTCTCGTCGACCAGCTTCGCGGCCTTGTCCAGGCCGTGGTCGATCTTCTCGCCGTGCTGCTGCGCGAGGTCGGCGACCTTGTCCTTGGCGGGGGCGAGCTTGGCCTTCAGCGAATCCATGAGACCCATGGAGCACCTTCCCTCCGCGGACCTGTGGGGTCCGTGTTCCGTGTAGTGCGTTCCGCGTCCTGCTTCTTCCGGAGAAGGATGGCGAAAACGCCCATATCCACCCCATAGAGTACTCGGACGGAAGAGATCCGTGGCGGTCGGCGGCCGGGATCCGAGATGGTCCACGGCCGGAGCCCCGCCCGGGTGACGAAGCCGGACGGGGTCGTTTCGCGGCTCGTTCGGGGGCAGGCCGGGAGGTTTGCGAGACTGGGACGGTGAGAAGCGCAGCTCCCGCCCCGCGGGTCATCGCCGTCGTCGGCCCCACGGCAGCCGGAAAGTCCGATCTGGGTGTATTCCTGGCCCAGCAGCTCGGCGGCGAGGTCGTCAACGCCGACTCGATGCAGCTCTACCGGGGGATGGACATCGGCACCGCCAAGCTGACGCCGGAGGAGCGCGGCGGCATCCCGCACCACCTCCTCGACGTCTGGGACGTGACCGAGGCCGCCAGCGTCGCCGAGTACCAGCGCCTCGCGCGCGCCGAGATCGACCGGCTGCTCGCCGCCGGCCGCACCCCGGTCCTCGTCGGCGGTTCCGGACTGTACGTGCGGGGGGCCGTCGACGCCCTCGAGTTCCCCGGCACCGACCCCGCCGTCCGGGCCCGCCTGGAGGCCGAGCTGGAGGAGCGCGGCTCCGGCGCCCTGCACGTCCGGCTCGCCGCGGCGGACCCCGAGGCGGCCCGCGCGATCCTGCCCGGCAACGGACGCCGCATCGTCCGGGCCCTGGAGGTGATCGAGATCACCGGCAAGCCCTTCACCGCCAACCTGCCGGGTCCCGACTCCGTCTACGACACCGTCCAGATCGGCGTCGACGTGGCCCGCCCCGAGCTCGACGAGCGGATCGCCACGCGTGTGGACCGCATGTGGGAGGCCGGTCTCGTCGACGAGGTGCGGGCCCTGGAGGCACGGGGGCTGCGCGAGGGACGCACGGCGGCCCGCGCCCTGGGCTACCAGCAGGTTCTCGCGGCGCTCGCGGGGGAGTGCACCGAGGACGAGGCGCGCGCGGAGACCGTGCGGGCCACGAAGCGCTTCGCGCGGCGCCAGGATTCGTGGTTCCGCCGCGACCCGCGGGTGCACTGGCTCAGCGGAGCCGCCGATCACCGGGAGGAACTCCCGGGGGAGGCGCTGTCGTTGGTCGAACGAGCGGTTACAGCCTGATCACGTGATGGCATCGGGACGCACTGCCCGTCATTTCGGCGGTCATGAGCGTGCCATCATCGAGCATCGATCGACCAAGTGGAGTCCGAGTGGGGAGGGCGCGTGGCGATGGAGGCCGGCCCTCGCGACAGAGAACAGCACGAGGCGGCCCTGGGTGACCCGACGGCGGATCCGTCGGGCGACACGCCGGGCCATCCGACGGACGACGCTCCCGTCGGGACCCCGGGGCTGACCCCGGACGGACCCGACGACGCCGTGGGCACCGCCGTCGAGGTCGACGCCGACGAGGTCGAGGTCGAGCTGCGCCCCCAGCGCCGGCTGCGGATCTGGCAGCTCGCCCCGATCGTGGGCCTGGCCGCCCTCGGCTCGCTGATGTTCGCCTTCCCCCTCGCCTTCGGTTCGGGCGACGGCGGCGCCGTCGTCGCCATGCTGGGACTGCTCATCAGCTCCTGCGCGGCGGGCTGGGGCATGATGGCCGCCCGCAAGGTCGGCTACACCTGGCCGGGACTTCCGCAGCGCGGCTCGGGCGAGCGCCCGGACTGGCGCTTCCTCGTCCTGTACGTGTCGACGATCGCGGCCCTGGTCGCCCTCGCGGTCTGGCGCGTCGCCCGCCTGCGCTGAGCCCCGGCACGGGCCCGCCCCCGCACGGAACGCGACCCCGCTCCACGGACCCCGCCCCTGCCCCGCCCGCGCTGAACACGGCCTCGTCCCCTCCGCGGCCAGGCCCGCCCCGCCCCGCCCCGTTTTGCGCCGGCCCGCGCGAAACGGGGTCCCGTCGCGGCCGCGCCCCGGCCCGGCCCCGGCGGAATCGGGCCCGGGGCTCAGGGGACCCGAGCGCGCCCCTCCCCGTGGGGCCCGGTCCGTGGACGGGGCGGTCCGGTGTCGGGCCCGACCCGTACAGTTGATCGCGTGACCAGCACGCAGACCTCGCCGATCCCCTTCCTCAAGGGCCACGGCACCGAGAACGACTTCGTGATCGTCCCCGACGCGGAGAACGCCGTCGACCTGCCCCCCGCCGTCGTGGCGCGCCTCTGCGACCGGCGGGCCGGCATCGGGGGCGACGGGCTGCTGCACGTCGTGCGCAGCGCCGCCCACCCCGACGCCCGCCACCTGGCCGACGAGGCCGAGTGGTTCATGGACTACCGCAACGCCGACGGCTCCGTCGCCGAGATGTGCGGGAACGGCGTCCGGGTCTTCGCCCGCTACCTGGAGCACGCGGGGCACGTCACCGCGGGCGAGGTCGCGGTCGCCACCCGGGGCGGAGTCAAGCACGTCCACCTGGACAAGGACGGTTCCGTCACCGTCGCCATGGGCCGCGCGGTGCTCCCCGAGGCCGGCGTCACCGTCACCGTCGACGGCCGCAGCTGGCCCGCGCGCAACGTGAACATGGGGAACCCGCACGCGGTCGCCTTCGTCGAGGACCTCTCCCACGCGGGGACCCTGTACGACGAGCCGCCGTACGCGCCCGCCGAGGTCTACCCGGACGGGGTGAACATCGAGTTCGTCGCCGACCGCGGCCCCCGCCACGTCGCCATGCGGGTCCACGAGCGCGGCGCGTCCGAGACCCGCTCCTGCGGCACCGGCGCCTGCGCCGTCGCCGTCGCCACCGCCCGCCGGGACGGCGTCGACCCCGCCGAGAGCGGCACCCCCGTCACGTACACCGTCGACGTGCTCGGCGGGACCCTCGTCATCACCGAGCACCCCGACGGCCGGATCGACATGACGGGCCCCGCCGTCATCGTCGCCGAAGGCACCGTCGACCCGACGTGGCTGAACCCGGCGACGTGATCGCGCGCGACGGAATCGAAACTGTCAACGACTGATTTATCGCTCGAATGGGTGATCCCTTTCACGCTGAGCGAGAGCGTGACTGCGCCGCGTGGTGGGGTCGGTAGCATCAAGCACCGGCCCCCCGGGCACGCCTGGCCCGCCCACCGCCGGTCGATGTTGCCGGAGGTGCCCCATGAGCGCAGAGGCCACCAACCCCGAGGCCGCCCCCACCGACGTGACCGTCCGCAGACGCGGACGGGCCCGGATCGACCTGCGCCGCCTCGGCCGCGCCGCCCTGCTGAACGCCACCGCGGGCCCGGCGCCCCGTGACCGGCTGCCCGACGCCATCGGCCATGTGGCGGAGGCCCACCGGGCCCACCACCCCGAGGCCGACCTGACGGTGCTCGGCCGGGCGTACGTCCTCGCCGAGTCCTCGCACCGCGGCCAGTTCCGCAAGAGCGGCGAGCCGTACATCACCCACCCGCTCGCGGTCACCCTCATCCTCGCCGAACTCGGCGCGGAGACCACCACCCTGACCGCCTCCCTCCTCCACGACACCGTCGAGGACACCGAGGTGACGCTCGATCAGGTCCGCCGCGAGTTCGGCGACGAGGTCGCCTACCTCGTCGACGGCGTCACCAAGGTCGAGAAGATCGACTACGGCGCCGCCGCCGAGCCCGAGACCTTCCGCAAGATGCTCGTCGCCACCGGCAGCGACGTCCGGGTCATGTCGATCAAGCTCGCCGACCGCCTCCACAACATGCGCACCCTCGGCGTGATGCGCCCCGAGAAACAGGCCAGGATCGCCAAGGTCACCCGGGACGTCCTCATCCCGCTCGCCGAGCGGCTCGGCGTCCAGGCCCTCAAGACCGAGCTGGAGGACCTGGTCTTCGCGATCCTCCACCCCGAGGAGTACGAGACCACCCGCGCGCTCGTCGCGGACCACCCCGGCGCCGTCGACGAGCTCGGCGCCGTCGCCGAGCAGGTCACCGCCGTCCTGCGCGAGGCGGGCATCGGCGCCGAGGTCCTCGTCCGCCCCCGGCACTTCGTCTCCGTCCACCGCATCCGCCTCAAGCGCGGCGAGCTGCGCGGCTGCGACTTCGGGCGGCTCCTCGTCCTCGTCGCCGAGGACGCCGACTGCTACGGGGTCCTCGGCGAGCTCCACACCTGTTTCACGCCGGTGATCTCCGAGTTCAAGGACTTCATCGCCGCCCCCAAGTTCAACCTCTACCAGTCGCTGCACACCGCGATCGCGGCCCCCGACGGCGCCGTCGCCGAGGTCCTCATCCGGACCCACCGCATGCACAAGGTCGCCGAGGCCGGAGTCGTCGCCCTCGGCAACCCCCACGTGGGCCAGGAACCGGACGGCACCGCCCCGCCGACCGAGGACGGCGAGCGCGTCGACCCCACCCGCCCCGGCTGGCTCTCCCGCCTCCTCGACTGGCAGCAGTCCGCCCCCGACCCCGACACCTTCTGGACCTCGCTCCGCGCCGACCTCGCCGAGGACGACGAGATCACCGTCTTCCGCGCCGACGGCAGCGCCCCCGGCACGATCAGCCTGCCCGTCGGCGCCAGCTGCGTCGACGCCGCGTACGCGCAGCACGGCGAGGCCGCCCACGCCTGCCTCGGCGCCCGCGTCAACGGCCGCCTCGCACCGCTGAGCACCGTCCTCGGCGACGGCGACACCGTCCAGCTGCTGCTCGCCCAGGACACCGTCTCCGGGCCGTCCCCCGACTGGCTGGACCACGCCCGCACCCCCGCCGCCCGGATCGCGATCACCGGCTGGCTCCGGGCCCACCCCGAGAGCGCCGCGCCCCCCGCCCCCACCGGCACCCGCCCGCAGGTCAGCGTCCCCGCCGACCGCCGCTCCGGCGCCGAGCTCCACGCCGACCTCGACGGCGAGCCGCCCGCGGCCGTCCGCCCGGCGGGCTGCTGCACCCCCGTACCGCCCGACGAGATCACCGGCTTCCGCGTGCGCGGCGGATCGGTCACCGTCCACCGGGCCCGCTGCTCCGCCGCCGACGCCATGCGCGACCTCGGCCGCGAGCCCGTCGCCGTCCGCTGGGGCGACACCGCCCAGGGCAGGGTCACCCTCGTCGCCGAGTCCTTCGGGCGACCCGGGCTGCTCGCCGACCTCACCGAGGCCATCGCCACCTTCGGCGCCGCCGTCGTCTCGGCGAACGTCGAGCCGCCCACCGAGCAGCGGGTCCGCCACACGTACACCCTCCAGCTCCCCGACACGGCCGGCCTCGCCGCCCTCATGAAAGCCATGCGGGACGTCCCCGGCGTGTACGACGTCAGCCGCGCCCGCCACGCGCGGGGCCTGGGCTGACCTCGCCCCTCCGGGGGCCGGTACTCGCGCGGCCTGGGCCGACGTGGCTCCTCGGGGCGGCCCGAGCCGGCGCCGTTCCTCAGGGACCGCCACGCGCGGCCCGAGCCGGCGACGCCACGCGCGGCCCGAGCCGGCGACGCCCCTTCGGGTGACCGCCACTCGCGGCCCCGGCCGACGACCCCCTTCGGGTGGCCGGCGCGCGCGCCGCCCCGGTGTGCGGCGGCGGTCCTGGTAGCCGTAGGGCCATTCCTCCGGAAAGGCCCTGGCCCATGCCGCTCGTCCGAACGTCCCCGCCCCGCGCCCGGTGGCTCCGCTCCGCCGTCCTGGTCGCCGCCTCGGCCGGACTCGTCGCCGCCGCCCTGCCCGCCCCCGCGCCGCTCGGCATCGGGGACCCGCTCTTCCCCCACCTCGGCAACCCCGGCTACGACGTCCTCGCCTACACGCTCGACCTCACCTACCCGGGGGTGAACACCAAGCCCCTCGCCGCCGTCACCCGGATCGACGCCCGCGCCACCGAGGACCTGGAGCGGCTCAACCTCGACTTCACCCACGGCACGGTCTCCGCCGTCACCGTCGACGGCCTGCCCGCCGAGTACACCACCAGCGGCGAGGACCTGGTCGTCACCCCCCTCGTCCCGATCGACGCCGGCGAGGACGTCGCGATCACCGTCACCCACACCAGCGACCCCACCGGCCCCGCCTCCACCGGCGGCTGGGTCCGCACCGGCGACGGCCTCGCCATGGCCAACCAGGCCGACGCCGCCCACCGGGTCTTCCCCTCCAACGACCACCCCTCGGACAAGGCCCGGTTCACCTTCCGGGTCACCGCCCCCAGCGAGCTCACCGTCGTCGCCAACGGACTCCCCGAGGGCCGCGTCGACCACGGCGCCACCACCACCTGGACGTACCGCACCCGGCACCCCATGGCCACGGAGCTCGCCCAGATCTCCATCGGCCGCTCCACCGTCGTCCACCGCGAGGGCCCCCACGGGCTGCCCGTACGGGACGTGGTGGCCACCGCCGACCGGCAGCTCATGGAGCCCTGGCTGCGCCGCACCCCCGGTCACCTGGAGTGGATGGAGCGGCAGGTCGGCCCGTACCCCTTCGAGACGTACGGCGTGCTCGTCGCCGACGCCGACACCGGCTTCGAGCTGGAGACCCAGACCCTCTCGCTCTTCGAGCGCGGGATCTTCACCCAGCCCGCCTACCCCGAGTGGTACGTCGACGCCGTCATGGTCCACGAGCTCGCCCACCAGTGGTTCGGCGACAGCGTCTCGCCCCGCGCCTGGTCCGACCTGTGGCTCAACGAGGGACACGCCAGCTGGTACGAGGCGCTGTACGCCGAGGAGACCGCCGGCAAGTCCATGGAGCAGCGCATGAAGGCCGCCTACGCCGCCTCCGACGGCTGGCGCGCCGCCGGCGGCCCGCCGGCCGCTCCGGAGCCCCCCTCGCCCGGCCACAAGATCAGCCTCTTCCGGCCCGTCGTCTACGACGGCAGCTCCCTCGTCCTCTACGCGCTCCGCCAGACGATCGGCACCGAGGCCTTCCGGACCCTGGAGCGCCGCTGGGTCGCCGAGCACCGGGACGGGACCGCCACCACCGCCGACTTCATCGCGCTGGCCGGCGAGGTCGCGGGCCGGGACCTCACCGCCTTCTTCCACGGCTGGCTGTACGAGGCGAAGACCCCCGCGATGCCCGGGCGCCCGGACTGGCGCAGCCGTCCCGTCGAGGCCGCGAGGACCGCGCCGAAACCCGGGTGACGGGCCCGGTGGGGCCGTGACACCATCTTCAGGTCGGCGACGCGGCCGGTTCCTCCGGCCGACGCGGCCGGGCGCGGGAATCTTCCGGCGCCCGCAGGCGTTGTGACCGGCACAGACACACATCTCCTCATCGACGTAAGGACCCAATGACCTCCTCTTCTTCCCCTTCCCAGGACAAGCAGAGCTTCGCGGAGACGAGCCGTACCGAGAGCCTTCGGGCCGATGCCCTGATGGAAGAGGACGTCGCCTGGAGCCACGAGATCGACGGAGAGCGGGACGGCGACCAGTTCGACCGCTCCGAGCGTGCGGCGCTGCGCCGTGTCGCGGGCCTCTCCACCGAGCTCGAGGACGTCACCGAGGTCGAGTACCGCCAGCTGCGCCTCGAGCGCGTCGTGCTGGTCGGTGTCTGGACCTCCGGGACGGTGCAGGACGCGGAGAACTCCCTCGCGGAGCTCGCGGCCCTCGCCGAGACGGCGGGCGCCCTCGTGCTCGACGGCGTGATCCAGCGCCGCGACAAGCCGGACCCGGCCACCTTCATCGGCTCGGGCAAGGCGCGCGAGCTGCGCGACATCGTGCTCGAGACCGGCGCCGACACCGTCGTCTGCGACGGCGAGCTCAGCCCCGGCCAGCTCATCGCCCTCGAAGACGTCGTCAAGGTGAAGGTGGTCGACCGGACCGCCCTCATCCTCGACATCTTCGCCCAGCACGCCAAGTCCCGAGAGGGCAAGGCGCAGGTCGCGCTCGCGCAGATGCAGTACATGCTGCCGCGACTGCGCGGCTGGGGTCAGTCGCTCTCCCGTCAGATGGGTGGCGGCGGCGGTGGCGGCATGGCCACCCGTGGTCCCGGTGAGACCAAGATCGAGACCGACCGGCGCCGCATCCGCGAGAAGATGGCGAAGATGCGCCGGGAGATCGCGGAGATGAAGACCGGCCGCGACATCAAGCGGCAGGAGCGCCGCCGGAACAAGGTGCCCTCGGTCGCCATCGCCGGATACACCAACGCCGGCAAGTCCTCCCTGCTCAACCGTCTGACCGGCGCGGGCGTCCTCGTGGAGAACGCCCTGTTCGCCACCCTCGACCCGACCGTCCGCCGGGCCGAGACGCCCACCGGCCGGGTCTACACCCTGGCCGACACCGTCGGCTTCGTCCGGCACCTGCCGCACCACCTGGTCGAGGCGTTCCGCTCCACCATGGAGGAGGTCGGCGAGTCCGACCTCATCCTGCACGTGGTGGACGGCTCGCACCCCGCCCCGGAGGAGCAGCTGGCCGCCGTGCGCGAGGTCTTCCGCGACGTCGGCGCGGTGAACGTGCCGGAGATCGTCGTCGTCAACAAGGCCGACGCGGCGGACCCGCTGACCCTCCAGCGCCTGCTGCGGATGGAGAAGCACTCCATCGTGGTCTCGGCCCGTTCGGGCCAGGGCATCGACGAGCTGCTCGCGCTCATCGACCGGGAGCTGCCGCGCCCGGAGGTCGAGCTGGAGGTCCTCGTGCCGTACACCCAGGGCGGCCTCGTCTCGCGGGTGCACGCCGAGGGCGAGGTGGAGTCCGAGGAGCACACCCCGGAGGGCACCCTGCTCAAGGCCCGGGTGCACGAGGAACTGGCGGCGCTGCTCGCGCCGTACGTTCCGGCCGCGCACTGACGCCGTACGGTCCGGCGCACTGACGAACGGCGAAGGCGCCGGCTCCCCCTTCCGGGGGGAGCCGGCGCCTTCTGCTGTCCTGCCGTGTCCCTCTCGGCGCGTCAGCGGGCGAACTTCTTGCTGACCATCTCGTGGACGGCCTTGGCGCCGCGGCCCAGCTGCGGTCCGGCGAGCCAGCCGTTGCCGCCGGCCGGACCGATCGAGGTGTTCGACACGAGCGCCGTCCTGCCGTTCGGCAGCACGCGGAACCAGCCGCCGCCCGAGGAACCGCCGGTCATCGTGCACCCGATCCGGTACATGGTCGGCGTGGCCGGGGCCGTGGTGAGACGCGTGGGCCGGTCGAGGCACTTGTGCATGATCATGCCGTTGTACGGCGGCGCCGCCGGGTAGCCCCAGGCGCCCATCGTGCCGGACTGCGCGGCCGTCGGCGCGGAGAAGTCGACCGGCAGGGCGTTGCCGACGGTCTCCTCCAGCGACTTCGAACCGCGCTCGGGCTGCACGTGCAGCACGGCGTAGTCGTACGGCCAGGCCTGGTTGGTGCCGCCCGCGTTGATCCACTCGCCCGAGGTCACCGCCCAGTCGGCCCAGAACTGACCGTACGGGTACACCTCGTGCGGCTGCGCGTTCTGCAGCGCGGCGGGGGACTTGCCCAGGTCGTTGAAGGCCGGGACGAAGGCGATGTTGCGGTACCAGCCGCCCCTCTTGCCCGCGTGGACGCAGTGTCCGGCCGTCCAGACCAGGTTCGACTTCCCGGGGTGGCGCGGGTCCTTCACGATGGTGCCGGAGCAGACCATGTGGCCCTCGGGCGCGTCGAAGAAGATCTTGCCGACCGGGGCCGCGTAGTCGTGGTACGGCGTCTTCTCGCGCTGCGCCCTGACGGGCCGGGGCGTCGGGTCGGTGCCGCCGGTGCCGGCCTGCGCGGTGATCGTCTGGTCCGGGCTCTTCGCCGACTGCATGCGCGGCGGGTCCCAGAGCCCCTCGATCACCGGGTTGACGAAGTCCTCGGCCTCACGCAGCCACTTGTCGCGGTCCCAGTTCTTCCACTCGCCCTGCTTCCACTCGTCCAGGTCGACGCCGTGCTTCTTGAGCCTGTCGGCCAGGTCCTTGGTGAGGTCGGCGCCGGCGTCGCCGCCGTCGGCCGCGGGCGCGGAGCTGCTCGCCCCGGCGGTCGGCCTGCCGTCGGCAGGGGTCTCGGTGGGGCCGCAGGCCGTGGCGGTCAGCGTGAGCGCGGTGACCAGACCGAGGGCGGCGGGTAGGAGTCGTACGGAACGCATGGATGTATTCCCCGTTGGTATTGCCATGGACGTGTCATGAGCGGTGCACAGTATGCCGGTCGGACCGGACACGGGGGAGGCGGGACCCCGGGGCCCCGCCTCCGTACCCGCCGTGCCTACTGGCCGGCGTACTTCTTGCTGACCTCGTCGAAGACGGCCTTGGCCTCGGGACCGAAGCGCGGACCCGCGAGCCAACCGGCCGTCGACGGGCCGATCGAGGTGTTCGACACCAGCGCCGGCTTGCCGTCGCCGCCCTCGGCGACCCAACCGCCGCCGGAGGAACCACCGGTCATCGTGCAGCCGATCCGGTACATCGTCGGCTGCTCCGCCTTCAGGGACAGCCGACCCGGCTTGTCCTGGCACTGGAACATCTTCTGACCGTCGAACGGCGGCGCCGCCGGGAAACCGGTCGCCGTCATGCTCGCGATCTTCGGCACGGCGGGGGCGTTGAACTCCACCGGGAGCGCCGAACCGACCGTCTCCTCCAGCGACTTGCCCGAGGATCCCTTCTCCGGCGTCACCTTGATGACCGCGAAGTCGTAGGGAGCGCCGGCGCCGCCGGTGGACGCGCCCTCGGCGATCCACTGGTCGGAGGTCTTGACCCAGTCCGCCCACCACACGCCGTACGGGGCGATCTGCTGCCGCGTCGCCTTCTCCAGCGCCGAGGTCTCCATCGCCGAGTCGTTGTACGAGGGCACGAAGGCGATGTTGCGGTACCAGCCGCCCTGCTTGCCCTTGTGCACGCAGTGACCGGCCGTCCAGACCAGGTTGGACTTGCCCGGGTGCGCGGGGTCCTTCACCACCGTGGCCGAGCAGACCATCGAGCCCTCGGGGCCGTCGAAGAAGACCTTGCCGGACTCGGGGGCGTTGTCGTGGTACTTCGCCGCCACGGCCTTCGCCTTCACCGGCTCCGGAGTCGGGTCGGTGACGCCCTTGTCGCCCGAGATGTCCTCCTCCTCGACCGGCTTGTCGGGACGCTCGGCCTCGCGCATCCGGTCCGGGTCCCAGAGGTCCTCGATGATCGGGTTGACGAAGTCCTTGGCCTCACGGAGCCACTTGTCGCGGTCCCAGTTCTTCCACTCGCCGTTGCGCCACTTGTCGAGGTCTATCCCGTGTTCCTTCAGGCGGTCCTTCAGGTCCTGCGGAATCTTGATCTTGTCCGGGTCCAGGCTCACGGGAGCGACGGGCTTGTCTCCCGCGTTCTCCTCGCTCGGACCGCAGGCCGTGACGGTGAGCGTCAGCGCCGCGACGGCGGAAGCCGCCATCAGCAGCGGACGAATCGATCGCATCTGGTGATCCCCCTGGGACTACGTCAACGTGTGCAATGTGCGTGGGCGAACGGCGGCCGGGTCCTCGCGGACACGACCGACGGCCCCCACTATGCCGGTGCCGGAGGGGACGGTACGCGCCCCACCGGCGGTTCCGGGCACCGTTCAGCCGTTGCCGTGCCGTGATCCGGGACACGCCAAGTTCCTTCCCTCCGGCCCGTGATCCCCGGCAGTCCCCGTCGTTGGTACGGACGGGGGACACAACGGCGGCGTTCGGGACGGCCTTTGCGACGGCTCCGCGACGCCCCGATGTGCAACGCAACTGTTACAGCGGGAGGACACCGAGCCGTGGCCGTGACCGAATCAGCTCCGGCCGTCCCACCGGCCGCGCGCACGCAGAGCCGGCCGGCGGACCCAGGGGACGGGTACGAGGGCATCCTGCGCCGCCAGTCCCAGCGCGAGTCCGCCGCCCGCACCTACGCCCGCTCCCTGCCGATCGTTCCCGTGCGGGCCCGGGGGCTGACCATCGAGGGCGCCGACGGCCGCCGTTACCTCGACTGCCTGTCCGGTGCCGGGACACTCGCCCTCGGCCACAACCACCCCGTGGTCCTGGAAGCCATCAGGAAGGTCCTCGACTCGGGCGCGCCCCTCCACGTCCTCGACCTCGCCACCCCCGTCAAGGACGCCTTCACCTCCGAACTGTTCGCCACCCTCCCCGGCGCGCTCGCCGACGACGCCCGCATCCAGTTCTGCGGGCCCGCGGGCACGGACGCGGTCGAGGCGGCCCTGAAACTCGTCCGAACCGCCACCGGCCGGAGCGGGCTCCTCGCCTTCACCGGCGCCTACCACGGCATGACGGCCGGAGCCCTCGACGCCTCCGGCGGAGCGACCGACGTCCGCGTCACCCGGCTGCCCTACCCGCAGCAGTACCGCTGCCCCTTCGGCGTCGGCGGCGAGCGCGGCGACGAACTCGCCGCCCGCTGGACCGAGAGCCTCCTCGACGACCCCAAGAGCGGCGTCACCACCCCCGCCGGAATGATCGTCGAGGCCGTCCAGGGCGAGGGCGGGGTCGTCCCCGCCCCCGACGACTGGATGCGCCGGATGCGCCGGATCACCGCAGACCGCTCCATCCCCCTCGTCGTCGACGAGGTCCAGACCGGCGTCGGCCGCACCGGGGCCTTCTGGGCCGTCGAACACAGCGGCGTCGTGCCCGACGTGATGGTCCTCTCCAAGGCCATCGGCGGCTCCCTCCCGCTCGCGGTCATCGTCTACCGGCCGGAACTCGACGCCTGGGAACCGGGCGCCCACGCCGGCACCTTCCGCGGCAACCAACTCGCCATGGCCGCCGGCACGGCCACCCTCGCGTACGTCCGCGAGAACAAGCTCGCCGAACGGGCCGGCACCCTCGGCGCCCGGATCCTCGGCCGGCTCCAGGGCCTCGCCTCCGCCCACCCCTGCGTCGGCGACGTCCGCGGCCGGGGCCTGATGATCGGCGTCGAACTCGTCGATCCCGACGCGGCCGGGCCGGACGACTCCGTCCCGCCCCCCGCCCCCGCGCTTGCCTTCGCCGTCCAGCAGGAGTGCCTCGCCCGCGGACTCATCGTCGAACTCGGCGGCCGCCACTCCGCCGTGGTCCGGCTCCTGCCCCCGCTCACCCTCACCGACGAGCAGGCCACCGCGGTCCTGGACCGCTTCGCCGACGCCCTGGCCGCGGCCGAGCGGGCCCACACCCCCCACCCGCCCGCCTCCCGTCGGGCCACGGCCCCCCGGAACGCCTCCGGCCCGTCCCACTGACCCGGACCGCCCCGGCCCCACCCCCAAGGAAGCCCCCGTGAACGCCACCCCCACCCCCTCGGCCCCCACCACCGACCGCCCCCACCCCATCGCCCCCCACCCGGAACCGCCCCACCCCACGGAGCCCCTCCACTCCGATGCCCTCCACGCGGAGGCCCTCCGCTCCGAGGCCCTCCGCTCCGAGGCCTTCCGCTCCGAGGTCCGCTACGCGGAGCCCCCTCGCTCCGAGGCCCTCCACGCGGAGGCCCTCCACTCCGAGCCCCGTCACGGGGAGACCTTCCACGGGGCGGCCCGTCACGGGGAGGCCATCCGCCCCGAAGGCCCCCATACGGCGTCCCTTCCCGTGGGGGCCCTCCACTCCGTGGCCCCCCACGTCGAGCGTCGGGGTGCCCCGGGGCGGGAGCCCGGGCCGGATCCGGTCGGCTCCGACGAGCCCACCGTCCCCCGCCAGCACCCCGGGCCGTACGAGCCCCGGCCCCTTCGCCCGGCCGACACCCCCGACCCGCTGGACGACCCCGACCCGCAGCGCGCCGCCGACGCCGCCGCCGTCGAGAACCTCCTCCGCTGCTGGGTCCGGGAGAAGAACCTGCCGGCCCCCGGAGCCACCACCCTGCGCATCCCCCTCGACGCCAGCGGCACCGCCCTCCTCGTCCCCGTCCGCTACTGGTCACCCACCGGCTGGCACCGCTTCGGCGCCCCCGCTCTCGAAGGACTCCCGGCCACGGCGCCGGCCGCCGACGCCGTCACGGTGGCCGCCCTGCTCAGCCGGGAGACGGGCCGCTCCGAGGGCACCGATCTCGTCGGCCGCGTCGCCGATTCCGCCCGCCGCACCGCCGACTTCCTCACCGAACGCCGCCGCAGGCCCGAGCCGCACCCGGACGCCGACTTCTTCCTCGCCGCCGAACAGTCCCTGCTGCTCGGCCACCCGCTCCACCCGACCCCCAAGAGCCGCGAAGGACTCTCCGAGGCCGAGGGCCGGCTCTACTCACCCGAACTGCACGGCTCCTTCCCCCTCCACTGGTTCGCCGTCGACCGCACCGTCCTCGCCGCCGACTCCGCCTGGACCGAACAGGGCCGGCCCGTCACCGCCGAGCAGCTCGCCGCCGGACTCGCCGAAGGACTCGCCCTCCCCGCCGGCACCACCCCCCTCCCCCTGCACCCCTGGCAGGCCCGCGAACTCCTGCACCGCCCCGACGTCCGCGCCCTCCTGGACGCGGGCCTCCTCCACGACCTGGGTCTCCACGGAACCCCCTGGCACCCCACCTCCTCCGTCCGCACCGTGCACCGCCCCGGCGCCCGCGCCATGCTCAAGCTCTCCCTCGGCCTGCGCATCACCAACTCCCGCCGCGAGAACCTCCGCAAGGAACTCCACCGCGGCGTCGAGGTCCACCGGCTGCTCCGCACCGGCCTCGTCGACGAGTGGCAGGCCGCCCACCCGAGCTTCGACATCGTCCGCGACCCCGCCTGGCTCGCCGTCGACGCCCCGGACGGCACCCCCGTCCCCGGCCTCGACGTCATGATCCGCCACAACCCCTTCGGTCCCGGCGACGACGCCGTCTGCATCGCCTCCCTCACGGCCCCCCGCCCCTGGCCCGGAGCCACCACCATGCGCTCCCGGCTCGCCAACGTCATCGGACGGCTCTCCGCCCGCACCGGCCGGCCCACGACCGCCGTCGCCGCCGAGTGGTTCCTCCGCTACCTCGACCAGGTCGTCCGCCCCGTCCTCTGGCTCGACGGCCACGCCGGCATCGCCCTGGAGGCCCACCAGCAGAACACCCTGGTGCTCCTGGACCCGGCCGGCTGGCCGATCGGCGGCCGCTACCGCGACAACCAGGGCTACTACTTCCGCGAGTCCCACCGGGGCGAGCTGGAGAGCCGCCTCCCCGGCATCGGCGACGACAGCGACACCTTCGTCTCCGACCAGGTCACCGACGAGCGCTTCGCCTACTACCTCGGCATCAACAACGTCCTCGGTCTCATCGGCGCGTTCGGCGCCCAGCACCTCGCCGACGAACGCGTCCTGCTCGCCGCCTTCCGCAGCTTCCTCACCTCCGCCACCAGCCTCGGCTCCCCCCTCCCGCACCGGCTCCTGGAAGCCGCCACCCTGCGCAGCAAGGCCAACCTCCTCACCCGCCTGCACGGCCTGGACGAGCTCGTCGGACCCGTCGACACCCAGTCCGTCTACGTCACCGTCACCAACCCCCTCCGTACCTGAACCCGCGCCGGCGCCGTCCCACGCCCGCCCCGACCGCACCGCCGAGAGGAGAGCGACACCGTGTCACCCACCCGCCCACCGGTCGACCCGCCGGGGGATGACACCCTGAACCTCAGGGTCGACGACCTCGTCGCCCTCCTCGACGGCGATCTGCTCGACTCCGTCGCCGCCTGGGGGCCCGTCGACACCCCCGTCGGCTCCTTCCGGCTCGTACCCGTGCGCCTCGAACGGGACCTGCCGCTGCTCACCCGATGGATGAACGACCCCGCCGTCGCCGCCTTCTGGGAGCTCGCCGGACCCGACACGGTCACCGCCGAACACGTCCGCGCCCAACTCGAGGGCGACGGCCGGAGCGTCCCCTGCCTCGGCGTCCTCGACGGCACACCCATGAGCTACTTCGAGATCTACCGCGCCGACCTCGACCCGCTCGCCCGCCACTACCCGGCGCTTCCCCACGACACGGGTGTCCATCTGCTCGTCGGAGGCGTCACCGACCGGGGCCGTGGCGTCGGAACCACGCTGCTGCGCGCCGTCGCCGATCTGGTCCTCGACCACCGTCCCCGCTGCACCCGCGTCGTCGCCGAACCCGACATCCGCAACACCCCCTCCGTCTCCGCGTTCCTCAGCGGCGGCTTCCGCTACGCGGCGGAAGTCGACCTTCCCGACAAAAGGGCCGCCCTCATGATCCGTGACCGGGCCCTACGTCACGTTCTGTGAACCGTTCCTTTCTCATACGCACCGCTCGGCCCACAGCGGTGCCCACCCCGAGGAGTCCTCGTGTCGACATCCCCTGCACCTCATGACTCCGCACCATCCACCCCGGCCGTCCCGGCTCCCACGAAGAGCCCCGTCCCGGTCCCCGAACTGCTCGCGCCCCCCGAACTGAACGCCGCAGCCTGGACGAGGGCGTCCTCCCGTCTCCTCGCCAAGGCCCTCTCCGAGTTCGCCTACGAGGAGATCGTCGAACCCGTGCCCACCGACGACGGCGAGCCCGACCGCCACGCGCTACGGCTCGACGACGGCACCACACTCACCTTCCGTGCCCGCCGAGGGGCCTACGGCAGCTGGCACGTCACCGCCGGCTCGATCACCCACGAGGGCCGGCCCCTCACCGACCCCTTCGACTTCCTGGCCCGCGCCCGTCACCTCCTCCGACTCGACGGCGCCACCCTCGGCCATCTGATCCGCGAACTCTCCGCCACCCTCACCGCCGACGTCCGCCTCGACCACACGGCGCTCACCGCCGACCGGCTCGCCGAGCTCTCCTACGCGGAACTCGAAGGCCACCAGACCGGCCACCCCTGGCTCGTCCTCAACAAGGGACGCATCGGCTTCTCCGCCACCGACGCCGCCCACTGGGCCCCCGAGGCGCGCCGCGCGACCCGGCTGCCGTGGATCGCCGTCAGCAACCGCCTCGCCGCCTACCGCGGCGTGGCGGGCCTGGAGACCCCCGACCGCCTCTACGCCCGGGAGCTCGACCCCGACGTCCACGAAGCCTTCCGGGCCGCCCTGACCGCCCGCGGCCACGACCCCGACGGCTACCTCCTGCTGCCCGTCCACCCCTGGCAGTGGGACGAGGTCCTGCTCCCGCTCTACGCCCCGGCCGTCGCCGCCGGGACCGTCGTCCCGCTCCCCGCCGACGGCGACCTCCGGCTGCCGCAGCAGTCCGTCCGCACCTTCCTCAACACCAGCCGCCCCGACCGGCACACCGTCAAGCTGCCCCTGTCGGTGCTCAACACCCTCGTCTGGCGCGGACTGCCCACCGAGCGGACCCTCGCCGCACCCGCCGTGACCGCCTGGGTCCACGGCCTGCGCGAAGCCGACCCGTTCCTGCGGGACGAGTGCGGAGTGATCCTCCTCGGCGAGGTCGCCTCCGTCACGGTCGAACACCCCCTGTACGACCGGCTTCCCGAAGTCCCGTACCAGTACAAGGAGCTGCTCGGCGCGATCTGGCGCGAGCCGCTGAGGCTGCCCCCGGGAGAGCGGGCCCGCACCCTCGCCTCGCTCCTCCACACCGACCCGGAAGGCCGGGCGTTCGTCGCCGAGCTCGTCGAGCGCTCCGGGCTCGCCCCCGCAGTCTGGCTCCAGCACCTCTTCACCGCTCTGCTCCCCCCGCTGCTGCATTTCCTCTACCGGTACGGCACGGTCTTCTCGCCCCACGGCGAGAACGCCATCGTCGTGTACGACGGTGACGACGTCCCGGTCCGACTGGCGATCAAGGACTTCGTCGACGATGTGAACATCAGTGCCCAGCCGCTCCCCGAACACGCCACCCTCCCGGATGATGTCCGCGACGTCCTGTTGACGGAGGAGCCCGGATTCCTGACCCAGTTCATCCATGCGGGGCTCTTCGTCGGCGTCTTCCGCTACCTGGCGCCCCTCTGCGAGGAACAACTCGGCGTACCCGAGGAGGACTTCTGGGGGCTCGTCCGCGCCGAGATCCTGCGGTACCAGGCACGCTTCCCCGAGCTGAAGGAACGGTTCGAGCTCTTCGACCTCCTGACCCCGCGGATCGAGCGGCTCTGCCTCAACCGCAACCGTCTGCACCTGGACGGCTACCGGGACCGGCCCGACCGCCCGCACGCTGCCGTCCACGGGACCGTCCCCAACCCCCTCGCGTGACCCGGCTGTCAGTCCCGCCCCGTAGGGTGGAAGGGCTATGACGAAGCCATCCCTCCCCGACCTCCTCCATGCCGCCGTCTCCGCCGTCGGCGGCACGGAGCGGCCCGGCCAGGTCACCATGGCCCAGGCCGTGGCCGAGGCCATCGACGACAACTCCCACCTCCTCGTCCAGGCCGGCACCGGCACGGGCAAGTCGCTCGGCTATCTGGTGCCGGCGCTGGCCCAGGGCGAGCGGGTGGTGGTGGCCACGGCCACCCTGGCGCTCCAGCGCCAGCTCGTCGAGCGCGACCTCCCCCGGACGGTCGAGGCGCTGCACCCGCAACTGCGTCGCCGACCGCAGTTCGCCATGCTCAAGGGCCGGTCGAACTACCTCTGCCTGCACCGGCTCCACGAGGGAGTCCCGCAGGACGAGGAGGACGGCCTCTTCGACCCCTTCGAGGCGGCCGCGCCCAGCAGCAAGCTGGGCCAGGACCTGCTGCGGCTGCGGGACTGGTCGGACGAGACGGAGACCGGCGACCGGGACGACCTGACGCCCGGCGTCTCCGACAAGGCCTGGGCCCAGGTATCGGTCTCCTCCCGGGAGTGCCTCGGCGCGAGCAAGTGCGCGTACGGTCCGGAATGCTTCGCCGAGGCGGCCCGCGAGCGCGCCAAGCTCGCCGACGTGGTCGTCACCAACCACGCCCTGCTCGCCATCGACGCCATCGAGGGCGCCCCCGTGCTCCCGCAGCACGAGGTGCTGATCGTCGACGAGGCCCATGAGCTGGTGTCCCGGGTCACGGGTGTCGCCACCGGCGAGCTCACCCCGGGCCAGGTCAACCGTGCCGTGCGCCGGGCCGCGAAGCTCGTGGACGAGAAGACGGCCGACCAGCTGCAGACCGCCGCGGAGGGCTTCGAGCGGGTCATGGAGCTGGCGCTGCCGGGCCGCCTGGAGGAGATCCCGGAGGACCTGGCGTACGCGTTGATGGCGCTGCGGGACGCGGCCCGCGCTGTGATCACGGCCCTGGGCAACACCCGGGACCGGGCCGTGCAGGACGAGGACGCGGTCCGCAAGCAGGCCATGGCCTCGGTGGAGACCGTGCACGGCGTGGCGGAGCGGATCACCCACGGTTCCGAGTACGACGTCGTCTGGTACGAGCGTCACGACCGGTTCGGGGCCTCGCTGCGGGTCGCGCCGCTGACGGTCTCCGGTCTGCTGCGGGAGAAGCTGTTCACGGAGCGGTCCGTGGTGCTCGCCTCGGCCACGCTCAAGCTCGGCGGCGACTTCAACGGGGTCGGGGCCTCGCTCGGTCTGGCCCCCGAGGGCACCGAGGGCGACGACCTGCCCGTCTGGAAGGGCATCGACGTCGGTTCCCCGTTCGACTATCCGAAGCAGGGCATCCTCTACGTCGCCAAGCACCTCTCGCGCCCCGCGCGCGACGGGGAGCGGGGCGACATGCTCGACGAGCTGACCGAGCTGATGCAGGCGGCCGGCGGTCGGACCCTCGGCCTGTTCTCCTCCATGCGTGCCGCGCAGCAGGCGGCGGAGGAGCTGCGGAGCCGTGTCCCGGAGCTGCCGATCCTGCTCCAGGGCGAGGACACGCTGGGCGAGCTGATCAAGAACTTCGCGGCCGACCCGAAGACCTGCCTCTTCGGCACCCTCTCGCTCTGGCAGGGCGTGGACGTCCCGGGGCCCAGCTGTCAGCTGGTCGTCATGGACAAGATCCCGTTCCCGCGCCCGGACGACCCGCTGATGAGCGCTCGGCAGAAGGCCGTCGAGGAAGCCGGCGGAAACGGCTTCATGGCGGTCGCGGCGACCCACGCGGCCCTGCTGATGGCCCAGGGCGCCGGCCGGCTGGTGCGGGCCACCGGCGACCGGGGTGTCGTGGCGGTCCTCGATCCCCGGCTGGCCACCGCTCGCTACGGCAGCTATCTGAAGGCCTCGCTGCCCGATTTCTGGTACACGACGGACCGCAACCAGGTCCGGAAGTCGCTCGCGGCCATCGACGCCGCCTCGAAGGCGGCGGCGGGCTAGGGATTCAGGACACGGCAGGGCCCCGGGACCGGCGCAGTGGGTCCCGGGGCCCGGTCAGAGCCGGCGGGGGAGTGTCACACCCGCCGCAGCACCGCCACGACCTTGCCGAGGATGGTGGCCTCGTCGCCGGGGATGGGCTGGTACGCCGCGTTGTGCGGGAGGAGCCAGACGTGGCCGTCCTCGCGCTTGAAGCGCTTGACGGTGGCCTCGCCGTCGAGCATCGCGGCGACGATGTCGCCGTTCTCCGCGACGGGCTGACGGCGGACGGTGACCCAGTCGCCGTCGCAGATGGCGGCCTCGATCATCGAGTCGCCGACGACCTTCAGGACGAACAGCTCGCCGTCGCCGACCAGCTGGCGGGGGAGGGGGAAGACGTCCTCGACGGACTCCTCTGCCAGGATGGGGCCGCCGGCCGCGATGCGACCGACCAGCGGGACGTACGACGCGGCCGGCTTGCCGGTGGTGTCCGTCGGCTGGGTGCTGGGCTGGTCGGAGCCGCGGACCTCGTAGGCGCGGGGCCGGTGGGGGTCGCGGCGGAGGAAGCCCTTGCGCTCCAGCGCCATGAGCTGGTGCGCCACCGAGGAGGTGCTGGAGAGGCCGACCGCCTGCCCGATCTCCCGCATCGACGGCGGGTAGCCGCGCCGCTGGACCGAGTCACGGATGACTTCGATGACCCTGCGCTGCCGGTCGGTGAGCCCGGAGCTGTCGGCACGGATGCCTGGAGGTCGCCCGGGGAGGGCGCGGGCGGGTCGCCCGGGCTCCTCGCCGTTCATGCTCACGTCATTCGTGGCGTGCACCGGCTCGAGTCGGCCCTGGGAGCGGTCCTGGGCGGTGATGGTGGCGCTGTCTGCGGTGGTGGTCACGTCGTCGGCCCCTCTCGAATGGTCTCCCTGCCTGGCACAACGGTAGTGGCTTTCGAAAGGTTGCGCCAAACACACGTTCGAGTGAAAATTCGCAGTTTGCCTTACGTGCGTATGTACGGAGGTGTATAGGTGCGCCGGCGTCGCCGCTCCGAATCGATCGTTGCGATAGCCTTCGCCGCTGGGCCGTGAGCGAGTGGCGAGCCGTCCCAGTGTCGCATCCGGAGGCATCGATCCCCGGGAGCGCCCGCGTCGCGACACGCGGAGGGGTGGAAGTGCCCCTAACCCAAGATCTAGTGGTTGGATGGCATCGACCGCCCAGGGGTAGTGGTCCCCGGTCTGCCGGGGGTGCCCACATCGCCTATGCTGGTGGTCGCTTCGCGGGGCCTTGACGGGCCGGGCGAGGCTCGTCAGTCGTGCCATGAGGAGGGTCGGAACCTATGCACTGCCCCTTCTGCAGGCACCCCGACAGCCGCGTCGTCGACAGTCGCACCACCGACGACGGGACGTCGATCCGACGCCGTCGCCAGTGCCCCGACTGCTCCCGTCGTTTCACGACGGTGGAGACGTGCTCGCTCATGGTGGTGAAGCGTTCCGGCGTCACCGAGCCCTTCAGCCGTACCAAGGTCATCTCCGGTGTGCGCAAGGCGTGCCAGGGGCGACCGGTCACCGAGGACGCCCTCGCCAAGCTCGGCCAGCGGGTCGAGGAGGCGGTGCGCGCCACCGGGAGCGCCGAGCTGACCACCCACGACGTGGGCCTGGCCATCCTCGGCCCCTTGCAGGAGCTCGACCTCGTCGCCTACCTGCGCTTCGCGTCCGTGTACAAGGCTTTCGACAGCCTCGAAGACTTCGAGGCCGCCATCGCGGAACTCCGCGTGCGGCCTCCCGCTGAGAATCGCGGGACCGGCGCGACCCCAGAGGTCCCCGTTCCCGCCACCGCCGCCGACTGACCGGCGGTCCGGGCCGCCCGGCGGCCCGGCGACCGGCCGCCGAGCGGCCTGGCAGACGTGCCCCGGGCGACCCTCTGCGGTTCCTGTGGCAGCAGTACAGAACGACGTACAGAAGACGGTGCCCTGGGACTATCTGGGTGCCAAAGTGTGTTTTGCCCGTATATGGGAGGCGGCATGACAGAGACGGCGAGCGGCCCGGCACGTGGTTCCCGCACCAAGGGAGCCAAGTCGGCGAGCAAGGGCCTGCGTATCGAGCGCATCCACACCACCCCCGGCGTGCATCCGTACGACGAGGTGGCGTGGGAGCGCCGTGACGTCGTCATGACCAACTGGCGCGACGGCTCGATCAACTTCGAGCAGCGCGGCGTCGAGTTCCCCGACTTCTGGTCGGTGAACGCGGTCAACATCGTCACCAGCAAGTACTTCCGCGGCGCGGTCGGCACCCCGCAGCGCGAGACCGGTCTCAAGCAGCTCATCGACCGGATCGTGAAGACGTACACGAAGGCCGGCGAGGACCACGGCTACTTCGCCTCGCCCGCCGACGCCGAGATCTTCGAGCACGAGCTGGCCTACGCCCTCCTGCACCAGATCTTCAGCTTCAACTCGCCGGTCTGGTTCAACGTCGGCACGCCCCAGCCCCAGCAGGTCTCCGCCTGCTTCATCCTGTCCGTCGACGACTCCATGGAGTCCATCCTCGACTGGTACAAGGAAGAGGGCATGATCTTCAAGGGCGGCTCCGGCGCTGGCCTGAACCTCTCCCGCATCCGCTCCTCCAAGGAGCTGCTCTCCTCCGGCGGCAACGCCTCCGGCCCGGTCTCCTTCATGCGTGGCGCCGACGCCTCCGCGGGAACGATCAAGTCGGGCGGCGCCACCCGTCGCGCGGCCAAGATGGTCATCCTCGACGTCGACCACCCCGACATCGAGGACTTCATCGAGACCAAGGTCAAGGAGGAGGAGAAGATCCGCGCCCTGCGCGACGCGGGCTTCGACATGGACCTGGGCGGCGACGACATCACGTCCGTCCAGTACCAGAACGCCAACAACTCCGTCCGCGTGAACGACGAGTTCATGAAGGCCGTGGAGTCCGGCGGGAAGTTCGGCCTGCGCGCCCGCATGACCGGCGAGGTCATCGAGGAGGTCGACGCCAAGGCGCTCTTCCGCAAGATGGCCGAGGCCGCGTGGGCCTGTGCCGACCCGGGCATCCAGTACGACGACACGATCAACCACTGGCACACCTGCCCCGAGTCCGGCCGCATCAACGGCTCGAACCCGTGCAGCGAGTACATGCACCTGGACAACACGTCCTGCAACCTCGCCTCGCTGAACCTGATGAAGTTCCTCAAGGACGACGGCAAGGGCAACCAGTCCTTCGACGTCGAGCGCTTCGCCAAGGTCGTCGAGCTCGTCATCACCGCGATGGACATCTCCATCTGCTTCGCCGACTTCCCCACCCAGAAGATCGGCGAGAACACCCGCGCCTACCGCCAGCTCGGCATCGGCTACGCCAACCTCGGCGCCCTGCTGATGGCCACCGGCCACGCGTACGACTCCGACGGCGGCCGCGCCCTCGCCGGTGCCATCACCTCCCTGATGACCGGCACCTCGTACAGGCGCTCCGCCGAACTCGCCGCGGTCGTCGGCCCGTACGACGGCTACGCCCTCAACGCCGAGCCGCACCAGCGCGTCATGCGGCAGCACGCCGACGAGAACACCAAGGCCGTCCGCATGGACGACCTGGACTCGCCGATCTGGGCCGCCGCCACGGAGGCCTGGCAGGACGTCATCCGCCTCGGCGCCAAGAACGGCTTCCGCAACGCCCAGGCCTCGGTCATCGCCCCCACCGGCACCATCGGTCTCGCGATGTCCTGCGACACCACCGGCCTCGAGCCCGACCTCGCCCTGGTCAAGTTCAAGAAGCTCGTCGGCGGCGGCTCGATGCAGATCGTCAACGGCACCGTCCCGCAGGCCCTGCGCCGCCTGGGCTACCAGGAGGAGCAGATCGAGGCGATCGTCGCCCACATCGCCGAGCACGGCAACGTGATCGACGCCCCCGGCCTGAAGACCGAGCACTACGAGGTCTTCGACTGCGCCATGGGCGAGCGCTCCATCTCCGCGATGGGCCACGTCCGCATGATGGCCGCCATCCAGCCGTGGATCTCGGGCGCCCTCTCCAAGACCGTGAACCTGCCGGAGACGGCCACGGTCGAGGACGTCGAGGAGGTCTACTTCGAGGCCTGGAAGATGGGCGTCAAGGCGCTCGCGATCTACCGCGACAACTGCAAGGTCGGCCAGCCGCTCTCCGCCAAGAAGAAGGAGGACGAGAAGGCCGAGGTCACCGCGAAGTCCGAGGCGACGATCCGCGAGGCCGTCGAGAAGGTCGTCGAGTACCGCCCGGTCCGCAAGCGCCTCCCGAAGGGCCGCCCGGGGATCACCACCTCCTTCACCGTCGGTGGCGCCGAGGGCTACATGACCGCCAACTCCTACCCGGACGACGGTCTCGGCGAGGTCTTCCTGAAGATGTCCAAGCAGGGCTCCACCCTCGCCGGCATGATGGACGCCTTCTCCATCGCCGTCTCCGTCGGCCTGCAGTACGGCGTCCCGCTCGAGACCTACGTCTCGAAGTTCACCAACATGCGCTTCGAGCCGGCCGGCATGACGGACGACCCGGACGTGCGGATGGCGCAGTCGATCGTCGACTACATCTTCCGCCGCCTGGCGCTGGACTTCCTGCCCTTCGAGACCCGCTCCGCCCTCGGCATCCACTCGGCCGAGGAGCGCCAGCGCCACCTGGACACCGGCTCGTACGAGCAGCCCGATGACGAGGACGTCGACGTCGAGGCCCTCGCCCAGTCCGCGCCCCGCACCCCGGAGCTGAAGGCCGTCGCGGTCCCGGCCCCGGTGGTCAAGGCCGAGGTCCCGGCCCCGAAGCAGGCGCACACCTCGGCGGAGCTCGTCGAGATGCAGCTCGGCATCAGCGCCGACGCCCCGCTCTGCTTCTCCTGCGGCACGAAGATGCAGCGCGCCGGCTCCTGCTACATCTGCGAGGGCTGCGGCTCGACCAGCGGCTGCAGCTGACCCCGCCCCGGTGCGCTGAGGGGCGGAGGCCGCTGAGCGCACCGGATCGCCCGTGAGGGGGCGCCGACCACCGGTCGGCGCCCCTTTTCGCGTGCGCCGACGGACCTCAGGACACCGCGGAGCCCAGGAGCGTGCCGAAGGTCTGCGGGTCGGCGTCGAAGCCGTGGGTGATCGAGCGGTACGACCAGCCGTCCGTCTCGTCGCGGGTGAACTCCACGACCGTCGCCGAACGGGCCCCGGGGACGTCCGCGAAGTCATGGGTGAGCAGGTCGGTGTAGCCCTCGCGGACGCGTATGCCCGTGTTCGCTATGTCGCCGAAGGTCAGCCGTCCGCCGCCCTGCTGTATGGCCACACCCACCACCACGCGCGCGTACCGCGCGTCCAGCCGGTCCAGCTCCAGGGTCATGGCCTCGTCGTAGCCGAACCCCTGGCCCGTGCGGCTGTCCCGGTGGAGCGTGATCGTGCCGTCCGGGGAGCGACTGCCGAAGTGCACCAGATGGACCGGCGCGCCGTGCGGGTCGCCCGCGGCGAAGACCCCGGCGACGAGATCCAGGTCGTGGGCCGGCGCGCCGGCCGGGGCGGGGTCCCACTTGAGCGTGACCTCGACGCGTCCCACCCCTTTGTTGAGTCCGCTCATGGTGCTTCCCCTCTCCGCGCGCGCCCCCGCGCACGCCTCTTCTCGTACCGTAGGCCCGCACAAAAGCCCTTGGTACCGGGCCGATTGCTCATGGTGTCATGTGCCTACGACAGAGGGCCCGGCGCTGGAGGGGGAGAGCGGTTTGTGGAGCGGTGACGAGCTGGATCTCGACGCATATCTGGCTCGAATCGGATACGACATCGGGCGGGACGGGGAACTCGCACCCGACCTCAGGACCTTGACGGCCCTTCACCGAGCGCATGTCGCGGCCGTTCCGTTCGAGAACCTCGACGTCGCCCTCGGCCGGCCGGTTCCCCTGGACGTGAAGAGCCTCCAGGCCAAACTCGTCGGGCGCCGCCGGGGAGGCTACTGCTACGAGCAGAACTCCCTCTTCGCGGCGGCCCTCGAACGGATCGGCTTCCAGGTGGCCGGCCGGGGCGCGCGCAACCGCTCGCGGGGCGCGACGCTGCCGCCGGTCACCCACGCGCTCCTCGCGGTCACCACCGAAGGCGAACAGTGGCTCGCCGACGTCGGGTTCGGCTGGCAGGGTCTGCTGGAGCCCGTGCCGCTGAGGGACGGCGCACGCGTGGAGCAGGGCGGCTGGACGTTCGGCGTCCACGTCGAGGACGAGGGCGTCCACGTGCTGCGCTCGCTGCGGCCGGAGGGCTGGAAGGACCTGTACGCGTTCTCGCCCCAGGCGTACCACCCCGGTGACTTCACCGTCCTGAACCACTACAGCTCCAGCCATCCGCGGTCGCGCTTCCTCGGCCAGGTCGTGGCCCAGCAGCCGGGCGCGGACGCCGGAAGATCCCTGTTGCGCGCGACGCTCTCGGTCCTGCGCCCGGACGGGTCGGCGGAGGAACGGCTCGTGACCGCAGACGAGTTGGCCGCGACCCTGGAGGCCGAATTCGGCATCGAACTGGATGCCGAGGAGCGCGCGGGTCTGGAACGACTGCACGCGGAGGGAGTCTGACGGGGTCTGCCGGGGTGCTCTCCGGCCCCGTACGATGGCGCGGTGCTGGTCAAGTGGATTCGCTGCACCGTGGTGGACCGTCGAGGGTTCGAGCGGGGGCAGCGGAAATGGGCGGGGCTGCTCGGTGAGCCGGGATTCCGGGGACAGGGCGGGGGGTGGAGCCGGGGTCGCCCGGACGTCGCCCACATCTTCGCGTTCTGGGAGAGCCGGGCCTTCTACGACTCGTTCATGGCGCGGTCGCACGATCGTCTGGCGGCCGCGCAGGTGGGCACGTTCAAGGACGCCCAGGTCAAGCTCTTCGACCACCGCTTCGACGTGAAGACCGGCTTCGAACCGCGGTTCGCCGACGCCGACGTGGCGCGGGTGGCGCACTGCCGGGTCCACGAGGACCGTGCCGAGCACTTCGCGCTCATGCAGGAGAAGGTGTGGAATCCGGCCATGGCCGGGTCCCCCGGCATGCTGCGCGGCCTGTTCGGCGAAGCGCCCGGCAGCGAGTTCCTGGTGCTCTCGATGTGGCAGTCCGCCGCCGAACACGGAAAGTACCGGGTCGAACGCGTGGAGCGGCTCGGGCTGCGGGCCCGTACCGCAGCCGACGTGGCGGCGCTGAACGGGGACGTGGTGCAGCTCGAACCCTCCTGGACGGTCTGACCCGCCGACGCCGCCCCGGGGCACCCCCTCGGACGGACTCCGGGCCCGGCCTCGACTGAGCCCGCCGGAGAGCGGCGATCTAGGGTCGGGGTATGGCACGACCGCGGCGCATCGTTCTCGTACGACACGGAGAGTCCGAGGGCAATGTCGATGACACGGTGTACGAACGCGAGCCCGACCATGCCCTGAGGCTGACCGAGACCGGCCGGCGCCAGGCCGAGGAGACGGGGGAGCGGCTGCGGGAGCTCTTCGGCGAGGAGCCGGTCAGCGTCTACGTCTCGCCGTACCGCCGCACCCACGAGACCCTCCGGGCCTTCCGGCTCCCCGCGGAGCAGGTCCGGGTGCGGGAGGAGCCCCGGCTCCGGGAGCAGGACTGGGGCAACTGGCAGGAACGCGAGGACGTACGCCTGCAGAAGGCCTACCGGGACGCGTACGGCCACTTCTTCTACCGCTTCGCCCAGGGCGAGTCCGGCGCCGACGTCTACGACCGCGTCGGCGCCTTCCTGGAGAGCCTGTACCGCAGCTTCGAGGCGCCCGACCACCCGCCCAACGTCCTGCTCGTCACCCACGGGCTGACCATGCGGCTCTTCTGCATGCGCTGGTTCCACTGGACGGTCGCGGACTTCGAGTCGCTGTCGAATCCCGGCAACGCCGAGACCCGCATGCTCCTGCTCGGAGAGGACGGCCGGTACCGCCTGGACAGGCCGTTCGAACGCTGGCGCACCCCGGAACCGTACGGACCCACCGGATAGAGTGGCAGATCGATGACCGCTGACTCCTCACTCGACCGGCGCTTCGACCGCGCCCTGGCCAGCCTGCGCGGGCTGTCCGTGGGAGACGCCCTGGGCTCCCAGTTCTTCGTACCCTCCCACTACCCCCTGCTGAAGCGGCGCGAGCTCCCCGCCGGCCCCTGGCAGTGGACCGACGACACCGAGATGGCCTGCTCCGTCCTGGCCGTCCTCGTCCACCACGACCGCATCGACCAGGACGCCCTGGCCCGGTCCTTCGCGGAGCACCACGACTTCGACCGAGGCTACGGCCCTGCCGTCAACCGGATGCTCCGGCTCATCCGCGAGGGCGGCGACTGGCGCGAGCTGGCCGCCGCGCTCTTCAACGGCCAGGGGTCCTGGGGCAACGGCGCCGCGATGCGGATCGCCCCGCTGGGCGCCTGGTACGCCGACGATCCCGAGCAGGCGACGCACCAGGCCGAGATCTCCGCGTACACGACCCACCAGCACCGGGAGGCCGTGGTGGGCGCCATGGCCGTCGCGGCCGCGGCCGCGATCGCCGCCGACCCCGCCGGACCGCCCACGCCCGAGGCGCTGCTCGACGGGGTCATCGCCCTGGTGCCGCGCAGCGCGGTCGGGGCGGGCCTGCGCAGGGCCCGCGACATGCTCGACTACGGCGACGCCGGCACGGTCGCCGCGGTCCTCGGCAGCGGCCGCCGGACGAGCGCCCACGACACGGTCCCCTTCGCGCTCTGGTCGGCCGCGCGCGGGCTCGGCGACTTCGAGCGGGTGTTCTGGACGACCGCGCAGGTCGGCGGCGACGTCGACACGACCTGCGCCATCGCCGGCGGAGTGGTCGCTTCCACGACGGACGGCGCACCGCCGGAGGGCTGGCTGCGGCAGACCGAGGACCTCCCGGGATGGGTCTCGGAGGGGACGGCCTGAGACGGCTCGGTCACCCGACGGCCGAGGCCGGCCGGTGCGCCCACGACGCACGGCCGGAAACGGTCGGTGTCCCCACGCCCGGCAACGGACCGGTGTCCCCACGGTCGGCAACGAACCGGTGTCCCCGGCCCCGCTCGGGACCGGGGACACCGGGGTGTGATCAGGCCACCGGCCCCGCGGCTTCGGCGCGGCCGCTCAGTGCTTCCAGGTCGCTCTTGCGGACCCGGATCACCAGGACGGCCGTGACCAGCGCGATCAGCACCATGCCGACGGCGGCCGTGAAGGCCGAGGAGATGCCGGAGGTCAGCACCTCGTGGCCCCAGGGCGCGGGCAGCTCCTTCGTCTTCAGCGCCTCCGCCTGCTGCTCGGGCGTCGCGTGCGCGAGGAAGTCCGGCAGCTGCCGCTCGCTCTCCTCGCGGCCGGCCGTGCCGAAGACGGTGACCAGGATGGAGAGGCCGAGAGAGCCGCCGACCTGCTGGGTCGCGTTGAGCAGGCCCGACGCGGCGCCCGCCTCGTGCTGGGCCACTCCGGAGACGGCCGTGAGCGTGAGCGTCACGAAGTTGAGGCCCATGCCGCAGCCGAACACGACCATCGGACCGAGCACCCCGGCGACGTAGCTGCTGTCCGACGAGATGAACGTCAGCCAGAAGAGTCCCACGCCGGTGAGCGCCGAGCCGGTCACCATGAACGGCTTGGGGCCGAGGACCGGCAGGAGCCGCTGGGCGAGCCCCGCGCCGACGCCGATCGCGACGGTCACCGGAAGGAAGGCCAGCCCGGACTGGACCGGGCTGTAGCCCAGGACGTTCTGCACCCACAGCACGATGAAGAAGAACATGCCGAACATGGCGGCCGACAGGCTGAGCATGATGACGTACGTGCCCGAGCGGTTGCGGTCCGCGAACATGCGCAGCGGGGTGATCGGTTCCCTGGCCCGCGACTCCACCACGGCGAACGCCACGAGCAGGACCACCGCCGCGGCGAAGGAACCGATGGTCAGCCCGTCCTTCCATCCCTGCTCGGAAGCCCGGATGAACCCGTAGACCAGCGCGGCCATGCCGAGCGTCGACGTCGTCGCGCCCGCGATGTCGAACCGGCCCGGGTGGCGCTCGGACTCCGCGATGTAGCGCGGGGTGAGGAAGGCGATCAGCAGGCCGATCGGCACGTTGACGAAGAAGACCCAGCGCCAGTCGAGCCACTCGGTGAGCGCTCCGCCGGCGAGCAGGCCGATCGCGCCCCCGCCGGCCGAGACCGCGGCGAACACGCCGAACGCCCGGTTGCGCTCCGGCCCTTCGGGGAACGTCGTGGTGATCAGCGCGAGCGAGGTCGGTGAGGCGATCGCGCCGCCCACGCCCTGCAGGGCCCGTGCCGCGAGCAGCTGCCAGGGCTCCTGGGCGAAGCCGCCGAGCAGCGAGGCGAAGGTGAAGAGCAGGATGCCGGCCATGAACACCCGGCGACGGCCCAGGATGTCGCCGGCGCGTCCGCCGAGGAGCAGGAGGCCGCCGAAGGTGAGTGTGTAGGCGCTGAGCACCCACGACAGGTCGGTGGTGGAGAAGGAGAGCGCGTCCTGGATGTGAGGCAGCGCGATGTTCACGATGGTGGCGTCGAGGACGACCATCAGCTGGCAGGCGGCGATGACGGTCAAGGCGATGCCCGGCCGACCTCCGGCGCGGGCTGGCGCGTCCTTGATCTGTGTGTCCACCGGAGAAGTTGTCACTATGGAATCCCCCACGGAAGAATTAGTGAACGCCCACGTTCACTGTTCGCCACGGTAGTGAGTCCCCCTCAGTGAACGCAACCGTTCACTGAGCACTGCCGACGAATCGAATCGCGTCAACGGAGAGATCCTGATGGTTACTTCGCGCTCCACGGCCGCCGCCCGGCCGGAGGGGGCGGCGCTGCGGCGCCGCGGGCCCGTGCTCGAGAGGGCGATTCTGGAGGCCGCGCTCGACCAGCTGAGCAGTGTCGGCTGGAGCGGCCTCACGATGGAGGGTGTCGCGGTCGGCGCGCAGACGGGCAAAGCCGCGGTGTACCGGCGGTGGCCGTCGAAGGAAGACCTCGTCGCGGACGCCCTCCAGGCCGGACTGCCCACGTTCGACGAGGCTCCGGACACCGGCCGTGTGCGTCAGGATCTCTACGAACTGTGCCTCCGGGTCCGGGACGTGATGTACTCCAGGCCCGGCTTCGCCCTGCGCGCGGTGCTTCACGAATGCGATGCCGAGTCCGCCGAGCGCTTCCACGGGCTGATCGAGACGGGCGTGATCCAGCCCTGGAAGCATCTCTTCCGAGACGTACTACGCCGTGGAATCGCGCGCGGAGAGGTGCGACACGACGCGATCGACGACCTCGTCCTCGATGTGGTCCCCGCCATGATGATGTACCGCTCCAAGGTGTGCGGAAGCGAATGGCCGGACAGTGAGATCGCCGATGTGATCGACCGGATCATGGTGCCCCTCCTGCGTGCCTGAGGCCTTCGACGCGTGGTGCGGGTGAGGTCCGGGGAGGAGCGGGGCGGGCGCCTTCGGGCGTCTGTGGCGAATCCGGGTATCGCAGGTGAGGTCAGGCGGCGTAACCTGTCTGGCGCCATGCCGTACGAACCTCCCACCCACACCGTCGAGCGGTCGCTCCGAGCCACCACCGGCGCCAAGATCGTCGCCGGGGTCGACGAGGTCGGACGCGGAGCGTGGGCCGGCCCCGTCACGGTGTGCGCGGCCGTCACCGGCCTTCGCCGACCCCCCGAGGGGCTCACCGACTCGAAGCTGCTCGCCCCCAAGCGCCGCGACGCGCTGGCCGTGGAGCTGGAAGGGTGGGTCACCGCGTACGCGCTCGGCGACGCCTCCCCGCAGGAGATCGACGAACTCGGGATGACCGCGGCGCTGCGGCTCGCGGCCGTCCGGGCCCTCGAAGGCCTTCCGGTGCGGCCCGACGCGGTGATCCTGGACGGCAAGCACGACTACCTCGGCAGCCCCTGGCGGGTCCGCACGGTGATCAAGGGCGACCAGTCCTGCATCGCCGTCGCGGCCGCCTCCGTCATCGCCAAGGTCCGGCGCGACGCCCTCATGGCGGAGCTGGAGGCCGAGGGCGGCCAGTACGCGGCGTACGCCTTCGGTGCCAACGCGGGCTACCCTTCGCCGGTCCACAGAGCGGCACTCGAAGAGCTGGGGCCCACTCCCCACCACCGTCTCTCCTGGTCGTACCTGGACGCGCTGCCCCAGTGGCGCCACCTCAAGAAGGTCCGCCTCTCCGCCGAGGCGGCCGCGCTGGAAAGCGGGGGCCAACTCGGCTTCGACTTCTGAACTTCCGGTCAAGGAGGCCCTGCTCAGGGGCCGTCCACGCGGCCGGGGTGCACATGTGTGCCCACCCGCCGGTGCTTCGCGCAGCGGCATTTGATAGACATCCATTCATGCCTCTCATCCCCGAGGAGCCTCAGATTCACGAGAGCGCCCAGGGTCCCCGCGCCGCCACGGCCGCCGGCCGCCCCGCGTCGACCCCCCGTCCCGTACCCGGCCCGCGTTCCGCGGCCTCTCCGCGTCCCGGACGCCCCGTCCCCGGTCCGGCCAGGCCTGCCGCGCCGGCACCGCGCCCCGGTGCCGGGCAGTCTCCGGCCAAGGGCCCGGAAAATCGTTCCGACCAGCGGTCCACCCCGCAGCTCCAGCTGATCCCGGCCCCGGCCGACGGCGCGCTCGACGCCGCCGAGGAGGCCCTGGACCTGCTCCTGGACAGCGGACGGACCCCCGGCGAGATCCTGGTGCTCACCACCGGCGACCCGCACCCGTGGGCGGCTCACGAGCTGTCCTTCGGCGAGGCCGCCTACTGGGCCCAACAGGACACCAACGACGACGTGTTCTTCGCGGACGCCTCCGCCGTGGAGCGGGCCGCGGCCCGCCCCGTGGTGATCGTCGCCGTCAACGGCGGAGACGAGGAGACGGCCGCCCGGGCCCTTCCGGCGGCGATGGCCCGCGCGGGCGCGCTGCTCGTCGTCTGCGGTGACCCGCAGCGCATCACGGCGCTCCTCGGCGCCGGCGCCGGCGTCTGACCCGACCGCGCTCCTCCGCCGGGCCCCGTCGGGGCCGGCGGGGGCCCGGCGCCGCCCGAGCGATCAGCGTGCGGCGGCCCGGCGCAGGGGTTCGGTCGCGCCGCTCGCGGTCCTCGGTGTGAGCCGGTCGAGCTCGGCCGGCCCGTCACCCAGCGGCAGGGGGAGCGAGTCGGAGCTCGGCCGACGGCCTCCCCGGCCCTCGCCGAGCACCTGCCAGCCCGCCCCGGTCAGGGTGATGTACGCGCCGCAGCGGAGCCCGTGCAACGTGCAGGCGTCCCGAAGCCCCCACATCCAGGCCCCGTCCTCCTCCGTCCAGCGCTCGTCGCCCTCCCGGCAGTACAGCAGGACCGCGGTCCGCACGGGCGCGCGTCTGCGCAGGTCGTGCGGGATGACCCGCCGCAGATGCGCGAGGAGCGCGTTGCGGAACTCCCAGCCGTCCGCCGCGACGGGGCGTCGGACGAACGAGGCACTGGCGGCGAGTCGCTCCTCGTGGTCCAGGACGGCGAGGACCGCCGTCGAGGGCTTGGGCGCGTGCCGTGAGTGGAGCCCGCTGACGACCTCACGAGGGTTGCGCAGCAGGGGGATTCCCGCCGCGGCCCACTCGGAGGGCTCGAGTATCCGGGCGAGGCGGCTGGCGGACTCGGACGACGATCTGAGCGAGGCGGCTGTGGGCGGAGCGAATCCGAGGGTCACGGTCCTCCCTTCGGATACGCGCCCGCTGGGCGGCGGGCAGGGTCGGGTGAGGGCGCACCACGGCACAGTCCTTCCGGACCGCTGACGGGCCGTGTGGGGCGGTTTCCCAATTCTTGCTGGCCCGTGCGCGAGCGGCAACGAGCAATTGAGACCGCTGACGGGAATGGGTTGGTATGCCACTCATATCCCTGCCCAGTTGCCCATTGTTCACTCCCCGTTTCCCCTCCTGTTTCACCCCTGGACGGCGAGCACCAGCGGGAACACCCCTTCCGCACCGGCCCGCCGCAGCAGCCGCGCGGCCACCGCCAACGTCCAGCCGGTGTCGGAGAGATCGTCCACCAGGAGAACCGGCCCGCCGGCGCCGGCCAGCCGCCCGGCCAGCTCCGGAGGAACCGTCAGCATCCGCTGCAGACCGACGACCCGCTGGGCGCTGTTGGTCCGCGAGAGCCGGAGCTCCTCCGCCTCCGGCGCGTACTCCACCGCGCCGAGGAGGGGCATCCTGCCGATCTCGGCGATCCGCTGCCCGAGCGAACCCACCAGACGCGGCTTGCGGTGCGAGGCGACCGTGACCACACCGGCGGGCCGGGCCGGCGCGTCCGGCGCACCGGAGGCCCACCCGCCGGGCCCCTTGGCCCAGTCCGCCAGCACGTGCACCACCGCCTGTACGACATCGTCCGGCACGGGCCCGTCCGGCGTGCCGTCGGCCAGCAGCGGACGCAGCCGGTTGCCCCAGCCGATGTCCGACAGCCGCCCCAGGGCCCGGCCGCCGAGGGACTGCTCCCCGGGCGGGATGCGCCCCTTCAGATCGACCCCGACCGCGGCGAGCCCGGTGGGCCACATCTTCCGCGGCTCGACCTCCACGCCGGGCCGCCCCAGCTCGCCCTTGGCCGCGTCCAGCGCCGCCTCGGACACCTTCGGATCGAACCGGCTCCCCGCGCAGTTGTCGCAGCGACCGCACGGAGCGGCCTCCTCGTCGTCCAACTGGCGCCGCAGGAACTCCATCCGGCACCCGGTGGCCGCCGCGTAGTCACGCATCGCCTGCTGCTCGGCCGCCCGCTGCCGCGCCACCCAGGCGTACCGCTCGGTGTCGTACACCCAGGGCTGCCCGGTGCTCTCCCAGCCGCCCTTCACCCGGCGCACCGCGCCGTCCACGTCCAGGACCTTGAGCATGGTCTCCAGCCGGGTCCTGCGCAGCTCGACCAGCGGTTCCAGGGCGGGCAGGGACAAGGGCCGGCCCGCCTGCGCGAGCACGTCGATCGTGCGGCGCACCTGCTCCTCGGGCGGAAAGGCCACCGAGGCGAAGTAGCGCCAGATCGCCTCGTCCTCCTGGCCGGGCAGCAGCAGCACCTCCGCGTGCTCCACCCCTCGCCCGGCGCGGCCGACCTGCTGGTAGTACGCGATGGGGGAGGACGGCGACCCGAGGTGCACCACGAAGCCCAGATCGGGTTTGTCGAACCCCATCCCGAGGGCCGAGGTCGCCACGAGCGCCTTGACCCGGTTGGCCTGGAGGTCGTCCTCCGCCTGCTGCCGGTCGGCGTTCTCCGTCCGACCGGTGTAGGAGGACACGACGTGCCCGCACTGGCGCAGATAGGCGGTGACCTCGTCGGCCGCGGCGACCGTCAGCGTGTAGATGATGCCGGAACCGGGCAGCTCGCCGAGGTGGTCGGCGAGCCAGGCCAGCCGGTGCGCCGCGTCCGGCAGTCGGACCACGCCCAGACTCAGGCTCTCCCGGTCGAGCGGCCCGCGCAGGACGAGGGCGTCCGTGCCCGCGCCCGTGCCGAGCTGCTCGGCCACGTCCGCGGTCACCCGCGCGTTCGCCGTCGCCGTCGTGGCCAGGACCGGGACACCGGAGGGCAGGTCCGCCAGCATCGTCCGCAGCCGGCGGTAGTCCGGCCGGAAGTCGTGGCCCCAGTCCGAGATGCAGTGCGCTTCGTCCACCACGAGCAGCCCGGTGGCGGCGGCCAGCCGGGGCAGCACCTGATCGCGGAAGTCGGGATTGTTGAGCCGCTCCGGGCTCACCAGGAGCACGTCCACCTCGCCGGAGGCCACTTCCTCCTGGACCGTCTCCCACTCCTCGGTGTTGGACGAGTTGATCGTCCGTGCGCGGATGCCCGCCCGGGCCGCCGCCTCCACCTGGTTGCGCATCAGCGCGAGCAGCGGGGAGACGATCACGGTGGGGCCGCTGCCGCGCTCGCGGAGCAGCGAGGTCGCGACGAAGTACACGGCCGACTTGCCCCACCCGGTCCGCTGCACGACCAGGGCCCGGCGCCGGTCGGCGACGAGCGCCTCGATCGCCCGCCACTGGTCCTCGCGCAGTCTGGCCCTGCCGGTCGGGTCGGAGACGAGACGGGCGAGCACGGCATCGGCGGAGGCTCGGAGGGCGGCGCGGTCTTCCAGCGGGGCTGCTTGGGTCATGCCTCCATGCAACCTGATGCCTCGGACATCGCGCGAATGAGACCTCGAACCTGTGGACAACCCGGCGGTCGGCAGATGCCCCGTTCCAGGAGTTATCCACAGGGGTTTCGGATTTCGGGAGATCACGAGACTGTCCTGACCATGAACGCGAATCACCACGAATCCAGTGGACCCTCCCGTACCCAGCAGATCACCCTGCGCGGCCCGGCGGAGCTGGCCGACGCCCTGCCGTTCGTGCTGGGCTTCCACCCCACCGACTCCGTCGTCCTGGTCGCCCTCCACGGCGAGCACGGCCGCTTCGGGGGCCGGGTCAGGCTCGGCATCCCGCGCTCGCCCCGGGAGTGGGCGTCCACCGCCGACCACCTGGCCGAGTGCCTGGTGGAGGGAGGAGCCCGAACCGGCTCCCGGCCGGACGGCATCGTCGTCTTCCTGTGTCAGGACCCCGAACCCGGCGAGACGGGTCGCAGGGTCATGGAGCGGCTGCGGCCGTTCGCACAGCGACTGCGGACCGCCTGTGGCGCCCTCGACATCCCCGTCTACGAGGCCCTCTGCATCACCGACGGGCTCTACTTCTCGTACTGCTGTCCCGACCAGCGCTGCTGTCCGCCCGACGGCACCCCGCTCGCCCTCAGCGGCACCTCGGTGATGGCGGCTGCCGCGACCTACGCCGGAGTGCAGGTACGGGGCTCCCTGCGGGACATGGAGGCCCGGCTGAAGCCCCGCGGCGGCCCCGGGGACGAGGAGCAGCGGGCCGCCCTCGACGCGGCCGCCGCCTCGATCGTCCCCCGGATCCTCGAAGGCGCCGAAGCACAGGGACGGGAAGAGGTACGCGAAACCACGCTGCGTCTCGCCCGACAGGTCCTGCGCCGGTTCGTGAATCCGAAGGGCCCGAACGGCACGGGGGGCCGGTCCGGTGCGGTGGGGGCGCGGGGCACGGCGCGCCCGGTGCGGCCGCTCGTGCCGGGACGAGCCGTCGGGGCCACGAACACGGCTGCGGACGACGACGCCGACGACGCCCTGGTCACGACCGACGAGGCGGCGGCCCTGGTCATCGGCCTCCAGGACCGGGTCACCCGGGACCGCGCCGCCGAGTGGATGGAGGGCTGGGAGGGGACCGCCGCCCTGCGGCTCTGGCGCGTCCTGGCACGGCGCTGCGTCACGCCCTACCAGGAGCACGCCGCCGCGCCCCTCACCCTCGCCGGCTGGACGGCCTGGTCCACGGGCGACGAGCCGACCGCCCGGGTGGCCCTGGGGCTCGCACTCGACGCCGACCCCGAGTACGTCTTCGCCCGACTGCTGCACCAGGCGTGCAACGAAGGACTGAACCCCGAGTCGCTCCGCTCCTGCCTGCGCAGCGAGCGGGATGCCCGGGCCGCCTCGGAGCAGAAGGATCCGTCGCCCTCCCGGCGGGTGCGGATGCGGGCCACCCGCAGGCCGGGCACCCCGCCGACCCTCAAGAAGCCGGGCCTGCCGGCCGGTGGTACCGGACGCCGGGCGACTGCCGGCGTCCGCCCCGGCGGGCCCGCGACGGGGAGGCCGGGGAGCGGGACTCCACGGCACGGTGGACAGCGCGGCTCCAGGAGCGGCCGATGACGACCGTGACCCGGCCGCCCGCGAGCGCGTTCAGCTCTCTGGCGGAGTCGTACGAACCGTCCCGCCGACAGCCTGCCGGCCGCCCGGTCCGCACAGAGAGCACTCCGTACCCGCCATGGCCCCCAGCCCAGCTCCGGCCCCCGGCCGCCCCGCCGGACCGCCCACCAGCCAGTCGTCCGGACACACGTCAGGCTCCGGCATCGCGTTGCCGCGTGCGACGCGCCCCGCGGAACTTCCCGCGGTGCACGGTGCGCTTCTCTGCGTGGCCCTGCCCGCCCTCGCCGTCTGCGCCGAGCACGGGCAGCTCACCGGCGAAGGACCCGAGGGGGTGTACGAGGCGGGGCGACGCCTCCTGTCCCGCTGCGTCCTGCGGGTGGCGGGTCGTGAACCCATCCCGCTCCAGGGCCGCATGGCGGCCTCCGACCGGGCGGTTTTCCTCGGCGCCCTGCGCCTCCCCGGCGACACCGGCCCCGACCCCGCCCTCACCGTCGAACGCGTCCGGAGCGCCGACGGAACCGAGCGGATCACGCTGCGCAGCGCCGCGACCCGGCCCCTCCGGCTCCCCGTGGAAGTCGCTCTGGGCACGGATCTCGCGGACCTGGGCACGGTGGCGTCCGGGAGAACCGCACCCGAACTCGCAGCGAGCGTCCACGGCACCGGACTGCGATGGACCGGCGACGGCCGATCCGTCGCCGTCACGGCGGACCCGCCGCCCATGGACTCCCTGGCGGTGGCGGGAGTGCTGCGCTGGGAAGCCGAACTGGCGCCCGGAGCGGCGTTCACGCTCCGTCTGCGGGTGCGAGGGGAGTCGGCCGCCCGCCCCACCGCCTCCCTGGGGGCGGGCTCCGGACGGCCCGGCGGCCACCTCCTGGCCGAGGCCCGAGCCGAGGGCGACGACCCGAGGCCGGGCGAACTGCTCCGCGCCTCCGTCGACGACCTGCGCGCCCTGCTCCAGCGCGACCCGGCCCACCCCGCGGACGTGTACCTCGCGGCCGGCGTCCCCTGGCGCTGCGGACCGGCCACCTCCGAGGCGCTCTGGGCGGCCCGCATGGTCCTGCCGCTCGGCACCCGGCTCGCCGCCACCACCCTGCGCGCCCTCGGGCGCACCCAACTCCCCGGCGACGGAGCGGAGTCCGGTCGCCTTCAAGGACCCCTCAGGGACGCGGGCCCGACCCTCCCGCCCCGCTGCACGGGCATCGAAGCCACCCTGGCCTTTCCGACCGTGCTCGCCGAGGCGCGCCGCTGGGGGCTCCCGACCGCGGACCTGGAGGAGCTGCTTCCCGTGGCGGAGCGCTGCCTCCACTGGCTCCTTCGTACGGCCGGCCGGAACGGGTTCGTGCCGGACCCGGGGCCCGCCGGGCCATGGCGAGCCGAGACCCAGGCGCACGCCCACCGTGCCGCCCTGCTCGGTGCCGATCTCCTCGACGACTGCGGGCGGCCCGGCGCAGACGCCCTGCGCGACGGGGCACGGACCCTGCGCGAGCGGTTCCGGCGCGAGTTCTGGCTCGACGATCCGGCGGGCGGCCGTCCCGCCGTCGCCCGGGCGCAGGACGGCCGGACCTGGCCCCAGATGGGCGGATGGGCCGCACACCTGCTCGACAGCGGGCTGTTGGGCGGTGGCCGGTACGCGCCGGGCCTCCTGGACCGGGCGGAGACGGAACAGGTGGCCAGGCTGCTCGGTACCCCGGCGCTCGACTCCGGTTGGGGGCTGCGGAGCCTCGGGATCAAGGAGTCGGGCCACAACCCCTTCGGCCACCGGGCCGGAGCGGTCAGGGTGCACGAGACGGCGGTCGCCGTGGCAGGTCTCGCCGCCGCCGGTCACGAGAAGGAGGCCGCCTCCCTCCTGCGGGGGCTGCTCGACGCGGCGGAGGCCTTCGCCCACCGGCTCCCGGAGATGTACGCGGGGGAGCAGCGGACGACGGGCGGGCGCCCGGTGCCCCACCCGGCGGCGTGCCGGCCGGCGGCCGTCGCGGCCGCCGGAGCGGTTCAGGGACTCCTCGTCCTCGCGGGCATCAGACCCGATGTGCCGGGCCGGTCCGTCTCGGTGCACCCGCTGGCCTCGGCCCCGCTCGGCGCGATCAGGCTGTCGGGGCTCGTGGTGGCCGGTGAGGCCTTCGCCGTGAGGGTCGGCAGGCTGGGGCTCGGTATGGTCGAGGAGGCCGCCGAGGGCCTTCAACTGGGGGTGTGACGGGATGCCGGGCGCAGAGACGCGGGAAGCCCCGCGGCGCGGTGAGGAAGCCGCGGCCGATGCTTTGGCGAGGCGTGTTTATCGTCAGGAAGACGACTATGATCGCGGCATGCCTCCCTACGACCCGTCGGCCTTTCCTCCCTTCGCCGTGACCGTCGACCTGGTCGTGCTCACCGTGCGACGCCACGCACTCTGCACCCTGGTCGTACGGCGAGGAGAGGCGCCGTATCAGGGGCGTTGGGCACTGCCCGGCGGTTTCGTGCGGGCCGAGGAGGACCTCGGGGCCGCGGCGGCGCGCGAGCTGGTCGAGGAGACCGGGCTCCGCGCCCACGACCCGGCCGCCCCGCCGCCCGTGCCGACCAACGGCGCGCACCTGGAGCAGCTGGCGACGTACGGGGCGCCCGACCGCGACCCGCGCATGCGGGTGGTGAGCGTCGCGCACCTGGCGCTGGCGCCGGACCTTCCCGCCCCGCGCGCGGGCGGCGACGCGAACAGCGCCCGCTGGGCGCCGGTCGAGGAGCTCCTCGGCGAGGACGAGGCCGCCGAGGACGGGGGGCCGGGGGCGCTCGCCTTCGACCACGCCCGGATCCTCGCGGACGGCGTGGAGCGCGCCCGATCCAAGATCGAGTACTCCTCCCTGGCCACGGCCTTCTGTCCGCCCGAGTTCACGGTCGGAGAACTGCGCCGCGTCTACGAGGCGGTCTGGGGCGTGTCCCTCGACCCGCGCAACTTCCACCGCAAGGTGACCGGCACGCCCGGCTTCCTGGTCCCGGCCGGAGGCACCACGACGCGTCAGGGAGGGCGTCCCGCGCAGCTCTTCAGGGCAGGTGGGGCCACTCTTCTCAACCCGCCGATGCTGCGCCCCGAGGTCTGAGAGCTGCGCGCGTCCGGCGCCCCTGGGCGCCAAACCTGCACGGAAAGTCCGAAATGTAGCGTTATCTTGCTGCGATAGCGCCGCCCTGCCGCGGAGCGGTGTCACCTACCGCGAGAGAAGCGATGCTCCAGGCAATCGGACTGACCAGCACTCCCCGCCGCGATCGCCCGCCCGCCGTGGACGATCTGACCTTCGAGGCCCGGCCGGGCGCCGTGACCGCCCTCCTCGGCCCCCGGGGGTCCGGCAAGACCACCGCCCTCCGGCTCATGCTCGAACTCGAGCCGGGCCGTGGAGTCACCTACTTCCGGGGTCGGCCGCTGCACCGCATCGCCCACCCGCCTCGCGAGGTCGGCGTGCTCCTCGGCGACGTCCCCGGGCACCCCTCCCGCACGCTCCGGGGGCAGCTGCGGATGCTCTGCGCCGCCACGGGAGTTCCCGCCGCGCGCGCCGACGAACTGGTGCGGACCGTGGGCCTCACCGGCCTGGAACGCCGGCGGATCGGCACCCTCCCGATCGGCGCGGACCGTCGACTCGGTCTCGCCGCGGCCCTGTTGGGCACCCCCCACACCCTGCTGCTCGACGAGCCGGCCGCGGGGCTCTCCGTACCCGAGCGCGCGTGGCTCCACGAGCTGCTGCGCGCACACGCCGCCGAGGGGGGAACCGTGCTGTACACCACGGAGGACCCCAAGGACGCGGCCGGCAACGCCGACCGCGTCGTCACCCTCGACGGCGGCCGGCTCGTCGCGGACCAGGACGCCGTCGAGTTCGCCCGAACCCGCCTGCGCCCCCGGGTCGTCGTCAGGACCCCGCACGCCGCGCGCTTGGCCGCGGCCGTCACCCAGGAGGCCAGAGCGGCCCGCCGTCCCGTCGAAGTGGTCGCCGAGGGCGGCAGTCGCCTCTCCGTCTACGGGAGCGACTGCGCGGCCGTCGGCGACACCGCCTTCCGGCACGGCGTACCGATCCACCGGCTCGCCGACGAGAGGGGAGGCGACGGCGGCGCCGGCACCGGTCGCGGCGGCGTCGCCGGGCAGGTGCGGAGCGTGCGGGAGGGCGAGGAGGCGGGAGCCCCCGGAACCCGTGCCGTCGCGTCGGAGGGCGCCGGGCAGCCGCCCGGTGACGCGGGCCGGGAGGTCCCGGGCGGGCGCCGAGGCGCCGCGCGGCGGCCCGCACGCTCACCCCTGCGTCCCCTGCGGTACGAGCTCCACCGCCTCCTGGGCGTGCCCTCCACTCCGCTCGTCGTGGCCGCCGTCCTGCTCGTCTCCGTGACGCTCGCCCTGCTCCTCGGCCGCGGCGGCCGAGCCGAGCTGCCCGCCGTGGTCGCCGGCTGGCCCCCGCTCTCCCCGCTGCCGCCCGCGGCCCTCGGGGCCGGGCTGCTCGGGGCCTTCTCCTTCGGCGAGGAGTACCGCTATCCCGCACTCACCACCGGGCGCGGGGCCGTCCCCCGCAGGCCGGGCCTGCTGCTCGCGAAGCTCGCCGTGGCCGCGGTCGTCGCCCTGGTGCTGGGGGCGCTCGTGGCGGGGGTCGACCTGGGGGCGCTGCGGTTCGTCTACGGCGCCGAGTTGGTTCCCGTACCACGGAACTGGCCCACTCTCTGCTCGAGTTGGCTGGGCCTGGTCGTCGGCTGCGCGTGGGCGGGGGTGCTCGGCGCCGGGGTGTTCCGGGCCGCCGCGGCCGGGGTGGCGGCGGTGCTGGCGGTGCCCGTCGCCTTCGTTCCGCTGTTGCAGAAGGTACTGACGGGGCCGTCGGTGCGATCGGCGGCCGGACTCCCGGCGCGGCTGCGCGAGTTCGCCGGACCGCAGTGGTCCCCGGCCCTGGACCGGTGGCTCGCGGGGGTGCTGCGAGTGGTCGGTCAGCCCGCGGGAGTGGCGCTCTCGTTGACGTTGACAGGGTTGCTCTGCGCCTATGTGTTCACGGGCCTTCGCCGTAAGGCCCGTTGGTGATCACTTGGTGACCGAAAGGCTCCGCTTCCCCGTCAACTACCTTGGAATATGTCGCAAATGTCCAATTAATCGTCAATTGTGTAGCGGGTGCCGATCACCCTTTCGTGTGCTTTTCACCAAAGACCTCAAGGGTCACGGAGGCAACGCCGACAAAGGATGCGTGAGTACCCTTGCGCACACCATGATGACCGCCGCCCGCCCCGTCGACTCCGGCCTCGGCGCCCCGGGCGATCTCGACCGCTACCCCTACCCGGAGGCGCCCGCCACCGGCCGCGTGAGCCCGCCCTCCTGGGAGGGAGTGGACACCGACCTGGGTCGAGTCGGCCGCCGGCCCGCCGGAAACCGGGGCCGCGGACTGCACGGGCAGCTCGTCCAGCAGCTCGGCCAGATGATCGTCTCCGGCGATCTCGGGGCCGACCGTCCGCTCGTCCCCGAGGAGATCGGCCAGCGGTTCGAGGTCTCGCGCACCGTCGTGCGCGAGTCGCTGCGCGTCCTGGAGGCGAAGGGACTCGTCAGCGCCCGCCCGAACGTCGGTACGCGGGTCAGGCCCGTCAGTGACTGGAACCTCCTCGACCCGGACATCATCGAATGGCGCGCCTTCGGCCCGCAGCGCGACGACCAGCGCCGCGAGCTGAACGAGCTGCGGTGGACGATCGAGCCCCTGGCCGCCCGCCTGGCCGCCGGACACGGCCGCGAGGACGTGCAGCAGCGCCTCGCCGACATGGTCGAGATCATGGGGCACGCGTTCGCCCAGGGCGACGGCATCACCTTCTCGCGGGCCGACACCGAGTTCCACTCCCTCCTGATCCAGCTGGCCGGGAACCGCATGCTGGAGCACCTGTCCGGCATCGTCGCCGCCGCCCTCCAGGTCTCCGGCGGCCCCGTCACCGGTTGCGACCGGCCGAGCGAGGCCTGCCTGGGCCACCACGCCCGGATCGTGGACGCGCTCGCCACCGGGGACGCCCACGGAGCCGAGAGCGCCATGCGGCAGCTGCTCACCGTCCACCCCGAGGTGGAGCGCGTCGTCCCCGCCCCTCGCGAACACTGACCCGCGGGCCGTGGTCGGGAGTGCGGAGGCGCGCGCACCGCGTGCCGCCGGGTTCCGGGCGCCACCTGGGGCCCGGCAGGGGATCCCCGGACGGCGCCCGGGTTCCGGCGGCGCGGAATGTGCGGGGATCATCCGCCCTGGCCGTTTCGTCGCAAATGGGGTGTGACTCGGGCCACGAAGATTGGGCGTAACACTCCTCCGAGCCGTGCGATGACCTAAGAGGTGACAGCCGAGGAAGGAATACAGCAGCCGACGGAGGCGCTGTGCAGTTCCCCGGCCCAGCCCGCGCCGTCGACACATTCCCCGTCGACGGTCGTCGGCTCCAGCCCGATCCAGGGCGGGGCCGGAAGCCGTTTCCATCGTTCCGAGAGGTTGTTCGTGTCGGCCAGCACATCCCGTACGCTCCCGCCGGAGATCGCCGAGTCCGAGTCTGTGATGGCGCTCATCGAGCGGGGAAAGGCTGATGGGCAGATCGCCGGCGATGACGTGCGTCGGGCCTTCGAAGCCGACCAGATTCCGCCAACCCAGTGGAAGAATGTTCTGCGCAGCCTCAATCAGATCCTCGAGGAAGAGGGTGTGACGCTGATGGTCAGTGCAGCGGAGTCGCCGAAGCGCGCCCGCAAGAGCGTCGCAGCGAAGAGCCCGGCCAAGCGCACCGCCACCAAGACCGTCACTGCCAGGACGACCGTGACGAAGAGCACCGTCTCGGCCTCCACGGCCCCCACGGCCGAGGGCGCCGACCCGGCCGACGAGGCCGGATCCCCCGCCAAGAAGGCGGCCGCGAAGAAGACCGTCGCCAAGAAGGCGGTCGCCAAGAAGACCGTCGCCAAGAAGACGGCGGCCAAGAAGACCACGTCCAAGAAGGACGCCGACGAGCTCATCGAGGGCGAGGAGCTCCTCGAGGACGTCGCGCCCGGCAAGGGCGAGGACGAGGAGACCGAGGGCGAGAGCAAGGGCTTCGTCCTGTCCGACGAGGACGAGGACGACGCTCCGGCGCAGCAGGTCGCCGTCGCCGGCGCCACCGCCGACCCGGTCAAGGACTACCTCAAGCAGATCGGCAAGGTCCCGCTGCTCAACGCCGAGCAGGAGGTCGAGCTCGCCAAGCGCATCGAGGCCGGTCTGTTCGCCGAGGACAAGCTGGCGAACTCGGACAAGCTGGCTCCGAAGCTCAAGCGCGAGCTGGAGATCATCGCCGAGGACGGCCGCCGGGCCAAGAACCACCTCCTGGAGGCCAACCTCCGTCTGGTGGTCTCGCTGGCCAAGCGCTACACCGGCCGCGGCATGCTCTTCCTGGACCTGATCCAGGAAGGCAACCTGGGTCTGATCCGCGCCGTCGAGAAGTTCGACTACACCAAGGGCTACAAGTTCTCCACGTACGCCACCTGGTGGATCCGTCAGGCGATCACCCGCGCCATGGCCGACCAGGCCCGCACCATCCGCATCCCGGTGCACATGGTCGAGGTCATCAACAAGCTCGCGCGCGTGCAGCGCCAGATGCTCCAGGACCTGGGCCGTGAGCCCACCCCGGAGGAGCTGGCCAAGGAGCTCGACATGACCCCCGAGAAGGTCATCGAGGTCCAGAAGTACGGCCGTGAGCCGATCTCCCTCCACACCCCGCTGGGTGAGGACGGCGACAGCGAGTTCGGCGACCTCATCGAGGACTCCGAGGCGGTCGTGCCGGCCGACGCGGTTAGCTTCACGCTGCTCCAGGAGCAGCTGCACTCCGTCCTCGACACCCTCTCCGAGCGTGAGGCGGGCGTCGTCTCCATGCGCTTCGGCCTCACCGACGGCCAGCCGAAGACGCTGGACGAGATCGGCAAGGTCTACGGCGTGACGCGGGAGCGGATCCGCCAGATCGAGTCGAAGACGATGTCGAAGCTCCGTCACCCGTCGCGCTCGCAGGTCCTGCGCGACTACCTCGACTGATCCGTACGAGGCGCGCGGCGACACACGGAAGGGCCCGGTTCCCCGAGAGGGGGAGCCGGGCCCTCCGGCTTTGCGCGGGTGCACGGTGGGGACGCGTGTTGGACGCTGGGTGAGCCGACATCACCCGAGAGTCAGGAGGCTCCATGCGTGGTTTCCTCACCCGAGCATTGACGGGCGCACTGGGCCTGGCCGCCGCGGCGGCGGGACAGCTCGCCACCGCCGGTCCCGTGGCCGCCGACAGCGTCGTGGTGGGCGGGCAGCCGGCCCGGATCGCGGAAGCGCCGTGGGTCGTGGCGCTGTCCAGCCGTGACCGGTTCGGGGGTACGCGGGCGGGTCAGTTCTGCGGGGGTGTGGTCGTCGCGCCGACCAAGGTGCTCACGGCGGCCCACTGCCTGGGCCGTGAGGTGCTCGGCGGGGAGCCCTGGGAGGTGCGCGACTTCGTGGTCATCGCCGGTCGCGCGGCGCTGCGCGGACAGGAGGGGACGGAGGTCCGGATCTCCGACACCTGGATCAACCCCGACTACGACCCGACGACCAACTCGGGTGATCTGGCCGTGCTGACGCTGGTGAGCGCGCTGCCGCAGTCGTACGTGATCGGCGTCGCCCGGTCGGGAGACGCGGCGTACGCGCCCGGGACGGAGGCGGACGTCTACGGCTGGGGCGACACGACAGGGAACGGGTCCTACGCCTCCGCGCTGCGGACGGCGCCCGTCCAGGTGCTGCCGGACACGGCGTGCGAGCGGGCGTATCCGGGCGGTTTCGGCGTCCACTACCAGCGCGGGACGATGCTGTGCGCCGGCGACCCGCAGGGCGGGAAGGACGCGTGCCAGGGGGACAGCGGAGGACCGCTGGTGGCCAAGGGGCTCCTCGTCGGCCTCGTGTCCTGGGGGAGCGGCTGCGGGCAGGCGGAGAACCCGGGCGTCTACACGCGGGTCTCCGCGGTCCTCCCGGCGCACTTCTGACGCCTCGGAGGACGGGCGCGGATGCGCCCTGAATTCGGAGGAGGGGGCAGAACGCCGATTCCGCCGGAGCAGGGGACGCCTATTCCGCCGGGGGCGGAAGGGCGTCGGGTACGAGAACGGGCGGTCACCCACGCGGAACGCGTGGCGCGACCGCCCGTCGTCCGGTCAGCGACCGGCCCTGGGCTCGTCGTGGATGGCGTCAGGCGTGGTCTTCGCCCATCGTGCGGGCCGGCACGTCCGTGAGCCGGTCCGTCTCATCCTGTATCTCAACGGCGATCTTCTTGAGTTCCGGCTCGAACTTGCGACCGTGGTGGGCGCAGAAGAGCAAGTCACCTCCGCTGGTCAGAACGACGCGCAGGTATGCCTGGGCGCCGCAGCGGTCGCAACGGTCAGCGGCCGTCAGGGGGCTCGCGGGGGTCAGAACAGTAGTCACGTCGCCTCTTCTCTAGCTCGACGAGCTGTCGTACCAGGGTCAACATCCAACCAGGCCGAAAACGTTCCCGCTCGTGCCTTTTCCTTGAAACTTCTTCCCAAGGCGGCTGTCTGCTGCCGGTTGGCGGCGAATGAGCCGTATTGCGTCGCTCTACGGATTTCGCGTTGCTTGTGTCGGTCAGCCCTCCCGGCCGGGTTGCCGGTTGTTCATGAGGACGTGCCCGGAGCCTAAATGGTTCATGCCTGGAAGGGAACGTGATGTTCACGTCACCCCATCGAGGGATCGAACATCCATGCGAGTCTGGACTAGCATGAGGAATCAGGGTGGGTGGCGTTACAACGGCTCTACCAGGCATCGGTACCCTCTGAGCGGTGACCGACGCCGGGCCTTACCCCACCGGGCCAGATTTCAAATTCAGCGAGGAGCGAACCGCGTGACCGCCGAGACGTCCGTGCCGTCCAGTGCGCTGCTGACCGCAGACCGTGACGGTTCCAATTACACCGCTCGGCACCTGCTCGTACTCGAAGGGCTCGAAGCGGTCCGCAAGCGCCCCGGCATGTACATCGGGTCCACCGACAGCCGCGGTCTGATGCACTGCATCTGGGAGATCATCGACAACTCGGTCGACGAGGCCCTCGGCGGCTACTGCGACCACATCGAGGTCATCCTCCACGACGACGGCTCCGTCGAGGTCCGGGACAACGGCCGGGGCATCCCGGTCGACGTCGAGCCGAAGACCGGTCTCTCCGGCGTCGAGGTCGTCATGACCAAGCTGCACGCCGGCGGAAAGTTCGGCGGCGGGTCGTACGCGGCCTCCGGTGGTCTGCACGGCGTCGGCGCCTCCGTCGTCAACGCCCTGTCGGCCCGCCTCGACGTCGAGGTCGACCGGAACAGCGCGACCCACTCGATCTCCTTCCGTCGTGGCGTCCCCGGCATCTTCACCGAGCCGGGCCCCGACAGCCCCTTCGACCCGGCCAACGGCCTCGTCAAGGGCAAGCGCGTCCCCAAGACCCGCACCGGCACGCGCGTCCGCTACTGGGCGGACCGGCAGATCTTCCTCAAGGACGCCAAGCTCTCCCTGGAGACGCTCCACCAGCGCGCCCGGCAGACCGCCTTCCTCGTCCCGGGCCTCACCATCGTCGTCCGCGACGAGCGGGACCTGGCCGGCGTCGGCAAGAGCGAGGAGACCTTCCGCTTCGACGGCGGCATCAGCGAGTTCTGCGAGTACCTCGCCCAGGACAAGGCCGTCTGCGACATCCAGCGCCTCACCGGACAGGGCACCTTCAAGGAGACCGTCCCGGTCCTCGACGAGCGCGGCCACATGACCCCGACCGAGGTCACCCGCGAGCTCGCCGTCGACGTCGCCCTGCGCTGGGGCACCGGCTACGACACCACGGTCAAGTCCTTCGTCAACATCATCGCCACCCCCAAGGGCGGCACCCACGTCTCGGGCTTCGAGCAGGCCGTCACCAAGACGGTGAACGAGGTCCTGCGCTCGGCCAAGATGCTGCGTGTCGCCGAGGACGACATCGTCAAGGACGACGCTCTGGAGGGACTCACGGCCGTCGTGACGGTCCGCCTCGCCGAGCCGCAGTTCGAGGGGCAGACCAAAGAGGTCCTCGGTACCTCCGCCGCCCGCCGGATCGTGGCGAACGTGGTGGCCAAGGAGCTCAAGGCCTTCCTCACCTCCACCAAGCGGGACGCCAAGGCGCAGGCCCGCGCCGTGCTCGAGAAGGCCGTCGCCGCGGCGCGGACCCGGATCGCGGCCCGGCAGCACAAGGAGGCGCAGCGCAGGAAGACCGCGCTCGAGTCCTCCTCGCTGCCGGCCAAGCTCGCGGACTGCCGCAGTGACGACGTGGAGCGCAGCGAGCTCTTCATCGTCGAGGGGGACTCGGCCCTCGGTACGGCCAAGCTCGCCCGGAACAGCGAGTTCCAGGCCCTGCTGCCGATCCGCGGAAAGATCCTCAACGTCCAGAAGTCGTCCGTCTCGGACATGCTGAAGAACGCCGAGTGCGGCGCGATCATCCAGGTCATAGGAGCGGGCTCGGGCCGCACCTTCGACATCGACGCCGCCCGGTACGGCAAGGTCATCATGATGACCGACGCCGACGTCGACGGCTCCCACATCCGCACCCTGCTGCTCACGCTCTTCCAGCGCTACATGCGGCCCATGGTCGAGCAGGGCCGGGTCTTCGCCGCGGTGCCGCCGCTGCACCGGATCGAGCTCGTCCAGCCCAAGAGGGGCCAGGACAAGTACGTCTACACGTACTCGGACAACGAGCTGCGGCAGACCCTGCTGGAGTTCCAGCGCAAGGGGGTCCGCTACAAGGACGCCATCCAGCGCTACAAGGGTCTGGGCGAGATGGACGCCGACCAGCTCGCGGAGACCACGATGGATCCGCGCCACCGCACCCTGCGCCGGATCAACATCGGCGACCTGGACGCGGCGGAGCAGGTCTTCGACCTCCTCATGGGCAACGACGTGGCACCCCGCAAGGAGTTCATCACCGGCTCGGCGGCGACGCTCGACCGCTCGCGCATCGACGCCTGAGCCTCTCCACCCGTGGGTGGAGCCACACGCTCCACCCACGGGCCGATCACAGCGGCGCCTACTCTCCGTAGCATCGAAGTGTCGGAGGGAGACGGACATGATCGGGAAGCGCGACCCAGGACTCGCGAGCGCGAGTACGGGTACGAGTACGGGCGAACAGATCGGCGAGAGGCGGCCGCGCGGCGCTTCCTGGCGCTCCTGGCCCTCGCGGGAGGCGCTCACCCGCGTCGGTGTGCCCCGGGGACGGATCGTCCTCGACCACACCATGATCGCGGGCCTGAGCGTCCTGGTGGTGAGCGGCTGCTACACCTCGGGCGCGTTCGACGGCTGGTACGCGCTCTTGCCTCCGCTGGGGTTCGGGCTGTGTGTGGCCGCGGCGCTGCGGTATCACCACACGACCCTGGACCATCGTCTGGCGGCCTCGCTGGGACTGCTCGCCGGGATCGCGCTCTGCGGCCTCGGTGCCTATGCGGCAGGCGCTCCGACGCCCGCGACGGTGATCTGGATCGTCGTCTCGATCATGGCGATGGAGAGACTGCCCCTCCCCGTGGGACTGGCCACCGTGGTGGTCCTCGTGGCCGGGTTCGTGGAGGCCGACGAGACGGGGATCGTCGGGGCCGGTCTCACCACGGCGGCCGTGCTGCTCGCCGGCTACTCGCTCCGGCTGGACGCCGAGGCACGGGGGGCCGGGTTCCAGCTGCTCGCCCAGGAGCGGCTCGCCCGGGAGGCGGAGGCCGCCTCGGCGGCGCTCGCCGAACGGGCCAGGATCGCCCGGGAGATACATGACGTGCTCGCGCACAGCCTCTCCGCCCAGATGGTGCACCTGGAGGTCGCACGGCTCCAGATCGAGGCCGGAGCGGACCGCTCGGAGATCCTCAAGCTCGTGACCTCGGCCCGTTCCATGGCCAGAGAGGGACTCGCCGAGACCCGTCACGCACTCTCGGCCCTGCGCGGCGACATGGCGCCGGTCGAGGACTATCTGCGGGAGCTGGCGCGGGAGGACCGGGCCGAGGTCGATGTCACCGGCGAGCGCCGGGACCTGCCCGCCGAGGCCTCGCAGGCGGTGCGGCGGGTCGCACAGGAGGCCCTCACCAATATCCGCAAGCACGCGCCGGGCGCCCGGACCAGGATCCGGTTCTCCTACGGGACGGGCGAGGTCTCCCTGGAGATACGCGACTCCGGGCCGCCCCGGACGGTCGACGGGGCGCCGGTGGCGGAGGAGCTCGGGGCCTCCGGCTCCGGATACGGACTGCTCGGCATGAGGGAGCGGGCCGAGCTGCTCGGCGGCAGCCTGGACGCGGGGCACGAGGGACCGGGATTCACGGTGCGGCTGCGGGTGCCGGCGTGAGCGCCGCGAACGGCGACCGGGTCGCACGAGTCGTCGTCGCCGACGACCAGGCCGTCGTGCGGGAGGGGATCGTGATGCTGCTGGGTCTGCTTCCCGGGATCGAGGTCGTCGGGTCGGCCCGGGACGGGGAAGAGGCGGTCGCGCTCACGGCCGAGCTCGCTCCCGACGTCGTCCTGATGGATCTGCGGATGCCCCGCTGCGACGGCGTCGAGGCCACCCGTCGGATTCGCGACCGGCACCCCGGGACGGAGGTCGTCGTGCTCACCACCTACGCCGACGACGACTCGCTGTTCCCGGCGCTGCGGGCCGGGGCGCGGGGTTACCTCACCAAGGACGCCGGCGGGGAGGAGATCGCGCGGGCCGTGCGGGACGTGATCGACGGGCGGGCCGGGCTCTCGCCCTCCGTACAGCGGCGACTCCTGGAGCGGCTGATCGACCGGGAGGCCAGGGACGACCGGGAGGCCAGGGACGACCGGGAGGCCAGGGACGACAGGGAGGACGGGGGCGACAGGGAGGACGGGGGCGACAGGGAGGACGGGGAAGACCGGGAGGGCCGCAGTGGTCGGGAGGGGCAGGGCGAACGGGGCGGGCGGACTGGTCCCGGGACCGGATCCGGGGCGTGGTCGGCGATGGACGGGGGCCCTGGGGTGGCGCCGGGGGCGGGCGGCTCGTCCGGGCCGTACGCCGACGGTCTGACCGAGCGGGAGACGGAAGTGCTCGCGCTGGTCGCGGACGGGCTGTCCAACGCGGAGATCGCGGGGCGGCTGCGGATCTCCACGGCCACGGTGAAGACCCATATCAACAACCTCTTCGCCAAGACCGGGGTGCGCGACCGTGCCCAGGCCGTGCGGTACGCATATCAGCACGGTCTGGTCAGGGCGCCTGGGAGAAGAGTCACCTGATGGGGTGAAGAGAGGGGGGAGAAGAGTCCGGGATGTTCCCGCTCTGTCCATCCTTGGGCACGCGGCCGAAACGGTTCGCTGACAAGGAGAGTTGGTCGGTGGAGCAGGTGGACAGGCAAGAGGGGCGCGACGCTACGGCGATGGCGGTCGACGACCCCTGGTACGACGCGACGGCTTCCGGTGGGAGCGGCGAGGCGGCGGCCGGGGCGGCCGGCGACGGACGCCCCGACGCGGTGCCGAGGCAGCGGGTCCACAGCGCGGCGGAGATCTACCTGGAAGTCCAGCGGAGTCCCGCCTTCCAGGAAGTGCGTGGCCGCTACCGCCGGTTCGTCTTCCCTGCCACCCTGGCGTTCCTCCTGTGGTACCTCGCCTATGTGGTCGCGGCGACCGTCGCACCCGGGCTGATGGCGCGGCCGGTGGCCGGAGCGGTCAACGTCGCGATGGTCGCGGGGCTCGGGCAGTTCCTCACCACCTTCCTGTTGACCTGGGCGTACGCGCGTCATGCACGGCTGCGCAGGGACCGGGCCGCGCTGGAACTGCGCTGGGACACCCAGGAGATGACCCGAGGGGTGGTGCAGCCGTGACCGGAAGCCATCAGAGCCTGGCGCTCGTGCTGTTCAGCGTGTTCGTCGCCGTGACGCTGGGGATCACCACCTGGGTGGGCCGCCACCGGCGCGGTTCGGCGGAGGAGTTCTACGCCGGAGGGCGACTGTTCTCCCCTCTGGAGAACGGGTTCGCCATCGCCGGGGACTACATGTCCGCGGCCTCCTTCCTGGGCATCTCCGGGCTGATCGCGCTCTACGGCTACGACGGCATGCTGTACTCCGTCGGCTTCCTCGTCGCCTGGCTGCTCGTGCTCCTGCTGGTCGCCGAACTGGTGCGCAACTGCGGGCGGTTCACACTGGCCGACGTCGTCGCCGCGCGGATGGCGGAGCGGCCGGTGCGGATCGCCGCCGGAACGTCCTCGGTGGCCGTCTCCGTGCTCTACCTCGTGGCCCAGATGGTGGGTGCGGGGAGCCTGGTGGCGCTGCTGCTCGGCGGTTCCAGCGAGGCCGCGCGCTCGTGGACGGTGATCGGTGTGGGCGCGCTGATGGTGATCTACGTGACGCTCGGCGGCATGCGGGCCACCACGTGGATCCAGATCGTCAAGGCGGTCCTGCTCATGGCGGGCACGGTCGCGCTCACCGTCCTCGTCCTGCTCCGGTTCCACGGCGACGTGAACAGCCTGCTCTCCACCGCGGCCGAGCGCAGCGGGCACGGTGCGGGCTTCCTCGCGCCCGGGCTGCGCTACGGCGGGGACTGGACGGCCCGCCTCGACTTCATCAGCCTCGGGCTCGCCCTCGTCCTGGGCACGGCGGGGCTGCCGCACATCCTGTCGCGCTTCTACACCGTGCCGACCGCCCGCGCCGCCCGTCGCTCCGTCGTCTGGTCCATCGGGCTCATCGGCAGCTTCTACCTGATGACCATCGTGCTCGGCTTCGGGGCGGCCGCGCTGATCGGCCCCGACGAGGTCCGCGCGTCCAACGCCTCTGGGAACACCGCCGTGCCGCTGCTCGCCCTCGACCTCGGCGGCGGCGAGGGCTCCACCGGCGGCATCGTGCTCTTCGCGGTCGTCGCCGCCGTCGCCTTCGCGACCATCCTCGCCGTCGTCGCGGGGATCACGCTGGCCTCCTCGGCCTCCGTCGCCCACGACCTGTACGCCTCGCTGCGCCGTCGGCACGCGAAGCAGTACAGCGAGGTGGCCGTGGCCAGGGTCGCCGCCGCCGGGATCGGGGCGGCCGCCATCGGCCTCGGACTGCTCGCCCGCGACCTCAACGTGGCCTTCCTCGTCGGCCTGGCCTTCGCGGTCGCGGCCTCCGCCAATCTGCCGGTGCTGCTCTACTCGCTGTTCTGGCGGAAGTTCACCACCCGGGGCGCGGTCTGGTCGGTGTACGGCGGCCTGATCCCCGCGGTGCTGCTCGTCCTGGTCTCCCCGGTCGTCTCGGGCAGCCCGGAATCGCTGTTCCCGGGCGTCGACTTCCACCTCTTCCCGCTGCAGAACCCGGGCGTGGTCTCCGTCCCGCTCGGCTTCCTGGCCGGATGGATCGGTACGGTCACCTCGTCCGAGCCGCCCGACGAGGCCCGGCACGCGGAGACCGAGGTGCGCTCCCTGACGGGGGCGGGTGCCGTCTGACCGCCCCGGGCGGGCGTCAGCCGGTGGGCGGTGAGCTCGCCCAGGCGTATCGGTGCTCGGGGCGGCCCGTCTCGCCGTATCGGAGGGAGAGGCGCACCCGGCCGGTGCGCTCCAGGAGCTTGAGGTAGCGCTGTGCGGTCTGGCGGCTGACGCCGGCCCGCTCGGCGATCTCCTGCGCGGACAGCGGGCCGTCGGCGGCGAGCAGCACCTGCCGGACCACCTCGGCCGTGGTGGGGGAGTGGCCCTTGGGCAGGTCGGGGGCGACGGCGCCGGCCGACAGGACCCCGAAGATCCGGTCCACCTCGGCCTGCTCCGCCTCGCCGCCGGTCTCCAGGGTGCGACGGAGCGTCGCGTACGCCTCCAGCTTGGCGCGGAGCCCGGCGAAGTTGAACGGCTTGACCAGGTACTGCAGCGCCCCGTGTCGCATCGCCGACTGCACGGTGGCCACGTCACGAGCCGCCGTCACCATGATCACGTCGCACTGGTGGCCGCGCGCGCGGAGCTCCCGCACCGCCGCGAGTCCGTTCTCGTCGGGGAGGTAGTGGTCCAGGAGGACGAGGTCGACCGGCCGGCCGTCCAGGGCGGCGAGCGCCTCGGCGGTCGAGTGGGCGAGGGCGACGACCCGGAAGCCGGGCACCTTGGCGACGTAGGCGGCGTTGATCCGCGCGACCCGCACGTCGTCGTCCACCACGAGCACGTCGATCATCACGCCTCCTCGGAGGACGCCGGGACGGAGGACGCCGGGACGGTGGGCTCTGGGGTGGCGGACCCCGGGTCGGCGGACTCCGGGTCGGCGGACTCCGGGTCGGTCAGGGCGTCCGGGAGGACGACCGTGAACACGGCGCCGCCCTCGGCGCCGTCGGCCACCTCGGCTGTGCCGCCCCGGCGCTCGGCGAGCCGGTGCACCAGGGCGAGGCCGAGTCCGCGCTTGCCGTGGGACGGCAGCGCCTTCGTCGTCCAGCCCTCGGTGAAGATCAGCTCGCGGCGGTCCTCCGGGACGCCCGGGCCGCTGTCCGAGACCCGCAGCACCACCGTACGGCCCTCGGCGCGGAAGGAGACCTCGATACGGCCGCCGGGAGTGCCGGCGACGGCGTCCAGGGCGTTGTCGACCAGGTTGCCGACGACGGTGACCAGTTCGCGCGGGTCGACGAGCCGGTCCGGCAGCAGGGAGTCGGGCGCGAGCCGCAGCGAGACGCCCCGCTCGGCGGCGACGGTCGCCTTCCCGACGAGGAGCGCGGCGAGGAGCGGGTCGTGGACCTTCTCCGTGACCTGCTCGGCGGTGGCCCGGTGCACGCCGACCACCTCCGTGACGAACTCGACCGCCTCCTCGTGCATCTCCAGCTCCAGGAGGCCGAGGAGGGTGTGCAGCCGGTTGGCGTGCTCGTGGTCCTGGGCGCGGAGCGCGTCGATCAGGCCCCGGGTGGAGTCGAGCTCGCGTCCGAGGCGTTCCAGCTCGGTGCGGTCCCGGAGGGTCGCCACCGCGCCGCCGTCGTCCGTGGGCATCCGGTTGGCGATCAGCACCCGGTGTCCCCGGACGGTGAGCAGGTCCTCGCCGGTCACCCGGCCCGCGAGGACGTCGGCGGTCCGGCCGGCGCCGAGGACCTCGTCGAGCGGTCGGCCCTCGGCCTCGCGGCCGAGGCCGAGGAGGCGCTGCGCCTCGTCGTTCATGAGCCGTACGGAGCCGTTCCGGTCGAGGGCCACGACGCCCTCGCGGATGCCGTGCAGCATAGCCTCGCGCTCGGCGAGCAGGGCGGAGATGTCGGAGAAGGCCAGGTCGTGGGTCTGCCGCTGGAGCCGCCGGGAGATCAGATAGGCCGCGAGCGCCCCGGCGGCGAGCGCACCGCCCGCGTAGGCGAGGAGGCCGGGGATGGCGGCGAGGAGCCGGTCGCGGACGCTGTCGTACTCGATGCCGACGGAGACCGCGCCGACGATCCGCCCGTCGGCGTCCCGCAGCGGCACCTTGCCGCGCGCCGAGCGGCCCAGGGTGCCGCTGTCGATCTCCATCACCTCGTGACCGGCGAGGGCGCTGCTCGGGTCCGTGGAGACCACCCTGCCGATCTCGGCGGGGTCGGTGTGCGACCAGCGCACCCCGTGGGTGTCCATGACCACGACGTACTCGGCGCCCGTGGAGATCCTGATCCGCTCCGCCTCGGTCTGGACCGGGCCCCGCGCGGACGGCGGGCCGCCGGTGAGGTCCGCGGCGAGCCGGGGCGACGCGGTGGTGCCGGCGATGGCCAGGGCCCGCCGCATGGCCTGGTCGTCGAGCTGGGCGCTCAGCGGGGCGAGGAAGAGGCCGGTGGCGAGGACGGTCACACCGGTCGCGATGGCCAGTTGCATCAGCAGGACCTGGGAGAACACCCGCTGCGGCCACCCGAACCGTCGACGGCGCGCGCCGGGGCGCGGGGGGCGGGTCTGTGCGGGGCTCATGCCGGAAACGGTAAGGGGAGGCGGCCCGGGACCGGAAACGGTGACGGAACGGACGCCTATTCTGGGGGTTTCCCACGCCCGTGGGACGCGAAGGAATGGAGGCACGTCCCTTGAGCACGCAGCAGATCCCCGTCGTCGTCCTGGCCGGGTTTCTCGGGGCAGGGAAGACCACGCTCCTCAACCATCTGCTGCGCAGCGCCCGGGGCACCCGGATCGGGGTCATGGTCAACGACTTCGGTGACATCGGCATCGACGCGATGACCGTCGCCGGCCAGGTCGGCTCCACCGTCTCCCTCGGCAACGGCTGCCTGTGCTGCGCCGTCGACGCCGGCGAGCTCGACGAGTACCTGGAGGTCCTGACCCGGCCCGAGTCCCGGCTGGACGTGATCGTGATCGAGGCGAGCGGGCTCGCGGAGCCGGAGGAGCTGGTCCGCATGGTGCTGGCCAGCGAGAACGACCGGGTCGTGTACGGAGGGCTCGTCCAGGTCGTCGACGCGTCCGAGTTCGCGGCCACCCGGCAGCGGCACCCCGGGACCGACCGGCACCTCGGCCTCGCCGACCTCGTCGTCGTCAACAAGGCGGACCGGGTGGCCCCGGACGAGCTGCGGAGCGTCCGGGAGACGGTGACCGGGCTCGCCGGGCGCGCCGCCGTCGTCGAGGCCTCCCACGGGCGCGTCGACCCGGAGCTGCTCTTCGACCGGGTCGTACCGGAGGGCGAGATCGAGGGCCAGATGTCGATCGAGGACATCCTGTACGGCTCCGAGGAGGCCGGTGACGCCCATCCGCACGCGGCCTACGAGAGCCTCTCGGTGACGGCCACGACGCCGCTGCACCCGCGCCGCCTCATGGCCTTCCTCGACTCCCGCCCCGAGGGCCTCTACCGGATCAAGGGCTTCGTCGACCTCGGCCCCGCCGATCCGGACAACCGCTACGGTGTGCACGCCGTCGGCCGCTTCCTGCGCTTCTACCCCGAGCCCTGGCCCGCCGGCGAGGAGCGCCTCACCCAGCTCGTGCTGATCGGCTCCGGCATCGACGCGCCCGCCCTGCGCAAGGAACTCGCCTCCTGCGAGCTGAACGGCCCGCAGGACGCCCCCGACGAGCACGGCATGTGGGGCGTCCTGCGGTACGTACAGCGGACGGAGGAGGAGCCGGACGCGTCCTAGGACGCGTCCGGCCCGGGCCGCGGGCGGGTCCTAGAGCGCCGGGCCCGCCACCACGTCGACCGGCTTCGGAAGGGGAGTGCCCGAACCGTCGCGGCGGGGGTCCGCCTCGGGCAGCTCCACCGGGGTGCCGGTCTTCTGGGCGGCGCGGGCCGGGGTGGCGCCCGCCCAGGCGAAGGTGAGGACGTCCTCGCCCTTCAGGAAGCGCTGGCAGCGGACACCGCCGGTCGCGCGGCCCTTGCGCGGGTACTGGTCGAAGGGGGTCAGCTTCGCCGACGTCCCCGCCGAGGAGTCCAGGGTGCCCGTGGAGCCCGCGACGGTGAAGACCACGGCGTCGGCCGCCGGGTCGACGGCCGTGAACGAGATCACCTCGGCGCCCGCGGCGAGCTTGATGCCCGCCATGCCGCCCGCCGGACGGCCCTGGGGCCGCACCTGCGAGGCCTGGTAGCGCAACAACTGGGCGTCGGAGGTGATGAAGACCAGGTCCTCCTCGCCCGTCCGCAGCTCCGTCGCGCCGACGATCCGGTCACCGTCCTTGAGGGTGATGACCTCCAGCTCGTCCTTGTTCGCCGGGTAGTCCGGCACCACGCGCTTCACCACGCCCTGCAGCGTGCCGAGGGCGAGGCCCGGTGAGGACTCCTCCAGCGTGGTCAGGCAGACCACCGTCTCGTCCGCCTCCAGGGAGAGGAACTCCGACAGCGGCGCGCCGCCCGCCAGGTTCGGGGCGCTCGCGGTGTCCGGGAGCTGCGGCAGGTCGATCACCGCGAGGCGCAGCAGCCGGCCGGCCGAGGTCACCACGCCGACGTCACCGCGCTGGGTGGCCGCGACCGTCGAGACGATCACGTCGTGCTTGGACCGCTTGCCGTCCTCCGCGGGCGGGAGGTGCTCGGTCACCGTCCGGGCCAGCAGGCCCGTCGAGGAGAGCAGCACCCGGCACGGGTCGTCCGCGACCTCCAGGGACACGGCCGCGACGGGCGCGCCCGCCGACTCCAGGAGGACCGTCCGCCGGTCCGTGGCGAACTTCTTGGCGACGCCCGCCAGCTCCGCCGAGACCAGCTTGCGCAGCTCCGCGTCGGATTCGAGGATGCCGGTCAGCTCGTCGATCTCGCCGTTGAGCCGGTCGCGCTCGGTCTCCAGCTCCAGGCGGTCGAACTTGGTGAGGCGGCGCAGCGGGGTGTCCAGGATGTACTGCGTCTGGATCTCGCTCAGCGAGAAGCGCTCCATCAGGCGCTCCTTGGCCTGGGCGGAGTTCTCGCTCTCCCGGATGAGCCGGATGACCTCGTCGATGTCGAGCAGCGCGACGAGGAGGCCCTCGACCAGGTGGAGCCGGTCGCGCTTCTTGGTGCGGCGGAACTCGGAGCGGCGCCGGACCACCTCGAAGCGGTGGTCGAGGTAGACCTCCAGGAGCTCCTTGAGACCGAGGGTGAGCGGCTGTCCGTCGACCAGCGCCACGTTGTTGATGCCGAAGGACTCCTCCATCGGCGTCAGCTTGTAGAGCTGCTCCAGGACCGCCTCGGGCACGAAGCCGTTCTTGATCTCGATGACCAGACGCAGGCCGTGGCTGCGGTCGGTGAGGTCCTTGACGTCCGCGATGCCCTGGAGCTTCTTGGAGCCGACCAGGTCCTTGATCTTGGAGACGACCTTCTCGGGGCCCACCGTGAAGGGCAGCTCGGTCACGACGATGCCCTTGCGGCGCGCCGTCACGGTCTCCACGGTCGCGGTGGCGCGGATCTTGAAGGAGCCGCGGCCCGACTCGTACGCGTCCTTGATGCCGGAGAGGCCGACGATCCGGCCGCCGGTGGGCAGGTCGGGGCCGGGCACGAAGCGCATCAGCGTCTCGAGGTCGGCGTTCGGGTGGCGGATCAGGTGGCGGGCGGCCGCGACGACCTCGCCGAGGTTGTGCGGGGGCATGTTCGTCGCCATGCCGACCGCGATCCCGGACGCGCCGTTGACCAGCAGGTTCGGGTAGGCGGCGGGGAGCGCCACCGGCTCCTGCTCCTGGCCGTCGTAGTTCGGCGCGAAGTCGACCGTGTCCTCGTCGATGGACTCGGTCATGAGGAGCGCGGCCGGGGCCATCCGCGACTCGGTGTACCGCATGGCGGCCGGCGGGTCGTCGTTGCCCAGGGAGCCGAAGTTCCCGTGGCCGTCGACGAGGGGGAGGCGCATGGAGAAGGGCTGCGCCATGCGGACCATCGCGTCGTAGATCGACGCGTCGCCGTGCGGGTGGAGCTTGCCCATCACCTCGCCGACGACACGGGCGCACTTGACGAAGCCGCGGTCGGGGCGGAGCCCCATCTCGCCCATCTGGTAGACGATGCGCCGCTGGACGGGCTTCATGCCGTCGCGGGCGTCGGGGAGGGCGCGCGAGTAGATCACCGAGTACGCGTACTCGAGGAAGGAGCCCTGCATCTCGTCGACGACGTCGATGTCGAGGATTCGCTCCTCGAACGCGTCGTCCGGCGGCGGTGTCTTCGTGCTGCGGCGGGCCATCGCGGCTGCGGCTCCTTCACCAACAAGGTTGATCTGACGCGGACCATTGTGGACCGTGCCACCGACAACGCCGACCGCGACCCGGAAGAGGGACATCACGAAGGGTCGGGAACTTCGCCAGGTGTCGGCGCGCTTGCATACAGTGGCAGGACTTTTTCACATCGCGATCGAAGGGACGTACATGCCCATGGGTCACACGGCCACGGCCGAGGCCGGCTCCGGCGGCCTGACAGCGACCGAGCACCGGTTGGCGAACGGCCTGCGCGTGGTGCTCTCCGAGGACCACCTGACCCCGGTCGCCGCGGTCTGCCTCTGGTACGACGTCGGCTCGCGTCACGAGGTCAAGGGCCGCACGGGCCTCGCCCACCTCTTCGAGCACCTGATGTTCCAGGGCTCGAAGCAGGTGCACGGGAACGGCCACTTCGAGCTGGTGCAGGGCGCCGGCGGCTCGCTCAACGGCACGACGAGCTTCGAGCGCACCAACTACTTCGAGACCATGCCCACGCACCAGCTGGAGCTCGCGCTCTGGCTGGAGGCCGACCGCATGGGCTCGCTGCTCGCCGCCCTGGACGACGAGTCCATGGAGAACCAGCGGGACGTCGTCAAGAACGAGCGCCGCCAGCGCTACGACAACGTGCCGTACGGCACGGCCTTCGAGAGGCTGACCGCCCTGGCCTACCCGGAGGGCCACCCCTACCACCACACGCCGATCGGCTCCATGGCCGACCTGGACGCGGCCACCCTGGAGGACGCGCGGAACTTCTTCCGCACGTACTACGCCCCGAACAACGCGGTGCTGTCCGTCGTCGGCGACATCGACCCGGCGCAGACGCTCGCGTGGGTCGAGAAGTACTTCGGCTCCATCCCCGCCCACGACGGCAAGCCCGAGCCGCGCTCCGGCGAGCTGCCCGAGGTCATCGGCGAGCAGCTGCGCGAGGTCGTCGAGGAGGAGGTCCCGGCGCGCGCGCTGATGGCCGCCTACCGGCTGCCGCACGACGGCACGCGCGAGTGCGACGCCGCCGACCTGGCCCTGACGGTCCTGGGCGGCGGGGAGTCCTCCCGCCTGCACAACCGCCTGGTCCGCCGTGACCGCACGGCCGTCGCCGCCGGCTTCGGCCTGCTGCGGCTCGCCGGGGCGCCCTCGCTGGGCTGGCTGGACGTCAAGACCTCCGGGGGCGTCGAGGTCCCGCAGATCGAGGCGGCCGTCGACGAGGAGCTGGCCCGGTTCGCCGAGGAGGGCCCCACGCCCGAGGAGATGGAGCGCGCGCAGGCCCAGTTGGAGCGCGAGTGGCTGGACCGGCTCGGCACCGTCGCCGGCCGCGCCGACGAACTGTGCCGGTTCGCCGTCCTCTTCGGAGACCCGCAGCTCGCCCTGACCGCCGTCGACCGCGTCCTGGCCGTCACCGCCGAGGAGGTGCGGGCGGTCGCCGCGGCCAAGCTGCGCCCCGACAACCGCGCGGTGCTCGTCTACGAGCCCCTGGCGACCGAGCAGAGCGAGAACGGCGACGAGGAAGAGGGAGCGGACCAGTGACCGACGCTGCCGTGTCTTTGACCAGCATGGACTTCCATCCGCAGCCCCAGCCGGGCGCCGCCAGGCCGTGGGCCTTCCCGGCCCCGGACCGCGGCAGGCTGGACAACGGTCTGACCGTGCTCACCAGCCACCGCCCCGGCCAGCAGGTCGTCGCCGTGGAGGTCTTCCTGCCGGCCCCGCTGGACGCCGAGCCCGCCGGCCTCGACGGTGTCGCCACCATCATGGCCCGCGCGCTCTCCGAGGGCACCGACCAGCACAGCGCCGAGGAGTTCGCGGCCGAGCTGGAGCGCTGCGGCGCCACGCTCGACGCGCACGCCGACCACCCGGGCGTACGGGTCTCCCTGGAGGTCCCGGTCTCCCGGCTGCCCAAGGCGCTCGGTCTGCTCGCCGAGGCCCTCATCGCCCCGGCGTTCCTGGAGACCGAGATCGAGCGCCTGGTGCGCAACCGTCTCGACGAGATCCCGCACGAGACGGCCAACCCGGCGCGCCGCGCGGCCAAGCAGCTCTCCAAGGAGCTGTTCCCGGCGGAGTCCCGGATGTCCCGGCCGCGCCAGGGCACCGAGGAGACCGTCGCCGCGATCGACGCCGCCGCCGTCCGCGCCTTCTTCGACGCGTACGTCCGGCCGGGCACGGCCACCGCGGTGGTCGTCGGCGACCTGACCGGGGTCGACCTCGACAAGGTCCTCGCCGAGACGCTGGGCGCCTGGACCGGTGAGCCGGCCGAGCCGCTCCCGATGCCGCCGATCACCGCCGACGACACCGGACGGGTCGTCATCGTGGACCGTCCCGGCGCCGTCCAGACGCAGCTGCTGATCGGCCGGATCGGTCCGGACCGGCACGACCGCGTCTGGGCGGCCCAGGTCCTCGGCACGTACTGCCTGGGCGGCACCCTGACCTCCCGTCTGGACCGGGTCCTGCGCGAGGAGAAGGGCTACACGTACGGCGTGCGGGCCTTCGGCCAGGTGCTCCGCTCGGACGCCGAGGGGAACGGCGCCGCGATGCTCGCCATCAGCGGGTCCGTCGACACCCCCAACACGGGCCCGGCCCTCGAGGACCTGTGGAAGGTGCTGCGCGTCCTCGCCGCCGAGGGCCTCACGGACGCGGAGCGCGAGACGGCCGTGCAGAACCTCGTCGGGGTGGCGCCCCTCAAGTACGAGACGGCCGCCTCGGTCGCCGGGACGCTCGCCGACCAGGTCGAGCAGCACCTCCCGGACGACTTCCAGGCCCAGTTGTACGCGCGCCTGGCCGAGACCGGCACCGTCGAGGCGACGGCCGCCGTGGTCAGCGCCTTCCCGGTGGACCGGCTCGTCACCGTGCTCGTCGGTGACGCGGCGCAGATCGCGGAGCCGGTGCGTGCGCTCGGCATCGGCGAAGTGACCGTCGTGACGGGCTGATTCCGGCTCCGGGACGACAACGGGAGGGCCCCGACGACACAGTTCGTCGGGGTCCTCCTCTTTGTCCGTATTGGGATCAAGGGTGATCGTTTGCCCTGTGGCATGTCTTACAAAAAGCGCGTCTGGTTGGTGATTGAAAGGCGATCCCGCATAGCGTCGGGGCGGCTGTTCGTCAGTTGCACGTGCCGCAACCGCGGCATCGGACAGTCATCGCCGAGTCCCCGTCAGGCGCGAGCCTGGGGAGCCGGGGACCCGTACGCAGTCCCTGGGGTGAATCGGGCGCCTTCGTCTCGACGGAGGGGCCCGTAGGAGACCTTCCTGCTCCGAACCCGTCAGCTAACCCGGTAGGCGAGAAGGAAGGAAAGGATCAGCTCCTCCATGGCGTTCACCCGTGCCACCGGGAAGCACCGTGCTCCGAGCCGGATGGCGCGCCGCGGCGCGGGCATCGCCGGCGTCGCGACGCTGGCCACCACCGGCGTCATCGGAACCCTCGCCTCCCCGGCGCTCGCCGCCGACACGGACAACCGCTCCGTCGAGGACACCGGCCTCACCCAGGTGATCACCGAGGACTCCCTCGTCGACCCGCTCAACGCCCAGGCCGCCGCCCAGGAGCAGGAGGCCGTCGAGGCCATCGCCAAGGCGAAGGCCAAGGCCGAGGCGAAGCGCAAGGCCGAGGCCCGGGCCAAGGAGATCCGCCTGGAGCGCGAGCGCGCCGCCCGCGAGGCCGAGCGCCGCCGCCTGGCCTCCTTCCAGCTCCCCGTCGCCGGCTCGTACGTCTCCACCGGCTACAAGACCGGCGGCTCGCTCTGGTCCTCCGGCAGCCACTCCGGCATCGACTTCCACGCCGCCTACGGCACCCGGGTCGTCTCCGTCGGTTCCGGCACCGTCGTCGAGGCCGGCTGGGGCGGCGCGTACGGCAACAACATCGTCATCCGGATGAACGACGGCACGTACACCCAGTACGGGCACCTCTCCTCCATCGAGGTCTACGTCGGCCAGACCGTCGAGCCGGGCCAGCAGATAGGCATCTCGGGCTCGACCGGCAACTCCACCGGCCCGCACCTCCACTTCGAGGCGCGCACCAGCTCCGAGTACGGCTCGGACATCAACCCGATCGCGTACCTCCGCGCCCGCGGCGTCAGCGTCTGACCCCGCCCGCACCGCGTCGCAAAAGCCCCGGCTCGTACTGAGCCGGGGCTTTTCTTCGGCCGGAAGACATCCATGGATTCCGTGGGGGCATCGGAAATTCCGGCGTGCTGCAATAGAGTCGAAGATCGGCGCAGAACAGGCGCCGCTCGAATTGTCTCGCGCGCACCAAGGCGGAGGTCGGACATGCGCATTCCCGCGCACTCGGTATGCACGGCGATCCGGGACGACATCGTCTCCGGCGTGTTCGAGCGGGGTGCTCGGCTCACCGAGGAGCAGCTCGCCCGCCGGTACGGGGTCTCCCGGGTCCCGGTCCGCGAGGCGCTGCGCACCCTGGAGTCCGAGGGCTTCGTCGTCACCCGCCGCCACGCGGGCGCCCAGGTCGCCGAGCCGACCGAGCAGGAGGCCGCCGACCTCCTCGACATGAGGGCGCTGCTCGAACCGCTGGGTGCCGCCCGGGCCGCGCAGCGGCGCACCGAGGCGCACCTCAAGGTGCTGCGCGGCCTGGTCAGGCTGGGGCAGGAGCGGGCCAGGCGCGGTCAGGGGGAGGACCTGCGCTCGCTCGGCGGCTGGTTCCACGAGACCCTGGCGCAGGCCTCCGGGAGCCCGGCCCTCACGGCGCTGCTCACCCAGCTGCGGCACAAGATCGCCTGGACGCACGTCGTGGAGCAGCCCGACCGGCCGGTCGAGGCCTGGGCCGAGCACGGCGCGATCGTGGACGCCGTGGCGCGCGGCGACGCGGAGCGGGCGCGGGCGCTGACCGCGCTGCACGCGGAGCGCTCACTGCCGCTGTACCGGCTGAAAATTCCGGCGAGCGGCCGTGTGAGGGTCTCGCAACATGCCGTCAACACGACGGGTGCCCGGAATTAACACGCGCGCCGTACAAAGGGAAAAGGCATTCGGGCCGTATTTTCGCGCTGCCCGGGGACGGGCCTTTCTCCGTCCGGAAAAAGAGTCCGGGAAAAGCGGATGGCCGGGGCCGCCGGAATTCCGGCGGCCCCGGCCATCCGTGGTGCGGGGGACCGGCGTCAGACGGTCTCGGGCAGCTCGTCCAGGCCCTCGGCGACCAGCTTCGCCAGGCGGTCGAGCGCGGCCTCGGCGCCGTCGGCCTCCGAAGCGAGGACGATCTCCTCGCCGCCCTGCGCGCCCAGACCGAGCACCGCGAGCATGGAGGCGGCGTTCACGGGGGTGCCGTCGGACTTGGCGATCGTCACCGGCACGCCGGAAGCCGTGGCGGCACGGACGAAGATGGACGCGGGGCGGGCGTGCAGGCCCTCGGCCCAGCCGACGTTGACGCGGCGCTCAGCCATGGTGTTGCCCTTCAAGTCTCAAGCGGGTTGTCTAGACCAGTCTCTCACGGGTTGCGCGGTGCTCACGCCGACCTTCGGCCCGGACCGGACCGCCCTTCGGCCCTCCCTACCTTGCAACACCTTGCATCGCCCGCCCCCGCGCCGCGACCGGTGCCGCGGTCGTGTCGCGCTCGTGCCGCGGCCGTAGGCTGGCCCCATGCAGAGCGCGTCGGAGAAGTCGGAAGCGGCGGAACCACCGGCCCCGTCGGCGCGGCCCGCCCCGCCGGAGCACGCCTACCCCGACCACTGGGAGGCGGACGTGGTGCTCCGCGACGGCGGCACCGCGCGCATCAGGCCTATCACGGCCGACGACGCCGACCGGCTCGTCAGCTTCTACGAGCAGGTCTCGGACGAGTCGAAGTACTACCGCTTCTTCGCCCCCTACCCGCGCCTGTCCGCCAAGGACGTCCACCGCTTCACCCACCACGACTTCGTGGACCGGGTCGGGCTCGCGGCGACCGTCGGCGGCGAGTTCATCGCCACCGTCCGCTACGACCGCATCGACTCCCGCGGACTGCCCGCCTCGTCCCCCGCCGACGAGGCCGAGGTCGCCTTCCTCGTCCAGGACGCGCACCAGGGCAGGGGCGTCGCCTCCGCCCTCCTCGAACACATCGCGGCGGTCGCGCGCGAGCGGGACATCCGGCGCTTCGCGGCCGAGGTGCTCCCCGCCAACACCAAGATGATCAAGGTCTTCACCGACGCGGGCTACACCCAGAAGCGCAGCTTCGAGGACGGGTCCGTCCGGCTCCACCTCGACCTCGAACCGACCGACCGCTCCCTCGCCGTCCAGCGCGCGCGGGAGCAGCGCGCCGAGGCGCGCTCCGTGCAGCGCCTCCTCACCCCCCGGTCCGTCGCCGTCGTCGGCGCCGGGCGCGCCCCCGGCGGTGTCGGCCGGACCGTGCTCCGCAACCTCCTCGGCGCCGGCTTCACGGGACGGGTGTACGCGGTGAACGCCGCGCTCACCGGAGAGACCGAGCTCGACGGCGTCCCCGCCCACCCCTCCGTCGGCGCCATCGGCGAACCGGTGGACCTGGCCGTCGTCGCCGTCCCCGCCGAGCGGGTGCCCGAGGCCGTCGCGGACTGCGGCGAGCACGGGGTGCGCGGCCTCGTCGTGCTCTCCGCCGGATACGCCGAGAGCGGGGCCGCCGGCCGCGAGCGCCAGCGCGAGCTCGTACGGCAGGCCCGCTCGTACGGCATGCGGATCATCGGCCCCAACGCCTTCGGGATCATCAACACCGCCGCCGACGTCCGGCTCAACGCCTCCCTCGCCCCGCAGATGCCGGGAGCCGGGCGGATCGGGCTCTTCACCCAGTCCGGCGCCATCGGGATCGCCCTCCTCGCCGGACTGCACCGGCGCGGCGCGGGACTCTCCTCCTTCATCTCGGCAGGCAACCGCGCCGACGTCTCCGGCAACGACTTCCTCCAGCACTGGTACGACGACCCCGGCACCGACGTCGTCCTCCTCTACCTGGAGTCGATCGGCAACCCGCGGAAGTTCACCCGGCTCGCCCGCCGCACCGCCGCCGTCAAGCCCGTCGTCGTCGTCAAGGGCGCCCGGCACAGCGGCAGCGCCCCGCCCGGCCACCGGGTGCCGGTCACCCGCATCCCGCACGCCACGGTCTCCGCCCTGCTCCGCCAGGCCGGCGTCATCCGCGTCGACACCGTCACCGAACTCGTCGACGCCGGACTGCTCCTGGCCGCCCAGCCGCTGCCCGCCGGGCCCAGGGTCGCGATCCTCGGGAACTCCGAGTCGCTCGGCCTCCTCACGTACGACGCCTGCCTGACCGAGGGGCTGCGTCCGCTGCGGCCCCTCGACCTCACGACGGCGGCGGTCCCGGCGGACTTCCGGGACGCGCTCGCGGCGGCGCTCGCCGACGAGACGTCCGACGCGGTCGTCGTCAACGCGATCCCCTGGGTCGGCGAGGACGGGGCCACCGAGTTCGGCGACGGCGAGGTGCTCGCGGCGGCCCTCCGCGAGGCCGTCGCCTCCGCCCCCGCGCCGGCGAAGCCGGTCGTCGTCGTCCACGTCGAGATGGGCGGCCTCGCGGAGGCCCTCGCGGCGGCGACGAGCACCCGGCCGACGGCGTCGGGGCGCGGTGCCGTCACCCAGGAGAACCGTGCCGGTGGCGCTCCGGCGGGGACCGGCGCTCCGGCGGGGACCGGCACTCCGGCAGGACCCGGCACTTCGCCGGGACCCGGCACTTCGCCGGGACCCGGTGCTCCGCCGGGACCCGGCATCCTGACCGCCCCGGCCGGGGCGGACGCGGTGCCGACCGTCGCTCCGGGGAGGGCGGCCGGACCCGCCCACCCGCCCGGCCCCGCGGACGCCGTCACGACCTCCGCCGTCGCCGCCTTCGAACAACAGGCCGCCACCCCCGCGAGGCACGCCGCCATCCCCGCCTACCCCGCCGCCGAGCGGGCCGTGCGGGCCCTCGCCGAGGCCGTGCGGTACGGCCAGTGGCGACGCCAGGCGGCCGATCCCGGGCGGGTGCCCGAGTACGAGGACATCGACGAGGCCGGGGCCGCCGCGCTCATCGAGGGCGTCCTCGGCGCCGACGAGGTGGACGCCCGCGGTGTGACGCTCGACACCGAGGAGACCGGGGCGCTGCTCGCCCGCTACGGCATCACCGTCCTGCCGACCCTCCCCGCGCCCGGGCCCGACGCCGCCGTCGCGGCCGCCGCCCGGCTCGGCTACCCCGTCGCGCTCAAGACGACCGCCCCCCACCTCCGCCACCGCCCCGACCTCGGGGGCGTCCGGCTCGACCTCGCCGCCGAGGAGCAGCTGCGCACGGCGTACGCCGAGGTGACCGAGGTCCTCGGCAAGCCGGAGGAGCTCCAGCCGGTCGTCCAGGCGATGGTGCCCCGGGGCGTCGACACCGTCGTCCGCGCCGCGATCGACCCGGCCGTCGGCGCCGTCCTCTCCTTCGGCCTCTCGGGCGCGGCCTCGGAACTGCTCGGCGACACGGCCCACCGGCTGGTTCCGGCCACCGACCGGGACGTCGCCGAGCTCGTCCGCTCCCTCCGCACCGCCCCGCTGCTCTTCGGCTGGCGCGGCTCCGCCCCGGTCGACACCCCGGCCCTCGAAGAGCTGCTGCTCAGGGTCTCCCGGCTCGTCGACGACCACCCCGAGGTGGTCGCGGTCTCCCTGGAGCCGGTGGTCGTGGCGCCCCGCGGACTCTCCGTCCTCGGCGCGACCGTCCGGCTGGCCCCGCCCGCGCCCCGCACCGACCTCGGGCCGCGGAGCCTGCCCCGTTACTGAGGTCCGCGCGGCCCGCCCCGTCGCGGACGGGCCTGAGGGGCCCCCTCGGCCCCGTAGGATGGAGTCCATGGCAAAGAGCGGTACGACGACCCAGGGGCTGCGCGCGGCGATCGAGCGCAGCGGCTACTACCCGGCCCTCGTGGCCGAGGCGGTGGAGGCCGCCGTCGGTGGCGAGGCCGTCGCGTCGTACGTGGTCCACCAGGAGACCACCTTCGACGCGAACGAGGTCCGGCGCCACGTCACCGTCCTCGTCCTGACGCCGCACCGCTTCATCGTCAGCCACACCGACGAGCAGGCCGCCGACACGAGCTCCCCGACGCCGTACGCCACCACCTCCACCGAGTCCGTGAAGCTCGACCGGATCTCGTCCGTCGTCGTCAGCCGCGTCGTCGCCAACCCCGAGTCGTACACCCCGGGCACGCTGCCCCGCGAGGTGGTCCTCACCATCGGCTGGGGCGCCGTCTCCCGCATCGACCTGGAGCCCGCCGCCTGCGGCGACCCCAACTGCGACGCCGACCACGGCTACACCGGCAACGCCACCGCCGACGACCTCAGCCTGCGGGTGAGCGACGCCGGCGACGGCCCGGACACCGTCCGGCAGACCCTCGCCTTCGCCCAGGCCCTCTCCGAGGCCATCGCGGCGACCGCCGCGCCCACCCGCTGATGGCGCAGCCCACCGCCGTGACCCACGGCTGGCCCGACGACCCGGTCCCGCTCGCCCCGGAGACCGCGCCGGTGCCGGAGTACGCCTCCGGTTCGCTCGGCGACCTGCTGCCGACGCTCGTGGCCGGCCAGGGCGTGCCCGGTTTCGAACCGCGGATCGCGGAGCTGGCCCCGGCCGACCGGAACTGCGTCTTCCTGATCGACGGGCTCGGCTGGGAGCAGATCAAGGCGCACCCGGACGAGGCCCCGTACCTGACCTCGCTCCTCGGCTCCTCGCGGGGCGGCACGGGCCGTCCGGTCACCGCCGGCTTCCCCGCCACCACCGCGACCTCGCTCGCCTCCGTCGGCACCGGCCGTCACCCCGGGACGCACGGACTGCCCGGCTACACCGTGCGCAACCCGGAGACCGGCGAGCTGATGAACCAGCTGCGCTGGAGGCCCTGGACCGCGCCGCAGGTCTGGCAGCCGTACCCCACCGTCTTCCGGCTCGCCCACGAAGCCGGGATCCACACCGCCCAGGTGTCGTCCCCGATCTTCGCGGAGACCCCGCTCACCAAGGTCGCGCTCAGCGGCGGAACGTTTCACGGGCGGCTCTCCGGCGAGGAGCGCATGGACTTCGCCGCCGAGCAGCTCGCCGCCGGCGACCGCTCGCTGGTCTACACGTACTACAGCGAGCTCGACGGAGCCGGCCACCGCTTCGGCATCGACTCCGACGCCTGGCGCGGCCAGCTGATGTTCGTCGACCGGCTCGTGCAGCGGCTCGCCGAGCAGCTGCCGCCGCGCTCGGCCCTGTACGTCACGGCCGACCACGGCATGGTCGACATCCCCTTCGACGAGCAGCACCGCATCGACTTCGACGAGGACTGGGAGCTGAGCGCGGGCGTCGCCCTCCTCGGCGGCGAGGGACGGGCCCGCCACGTCTACGCCGTGCCCGGCGCCGAGGCGGACGTCCTCACCTGCTGGCGCGAGGTCGTCGGCGAGCAGTTCTGGGTGGCGAGCCGGGACGAGGCGATCTCCCTCGGCTGGTTCGGTGCCGAGGTCGACGAGCGGGTGTACGGCCGGATCGGCGACGTCGTCGTCGCGGCCCACGACGACGTGGCGATCACGGCCTCCGTCAACGAGCCCAACGAGTCCGCGATGGCCGGCATGCACGGGTCCATGACCCCCGCCGAGCAGCTCGTCCCGCTGCTCGAAGTCCGCTCCTGACCCCCTCTCCCACCCACGACCCGAAAGGTCCCCGTTCCGTCATGCCCGAGCTGGTCTTCTTCTCCGGAACCATGGACTGCGGGAAGAGCACCCTGGCGCTCCAGATCGCCCACAACCGCGACGCGCGGGGGCTCCAGGGCGTGATCTTCACCCGCGACGACCGGGCGGGCGAGGGCAAGCTGTCCTCCCGGCTCGGCCTGGTGACGGAGGCGGTCGAGGCGCCGCGGGACATGGACCTCTACGCGTACCTGGTCACCCAGCTCTCCCAGGGCGGCAAGGCCGACTACGTGATCGTGGACGAGGCCCAGTTCCTCGCCCCGGAGCAGATCGACCAGCTCGCCCGCATCGTCGACGACCTCGACCTGGACGTCTTCGCCTTCGGGATCACGACGGACTTCCGCACGAAGCTGTTCCCGGGCTCGCAGCGGCTGATCGAGCTGGCGGACCGGATCGAGCAGCTCCAGGTCGAGGCGCTGTGCTGGTGCGGCGCCCGCGCCACGCACAACGCCCGCACGGTGGGCGGGGAGATGGTCGTCGAGGGCGAGCAGGTCGTCGTCGGGGACGTGAACCGTCCGGCCGAGGAGATCGGCTACGAGGTCCTCTGCCGCCGCCACCACCGCCGCCGGGCCACCTCGGCCTCCGCGCGGGCGGGCGCCCTCTCTCCCGACGTGCTGCCGGTCACCTCGGACTGACCCGCGCGGGGCCGCCGCTCCCCCCGTCCTCCCGGCCGCGTCGGGCGCGACGCCGGACCGCGAGGTCCCGGCCGTGTCCGCCGCCGAAGCGCAGCCTCCACGGGGTGAGGGCGGATTCGAGCTGCACCCCCAGGTCCATCTTCGACGTGCCCTGTCCGCGCTCCTCGAAGCGGATCGGCACTTCGAGGAGGGCGAACCCCCGTGAGACGGCCCGGTGGTTCATCTCGACCTGGAAGGAGTACCCGTTGCTGTGCACGGAGTTCAGGTCGAGCGCGCGCAACGTCTCGGCCCGCCACGCCTTGAAGCCGGCGGTGGAGTCCTTCAGGCCCAGCCGCAGGATCGCGTTCACGTAGAGGTTGGCCCAGGCCGACAGCGCCCTGCGGGACCGGGGCCACTCGGAGGCGGTCGAGCCGCCGGCCACGTAGCGCGAACCGATCACGGCGGCGACGCCCTCCGTCAGCAGCGCGTCGAGCATGACCGGGATCGCCGAGGCCGGGTGCGAGAGGTCGGCGTCCATCTGGACCACGACGTCGGCGCCCTCGTCCAGCGCGCGGGCCATTCCGGCGAGGTAGGCGCGGCCGAGTCCGTCCTTGGTGCGGCGGTGCAGCACGCCGATGGTGTCCGGTGCCCCGGCGACGAGCTTGTCCGCGACCTCGCCGGTGCCGTCGGGCGAGTCGTCGTCGACCACGAGCAGATGCAGGTTCGGCACCGGCAGGTCCGCGAGCAGACCGGCCAGCACGGGCAGGTTGTCCCGCTCGTTGTAGGTCGGCACGACGACCACGGTCTTCGGGGGCACGACGGCCATCGGCGGCTCCTCGGTCGGAAACGGTTCAGGGGCTGGTGACCCGGACGTGGGGCGCGGCGCGGCCCGTCCGGGCGAGGGGGCGGCCGGGAACGCCGCGGAAGAAATCGAGGATCTGGCGGTTCACCTCCTCCGGCCGCTCCATGTACCCGTAGTGGCCCGCGCGGTCGATCAGACGGTGGACGGCGCCGGGGATGGCCTCGGCCACCTCGGCGACCAGGTGCGGGGGCGTGACCAGGTCGTCGGCGAAGGCCAGGACCAGGCACGGCGTGGTGATCGCGGCGTAGGCCGCGAGGCGGCCGGGGGCCGGCGTGACGGCGAGCTGGTGCCGCAGTCCGGGGCCGGTGGACAGCGACTGCTCGAACACCGCCAGCCAGTCGGACACCTCGATGTCGTCGTTGAGGGTGTGCGGGGACAGGTTCTGGATCGCCTGCAGGGCCGCGTGGTACCTCCGCGGCAGCGTGATGCCGGAGTCCAGCAGCTCGATCTCGGCCCGGGCGGCGGCCGCGCGCAGCCGGTCGTCGCGGCCGCGGGTGGCCATCAGCACGGCGGCGGTGGCCAACTCGGGCCGGGTCAGCAGCAGTTCCTCCACCACGTGCGCGCCGAGCGAGGTCCCCACCAGACGGCAGGGACCGGCGTCCAGGTGCTCGATGAGCGCCGCCAGGTCGGCCGCGAGATCGCCGACCGTCAGACCCGCCTCACCGGGGTCGCTGGGGGGCACGCCCCGGGAGTCGTACGTGATCACCCGGTGGCCGGCCGCGACGAGCGCCGGTACCTGGTGGAGGTGCCACGCCCGCCCGCGACCGCCCGCGCCCATGACCAGGACGACCGGCTCCCCGCCCGCCGGGCTCTCGATGTCGTCGTAGTGCAGCCGTACGCCGCCGACGGTCGCGACGCCCATCAGCGTGCGGTCATGCGGTCGGCCAGGCTCTTCGGGCGCATGTCGGTCCAGTGCTCCTCGACGTACGCGAGGCAGGCCGTGCGGTCCGTGTCGGCCAGCGCGACCCGCCACCCCTCGGGAACGGCGGCGAAGGCGGGCCAGAGCGAGTGCTGCCCCTCGTCGTTGACCAGCACCTTGAAGGTCGCGTCGGGGTCGTCGAACGGATTGGTCATCTTCTGCTCCTTCGGGGGAGGGGGGTCAGGCGAGGGTCTGGCCGGAGACGAGCGTCTCGGCGTACCCGAAGACGTGGCCGCGTCCGACCGAGACCGGCCGCAGCGAGGCGAAGTCCGCGTCGAGCACGTCGAACATCTCCAGGTGCGCGTCGCCCGACCACACCTCGGAGAACTCGACGCCGGTGACGGTCGAGGTCACCAGCTCGACGGGGGGCTCCTCCCCGGCGACCCAGGACGGCTGGACCCGGCTGTGCACCAGCGGCACGGTGTGCAGCGCCGGCGGCTCCGCGGCCGGGGCGGTCACGTTCACCGAGGCCTGGACGAAGCGGCGGCCGCCGGCCGACGCGGTGCCGTGGTACGTGCCCGCGGCCGAGCCCAGGGGCCCCGCCTTGCCGACGCGCATCGGCCGGGTCTGGTGCAGTTCGCCGAACTGCTTCGGCATCCCCTGCACCCAGCCGCGCAGCAGCGGCACGGGCTGGTCGACCCAGGCGTACGGGCACCGGGCCAGGGGACGGCCGCGGTACTCGCAGCCGAGCAGGATCAGGAACTCGCCGAACTGGCTGGTCCCCGGATCGGCCAGCTCGGTCCCCGGCTCCGAGCACCACTGCCAGTGCGCGAAGACCGCGGCGGCCCGCCCCGGATCGGCGCCGAGGTCGAGCTCGGGCGGGAGGAAGGCCGCCGCCGCCACCGGATCCACGCGGTAGTCGACCATGACGACCTCGCCGGAGAAGTGCCACGGCGGGGGAGTCAGCATGGCCGAGGTGCCGGAGGGGGAGAGCGGAAGACTGTAGCCGCGCAGGCGGCTGAGGACGGAACTGGTCATCGAGGGGTCTCCTCGTTTCTCCAGGCGGCGGCGAGCCGCGCGGCGGCCTCCGCCAGACGGTCGGGGGAGTTGAGGCTGTAGGCCAGCCGCAGATGGGTGCCGGCCGGGCTGCCGTAGCGGGAGCCCGGAGCCACCGCGACGCCCGCCCGGTCGGCCGCGGCGAGCAACGACGCCTCGCTGCGCCGCGGGCCGAAGTCCAGCCAGAGGAAGAAGCCGCCGGCCGGACAGCCGACGGTCACCGAGTCGCCCAGGCCGGCCCGCAGGGCCGCCACGAGGGTGTCGCGGCGCAGCCGGAGTCCCTCGCGCAGCCACGACAGGCGCCGGTCGTAGCGGCCGTCCCCCATGAGCATGGTCACGGCCAGGGAGGTCAGATGGTTGAGCGCTCCGCCGCTGACCAGCTGGCCACGGCCGGTCAGCGTCCCGATCAGCTCCGGTCCGGCCTCCAGCCAGCCCAGCCGCAGACCCGGTCCGAGGGTCTTGGCGAACGAGCCGAGCCGGATCACGCCCCGCCGTCCGGACAGTGCGGCGAGCGAGGGCGGCAGGGCGACGCGGTCCAGGCTCAGCTCCGCGTACGCGTCGTCCTCCACGATCGGCACGCCGTGCCGGGCGGCGACGGCGAGCAGCTCCCGGCGGCGCGCCGCGCCCGCGACCGTGCCGGTCGGGTTGTGGAACGTCGGCGTCAGGTAGACGAACGCCACGTCGTCGCCCCGGGACGAGGACAGGGACAGGGACCGGTCCAGGGCCTCGGGCCGCACGCCCTCACCGTCCGCGTCCACCTCGCACGGGCGCAGACCGTGGTCGGTCATGATCTTTCGGCCCAGGTCGTAGCTGGTGCGCTCGACCAGGACGGACCGGCCGGGCCGGCCGAGGACGGTGCACAACAGGGCCAGCGCCTGCGAGGTGCCGGAGGTGACCATGACCTCCTCGGCCGTGCAGCCGTGCCGGGCGGCCAGCAGGGCGCGCAGCGGCTCGGCTCCGGCGTTGGCGCCGTAACCGAGCGCCGCGGGGCCGAACTCGGCGAGGGCCTCCGCGTAGAGCGGACGCACCTCGTCGACCGGCAGCAGGTCCGGTTCGAGGTAGCCGGGCTCCAGGTCGATGACGCCGGGCGGGGAGACGGCCTGCACCACTCCCTCACGCCACCATCGGGCGTGCGGGAGCGGTGGGGCCGCCGTAGGCGGTCGAAGCATCAGCCCTGCAGCTCCGGCGCGTCGAGCAGGGCGGAGCGCAGCACCCGCGCGCTTGCCAGCAGGGTGGACGGGTCGCGCGAGAGGGCCAGGCGCAGCATCCGCTCGCCCTCGTGCGGCCTCGCCCAGTGGAACTTCTGGCAGGGCAGCACGTAGAGGTTCCGGGAGCGGACCGCCGACCAGACGTCCATGCCCAGCCGCGAGCCCACGTGCAGGCGCTCCACGCTGACCCGGGCGTGTTCGTCGACGAAGGCGATGTCGGGCACGCCGTCGAGAGCGGCACGGACGAGGGCCCGGTGGTCGGCGATCGTACGCTGCAGCTCGGCCAGGCCGCCGTCCGCCCCGTCGTCCGCGAACCGCTTCACCAGGAGCAGGACCAGCGGCGAGGTGCCGAGGAGGATGTCCGAGTGGATCTTCTCGATCGGCAGGTCCACCTCGGCCGAGCGGACCAGCCAGCCGATCTTGAGTTCGAGCGTGGGCCACAGCTTGCCGGTGTCCTCGATGACCACCCAGCGGCAGCCGCTCGCGTCGAGCACGGCGTAGTGGTCGAACTGCGCGGCGGGGTCGAAGCCCCTGAACGAGGTGTCCAGGGCCAGCACCACGCCGTGTTCGGCGCACTGCTCGGCGAGCCTGCGCAGCCGGTCCTCGCTCATCACCCGCCCGGTGGGGTTGTTCGGCGTGGTGATGAAGACGCAGCCGACCTGTTCGAGCAGCTCGGCCGGCAGGTCCTCGTCGTGGGCCCGCTCCTCCTCGACCGGCACGAGCCGCAGGCCGACTCCGCGCAGGATGTCGGGGATGTTGTCGAAGGTGGGGTGGATCAGCGCCACCGCGTCGGTCGTGGTGACCAGCGAGCGGGCGAGGATCTCCATGGCCACGGAGGACGAGTAGCAGCTCAGCGTCCGCCCGGCGGCGAACGGATGACCGTGCTGGCCGAGCATGCCGAAGAAGGAATCGGCGGCCTCCTGCTCGATCTCGTCCACCGGCCGCAGGACGGCCTCGGCCCACAGGTTCGGCAGCTCGGAGACGATCTTGCCCTGTGCGGCCGTGAGTTGCTGGCGCGCGTGGCCGTCGGCGAGATTCATCGCACTGGCGAGGGCGAGGGTCTCGAATTGGGTCAGGTTCTCCGCGGAGACTTTCGGCAGAATTCTGTTCACAAGCACCCCTTGAACGAGTGGCGGGCGAAGCGTGCTTGGAGCCTCGGCGGGTGCCGGGACTCACCGGCGCACGGGCGCCGGGATAGGAATCGAGTGACCTCCGTCAGCAGAAGGCGAACCGGGTGAGCAACTGCTCGGCATCGTCGATGCGGTCACCGGAGGTCAGTCCGGCTTTTCCGACGAAGCGTTTGAGGTAACCGGCACCCTCGGTGCCGCCGGACCCCGTCATCTCCGGCAGATAACGGCGCCCGAATCCGTAGTGCCGGCCGCGCCAGACGTGCAGCGGGGCCTCGCCCGCCTCGAACGCCTCGCGGGCGTCGGCGTCGCCGGAGCCGGCCGCGGCGTCCCGCAGGGAGGTGAACCCGCGCAGCAGCGGACTGCTGACCGGGGCCAGGTGCGGGAACCGCCCGTAGGTCTCGATCTTCCGTTCGTCGTAGCCGTACACCACCAGCTCCATCAGGTGGTAGTTGAGCGACTGGACCGCGCTGGCGTTGCCGGTCGCCTCCCGGAAGCCCATGAAGAGCTCCGGGGTCAGCGTCCGCAGCGCGTGGAAGACGACGTTCAGGAGCTCGCCCGCCGAGGCGAAACGGCTCATGTGCAGGGCGTACGCGGCGCGGTCGCGGCCGAGCGCCTCGGTGGCGCGGCGCGCGGTCCGGCGGACGAGGAAGAAGAGGATCTCGCAGGCCTGCACGGAGCGCATGAACATGTGCTCGTCGTGCTTGTCCGACCGGCGGAAGCCCGAGCAGCGGTTGACCACGAGCAGGTCGCGGACCAGGACGTCGTCGTGGTCGGCGAGCCGGACCAGCTCGGCGCTCGCCATGGTGCGGTCCGGGCCGATAGGGGACCCGTCCAGGTGGTCGAGCACGGCCTCCAGGCGGCGCACGCGTTCCGCGCCCTCCTCGACGGTCGTCTCGTGCAGCCCGGCCTCGCGCTCCTCCAGCGCGATCAGATCGGTCACGAGCGCGTGCAGGAGCAGCAGGCCCGCCTCGTACGGGTCCTCCCGCCGGGCGAGGTACCAGCCGGCCACGTGCAGCCCGGTGTACCGGTAGTACTCGGGTATGTCGAGCCGCTTGCTGAACGGGCGGGTCAGGAGCCGGAGGATCTCGTTCTCGTCGGTCTCCGGTCCGGCCACGGCCGCGTCGTGGCGCTCGGACAGCCGGAGGACCTCCTCCTCGGGCAGCTCGGCGAGGGGCGTGCCGTGCAGCCGGTCGGCCAACTCGGCGCAGACCGAGGGAAGTTCCCGCGATCGGGCCGGGGCGAGGGAGCGCACGGCGTTCACCGCCCGGCCTCGCTCTCGGCGGGCCGCCGGCCGATGACCAGGTGCTTGTCGCCGCCGGAGCGCCGTACGGCGCCGTCCACGAAGCCGGCGCGGCGCAGCAGCTCCAGGTACTCGGCCGCCGTACGGTGCCGGCCCTCGGTCTCGACGTGCATGGAGAGATTCATGACGGCCGTGGCGAGCGGGCCGCCGCGGTCGTCGTCGAAGAGCCGCTCCATGACGAGGACGCGGCCGCCGGGGAGGCACGCCTCGTAGGCCTTGCGCAGCAGTGCCGCGCAGGTCTCGTCGTCCCAGTCGGACAGGATGTAGCCGAAGGCGAAGCAGTCGCCGGCCGGCAGCGGGTCGCGGAAGAAGTCGCCGGCCGTGAAGTCCAGCCGGCCCTCGAGCCCGTGCTCGACGGCCCGCGCGGCCAGGTGGGGGCCGACCTGGGGGAGGTCGAACACGGTCGAGCGCAGCCGCGGGTGGGCGTGGAGAGCGGCCACCGAGAAGGGGCCGCTCGCTCCGCCGACGTCGATCAGCCGCCGGCAGTCGTCCAGGTCGGCCAGGGCGGCGAGCTCGTGCGAGACGTGGTGGCTGAGGCCCCACATCGCGTTCAGGAAGCGGCCCACCGACTCGTCGTCGCGGTAGAGGGACTCGAACGGAGCCGGCGCGTCCCGGTCGGTCTCGGCCTTGCCCGCGCGCAGGTAGCCGTCGAGCCGCCCGAACTGCTCGGCGGTGTCGTCGACCAGGTGGCCGACGAATCCCATCAGGTAGCGGGGGTCCTCGCGGTCGACGTAGGGCCGCACGCCCGCCGCCAGTGCGTAGCGCCCGTCCTCCGCGTCGAGGACGCCGAAGGAGGACAGCACCAGCAGGAGTCGCTCCAGGGTGTCCTCGTCGACGGTCAGGGCGGCCGCGATCTTCTCGGCGCTGTCGCCGCCGTGTCGTGTCAGGTGCTCGAAGACGCCGTGCCTGTCCGCGACGCGCAGGGCGTGGGTGGCGTACATTCCGTAGACGGCGCGTTCCAGATTCGCAGGAATCATTTTTTCGCTGCCCATCGATGCGAGGGAACGGTCAGGCATTCATCGGCGCGGCGAATTGTCGACGCGACCGCCGAGATCTCCGGGCGCGATGCGCCCATTACCCGGCGGTAAAGAATCCTCCGGGTCGTCGAGAAGTATTTCGGTGGGCGTGGTGGATCGGCCATCTTGTTGCCCGCAGAGTGAAACCCCCAGCTCGGGACCGCTCCTCGGGCCTCCTGCTCCGGCCCCGGACCGGGCCCGGAGCAGGAGGCCCGGGGGCGGCGGACCGCGGTGGACGTCGGGATCCGGCCACGCGGCCGGGCGGGGGAATCCGGGGCGCAGGAAAAGTCCACAGGTGGGAGCGGTATTCGCGAGCGTTCGAGACGCGGCTCGAAATCGGTTTTCCGCCGGATCCGGTTGATCGGACGGCGCGCCGAACGGTACCGTTCCGCAAAATGGGGAAAGGGTGTGCAGTGGCTGGCAGGTATGCTCTCTTATTGGAATCCGTGACAAAAACCTACGGTTCCGGCCGTAACGCGGTCACGGCCTTGGACGACGTGACGATGGGTGTGCCGCGAGGGACGTTCATCGCCGTCATGGGGCCCTCCGGCTCGGGCAAGAGCACGTTCCTGCACTGCTCGGCGGGCCTCGACAGACCCACCCACGGGGGCGTGACCCTCGGCGACACCCGGCTGACCGGCCTGAACGAGGAGCAGCTCACCGAGCTCCGCAGGGAACGGGTCGGATTCGTCTTCCAGGCCTACAACCTGCTCGACTCGCTCACCGTCGCCGACAACGTGGGCCTGCCCTTCCGGCTGGCCGGCGCCCCCGTCCCCGCCGACCGGGTGCGCGCCGAACTGGCGAACGTCGGGCTCGCGGACATGGGCGACCGCTATCCCGGACAGCTCTCCGGCGGACAGCGGCAGCGCGTGGCCATCGCCCGTGCCCTCATCACGGGACCCGACGTGATCTTCGCCGACGAGCCGACCGGCGCGCTCGACACACGGACCGGCAAGCAGGTCCTGGAACTGCTGCGGGGGGTCGTCGACCGGACCGGCCAGACCGTGGTGATGGTGACCCACGACCCGGTGGCCGCCTCGCACGCGGACTCGGTGACCTTCCTGGCCGACGGCCGGCTGGCCGGCGAACTCGCCGCGCCGACGCCGGAGAAGGTGGCCGAGCGGATGACCAGGCTGGGTGAGTGGTGAGCCGCGGGAGCGGGGCCGGGGCGGCGGATCCGCCCACCAAGAAGGCGGAGAAGGCCAGGAGGGCGGAAGAGGCCAAGAGGGCCGGGAAGGCGGAGAAGACGAGGAGGGAGGAAGAGGCCAAGGCGGCCAAGAGGGCGAGGAAGGCCGAGAAGGCCAGGAGGAAGGTCCGCACGCTCTCGCGCCAGAACCTCTCCCTGGCCTGGAGCACGATCCGCGGCCGCAAGGGAGGCTTCGCGGCGGTGCTGGTCGCCGTCGCGGTCGGCTCCGCCGTCATCAGCGCCTGCGGTGTGCTGCTGGAGACCGGCATCAGCTCGGGAGCCCCGGCCGAGCGGTACCACGGGGCGGCCGTGGTCGTCGGCGGCCACCAGGCCATGTCCGTCGAGGGCGACACGGACCCGCGGCTCTCCGAGCGGGTCAGACTGCCCGCCGACACGGTCGCGAAGGTCGCCGCCGTCAAGGGCGTCGAGTCCGCCGTCGGGGACGTCAGCGTCCGTACGACCGTCCTCGGGAAGGGCTCCGTCCTCGACGGCCCGCCCGTGTACGGACACGGCTGGTCCGCCTCGGTGCTCACGCCGTTCACGCTGCGCTCGGGCACCCCGCCGCGAGCGGCCGACGACGTCGTGCTCGACGGCGACCTCGCCCGGCGGGCCGGGCTCGCCCCGGGAGACACGGTCACGCTGGTGACCGGGTCGGCACCGGGGTCGTACCGGGTCAGCGGCGTCGCCGAGCCCGCGGCCCCGTTCGCCCGGCAGTCGGCGGTCTTCTTCACCGACGACCGGGCGGCGCGGCTCCACGGCCCGCCCGGCACGGTCGACGCGGTCGGGGTGCTGGCCGCGAAGGGCACCGACGCGGGCGACCTCGCCGACCGGATCGAGAAGGCTGTGCCCGGGGCGGTCACGTACACCGGCGACGACCGCAGCGACGTCGAGACGCTCGACGTCGGGCAGATGCGGGCCTTCGTCATCGAGGTGGCCAGCGCGTTCGGCGCCACCATGATCCTCCTCGTGGTCATCGTGGTCGCCGGCACGCTGGCGCTGTCGGTGCAGCAGCGGCGCCGCGAGCTGGCCCTGCTGCGGGCCGTCGGCGCCACCCCCCGGCAGGTGCTGCGCATGATCGGGGGCGAGGCCGTGCTCGTCGGCGGGATCGGGGCCGTGCTCGGCGCCGTCCCCGGCGTCCTGCTCGCCATGCTGCTGCACACCGTCTTCACGGCGGCCGGCGCGCTGCCGCCCGGATTCTCCCTGGTGATCACGCCGCTGCCGCTGCTGTTCGCCCTGCTGGTCTGTGTCCTCGCGGCCCGGATCGGCGGCTGGCTCGCGGCCCGCCGCGCCGCGAAGGTCAGTGCCGTCGAGGCGCTCGGCGACGTGGCGGTCGAGCCCAAGAAGCTCGGCTGGTTCCGGCTCTCGCTCGGTGTGCTGCTCGTGCCGGCGGGCCTGGCCGTGGCGGTCGTGCTGCCGATCGTGCTGCCCGGTGAGGCGGCGATCGAGGGCGCCGCCAGTTCCGCCCTGGTCCTGGTGATCGCCGTCGGCCTGCTCGGACCGAAGCTGTTCGGCGGTGTCGCCCGGCTGCTCGGCCGCCGCCCGGGCGAGGTCACCCGCTTCCTCGCCATCGCCAACTCCCGGGCCAGGGCCCGCCGGGTCAGCGCCGCCACCACCCCGCTGATCATGGGCGTGACCATGGCGTCCGCACAGCTCTTCAGCGGCACGACGCTCGCCGCGACCGCCCACGACCAGGCCGTCGACGGAGTGATCGCCGACCACGTGGTGACCTCCGTCGGCGCGGGCATCTCACCGGACCTGGCCGAGGAGCTCCGCCGCGTCCCCGGCGTGCGCACGGTCGGCCGGGTCGCCCGGACCTCGACGATCCTCACCTGGCCCGACGGCGACAGCGTCCAGTACCGGATCTCCACGGCGCAGGGCGTCGACCCCGCGGCCGTGCCGGACACCCTGGACCTGGGCGTGCTGCGCGGCGACCTGAACGGTCTCACCGGATCCACGGTCGCCCTCAGCCGCCTCGTGGCCGGCACGGTCGGCGCCGACGTGGGCGACCGGGTCGAGGTGCACCTCGGCGACGGCACCGTGGAGAAGGCCGAGGTGGTCGCGGTCTACGAGAACGGGCTCGGCTTCGGCGACGTCACACTGCCCCACGACGTGGTCGTCGCGCACACCACCGACCGCCTCGACCAGTGGCTGATGGTGAACTCCGACCGGGAGGCGGAGCTGACCGCGGCGCTGAAGGCGTATCCGACGTTGAGCGTGAGCGACGCCGGCGCGGTCACCGCCGCACCGACCGACGGCGCGGGCGACGGCGGGATCAGCCTCGTGCTCAACGCCGTACTGCTCGGCTACCTCGCCATCGCCGTCGTCAACACCCTGGTCATGGCGACGATCTCACGGCGCCGCGAGTTCGCCCTGCTGCGCCTCGTCGGCACCCGCACCGGCCAGGTCAGGGCGATGATGCGGCAGGAGGCGGGCATCATCGTGCTCTCCGCCGTCGTCGTCGGCACGATCGCCGCACTGCCGTCGCTGATCGGGATGAGCTACGCCATCCGGCACTCGGTGTTCCCCTCCATCCCGCCCCTGCTCTACCTCGGCATCGTGACCGCGGCCGCGGTGATCGCCTGGCCCGCCGTGATGCTGCCGGCCCGGCTCGCCCTGCGTCCCCCGGCCGTGGAGGCGATCGCCCGGCCCGAGTGACGCACCACCGCCGAAGCGGGTGAGGCACGGCTCCGGCCGCGCCCCACCCGCTTCGCGCACCTCGTGCCCTGCCTCGGCCCTCTCGCGGACCTCGGACCACGCCCCACCCGTGTGCGCGCACCACGGGGCCCCGTCGAGCGGGCAGTTTCCTCACCGCTCAAGAACGTGGAGCCGGTCCGCCTTCGCACGCCAAGCTCGACCGTCGAACAGATCCGCGCCCCACGCGTCTCCAGTGGAGGGTCGAGCATGTCCCACGATTTCGGCAACGCACCCGCCGTCCCGGAGAACCGGGCCGTCCACGACATCGTCGCCGCGCACGCCCGCCGGAACCCCGACGCGCCCGCGGTCGTCGACGCCGACAGGACCCTCACGTACGGCGAGTTGGACGAGCGCGCCAACCACCTGGCCCACCTCCTCGTCGCCGCCGGAGTCACCGCCGAGTCGCGGGTCGGCATGCTGACGGGCCGCTCGGGCCACTCCTCGGAGACCGTCGTCGCCCTGCTCGCCGTCCTCAAGGCGGGCGGGGTCTACGTGCCGCTGCACGAGAGCCACCCCGACGAGCGGATCCGCTGGACGCTCGCCGAGACCGGGGCGGTCGTGCTGATCGCCGACCGGTCGACCGTCGGGCGGGCGGCGACCGCCGGGATCCCCGTGCTCGTCGTGGACGGCGCCGACACGGAGCGGCGCCCCGACGCCCCGCACGTGACCGTCGACCGGGAGCAACTCGCCTACATCATCCACACGTCGGGCTCGACCGGCCTGCCCAAGGGCGTGTCCATCACCCACCGCAACATCACGGCGCTGGCCCGCGAACCCCACATGCGCGCCGCCTTCGGCCGCTGCACGCTCTTCCACGCCCCGCTCGCCTTCGACGCCTCCACGTACGAGGTCTGGCTGCCGCTGCTCAACGGCGGCCGCGTGGTCATCGGCCCCCCGGAGCCGACCGCGCAGGGCCTGGCCGCACTCGTCGCCGAACACCCCGTCGACGCGGTGTTCCTGACGGCGACGCTGTTCCGGCTCTTCGCCGAGGAGCAGCCCGACTGCTTCGCCGGGCTGCGCGAGGTGTGGGCGGGCGGCGAAGCCCCGTCGGCGACCGCCGTGGAACGGGTGCGGCGCGCCTGCCCCGACACCACGCTCGTCAACGGCTACGGCCCCACCGAGTGCACGGTCTTCGCCACCACGCACCGCACGCCCCCGGGCGAGGCGCCCACCCGGCCCGCGGTGATCGGCACGGCCCTCGACGACACCGAGGCGTACGTGCTCGACGAGCGGCTGCGACCGGTCGGCGCGGGCGGCACCGGCGAGCTGTACCTGTCCGGCGAGGGCACGGGCCGAGGCTACTTCGGGCGCCCCGCGCTGACCGCCGAGCGCTTCGTGGCCAGCCCCTTCGCGCCCGGCGACCGCCTCTACCGCACCGGCGACCGGGTGCGCCTGACCGAGGACGGGCTCATCGAGTTCCTCGGCCGGACCGACCACCAGGTCAAGATCCGGGGGTTCCGGATCGAGCTGGGCGAGATCGAGGCCGCGCTGCGCGACTGCGCAGGCGTCACCGACGTCGTCGTGGTCGTGCGGGAGAACGGCCCGACGCGCAGCCTCGTCGCGTACCCGACGGGGCCGGACCCCCTCCCCGAGCGGGAACTGCTCGACCGGCTGGCCCAGCGCCTCCCGGCCTACATGGTGCCCGCGCGCGTCGTCTGGATGGACCGGCTTCCGGTCAACGCCAACGGCAAGGTGGACCGGCCCGCCCTGCCCGACCCCCCGGCCGACGGCGCCGGGGCCCACCGCGCGCCGCGCACGGACGCGGAGCGCGCCCTCGCGGCGATCTGGGCCGAGACGCTCGGCCTCGAACGGATCGGCACGAGGGACGACTTCTTCGCCCTCGGCGGCGACTCCGTGCTGGCCATGAAGTGCGTCGCGCGGGCGCGGGCAGCGGGGCTCGTCCTGCGCACGGCCGACGTCTTCACCCACCCGACGGTCGAGGCGCTGGCCGCCGCGGCGACGCGGCTCGACCAGGAACCCGCGGCGACGACCCGGCCCCCGCGCGCGGGCGACTACCCCCTGACCCCCCTGCAGAGCGGCATGCTCTTCGACGCCCTCATGCTCGACGACCCGGCGCTGCACCTGATCCAGTTCGTCGCCCGGCTCGGCGACGTCGCCGACCCCGACCGCCTCGGCCGGGCCTGGCAGGAGGCCACGGAACGCCACGCGGTGCTCCGCACCGAGCTCCGCTGGGCCGACGTCGAGGAGCCCGTGCAGCTCGTCAGGGACCGGGTCGTGCTGCCGGTGACCCACCTCGACTGGAGCGCCCTGCCGGAGGCGGAGCACCCCGCGCGGCTGCGGGAGCTGCTCGACGCCGACCGCGCCGCCGGCCTCGACCTCACCCGGGCCCCGCTGAGCCGGGTCACGATCGTGCGGCTCGGCCCGGACTCCGTCCAGCTCGTCTGGACGATGCACCACGTGCTCACCGACGGCTGGAGCTCCGCGGAGCTGCTGCAGGACGTCCTCGACGGATACCGCGGCGAACCGGTGCGACAGCGGCCGCCGTTCGAGGACTTCGTGCACTGGCTCGCGGACCAGGACCTGGACGCCGCCGACGCCTACTGGCGCGGCCGGATGGCCGGCTTCACCACCCCCGTGTCCGTGCCCGGCGACCGACAGCCGCCCGAGGGCCACCGGCCCGCGGCCAGACGGTCGGTGCAGGTGACGGTCCCCGCGGAGACGGCGGCGCGGGTCTCGGCGTACGCGCGGCGCACCGGGCTCACCACCAACACCCTGGTCCAGGGGGCGTGGGCGATCCTCCTCGCGCGCCTGGGCGGCGAACGCGACGTCTGCTTCGGCACGAGCACGGCGCTGCGGCCGGCGGAGCTGCCCGGCGTCGAGTCGATGGTCGGCATGATGATCAACACGCAGCCGGTCCGGGTCCGGGTGGACGACGACGCGCGGACCCTGCCCTGGCTGGAGGAGCTGCAGCGCGAGCAGGCCAGGGCACGGGAGTTCGGGTACGCCCCGCTGAACCGGGTGCAGTCCTTCGCCGACGTGGCGCCCGGGTCCGCGCTGTTCCCCACCGCCGTGGTCTTCCAGAACTATCCGTTCGACCGGACGGCCGTCCGCGCGTTCGACGTCGAGTTCGCCACCAACCACTCGCTGGCGCTGAGCGTGTTCCCCGACGAGTCACCGGTCATGCGGCTGCTCTACGACGAGGCGGTCTTCGACCCGGCCACCGTGGAACGGGTCGCCGCGCGCCTGATCACCGTCCTGGACGGGCTGGCCGCCGGAACCGCGCCGAGCGTCGGCGACGTGACCGCGCTGACCGGTGCCGAGCGGGAACTCGTCCTCGGCGAGTGGGGCGTGGCCGCGCCCTCCGAGCACTCCATCGAGCGGCGCATGCACCGGATCATCAGCGAGCGCGCCGCCCGGTGGCCCGACACCGTCGCGATCGAGCGCGGCGGGCACCGGCTCACCTACGCGGAGGTCGAGGAGCGCTCCAACCGGCTCGCCCACCACCTGGTGGACCTCGGCGTCGGCGCGGACGTGCTCGTCGGGGTGTCCGTCGAGCGGGGCCCGGACCTGGTCGTCGGCGTCCTCGGCGTGCTCAAGGCCGGCGGCGCGTACGTACCCATCGACCCCGACTACCCCGCCGCGCGCACCGCCGCGATCCTGGAGGAGGCGCGGCCGGCGGTGGTCCTCACCCACACCCGCCACCTCGGCGTCTTCACCGGCACCACGACCCCCCTCGTCCTGCTCGACGAGGACTGGCCCGCCATCGCCACCCGGCCGGCGACCGCCCCGCCCGACCTCGGCAGCCCCCGCGACCTCCTGTTCACCGTCTACACCTCGGGCTCGACCGGGAAGCCCAAGGGCACCATGATCGAGCACCGGTCCATGGTCAACACCGTGGAGACGGTCGTCCCCCTGCACGTGCGTCCCGGCAGCCGGATCTACCAGCTCGCCCCCATGAGCTTCGACGCCGCCTCGCTCGTCCTGCTGAGCACGCTCGCGGGCGGCGCCACGCTGGTCGCCCCCGTCACCACCGGGACCTACAGCGGCGCCGAACTCGTCGAGCAGCTGCGGGAGGCCGACGCCGACGCGGTCACCGGCCCGCCGACCGTCCTGCCGGTGCTCGACCCGGCCGCGCTGCCGCACCTGGAGTCCATCCTGTGCGGCGGCGAGGTCCTCACCCCGGACCTCGCCGCCGCCTGGTCCCCCGGCCGCCGCCTGCTCAACGGGTACGGACCCAGCGAATGCGCGGTCGCCGCGACGCTCTTCGCCGTGGAGCCCGGCGCCCGGTACGACAACGTCCCGATCGGCAGGCCGATCCCCAACACCAGCGTCCACGTCCTCGACGACCGGCTGCGCCCCGTGCCGCCCGGCGTCAGGGGCGAGCTCTACCTGGGCGGCGACGGCGTGGGCCGCGGTTACATCGGGCGGCCCGGCCTGACCGCGGAGCGTTTCGTGGCCGACCCCTTCGGACGGCCGGGAGCCCGCCTCTACCGCACCGGCGACCTGGCCCGCTGGAACCCGGACGGCACGCTGGAGTTCGCCGGCCGGGCGGACGACCAGGTCAAGATCCGCGGCTTCCGGGTGGAGCCGCGCGAGGTCGAGAACGTGCTGCTGCGGCACGAGGCGGTGGCCGAGGCCGCGGTCGTCGTGCAGGCCGACGGGGCCGGCAAGCGGCTCGTCGCGTACGTGGTGCCGCGCGCGGGCGTGCCGACCGCGGACGAGCTGCGCGCCCACGTCGCCCGGCACGTGCCCGCCTACATGGTCCCGGCCGCCGTGGTGTCGCTGACGGTGCTGCCGGTCAACCGCAACGGGAAGCTCGACCGGGCGGCGCTGCCCGTGGCGAACGTCCGCCCGGACGAGGAGTCGTACGTGGCGCCGGCCAACCCGACCGAGGAGGCCCTCTGCCGGATCTGGGGCGAGGTGCTGGCCGTACCCCGGGTGGGCACGCACGACAGCTTCTTCGACCTCGGCGGCGACTCGATCAACGCGATCCGCCTGGCCGTCCGCATGCGCGCGGCCTTCGGTGTGCCGGTCTCCCCGAGGGACCTGTTCGAGCACCGGCGTGTGAGCGACCTCGCCGGAGTGGTCCAGGATCGCGTCTTCGCGAGCCTGACCGCCGTCTCCGGCACCCAGGCGCCCGGCCGGATCTGACCCAGGGAGGAACGCAGATGACCCAGCCAGACGAGAAGTTCGCGTCCGTACCGGCGCACCTGCAGGCGGAGCTGCTGCGTCGCCTCGCCGGCGAGTCCGCGTCCGAGGAGCGGCCGATCCCGACCGTCCCCCGCGACGGCCTGCTGCCGATGTCGTCGGCGCAGGAACGGCTCTGGTTCCTGGCCGAACTGGAGCCGGACAGCGCCGAGTACAACACGCTGCGCGCCCTGCGGCTGCGCGGCGACCTCGACACCGCGGCGCTCACCGCCGCGCTCGACCGGGTCGTACGCCGGCACGAGACGCTGCGCACCACGTTCGACGCGCCGGCCGGCCGGGGCGTCCAGGTGGTGCACGAGCACACCGAGCAGAAGGTGCCGACCGTCGACGTGTCGGGGCCCGACGCGCGGACCGCGGTCGGGCACTTCCTCGCGACGGAGATGAACAAGCCCTTCGACCTGCGCCACGGGCCGCTCCTGCGGGCCACGCTGCTGCGCGTGGACGACCGCGAGCACGTGCTCGTCCTGGCCATGCACCACATCGTGTGCGACGGCTGGTCGACCGGACGGCTGCTCGGCGAGCTGGCAGCCGGCTACGAGGCGGAGACCGGCGGCGCCCCCGCGTCCCTGCCGCCTGTGCCCGTGCAGTACGCCGACTACGCCGCCTGGGAGCGCGAGCGGGCCGGCGCCCTCGACGAGCAGCTCGCCTACTGGCGCGACCGGCTCGCGGGGATGCGCACGGCCGAACTGCCCACCGACCGGCCGCGGCCGCCCGTCCGCACGCCCGCGGGCGCGACCCTGCCGGTGGAGATCCCCGCCGACGTGCTGGACCGGCTGCGCGAGCTGAGCCGCGGACAGGACGCGACGCTGTTCATGGCCCTGGTCACGGTCACCAAGGTGCTGCTGGCCCGCTACTGCGGCGAGACGGACGTGGCGGTCGGCACCGTCACCCTGGGCCGGCAGCGGCCCGAACTGGAGAACCTGATCGGCTTCTTCATCAACACCGTGGTGCTGCGCTCCCAGGTGGACGAGTCGCTGTCGTTCACGGAGCTGCTCGGCCGGGTGCGCACCGGCCTGCTGGAGGCGTTCGCCCACGACGAGGTCCCCTTCCAGCGACTCGTCGAGGCGCTGCGGCCGGACCGGGACGCGTCCCGGCCGCCGCTGGTGCAGGTGATGGTCAACCTGCAGAACATGGCCGACACGCTGCCGGCCTTCCGGGGCCTCGACGTCACCGAGATCCAGCCGCCGGTCGACGTCGCGAAGCTGGACCTCACGTTCGACTTCTACGAGGACGCCTCCTCGCTCGTCTGCTACCTGGAGTACAGCACCGACCTGTTCGACAGGGAGACCGTCGAGCGGCTCGGCGGGCACCTGGTCACCCTGCTGCGCGCGGTGGCAGAGGAGTCCGCGGCCCCGCTCGCCGGTCTGTCCATGCTGCCGGCCGACGAGCTGCGGACGCTCACCGCCGACTGGCAGGGCCCGGTCCTGGAGACACCGCCCGCGCGGACCCTCCACCGGATCTTCGACGAACAGGCGGCCCGGACGCCCGACTCCGTCGCGGTGAGCGACGGCAGCCGACGGCTCACCTTCGCCGAACTGGCCGAGTGGGCCAACCGGCTGGCGCACCACCTGGTCGCGGCCGGCGTCCGCCCGGGCGTGCTGACCGGCGTCTGCCTCGACCGCGGCGTGGACGCCATGGTCGCGCTGCTCGCCGTGCTCAAGGCCGGCGGCGCCTTCGTGCCGCTCGACCCCGAGCACCCCGCCGGGCGGCTGGCCATGATGCTGGAGGACGCCGCGACCCCGGTGCTGATCACCGACTCGTCGGTGGTGGGCGAAGGCCCCTGGACCACCGTCCGGCTCGACACCGACCAGGACGCGATCGCCCGCCGGCCCGCCACCCCGCCCACGACGGCCGCCGGGCCGGACGACCTCGCGTACGTCGTCTACACCTCCGGCTCGACCGGCCGCCCCAAGGGCGTGATGGTCAGCCACCGCAACGCCGTCCACATGATGAACGCCTGGGACGCCCGCTACGACCTGACCGGACTGCGGGGCCGCTCCCTGTCGGTGTCCAGCCTCGCCGTGGACCTGTTCCTCGGCGACTTCCTGATGTCCGCCATGTACGGCGGCGAGATGGTGATCTGCCCGGCGGAGGTGATCACCGACCCGCCCGCCCTGGCCGCCCTGATCTCCGAGGTCCGCCCCCAGCTCCTCGTGACCACCCCGTCGCTGGCCAAGGCGATCGCCCAGGAGCTGTCCTGGACCGGTGGCCGGGCGGACTCGCTGCGCGTCCTCGCGGTCGGCTCGGAGGCGTGGCTGGCCGACGACGCGGCCGCGGTCCTGGAACTGCTCTCCCCCGACGCCGTCGTCACCAACAACTACGGCGCCACGGAGACCACCGTGGACTCCACCACGTACCGGCTGCGGGCCGGCGAGCCGGTCGGCACGGCGATCGTGCCGGTCGGCCGGCCGCTGGGCAACACCCGTACGTACGTGCTCGACACCCGGCTGCGTCCCGTCCCCGTCGGCGTGCCCGGCGAGATCCACATCGGCGGCGACGGCGTGGCACAGGGCTACTGGAACCGGCCCGAGCTGACCGCGCAGCGCTTCGTCGACGACCCGTTCACCGGCGGGCGGCTCTACCGCACCGGCGACATCGGACGCTGGCGACCCGACGGCGACGTGGAGTACCTCGGCCGCGCGGACGACCAGGTCAAGGTCCGCGGCTTCCGGGTGGAGCTCGGCGAGGTCGAGGCGGCCATGCTGCGCCACCCCGGCATCGCCGCCGCGGCCGCCGCGGTACGACCCGACCCGGCCGGCCGCGACCGGCTCGTCGGATACCTGCTCGCGGACGGCGCCGCGCCCACCCTCACCGAGCTCCGCGCGTTCCTCGCGGGGATCGTCCCGGACCCGGCGATACCCTCCGCCCTCGTCGTCCTCGACGAGCTTCCGATGACCCCGAGCGGCACGCTCGACCGCAAGGCGCTGCCGACGCCGACGGCCACCGACCACGCCCCCGCGAGCCACGTACCGCCGCGCAACCGCACCGAGTCCGAGCTCGCCGCGATCTGGGCCGAGGTCCTGGGCCTCGAACCCGGCACGGTCGGCGCCGACGACAACTTCTTCGAGCTCGGCGGCGACTCGATCGTCGGACTGCAGGTCGTGTCGAAGGCACGGCGGGCGGGCCTGCGCCTGACCGCCAAGCAGATCTTCCTGTACCAGACCGTCGCCGACCTGGCCGCCGTCGTGCGGGCCTCGGACGAGCAGGCCCCGCGGACGCCCGCCACCGCGGTCGGCGACGTGCCGCTCACCCCGGTGCAGCGCTGGTACTTCGAGCAGTACCCGCGGGGTGCCGCCCACTTCAACCAGTCGATGTTCGTCGAGCTCGCCCCCGGCACCGACCCCGCCGCCCTGCGCACGGCGGTGACGGCGCTGCTCGACCACCACGACGCGCTGCGGCTGCGCGCCGCCCCCGCCGACGGCTCCTGGCGGCAGCACTGCGCGCCCGCCGAGACGGGCGAGCCGTTCCGCACGGTCGACCTGTCCGGGCTCGACCGCGAGGCCCGCGAGCGGGCGGTCCACGAGGCGGTCACGGCGGCACAGACCGGCTTCCGGCTCGACGCCGGACCCCTGCTCGGCGCGGTGCTCCTCACCGGTGCGCCCGGGCCCGACCGGCTGTTCGTCACGGCGCACCACCTCGTCGTCGACGGGGTGACCTGGCGGGTGCTGCTCTCCGACCTGGAACTCGCCCACGACCAGGCGGCGCGGGGCCTGCCGGTCGGCCTCCCGGAGAAGACCACCTCCTTCCGGGACTGGTCGAGACGGCTGACCGAGGCGGCCGGATCCGGCCGCTTCGACGGCGAACGGCCCTACTGGCGGGCCGTGGAGGCCGCGTCCGCCGCCTGCCCGCCCCTGCCGGCCGCCGGCACGGGACCCGACACCCTCGCCCACGCCCGCACGGTCGAGGCCGGTCTCGACGCGGAGCTGACCCGCGCGCTGCTGCGGGACGTGCCCGCGGCGTACCGCACCCAGGTCAACGACGTGCTGCTGACCGCGCTCGCGGCGGTGCTGACCGACTGGACCGGCGGCGACGCCGTCGCGGTCGAGCTGGAGGGCCACGGCCGCGAGAACCTCTTCGACGACGTCGACCTCTCCCGCACGGCGGGCTGGTTCACCACGCTCTTCCCGGTGGTGCTGCCCGTGTCCGGCGAGGACTGGGGCACCCGGCTCAAGGCGGTCAAGGAGACCCTGCGCGCGGTCCCCGAGGCCGGCATCGGATACGGCGCCCTGCGCTACCTGACCGAGAACGCCGGGCTCGGCGGCGGCCGTTGCCAGGTCGGATTCAACTACCACGGCCACTTCGACGTGGCGACGGGAGACGGCCTGCTGCGCGCCTGGCACCCCAGCCCGGCGCCCGACCGCGGCACCGACCTGGCCCGCCCGAACCTCCTGGAGATCACCGGGATGGTCCGCGACGGCCGGCTCGAGTTCTCCTGGGAGTACTCGGCCGCGCGGCACGACGAGGCGACGATCGCCGGCCTCGCGGAGCGGTTCACCGCGGCGCTCGCCGACATCGTGGCGCACTGCTCCGGGGCCGGCGGCTGCACCCCGTCGGACTTCCCGCTCGCCGGCCTCGACCAGGAGGGCGTCGACCGGATCGCCGGGGACGGCCGCGCGGTCGAGGACGTCTACCCGCTCACGCCCATGCAGAGCGGCCTGCTGTTCCACTCGCTCGACGCGCACGAGGACGACATCTACCTCACCCACGTCGGGCTCGTCCTCGACGGCGTCCCCGACCCCGCGCTGCTGGTCGAGGCGTGGCAGCGGGTCGTCGACCGCACGCCCGTGCTGCGCACGGCGATCGCCGACGCCGAGGGCGGCCGCCCCCTGCAGGTGGTCCACCGGGACGTCCGCGTGCCCGCCGTGATCGAGGACTGGTCGGAGCTGACCGAGGCGCAGCAGCAGGACCGCGTCCGCCTGCTGGCCGAGGCCCCGAGCGAGCCGCTGGACCTGTCGCGGCCGCCGCTGCTGCGGCTGCACCTGGCCCGGCTCTCCGCCTCCACCGTCCACCTGCGCTGCTCCTCGCACCACCTGCTCCTCGACGGATGGAGCTTCGCCGACGTGCTCGGCGAGGTCTTCGCGGAGCACGCCGCGCTCCGCGGGCGCGAGGTCGCGCCGCCGCGCCCGCGCCGTCCGTTCCGCGAGTACGTGCGCTGGCTGGCCGAGCAGGACACCGCCGCGGCGCGGGCGTACTGGACGGGGCTGCTGGCCGGGTTCTCCGCGCCGACCGCGCTGCCGTACGACCGGCCGCCGCTGCGCTCGCACCAGTCCCGCGACACCGGCCACATCGACCTCGCGCTCACGGCCGAGGAGACCGGGCGCCTGGAGGGCTTCGCCCGGGAGGCCCGGGTCACCGTCAACACCCTGATCCAGGGCGCCTGGGCCCTGCTGCTGTCCCGCTACAGCGGCGACCGGCAGGTCTGCTTCGGCACCACGGTGGGCGGCAGGCCCGCCGAGCTGCCCGGCTCCGACGACATGGTCGGCCTGTTCATCAACACCCTGCCCACCCGGCTGACCGTCTCCCCCGACCGCGAACTCCGCTCCTGGCTGCGCGAGATCCAGGAGCAGCAGGTCGACGGCCGCCGGTTCGAGTACGTCTCCCTCGCCCAGGTGCGCGGCTGGGCCGCGATCCCGGCGGGCACCGACCTCTTCGACAGCTGCGTGGTCTTCGAGAACTTCCCGTACGACGAGCACGCGGCCGGGCGGCACGGCCTGGAGGTGCGGTCGCTGGCCGGCCTGGAGACCTCGAACTTCCCCCTCACCTGTGTGGCGCACCTGGTCGACGGACTCCACCTGCGGCTCGGCTACGACCCGCGCCTGTTCGACGACGCCACCGCGGGCCGCTTCGCCGAGCACCTGCTCGGCATGCTCGACGCGATGGTGACGGCGCCCGACGCCGCCCTGCGGGACCTGCCGATGGTCCGCGGCGCCGAACGCGACCGGCTGGTCGAGGAGTTCAACGGCACCCCGTCCGGCTACCCCGACCGGTGCCTGCACGAGCTGTTCGCGGAGGTCGCGCGGGAGCACCCCGACCGGCTCGCCGTCGTCGCCGGTGACGTCCGGCTCACCTACGCCGAACTGGACGCCCGCTCCGACCTGCTCGCCCACGACCTCGTCGGCCGGGGCGTCGGCCCGGAGGTGCCGGTGGGCATCTGCCTGCCGGGCGGCGCCGAGATGATCACCGCCATGCTCGGCGTCCTCAAGGCCGGCGGCGCGTACGTGCCGCTCGACCCCGGCTATCCGTCCGAGCGCCTCACCTACCTCTTCCGCGACTCGGGCGTGCCGGTGCTGCTGACCAGCGCGGCGCTCGCGCCCGGTCTGCCGCCGACCGGCGCCCAGGTCCTCCTCGTCGACGCTCTGCGGCCGGGACCCGCCGTCGGACCGCCGCCCTCGCGCACGGTCCCGGACAACCTCGCCGTGCTCGTCTACACCTCGGGCTCGACCGGCGTCCCCAAGGCCGGCATGGTCACCCACCGCGGCCTCGTCCGCCTGGTGCGCGCCGCGGGCGGGCACACCTTCGGCGACGCCACCACGATCGCCCAGCACCATTCGATCTCGTTCGACGCCGCGCAGAACGAGCTGTGGCAGGCGCTGCTGAGCGGCGCGTGCCTGGCCGTGCGGCCGGGCGACTTCCGCTCGGTCGACGAACTCGACAAGTTCCTGCGCGACCACGAGGTGCAGGCCATGTCGTTCTCGGCGGGCTTCTTCCACGCCGTCGCCGACACCGACCCGGGAATCCTCGCGGGGCTGCGGACGGTGGTCGTCGGCGGCGAGGCGCTGTCCGCGCCGCACTGCGCACGCGTCCTCGACCGGCTGCCCGGCCTGCGGATCGTCAACGCGTACGGGCCCACCGAGTGCTCGGTGACCGCGACGTGCTTCCCGGTCGAGCGCGGCGGGCGGCCCGGACGGACCGTCCCGGTCGGCCGGCCGACCGCGGACACCCGGGTCTACCTGCTCGACCGGGACCTGCAGGTGGTGCCGGTGGGCGTGGCCGGGGAGGCGTACCTCGCCGGGGACGGCGTCTCCCGCGGTTACCGGGACCGGCCCGCGATGACCGCCGAACGCTTCCTGCCGGACCCGTTCGGGAAGCCCGGTTCCCGGATGTACCGCACCGGCGACCTGATGCGGTGGCGCCCCGACGGCACGCTGGAGTTCGTCGGCCGCACCGACGACCAGGTGAAGCTGCGCGGCTACCGCATCGAGCTCGGCGAGATCGAGCAGGCGCTCGCCGAACACCCGGACGTGGCGCGGGCGGCCGTCGTCGTCCGCGAGGACCAGCCGGGCCGCCGGCGTCTCGTCGGATACGTGGTCTCGGAGCAGGACCCGGTCGAACTGACCTCGTACCTCGCCTCCCGCCTGCCCGAGTACATGGTCCCGGCCGCGCTCGTCCGGCTGGAGCGGATCCCCCTCACCCCGCACGGCAAGGTCGACCGCCGGGCCCTGCCGGAGCCCGCGACGGCGGCGGCCGGCCGGCTCTCGGTGGAGCCCCGCACCCCCGACGAGCGCACGATGGCCGCGATCTGGGCGGAGGTGCTCGGGGTGGAGCGCGTCGGGGTCACCGACGACTTCTTCGACCTCGGCGGCGACTCGATCCTCAGCATCCAGGTCGTGTTCAAGAGCCGCCGGGCGGGACTGCAGGTCTCCTCCAGCGACCTGTTCCGCCACCCGACCGTCGAGCAGCTCGTCGCCGCGGCCGGCCGGGACCGCCGGGTCGCCGCCACCCAGCGGGCCGAGGCGGGCGAGGTGCCGCTCACCCCGATCCAGCACGAGTTCTTCGCGCGCAACACGGTCGCCCCGCACCACCTCGCCCAGTCGATCCACGTCGAGCTGGCGACGGGCGCCGACGAGACGGCGCTGCGGGCCGCCCTCGCGGCGGTCGTCGCGCACCACGACGCGCTGCGGATGCGGTACGTCCGCGACGGGCGGGGCGCCTGGTCGCAGCGGAACGCCGAGGCCGAGACCGGCGAGCTGTTCGAGCGCCACGACCTCTCGGGGCTGCCCGACGAGGAGCTGCCCCCGGTCATGGACCGGCTCGCCGCGGCGGCCGACACGGGCTTCGACCTGGCGGAAGGGCCGCTGCTGCGGGCGGTCCTGTTCGACCTCGGCCCGGACCGGCGGGCCCACCTGCACCTGACCGTGCACCACCTCGTGGTCGACGCGGTGTCGTGGCGGATCCTCAACCACGACCTGGACCTCGCCTACCGGCAGGCCCTCGGGGGCGAGGCGATCGACCTCGGGGCCAAGACCTCCTCGTTCCGGCAGTGGGCCACGAGACTCGCGGCGCACGCGGCCGACGGCGGCTTCGCGGACCAGGCCGCGCACTGGGAGGCCGTGCCCGAGGCGGTGCCGCTGCCGACCGACGGCCCCGGACCGAACGTGGTGTCGTCGCGGCGGATCACGCCGGTGCGGCTGGAGCGGGACGAGACCGAGGCGCTGCTGCGCGTGGCGCCGGGCAGGTTCCGGGCCCGGGTCAGCGACGTGCTGCTCTCCGCGCTGGCCTGGACGATGTGCCGCTGGTCCGGCGACGACCGGCTCGTGATCGAGATGGAGGGCCACGGCCGCGAGGAGATCTTCGACGACATCGACCTGTCCCGCACCGTCGGGTGGTTCACCAGCTCGTACCCCGTCGCGCTGAAGGTGCCCGGGCGCACGGACGACGAGCCCGACTGGCCCGCCGTCGTGCGGTCGGTGCGCCGCTGCCTGCGCGCCGTCCCCGGCAACGGGCTCGGCCACGGGGCGCTGCGCCACCTCGCCGGGTCCGGCACGCCGGCGGCGGAGCCCGCGCCTCCCGCGGTGTTGTTCAACTACCACAGCCAGACCGAGGAGATCACCCGCACGGCCGACCGCTCGCTGTTCCACGCCTTCCACGACCCGATCGGCCGGGAGCAGGACGACCGCGAGCGGGTCGTGCAGGCCCTGGAGGTGGTCGGCGCTGTCGAGGACGGCCGGCTCGGCTTCGACCTCTACTACTCGGTCAACCTGCACGAGCGCGGGACGATCGAGCGGGTCGGCTCCGAACTCGTGGCGGCGCTGCGGTCGATCGCCCGCCTCTGCGAGCCGGCCCTCGGGACGGAGGGCGACCGGTGAACGAGCTCCTTGCGGAGCTCGCGCTCCGGCACGGCGTGCCCGGCGCCCAGGTGGCGGTCTGGCGCGACGGCCTCCTGCACACCGCGGAGACCGGGGAGGAGGAGGCCGGTTCGGGAAGGCCGGTGACGGTGGCGACGGCGTTCCCGCTCGGATCGCTCACCAAGCCGTTCACCGCGACCCTCGCGGCCCTGCTGGTCGCCGACGGCGACGTGGACCTGGACGAACCGCTGGCGGAGCAGCTGGGCGAGCTGCGCGCGGGCCCGGAGTGCACCCTGCGGCAGGTGCTCAGCCACACCGCGGGCCTGGCGGCCAACACCGTCGAGCCGCCCGCCGGAACCAGCCGCGCCCGCTGGCTCGCCCGCCACGCGGCCGAGCCGGCCGTGCACGAACCGGGCACGGTCTTCTCCTACTCCAACCCGGGGTACGTGATCGCCGGCCGGCTGGTCGAGGAGATCACCGGCCTGGACTGGACCGAGGCCGTGGGGACGATGCTGCTGCGCCCGCTGGGGCACGATGCCGCGGCGCCGACCGCCCTGGGCCATCTCGTACGCCCGGACGCCCCGCCCCGGCCCCTCGAGGAGCAGTCCGTACCGCCGCTGGAGGACCCGGCCGCGGGACTGTGCGCCTCCGCCCGGGACCTCGCCGTGTTCGGCGCCGCGCACCTGGGCCTCGGCCCGGGCGGCGCCCTGCTCGACGCCGCGACGGCGCGGACGATGCGCGAGGACGTCACGGAGGGACTCGCCGTGGGGGCCCACGGGCTGGCGGACGGCTGGGGCGCCGGATGGGCGTGCTACGGGACCTGGTTCGGCCACGACGGAACCGGCGACGGGGCGTGGAGCCATCTGCGGGTGGACCCGTCGACGGGGACCGTGGTGGCGCTCACCGCGAACGGCAGCAGCGGGGCTCGCCTGTGGGAGTCGTTGCTCGGGCGGCTGCGCGAGACCGGCCTGGAGGTCGGCGACCGTCCTCGGGACGCGGGCGGCGCCGAGTCCGTCCCGGCACCGCCGGAGTGCGCGGGGCACTACGTCAACGGCGACTGGTCGTGCCGGGTGGAGGCCGAGGACGGCGACCTCCTGCTCTCGGTCGCCGGAGCGGCACCGGTCCGGCTCCTCGTCGGCGGGGACCTCTCCTTCCGCACGCCCTCGGAAGGCGGCCCGCGCGCGGCGATGCCGTACCTGGGGCGGTTCCTGCGCGACCCGGCGACCGGCGCCCCCGACCGCGTGCAGATCACCGGGAGGCTCTGCGTCCGGCAGGGGTAGCGCGTCCCGCCGCGGCGGGGCCCCTCTCCCGGAGGGGCCCCGCCGCTCTCGTGTCAGCGCGCCTCCAGATAGGTCAGCACGGCCCGGACCCTTCGGTGGCCGGCGTCGGTCTCGGTGAGACCGAACTTCGCGAAGATGTTGCCGATGTGCTTGTGCACGGCGTTGTCGGTGACGGACAGCTTCCCGGCCAGCGTGGCGTTGTCGTGTCCCTCCGCCATGAGCGCCAGGACCTCCCGCTCCCGGCGGGTGAGCGTGGACAGCGGCCGTGCGCGCCCGGCGAGCAACTGGGCCACCACGTCGGGGTCGAGCGCGGTGCCGCCGCCGGCCACCCGGTCGAGCGCCTCCAGGAACTCGTCGACCCGGCTGATGCGGTCCTTGAGCAGATAACCGACGCCGCCCCCGCCGCCGGAGAGCAACTCGGAGGCGTACGTCTGCTCCACGTACTGGGACAGGACCAGGACCGGCAGGCCGGGGTGGAGGCGCCGGGCCTCGATCGCGGCCCGGATCCCCTCGTCGCGGAACGAGGGCGGCAGCCGTACGTCGACGATGGTGACGGCCGGGCGGTGCCGGTCGACCGCGGCCAGGAACCCCTCGGCGGCGTCGGCGACCTCGGCCACCTCGTAACCGGCATGGGTCAGCAGCAGTTCCAGGCCGGTGGCGAGCAGGACGTTGTCCTCGGCGATGACTATCCGCACGGCAGCTCCACGGTGATCGTGGTGGGGCCGCCCGCCGGGCTGACGACCGTGACGCGGCCGTCGAGGGCCTGCGCCCGGCCGCGGAGCCCGGCCAGTCCGCTGCCGGCGTTCTCCCGCGCGCCGCCCACGCCGTTGTCGGTGACGACGACCGTCAGCACGTCCTCGACGCGCCACACCCTCAGCGCGGCCTCCGTGGCCCGGCTGTGCTTGGCCACGTTCGTCAGCGCCTCGGTGACCACGAAGTAGGCGACCGCCTCGATGGCCGCCGGGATCCGGTGCAGCTCGCCGATGTCGATCGAGACCGGGACGCCGCCCCGGGCGGCGACGGTCCGCAGGGCTCCCCGCAGCCCCCGGTCGGCGAGGATGGGCGGGTAGATGCCGCGGAGCACCTCGCGGAGCTCGACCATCGCCTCCTCGGTGACGTCGGTCGCCTCGCGCAGCATCCGGGCGACGGTGGACAGGTCGCGGTCGAGGCACTGCCGGGCGACCGCGAGCCGCATGGCCACCGCCACCAGCCGTGCCTGGGTGCCGTCGTGCAGGTCGCGCTCGATCCGCCGCAACTCGGCGCCGTGCGCCTCGATCGCGTCGATGCGGGTGCGGGTGAGCGCGGCCACGCGGTCGGCGAGCAGCCGGGTGCGCGACGGCGCCAGCACCGCGAGGGTCATGCGGGCGTAGCCCGTGGCGAGCGGCGGCAGCGCCAGGCACCCGACGGCGAACAGGACGGATCCCACCGACGGACCGGTGACGGCCTCCTGCCAGCCGGCCACCGGGATGTCCAGCACCGTCTTCGGGTGCCCCTGCGCCGGAAACGCCCATGCCAGCAGGGGAGTCGCCGCGATCACCAGCGCGTTGCCGACGCAGATGACCGTGGCGAGTCCGCAGGCGATGCCGAGCGGGACGTGCAGGGCGAGCCAGTACAGATGACGGGAGAGGTCGATGCCCTGCTCGCGGACCGGTCGGCCCAGCAGACGGCCGGCCCGCTGCCGGTGCCACTCGGCCCACGACCGCCGCATGCTCGGATGGAAGAGCGGCAGAAAGGAGAGAATGCTCATGAGCGCGGTGCCGAATTCCCCGAGGAGATAAGCAGTGGCCCGCAGCGGCGGCGACCAGGCCCGGAACATCCGAGCAGACCGCGCCCTCACGCGCATTACAGCAGGCTGTAGTTCTTTCCCTGTGGCGGAAGGTATGTGCTCTTCCGTACCGAAGGCCCTAACATGCCGGTCAGACCGAGTGTCGGGGACCAGAGGTGGGCGGAATCGACTCACTTCCGCCGGAGTGGAACGGGGACGGCGGACCGGTTGCACAACCTACCTCCCGAGCATGGAAAGAGACCACCATGACCGAACAGAGTCCGGCTCTGCAGCTATGTCATGTCGGCACGAACGGCGCCGGAGGCGCCGAATCCGGATACGTCATCGAGAATGTGTCCTTCGCGTGCGACGGCGGCACCTGGACGGCGTTGGCCGGACCGGCCGCCGCGGGCAAGACCGGCGTGCTGCGGTGCGCCGCCGGCCTGGAGCCGGTGACGGCGGGCGAGGTCCGTCTCGCCGAGGGTCTCCGTCTCGCGCACGTCGGTCTCCTGCCGGTGCCGGAGCAGGCGGAGACGATCGCCACGCTGGCCTCGGGGCTCGGTCCGATGCCGGCCGGAGCGGCGGAGGTGGTGCGGGACGCGCTGCGCCGACTGGACCTCTGGGAGGAGCGGGACACCCCCGTGCGCGAGCTGACGGAGGGCCGGCAGCGGGTGGCCGCGGTCGTGGCCGCGGTCTCCGGCGCCCCCGACGTGCTGCTCGCCGACGACCTCACCGTCGGACTTCCGCCCGCCACCGCGGAGGGGGTCCTGGACATGGTGCGCGGGCTGGTGGACCGGCAGGGGCTCTGTGTCGTGGCCTCCGCCACGGACCTGGCCTCTCTCGAACGGGCCGACGCGGTGGTGCTGCTCGCCGAGGGCCGTGTGGTCGAGACGCGGGTCATGCCGTAGCGGCGTGGCCGTCGGGACGCGGGTCATGCCTCAGCCGCGCGGCCCGGCGGTGCTCCTCGGCTCGCGCGCCCGCGGCTCGCCCGGGTGTCCCGACGGGCCGGCGGCCTCGGCGGGCAACTCCCTCTGCAGGAGCGCCAGGCCGAGCGGAGTGAGCGTGTGCGTGGCGGTGGTGCGGTTGCGGAGCGTCGTGATCAGCCCCGCCTCTCGCAGGACCGTGGCCTGCTTGCTGGCGCCGGAGAGGGAGATGCCGAGGCGGTCCGACAGATCGCCGGTGGTGCCGCTCTCGGAGAGCGCGCGCAGGGCCGCCGCGCGGGTGGATCCGACGAGGGCGGCCAGCGCCCGGTCGCCCTCGACGTCCGACTCCTCGGAGGGCGACTCCAGGTCGTTGAGGTCCAGGGGCACGGAGAAGACGAGCGCCGGCATGCTGGACTGCCGCTCGGAGCGCACGAGCACGCAGGTCTTGTCGGGGAGGAAGAGCGAGGGGCTCAGGATCAGGCCGCGCCCGTCGAGTTTGATCTCCAGGTCGGTGCTGGACGCGATGCGCAGCTCCGAGGACTCCCACGTCACCTTGGGGTGCAGCCCCGCGAGCAGGAACTCGACGCCGTTCGTGATGGCTATCCGTCCGCGCACGTCGCGCTCGATCTCCAGCCGGGCCCGTATCTGCGACCAGTAGGGCAGGATGCCCGCGCTGCAGAACAGGAAGACGATCTGGGCGAGGCGGCGGGCCCGGGCGCGCACGGCCGGCGGTACCGAATCGGCGTCGGCGCCCTCCCGCTCCAGCAGCCACAGGAGATCGGGAACCACCTGGTACTTGGACACGACCTCTCCCACGGCGGGCAGGTCGTCGCCGAGCCGCTCGCGCACGAACTTGTGCCAGCCGACACCGCCGCGCGTCCGGTCGCGTCCGAAGTGGTGGAGGGCGAAGACCGCTTCGGACACGGGTCCTAAAGTATGGACCATTCTTAACCGCTGTATGTCTTCGCTGGAAACTTTGATGCGCAACATTGCCACCCCCGAGACGCAATTTGCATGCAAGAGACCATGCGTGGGTCGCCGACGATGGCAATGATATTGATCCGTCAATGATTTGGTAGAGGGATGACTCCTCGTGATTTAGTGCCCCGGCCACGTAATTGCGATCCGTGTGACCGGCCCATCTCCCGCCGTCGCCGATTCCCGGCCCCCTCCACCCCGCTGACCGGCCCCGACCGTCTCGCGCCGCCGTTGATCATTTCGCCGAACTCCGCATGCGTCTGCCGCGCTTTTCCGTGTGTCTCGAAAACGACGGGTGCGATTCAGTCGCAGTCGGCCGAAAATTCATTGTCGGAGACCGCCGGGCCGGTCGGAGGTCATGAGTCGTGCGCCGGTGGACGACCCGTCAGTCAATAAGACGACCCGTCAGTAGATAAAACGTCAGTGGATGACCCGCGACTCCGCCGTCAGCCGCGCGTGCCGGGACTTGCGCAGATCACGGGTGATGTTCAGCCGCCGCAGCCAGCGGTCGGTGCCGTCGAACCGCGCCCGGAAGGGCTTGCGGCCGTGCACCACGCGGTAGTTGTCGATGAAGGCGATGTCGCCGGGAGCCAGGGCCACCCCGCTCATCGTGCTGTCCAGGGCCTTCCCGATCTCGTCCAGCACCCGCTGCTCGCTCTCGCCCTGCACCCCCTGCATGTAGTACGGATCCAGCCGGATGTACGGATCCTTCGGGGAGCCGAACAGAACCGCGACCGGCTCGGGGGACCGCAGGGCGCTCTCCACCCGCTCGGCGCTGCGCCTCATGAGCTCGGCCACCTCGGGATCCCCGTGGTCGCCCCCGACCTGGTTCTGCGGACGGTGCGAGTCGTCCGGAAGGATCCTGAAGCGCTCCTCCGCCAGGGCCGCCCGCGTCGCGTCGTCGAGCCGCACGTCGGCGATGTCGGCGAAGGTCGTCTCCACCCCGTCGGGGTTGCGCAGGCACATGAGCCCCAGGTAGTCGGTGCGCAGGGGGTGGAAGGCGTCCTCGGTGTGCCAGGCGAGCGTCTCCGCGCTTCCCCAGCCGATCTGACCGTGCTCGTGGGCGCGTATCGGGAAGATGTCGTGCATGACCCGCCCGTCCTGCTGGGTGGCCCAGCCGATCGGCTCGCCCAGCAGGCAGCCGATGAGCAGGAACGGGATGTCGAGGCGCAGCGTCGCGTCGGGCGCGGCCTTCTCGCGCCAGTCCGGCGGGGTGGGGCCGAGCGACAGGTCGTCGACCGGCAGCCCGGACACCACCAGCACCCCCGACGGCTCGGTCAGCCTGAAGTCGACCAGCGCCGTCCGCAGCCCGCGGGGCAACTCGTGCGCGTAGACCTGGGCGGCCCGGTGCAGGGCGGGATCCTCGATGGACGAGAAGCGTCCCGCGACCTCCGCGGTGACCTTCTCGATCGCGACGACGTCCTCGTCGCGCAGCTGGAGCTGCAGCATCTTCTTCCTCCGTTGTCGGTGGTCAGGAGTGCGCCGGCTGGGGTGCGTCGGACGGCCGGGGCAGCGCGAGGCGGCGCAGGGCCGGGCTCAGGGTGGCGCCGACGGCGACGACCGCCAGCAGCCCGGCCGCGCCGAGCATGCTCACGGCGCCGTCCCCGGTGCCGGTCGACAGCACGCCGGCCGTGACGGGGCCGGCGGTGGCGGCCAGTTCGGAACCGAGGGCGACCAGGCCGGACAGCCGCCCCCGCAGGCCGTCGGGCACGGATGCCAGCTGACAGGTGATCACGGTCGTGTTCGCGACCGGCATGGCCGTCGCGGCCACGCCCAGCAGGATGCCGAGCGGCACACCGCGCGACGCGTACGCCATGGCGACGGCGACGGCGGCGAAGACCCAGGTCGAACCGATGACCAGCGCCCCCGGCGACAGCGCCGCCGCGTGCAGACGGTCGGCGATCAGGGCGCCGACCAGACCGCCCGCGCCGAAGCAGGTCATCATCAGGCCCATCTGTCCGGGCGCGACGTGCTCCTCGCCCGACACGACGAGCACGAGCACGACCAGGGTGTGGAACGCGAGGTTGACGCCGACGATCCAGGCCATCGTCGCGCGCACGGTCCGCATGCGCAGCAGCGGCCCGAACCCGCCGGGCCGCGGCGCGGCGGCGGTCGCACCCCCTTCGCCGGCCGGGGGCCCGGCGGCGCGGCGCGGCAGGTGCAGGGCGGCCAGTGCCGTGAACGACACGGCGAGGACGGACGTGTTCAGCGCGAACGGCAGGACCTCGTGCAGCCCGAACGCGAAGCCGGCCAGCGCCGGACCGACCAGCAGCGCGGCGAACGGCCGGGCCGCGTTGCGCGCCAGTGCCCGCGGCAGCATGTCCTCCGGCACGACCTGGGGGAGGGCCGCGTTCTCGGCCGGCACGAAGACACCGGCGGCCGCGCCCTCGACGACGGCCACGAGCAGGATCTGCCACAGCGGGCAGTCGCCCAGCAGGAGGGCGACGGCGACGCTGAGCATCGCCGCCGTACGGACGCCCTGGGTCGCCACCATCACCCGCTTGCGGTCCACGCGGTCGGCCAGCACCCCGGCGGGCAGGCTGACCAGGGTGCGGGCACCGGCGAGCACCGCGGCGACACCGGCGACCGCGGCCGCCGAGCCCCCGTGGGCCAGCACCAGCAGCGGAAAGGCGATGTAGGCGATCTCGCCGGCCAGCTCGGACAGGAGCATGCCGGACCAGAGGACGCGGTAGTTCCGGTTGCGCGGCAGGGGTGGGTTCATGCCGTGCCTTCCGTGTGTGACGGCAGCCGACGCCACCGAGTCTTCCGGCGGCGGGGCGGCCCCCGCCATCAAGTTGACCCGTGGACGAAACTCCCAGGCCAATCGCCTCCCGCCCCGGACGCGGGCCGCGGCCTGCGCAATGTCGGCACGGTTCAAGTTCGTTGAGGACACCGGTGGGCGCGCCGATATTGGAGGGCTGAGTCGTGTCCGGCCCTCCGACACGGCAGCGAGCCCTGACGGAACGGAGTCCCCGATGACTTTCGTGAAAGCGACCGCGCCCTCGGACCAGGAGGCGTCCACGCCGCCGCCGGAGGAGACGGGGCTCGCTCCCGTGCCGTGGCGGCCGGTGTCCCTGACCGCCGCCGCGATGACGGTGTGCCTGCTGGTGCTGGCCACCCGGCACGGCTACCACGTGGACGAGCTCTACACCCGGGCGGCCAGCCGCCATCTTGCGTGGGGCTACATCGACCAGCCGCCGCTCGTCGCGCTCGTCGCCAAGGCCGAGATGGCGGTCTTCGGGGACAACCTCCTCGGCTTCCGCGTGGTGCCGGCGCTGCTGGCCTCGCTGGCCGTGCTGCTCGCCCCGCTGATCGCCCGCGAGCTGGGCGGCGGCTCCCGGGCGCAGACACTCGCGGGGCTGATGGCGTTCGCCTCGGGCCTGGTCATGTACACCGGCCACATCATGGGCACGAACAACTGGGACGAGCTGTCCTGGATCACGGTGACCTGGCTGCTGATCCGGATGGTGCGCACCCGTGACACCCGGCTGTGGTGGGCGATCGGCGTCGTGGTCGGCGTCGGCCTGACCGCGAAGTACCTGCTGGTCCTCCTGCTGCTCTGCCTCGGGGCCGGTCTGCTGGTGTTCGGGCCGCGACGGGTCTTCCGCACCTGGCGCTTCCCGGCCGCGGTCGGCGTGGCCGTGGTGATCGCCTCGCCGGTGCTGATCTGGCAGATCACGCACGGCCTGCCGCAGCTGGAGATGAGCGCCGCGCTGTCCAAGGCGCTGGAGAGCCTGTCCCGCAGCACCTTCCTCCCGATGCAGCTCCTCCTCATCGGCTTCTTCCTCAACCCGGTGTGGATCGCCGGACTGGTCGCGCTGCTGCGCCGCCCCGAGTGGCGCGCCTACCGGTTCGTCGGCTGGTCGTATCCGCTGATGGTGGTCGTGCTGCTGGTCGTCGGCGGGCAGGGCGCCTACACCACCGCGCTGCAGTACGTGCTCCTCGCCGCGGGCGCCGTGGTCGTCGACCGGTGGGCCCGCGACGCCAAGCGGCTCGGGGCGATCGGCGGACTGACCGCGCTCAACGCCCTGAGCAGCGCGATCCTGCTGCTGCCGACGCTCCCGATCAACGTGTACGCGGGGAATCCCGTCCTCAGCGGCATGGCGATCGTCCAGTTCGACCAGGTCGGCTGGCCCGAGATGACCCGGCAGGTGGGCGCCGTCTACCGCTCGCTGCCGGCGGACGAGCAGGCGCACACCGTCATCTACGGCAACCACTACGGCCAGGCGGGCGCGATCGACAAGTGGGGGCCGGAGTACGGGCTGCCGAAGGCGTACAGCGGCCACAACTCGTACGCCGACTTCGGCGTGCCCGGCGAGGACAAGACGACCGTCATCGCCATCGGCGTCGACCCGAAGCGGTTCGGCACGCTCTTCGCCTCGTGCGAGCCGCGCGGCGCGTACGAGAGCGACCTCCCGGTCTCCGACGACGGCCAGGGGTTCCTGGTGTGCCGCGGCCCGCTGCAGCCCTGGCCGCGACTGTGGGAGCAGTTGCGCTGGATCGGCTTCCAGTGCCCGTACACGGCCGAGGCGATCACGGCCGAGAGCACCAAGGGGTGCGACTGAGCCCGGAGGGACGACGGGTGACGGAACGGGGGCGGCCTCGACGCGAGGCGACGGCCGGCCCGACCGCCTCCGGGGCCCCGGCCGTCACCGCCCCCCTTCCCCCGGCTCGTCGAGAGCGACCACGAGCGTGCAGTCCGCGGCGAGCCTCAGCACGTCCCCGTCCCGGAGGGGCGTGCGCACACCGGCGCCGACCGGACCGCCGTTCACGAAGGTGCCGTTGGTGGAGTGCTCGTCCCGCACCCAGGCGGTGCCGTCCGGTTCCAGGCCGACGGTCGCGTGCCGACGGGAGACGTTGTCGTGGCGGGCCAGCAGGCCGCGCGTCGTGCGGGCTGCCGGGTCCCGGCCGAGGAGCAGGGTGCCGCCCGGCGCCACGGTGCGCTCCACCGCGCCGAACCGGATCCGCAGGACGGCGGCGGGGAGGTCGCGGCGGGTCGCCCGCGCGTCCACGGCGGCGGCACGGGACGGCCGCACCTCGCCCAGCAACCGCTGGCAGGCCACGCACACCTGATTGGTCGGCACGGGAACCGGGGCCCCGCAGTGCGGGCAGACCAGGGGCCCCTCCTCCTGCTCCTCCCCGGCCGGATCGCCCTCGTCCGCCGGCCCCGGGGCCCCCGCCCCGGGCAGCGGGTGACGGGCGACGACGGGACGGCTGAGGTTGCCGGAGCACCCCCGGCAGACGAGGTCGTCCTCCTCCGCCGCCAGGTCACAGATCGAGCAGATCAGCTGCGCCACGACACTTCTTCCATGGTGATGCCGGCCGATCGGAGCCGGGCGCTCAGGCGGTCCATGTCGCCCCGGCGGGGGACGCCGATGAACCAGACGCGGCCGTCGGCCACCGCGACCTGCATGGGCGGCGATCCGGCCGGGCCGGTTCCCTCGTACCGCTCCCGCCCGAGATCGGTCAGCGCGGTCAGCCGTTGGTTGCTCGAACCCCTCCACCGCAGGCCGGGGGTGTTGAGGCGCTCGACGTACGGACCGGTGAGCACCGCGTCGCACCGGTCGAGCAGCGCGGAGTGCTCCTTCCGCAGCCGGGCGAGGGAGTATCCGCTGTAGACGAGCACGTCCAGCGGCGCGGACCGCTCGCGGCGCAGGACCCGGATCCGGTCCAGGAGCGCGGCGAGCGCCTCCGGCTGCTGGAACGGCTCTCCCCCCGAGACCGTGATCCCGTCGAGCGGATCGGGCAGGCCGGCGAGCCAGGACCCGACCGCCGCGACGTCCACGAGCGTGCCGGGGTCGGCCGCCCAGGTGTCCTGCGAGACGCACCCGGCACAGCCGATCGTGCAGCCCTGCGTCCAGATGCCCGCCCGGGTCCCGGGGCCCAGCGAGGTCACCGGATAGTGCGCCTTGTTCAGCATCAGCCCGACGGGGCGGGGGGAGGCGGGGGAGGCCGTCATGCCAGCTCCACGGAGACGATGTCGCCCTCGCGCCGCAGACCGGTCACCCGGACGTGCGCACCCGCTGCCGGGTCGCGGTCGAACAGGGCCCGGGCGAGGGGATTGACGAACTGCGATTCCAGGGCCGTGCCGATGCCCCGGCCGCCCATGGGGAGGTTGCCGGTGCAGCGCTTCCGCAGCTCGGCCCGGGCCTCGGGGGCGACGTCCAGGACGATGCCCTGCTCCTCGTGGACCCGGGAGACGATGTTGTCGAGCTGGAGGTCGAAGATGCGGGCGGCCGCCTCGGGACCGATGAAGTCGAAGACCACGATGTTGTCCCCGAAGCGGTTGAGCAGCTCCGGCCGGCCGAGGACCCGGGTGAAGTGGTCGCTGATCGCCGCCTTCACGCGCTCCTCGATCTCCCCGTACGGCATGCCGGGGTGGACATGGGGCACGAGCCGCCCACCGCCGTCCTCCACGCTCATGCCGAGGTTGGAGGTGAACACGAGGACGGACTCGGAGAAGTGCACCGTCGAGCCGCGTCCGTCCGTCAGCCGGCCGTCCTCCAGGATCTGCAGGAACTTGTCCAGGATCCGCGGGTGCGCCTTCTCGATCTCGTCGAAGAGGATGACCCGGAACGGCTGTTGGCGCACCGCGTTGGTCAGTTCGCCGCCGGCCTCGAAGCCGACGTATCCCGGCGGCGCCCCGATCAGCCGGTCCCCGGCGTGCTCCGAGGAGAACTCGCTCATGTCGAAGCGCAGGTACGCGGACTCGTCCGCGAAGATCAACGACGAGACGGCCTTGGCCAGTTCCGTCTTGCCCACGCCCGTGGGACCGGCGAAGAACAGCACGCCGCGCGGCCGGTCCGAGGACCTGGACTGCTGCGCGCCGGACAGTCCGAGGGCCGCCCGCTTCAGGATGTCGAGGGTCTTGGTGACGGCCTGCGGCTGTCCGACGACGCGCCGCGGGATCGAATGCTGCCCGTCCGTGACCCGCTTGCGGAGGTACTCCCGCTTCCAGGGGTTGTCCATGACGCCGAGCTTGTAGATGCGGATCGCGTCCGGAAGCTCCGTCATCGTCAGGCCGCGGTCCCGGGCCAGCCGGGTGACCTCGATCATCGCCTGCAGGGTGAGCCCGTCCGTCTGGGCCGCGAACGCCTCGCACGCCTGGGCCGCCCGCGCGTCCGCGTCGAGGTCCGTGACGCCGAAGGGCTTCATCAGCAGGCGCGCGGTGGTCTGACGGTCACCCAGGTCCGGGACGGGCAGCCCGATGGACCGGATCTGGTCGTTGCCCGAGGTGAGCCAGGCCGGCAGATCGCCCTCCCGGTCCGCCAGCCAGATCACCGGGTTGTACAGCGGGGTCGTACGGCCGTCCGGCGCGCCCACCGGGACGGCGAGCCGGGAGAGCCTGGCGCAGAACCTGAAGAAGTCCCGCTCGTTCGGCTCCAGTTCGGTCGCGCCGCGCGCGATGCGGGAGGCGTCGTCGATTGCCAGCGCCGCCCGGATCCGCGGTGCGGGGCGGGCCAGTTCGGCCATCAGCGTCCGCAGCGTCTCCAGCGAGGGGAGCGTCCCCGGCCGTGGAAGCCGGGGGAGCAGCCGGGCCGCGGCCGCCTCCGCCCGCTCGGTCTCCTCGGCCGTGGCGGTGGCCGGCAGGTGCACCCTCAGGCCGTCCACGGGGTCGTGCACGAGCAGGCACGCGTAGCCGCTCGCGCGGAGCGTCTCCCAGAGCAGGTCCGGCAGGGACAGCAGACGCGGGCGCGCGCCGCCCGGCTCCCGGACGAGGAAGCTGTCATGGCGGTTCCCCCACAGCACGAACTGCGAGTGGACGGGCAGGGTGGCCTCGAACTCCCTGATGAACGGCGGTCCCGCGGTCGGCGGGACGCTCCCGGGTGCGCGCGTGCCCTCGGCGGACAAAGATCGCCTCCTCCTGTCACCGGCTCATGGTCCACAACCTGTCGTCACCCAGGGGGTGCCGTGTCGATCGGGCCGGGCTCGCGGCGCCCGGACCGATGGGCACGACACCTCCTGGGGGGCGGGGTCACCGCTCGCGCTCCCGGGGCCTGGGCCGGGCCCGGGAGCCCGGCGCCGTCGGGGCGACCACCAGGGGCACGGGAACCTGTCCGGGCGGAACCGCGACCTGGACGTCCGTCCTCAGCCCCGCCCGGGCGAGGCGGCCGCGCAGTTCGTGGAAGTCACGGCACCACTGCTCCTCGCGCTCGACGTCGACGTGCGCGTCGTCGTCGCCGCGTCCGGCGGCGGTGCGCACCACGGCGGTGCGCAGCTGACCGCCCTGCCGGTCGACGGCCAGGTTGACCGCGTGCTCGGGCCATTCGCTCCGGGACAGGCGCAGGACGCCGTCGGCGACGGTGAGCGTCTCGAACCCTTCGCCGACGTGGTAGCCGAGGTCGACGAGGGCGTCGGTCACCGTGTTGACCACGTACCGCTGTTCGGCCTCCGCCTCGGCCGCGGCCCGGCAGTCGGCCGCCCTCCTGCGCAGCGACTCGTCGAGCCCACGGTGGCCGGAGACGACCTCCGTCAGCAGGGCCCGTACGGAGTCCGCTTCCGTCTCCCCGGTGCTCTCCAGGTCCTCCAGGTCGTGGAGGAGCTCGATCGCTTCGCCGGCCTCGTGCCGCGCGGCCTCCGCGGCCGCGTTGGCGTGCTGGACCCGGAGCCTCGTCTCGGTCAGCCAGGTGCGTGCCTCGTCGAGGGAGGCCGCCCCGGCCACCCGCGCCGCGGCCGCCCGGGCGGCCGCGCGATGCTCCTCGCGGCAGTCGGGGAGGAGGCGCGAGAGGACCCGGGCCAGGGCCCCTCCGACGTCCTCGCGCGCGGCCTCGTCGCCGTCGGGGTCGCCGGCGCCGGAGGGCTCCGCGGAGGACGCCCCCGGGCGGTCCGCGAACAACTCGGCGGCGTCGACCGGGCGGTGCCCGGCGGCGTGTCCGCTCATGTCGGCGAACAGTTCCGTCGCGAGGGCGCGAGCGGCCCGTTCCCGCAGCTCCCGCTCCGCGGCGGCCAGCGCGGCGTCGGTCTCGGCGCACCAGGATTCCAGCCGGGACGTGGGCTGCGTCCCGAGGAGGAGCGGCTCGGGAACGCGCACGGAGACGGCGGGCCCGTACTGCTTCCCGAGGTCCTCCCGGGCCAGGGAGAGCGCCGTGATCCGGGCGTTGCGCGCCTTCACCCCGCGCACGGCCGCGTCCCGGGCGGCCGCCGCCAGGAGGGCCGCCTCGCGGGCGGCCTCCTGACGGCGCCGCGTGGCCTCGCGCACCGCCGCGTCGCGCGCGGCCGCGCGCAGCTCGGCGGCGGTGAAGGACTGGTCGAGCTGGTACGTCGTACATTTGGGCCCGCTCATCGCTCCCCCAGAACCTGTGTCCGCTGTGACTGGTGTGCCGTGCGCCAATCCCGGTACCGGGCGAACGTCCAGAGCCCGTACCCCGCCCCGACCAGGAGGGGGACCGGTGACCACGCGCGCAGGGTGACGATCGCCCAGATCGCGGTGCCGAGCGCCAGGTAGAGGAGGCAGCCCCCGCCGCAGGCGATCGTGCTCTTCCGCATGGGCTGCAGTTGTGTCGCCAGCGCTCCCTGCCGGTCGGGCAGCCGACGGCGGAGGCCGGCGAGGCGGGACCGGAGCGACCACCCCGGGTGGTAGTCCCCGCCGAGCCCCGCCGCCAGCGCCAGCTCGCAGGCGAGCGGAATCCCGCAGGTCACCGTCGCGGCGGGGACGAACCGTCCCAGGAACTCCCCGTCGCCGATCAGGGCTCCCACGACCAGCGGAAGACCGACCGGCAGGGCGAACAGCAGGGCCACCGCGCCGAGCGCGCGCAGCACGGCCTCTCCGGTGCCGGACCGCCGGTGCTCCTCGGAATCCCGCCACTCGTGCCGGTGGGCCGTCTCCGCGGCCGCGTGGGCGCGGCGCAGCTCCTCCAGACGGCGGGCCTCGGCGACGGCGGCCGGCAGGGCGCGGGTGGCCGCCAGATGGCGGACGGGGTCCCCGCCGTCGGCCAGCAGCGCGTCGAACCAGCCGGTCCTGCCCCGGACGGACTCCGCGGCGGACTCGATCCGCCGGCGTAACGCCCGGGCCCACTCCGGGGCCACCGCGACGGCCAGGGCCTCCACCCGGATCTCGGAGTCCACGAGCTCCCTCCGGACCCTGGTCGGCAGCGCGGTCGACTTCCGCAGCTCGTCCCACCGGGCGTTCAGGTCGCGCCACCGCCGGTCGACGTCGGCGAGCTGCCCGGCGCCCTCGCCGAACGTCGCGAGGACGGCGAGCAGGTCGCCCGTGTACAGCTCGTCGACGAGCTCTCGCGCGGTCCGGCGCCCGTCGTCGTCGTGGGGGGACGAGGCCTGCTCGGCGAGCGCGAGCAGGTCCTCGGGAAGCATGCGCCTGCCGCGGTAGACGGGCGGCATCGTCGGATCGAGCCAGTGCAGCAGCCGCAGCACCTTCACGTCCGGGGCGTCGGCTCCGGGGAGGTGGACGTCGACCAGGTCCACCAGGTCTTCGAGGTCGTCGTCCTCGGGGTCCTCGAACTGCGCCAGCCAGTTGCGCAGTTGGCGCCAGCCCTGGCTGGGGTCGTCCCGGTCTCCCATGGAGACGAAGAACCGGCGCGCGGCGGTCTCCCAGTCCGCTGCCAGGGCCCGGGCCAGTGCCGCCCTCTCCGTGTGCTTCACGCCCTTGAACTGCAGGGGCCCGCGGCCGGCGGCGCTCGTCGGCCGAACCCCGGGAGGGGACGGCTCCTCCGGCAGCTCCGGGGTCTCGCCCCCGATCCACCCGCGGACCTCGGAAGCGCCCCATCGGCGTCCCGGGTCCCGGACCAGCAGCCCGCCGCACAGCAGTCGCACCCGCTCGTCCGGCACGTCCGACACGTCGACCGGCCGCGTCGCCAGATGATGCCGGACCGCCTGCTCCGACAGGCCTTCGAACGGCGGCCGGCCGGTCGCCAGTTGACGGGCGATCGCCCCTACGGCCCACCAGTCCTGGGAGCCGGAGACCTCCGCGCCGAACACGTACTCCGGGGCCGAATACGCCAGCGTCCCGAAGACGCGCTGCGTGAACCGGGACGTCGCGTCCAGCGACTTGCTGACGCCGAAGTCGGCCAGCGCCAACTCCAGCGGCTCCCGGCGGCGGAGGAGCACGTTCGACGGCTTCAGGTCGCCGTGCACGATCCCCGCGCCGTGCAGATGGGCCACGGCCGCCGCCAGTTGGGAGACGACGTCGGACAGGACGTCCGGCGACACCGGGGCCCCGGCCCCGACCAGGTCCTCCAGCGACCCCCCGGAGAGGTACTCCGACACCTCGAAGTCACGCCCGTCCGAGAAGCCCGTCTCGATCACGCGCGCCACGTGGCTGCTCTCCAGCCCCCGCAAGCGCTCCCAGACCTCCGGCGCGACCCGGACCCCGCGGCGGTACACCTTCGCGACGCACTCGTTCCCCGCGGCGTCGCGGACGAGCAGCACATCGGCCTCACGGCCCTGGTGCGGTAACTCCCGGACCACCGTGAACCGTTCGGCCAGCGCCGAGGGTAATCGCAGCAGGGCCCCGGGCTCCCCGCCGCCGTCCCGGAGCGTCACGGCGGCATCGGGCACCCCTTCGCCGGAACCCGCGTCGTCACGTCGCGTCACATCGGCTGCCGAAGTCCACTCTTCCAAACCGTCACCCCCCGCGGCGGGATTCTATCCGGCCGGGTCTTGCTTCCAGGTGACCAAAGAGGGAAATGAACCTCCGCACCGCCGAGGGCGGACGGCGGTGCCACGGCCGGGGGTCACGGCTCCGGGGTCGTCTCCGGTGTCCGCCGCGCGCGCGTCAGCCGTTCGAGGTCCGACGCGCTCACCGGCGCCGTCCCCGTCAGGGTGTCGACCAGCGCCTGGGCGAGGACGGTCGCGGAGCCGAGCCGGGTGTCCTCGCGCTCGTCGCCGGTGACCTTCCCGATGACGGCGTCCCGGACCGCGTACGAGATGGAGAGGTCCCCGAACAGCTCGGGGAAGGAGAGCGCCATCATGCACACGCCCACGTTGGCGGAGAGGATCGACTGGCCGGCCAGCTCGGGGCTCATGCGCAGGCGGCCGGCGTCACGGCAGCGCTCCACGGCCTTCAGGAGGATCGCCTGCGCCTCCTTGACGGCCTGCGGCTTGGCCTCGCCCGTCGGCGTGAACATCAGGCGGTAGAGGTGCGGGTTGCGCAGGGCGAACGCGACGTGGCTGTCCCAGGCCGTGCTCAGGTCCGCCACCGGGTCCTCGGTGAGCGGATTGCGCCGCTTCTCGGCGAGGAAGCGCTCGAAGCCGATGTCGGCGACCGCCGTGAGCAGCCCCTGCTTGTCGCCGAACTGGCGGTAGATCTCGGGCATGCCCACCTTCGCCCGGTCGCAGATGGCCCGGGTCGAGATGGCCAGCGCGTCCTTGGTGGCGAGCAGTTCCCCGGTGGCTTCCAGGATGCGCTCTCGTGCCGTCGACATGGCTCCCACGATAACAGCGCTAACACCGCGGACCTGGGCGGATCCGGGGCCGGGGGCGTCCGCTCGGGGCGCCGCCCCACTGGCGTTATCGATGCTAACGAATTGTGTTAGCGTGTGAAACATGCCCGGGAGGCGGCCCGCCCGGGCCGCCCCGCCCTCCGCGACGAAAGGAACCGCCATGACCGTGTCCACCACCCTGCGCGATGTGATCGGTCTCCCCCAGGAGCTGCCGCGCCTGGGGGAGTCGGCGCTGATCATGATCGATTTCCAGAACACCTACCGCACCGGCGTCATGCGGCTCGACGGCGCCGAGGAGGCCGTGGCCGCCGGTGCCCGGCTGCTCGCCGCCGCCCGCGCCGAGGGCACCCCGGTCGTCCACGTCGTCAACGACGGCGGTGAGGGCACCCCGTACGACATCCGGGCCGAGATCGGCTCGATCAGCGACGAAGTCGCCCCGGCCGAGGGCGAGAAGGTCGTCGTCAAGCAGTTCCCCAACGCCTTCCACGCCACGGACCTGGAGGAGACCCTCAAGGAGCTCGGCGTGAGCGGCGACCTGGTCATCGCCGGCTTCATGACCCACATGTGCGTCCTCTTCACCGCCCAGGGCGCCTTCAACCTCGGCTACCGGCCGACCGTGGTCGCCGAGGCCACCGCGACCCGCCCCCTGGAGGCCCTGGACGGCACCGTCCTGCCGGCGGAAGCCCTCCGGGCCGCGAGCCTCACCACGGTCCGGGACCTGTTCGGCACGGTGGCCCGCACGGTCGACGAGCTCGTCGCCCCGGCAACCGTCGGGTGACGCGGAGGGCGGCGCTCTCGGCTCCGGCGGGTCCGACTGCGCCGCCGGCACCCGGAGTTCACCCGGGGGGCGCCTGAAGAGCGCCTGCCGCTCGGTTGCGGGTCGCCCGCCTCGGCGGTAATGGCGGTCGGCCCGTGACGACCCCTCCGGGCCCTCCGTACCGTGCGCCCCCTGGAGGACGTGTGCCCCCCGCCGTCGAGGCCGCCCGCGCCGAGGACGAGACCGTACGCGACGAGGCGGAGCGGCGCCCCGGCGGCGGCCGGCGACGGGCCGCCCCGCGGGCCCCGGCCGCCGCCGCCCTGCTCACCGCGGTGCTGTTCTGCCTCGCCACCCGGCTCTCCCGCACGTACCCCTTCGGCCCGGTGACCCGGAACACCGTCGACCTCGGCCAGCAGTACCTGCCGTTCCACGCCTACTGGCGGGCCTTCCTGCGCGGCGAGACGCACGGGGACGCCTTCCTCAACTGGAACTCCGGCTTCGGCTCCAACTTCCTCGGCGACATCGGCACGTACCTGAGCAGCCCCTTCGACCTCCTGGTCGTGCTCTTCCCGGCGGACCGCGTCGAACTCGCGCTGTACGTCGTCACCGCCGCCAAGATCTCCGCGGCGGCGGCCGCGATGGCACTGCTCCTCCCGCGGCTGCGCCCCGGCCCGTGGCCGGTCGCCGCCGTCCTCGGCACCGCGTACGCCCTCTCCGGCTGGACCCTCGACCACGGCGCCACCGTCCCGATGTGGCTCGACGGCCTCGTCGCCTTCCCCCTGCTCTGCCTGGTCGGCGAATGGGCCCGCGCCGGCCGCCGCCCCGTCCTCGGCCCCCTCGTCGTGGCCCTGGCCTGGATCGCCAACTTCTACACCGCCTACATGGCGACGCTCGGCGCCGCCGTCGTCCTCGCCGTCCGCCTCCTCACCGCCGAGGAGGCCGCCGGTGCCCGGCAGCGCCTCGCCGGGGCGCTGCGCGCCGCCCGGACCGTCCTCATCGGCATCGGGCTCGCCGCGCCGCTCGTCCTGGTCGTCTTCCTCGCCACGAAGGTCGCCGACCCCACCCCCGAGACCGTCTTCGCGCCGGCCTCCTGGACGGACGTCCTCGCCCGGCTCATGCCCGCCACCGCGAGCGTCGCCGGCCCCGCCCTCTTCATCGGCACGCCCGCCCTCGCGCTCGCGCTGACGCTGCCCTTCAACGGGGCCGTCGCCCCGCGCGTCCGGGCGGGCTGGACGGCCGCGATCGTCCTGGTGACGCTCTCCCTCCAGTGGGAGCCCACGCATCTGCTGTGGCACGCGGGCGCCTCGCCCAACGGCATTCCGTACCGTCAGGCCTTCGTCCTGTGCGGCCTGCTGCTCATCGCCGCCTGGTTCTCCGCAGCCCGGGGCGTGCCCCGGCCGGCCGCGCTCCTCGGGGGCGTGGCACTGCTCGGAGCCCTGGCGTGGACGGCCCGGGGGAGCGCCGACATCGACCGGTGGACCTTCCCCGCCTTCGGCGCGGCCGCGCTCCTCGCGCTCGCCGCCGCCCCCCTCGCCCTGGCCGCCGACCGCCACGGCCACGCGCGCGTGAAGCCGGATCGGGCGCCACGCGCGCGCGTGCTCGCCGTCCTGGCCGTGGTCCTGCTCGTCGCCGCGCAGGCCGGGGAGGTGGCCGTCAGCGGGAAGCGGATCGAGGAGCAGCGGCGGAGCGAGGTCGCCTGGTCGCCCCGGGTCGGCCCCTGGCAGGCGACCGCCGCCGCCGAGACGGCCCGCGCGGACGCCTGGCCCCGGTACCGCACGGACCCCGGCGAGATGCCCGGAGGAAACGACGTGCTGCTCGTCGGAGGGCAGGGCGCCGACTACTACAGCAGCCTCACCTCGGACGTGACCTCCCGGACCCTGGCCTCCCTCGGCTTCGGCCACTACGCGAAGGGCCGGCACCCGGTCACCCTCGACAACCCCGTCACGGACGCCCTCTTCTCCATCGGCACCCGGCTGCGCTCGGAGCCCACGGAGCCCGTACGGCAGGACGCCCTGCCCCGCGCCACGGTCACCGCCACCACCATCCCCGTGCCGCCCCTGGTCACCGTCCGCCCGCCGGGGCGCCCGGCCACGCACCCCGGCGACTCGGCCTTCGCCCGGCAGGAACGCCTGCTCGGCGCCGACGTGTACGAGCTGCCCGCCCCGCGCCGTACCGGACGCACCCTCACCGCCCGCTGCCCCGCGGGCTCCCAGGTCTGGTTCTGGGCGCCCGAGTACAAGGGCACGGCGGCCCTGGCCGGGCAGGAGCCCGTGGAGTTCGACGGCAGGCCGCCCGCCGTCCGCGCCCCCATGCGGGCCCTCGGCGCCGTCCCGGACTCCGGCGCGGTGCGGATCGAGCTGCGGCCCGAGGGCAGGGTGCGGCTGCCCCGGGAACCGGTCGGCTGTCTGATCGACGCCCGGCTCGACTCCGCCGTACGGCAGCTCACCGCCGACGGCGCCACGCGCGTGCGTGCCACCGGACACACCGTCACGGCCGAACTGCCGCCGGGCAGCGAGGGGATCGCGGTCCTCGCCGCCCCGCGCGTCTCCGGCTGGCGCTGCGCCGCCGGCGACGCGGACGCCCGCCCCGCGCGCGCCTACGAGGGTCTCGTCGCCGTCCCCCTCGACGGACGGGCGAGCACCGTCAGCTGCTCCTTCCGGCCGCCCGGGCTGAAGCTCGGCGGCGCGGTCGGCGCGGCGGCGCTCCTCGCGCTCGCCGTGACGGGAGCCCTGCACCGCCGACGGGCCCGGAGGTGACGGGGTTTCCGCCGGAGACGACAAGAGTTCACCCGGAGTGCACGCGCGGATCGTTCACCGGGAGAAGTCGGTCGTTACTGTGCCCGCCATAACGGCGTTTAATTGTTCGATTCAGTGTGGGGATCCCGAGTGCCGAAACTGTCCGTCGTCGTACCGTTCCACAATGTCGGGGCATACGCGCCCGACACCTTGCGCAGTCTCGCGAACAACGCGGATCCGGAATTCGAATTCCTGCTGATCGACGACTGCTCGACGGACGAGACCCCGGAGATCCTCGACCGCTGGCGCGACCGCCTGCCGAACGCCACCGTCATCCGGCATGAGACGAACCAGGGCGTCGCCCAGGCCCGCAACACCGGGATCGACGCGGCGCGCGGCGACTACCTCACGTTCCTCGACGGCGACGACTGGTACGCGCCCGGCCACCTGAGCGCCGCCGTGGCCGGAATCTCCCGCCTTGGCTGCGATTTCGCCCGCACCGACCACGTCCTGTCGGAGGGCCGGAAACGGCAGATCCGCTATGCCCCCGCCAAACGGCGCGACACCGTGATGGACCCCAGGGACGGAATCTCGCCGGCCAGCATGGTGACGATGGTCGACTATCCCTTCGTGCCCTTCGGGATTTACAGCGGACGTCTTTTCGAGAACGGGGAATCCCGCTTCGAGACGTCCCTGAGGACCGCTGAGGACCGGCTCTGGGTCTGGCAGCTCCACCTCAAGGCGCGCACGTTCGCGGCGCTTTCCCTGCACGGCGTCTTCTACCGACGGGGCGTCACCACCTCGCTCACCCAGATCTCCGACAACCGGCAGCTGGACTTCATCCCCTCGTACGACCTCCTGCTCGACGAGGTCTCCCGGGACGCGGAGGCCGACCGCTTCCTCCCGAAGGCGGTCCGCACCTACTGCGCGATGATCGCCTTCCACATGGGCAAGGCGGACACGTACGAGCCTGCCGTCGCCGCGCGGCTGCGCACCGACGTCCGCGACGCCCTGCACCGCATGCCGCGGGCGGTCCTCGACGAGACCCTCGCCACCATGGACACCCCGCGCAGCACCCTCCTGCGGAGCCTGCGCGACACCGGAAGGACCGCCTGACCCATGGCCCCCGACGCCACCCCCGACACACCGGTCCAGATCTTCCAGGTGTCCACCCTGTACGGCGCCGCCACCGTCGCCGCCGCGCTCGACGCCGGACGGTTCGGCCCCCGCGACTCCGCCCGCCGGCTCCTGCTGGTCTCGCACAACGCCGAGATCCCGGAGACCGCGCTGCGCCTGGAGACCATGACCGGGTACGAGCGGATCGCCGCTCGCTTCGACGGCACCCTCGACTGGAACGAGACGATCCACCCGTACCACCCCGCCGCCTGGGCCCCCCGCCCCGAGGAGGCCCCCCTCTGGCAGCGTGTCTTGCGCACCGCCTGGGACCTCGGCGCCGGCCCGGTCGAGCTGATCGTCGAATCCATCCAGGTCAACCCGGCCAAGGCGCTCGCCGGCGCCTTCCCCGAGAGCGCCGTGCACGTCTACGCCGACGGTCTGATGAGCTACGGCCCGACCCGCTCCGACCTCGCGCAGTCGATCGCCTGCCGCGTCCGCCGCGTGCTCCACCTCGACCTGGTCCCGGGCCTCCGCCCCCTCCTCCTCGGCGAGTACGGGGTCGAGCCCGAGCTCGTCCCCGACACCGCCTTCCGCGCCGTCCTCGCCGAGCTCGCCGAGGAGGCGGCCGACGACCCGGAGATCACGCGGGCGGCCGCCGCGGGCCCGACGGCCCTGCTGCTCGGCCAGTACCTCGCCGCCCTCTCCCTGCTCACCCCCGAGGAGGAAGAGGAGCTGCACGTACGGATGCTGCGCGGGGCCGCCGCGGCCGGCCACCGGTCGGTGGTCTTCAAGCCGCACCCGACCGCCCCCGCCCGCTATTCCCAGGCCCTGGACGAGGAGGCCGAGCGGAGCGGCGTGAGGCTCACGGTCCTCGACGGGCCGCTGCTCGCCGAGACCTTCTACGAGCGCTGCCGGCCCGAGCTCGTCGTCGGCTGCTTCTCCACCGCGATGCTCACCGCAGCCGTCCACTACGGCATCCCCATCGCGCGCGTGGGCACCGCCGAGGTCCTCGAACGGCTCACCCCCTTCGAGAACAGCAACCGCATCCCGCTCACCGTCGTCGACCACCTGGTCGCGGACCTGGAGGGAGGCGAGGAGCCCGCCGTGCCCGGAGCGGCCCCGGCCTCGCTCACGCCACTGGTCAGGGCCGTCGGCTACTGCATGCGGCACAAGGCCCACCCGGGGCTCCGCGAGGAGGCCGCCGCCTTCCTGGCGGAGCACCACGCGGACCCCGGCACCGCGCACCACTTCACCGCGGAACGGCTGACCCGGCTCGGCCTCCCGGGCGGCGGCCCCGCCCCGCGGCGGACCGGCACCTCCCGGCTGCGCCGCGGCCTGACCCGGAGCCGACGCGGCTGAGCCCGGGCGGCGGGCCGGGCCCGCGTCGGGCGGACCCGTGTCAGGGGCCCGAACCGGCGTCCCGCCGAGGGCCCGCGCCGTCGGCGCTCAGTGCCCGGCGGACCTGACCAGGGTGAAGACCGCGCCCTCCGGGTCCGCCACCAGGGCGAGCCTGCCCGCCGTGCCCTCGCGGGGCGGGCGCAGCACCCGACCGCCGAGCTCCAGGACGAGCTCCGCCGCCGCGTCCGCGTCGGCGACCTCGAAGTACGTCATCCAGTGCGGGCCCCGGTCCCGGGGAAGCGCGTTGCCGACGCCGTGCAGCGAGGCCACCGGGGCCCCGGCCACGTGGAGCGTCGCGTAGTCGTGGTCGGCCGAGACGACCGGCTCCACGTCGTAGCCGAAGACCGAGCGGTAGAACTTGCCGATCGAGGACGTGTCGTACGTGAGGAGCTCGTTCCACACCGGGGTCCCCGGCGGTCCCGCCGCCGCGATGCCGTGGTGCGCCTCCGCCTGCCAGACGCCGAAGACCGCGCCGGACGGGTCGGAGCAGATGACCAGGCGGCCCGCCTCGCCCGCGTCCAGCGGGCCGACGGCGACGGTGCCGCCGCAGCAGCGGATGTCCTCGGCGGTCTCGTCGGCGTCCGCCGCGGCCAGGTAGGGGGTCCAGGCGATCCGCAGGTGCCGGTCGGGCGGCAGCCGGCCGATGCCCGCCACCTCCTTGCCGTCGAGCAGCGCGCGCACGTACGGGCCGAGCTGCTGCGGACCGGGGACGAAGTCCCAGCCGAAGAGCGCGTGGTAGAACTCCTGCGTGGCGTCGATCCCGTGCACCATCAGGCTCACCCAGCAGGGTGTGCCGGGCGGGCGCGGAGTCGCCTCGGTCATCGTCACCCTCTCCTCGGACCGTCGTCGTGGCCGTGCACCGTCCGATGGTGACACCGACGGGGGCGCGACGTGCCCAGGCCACACCGAACGTGGCGCGATCCCGTCGGAGGTCGCGGGGACCGTCCCCCGCGGCCGTGCGGCTGCGCGAGGATGGCTCCCATGAAGCCCATCATCTCCGCAAGCGAACTGCTGAGCGAGTCGGCCGGGGTCCGGCCGCCGGTCCTCCTGGACGTCCGCTGGACGCTCGGCGGCCCGCCCGGGCGGCCGGCCTACGAGGCCGGTCACCTTCCCGGCGCGGTCTACGTCGACCTCGACGCGGAACTCGCGGGCCCGCCCGGGAGCGCCGGCCGCCACCCGCTGCCCGACCCGGAGGCCTTCGGAGCCGTGATGCGCCGGGCGGGCGTCTCGGCGGACCGGCCGGTCGTCGTCTACGACGGGGGCCTCGGCTGGGGCGCGGCCCGCGCCTGGTGGCTGCTCCGCTGGGCGGGCCACCCGGACGTGCGGGTCCTGGACGGGGGCCTCGCGGCCTGGACGGGGGAGCTCACGGAGAAGGTCCCGACGCCGGAGCCGGGCGACTTCCGGCCGGAGCCGGGCTCCCTGGAGCTGCTCGACGCCGACGCGGCCGCGGCGCTGCCCGACACGGGGCTGCTCCTGGACGCGCGGGCGGCCGAGCGCTACCGGGGCGACGTGGAGCCGATCGACCGGGTGGGCGGGCACATCCCGGGCGCGGTCTCGGCCCCGACGACGGAGAACGTCGACGCCGGGGGCCTCTTCCTGGCGGCCGGCGCCCTGCGGGACCGCTTCGCCGCGCTCGGCGCGACGGAGGGGACCCCGGTGGCCGTCTACTGCGGCTCGGGCGTCTCGGGCGCCCACGAGGTGCTCGCGCTGGAGATCGCGGGCATCCCCGCGGGCCTCTACGCGGGCTCCTGGTCGGAGTGGTCCTCGGACCCGGCCCGCCCGGTCGCCACGGGCCCGGACCCGCGCTGACCCCGTACGGGAAGGGCCCGCGGCGCCACGCACCGAGGGTCCTTCCCCCGCACGGGGGCGCGTGAGCGACCGGGGTCCCGCCGGCTCGTGACGCGTGCGCGCAGGAGGGCCGGCTTCACGCCCGTTCACGCGCCCGCGTGGGGCGGCCGGTCCCGTACCCCGTTCACGCCTCGGCGTGGGGCGGCCGGTCCCGCACTCCGTGCACGCGTGCCCGTAAAGGACCGGTCCCACACTCCGCGCGCACGCGCGTGCAGAAGGGTCGATCCCGATCCCGATCCCGAGCCCGGCGCACGCGGGGCCGGTCCTGCGCCCCGCGCCCGCGTACGGCCGTCAGTCCTGCTTCTTCCTGCGGGTGCCGAAGACGATCTCGTCCCAGCTCGGTACTGCGGCGCGGCGGCCCGGGCGGACGCCGTCCGCCTCGGCCTGTCGGTCCGTGGCGCCGTGCAGGCGGTCGCGGTGACCGGAGACCGCGCGGGGCATCAGGACGTCGGCGTAGGCCGAACCCGCGCCCGCCGAGGCGGCCGGGGCCGGCGGCTCCTCCGCCTCGGTCTCCTCCGAGGGCTCGCCGTCCGGCTGCTCGGGCACGACCATGTCGCCGCGGAAGCTCGGCACGGCCTCCAGGAGGCTGGTCAGCGAGTCCCGCTCCTCCTCCGGCTCGACGGGCGCGGGCGCCCGCTCCAGCTGCCGGTCGGAACGGTCGATCTGGCGGTCCAGCGCCCGGTCGAGCGGCCTGTCCCGGGGCAGTCGGGCGATGCGCGGCACGAAGGGGAAGCTCGGCTCCGGCGCGGCGGCGATCGTGTCGTCCGTCTCGCCGATCAGGGCCCGTGCCTCGTCGTCCACGGCCTGGACGAGCCGCCGCGGCGGGTCGTACGTCCAGCTCGCCGTGTGGACCTCGCCCGCGACCCGGTAGACGAGCAGCACCTCCCAGGTGCCGTCGTCGCGCCGCCAGGAGTCCCACTGCACGGTGTCCTTCTCGGCGCCGCGCAGCAGCAGTCGCTCCTGCACGGCCTCGCCGAGCTGCGGGCCGCTGTTCTCCCCGGGCCTGCGGACCGGGGTCTTGCGGGCGCGCTCGGCCATGAAGGCGCGCTCCGCGAGCACGGGACCCTCGAAGCGGCGCACGCGGTCGACGGGGATGCCGGCGAGCTGGGCGACCTCCTCGGCGGAGGCACCGGCTCGTATCCGCGCCTGGATGTCACGGGGGCGGAGGTGGCTCTCCACCTCGATCTCGATCTGGCCGAGGCGCGCGCGGTCGTTGCGCACGGCGGCACGGAGCCGCTCGTCGATCGGAAGCGTGTACTCCGTGCTGTCAGCAGCCTTCAGCACCAGTCGTGTGCCGTCGTTGGAGACGGCCACGACACGCAGTTCGGGCATGGGGACCTCCCGGGTGGTGCCTGCCGACGTCACGTGCGTCGCTGCTTCCGCTAGTCGAGTGTGGCCTGCCCGGGTGCAGCCTGCCACTACCTTGCCGAGTTGCCCGGCGTGTCGGGCATGGACCCTGGAACGCCGTTATGGCACGGTTACCTGTTCGCTACTGGGAGTGACTGGCGGTCACTCTGTGCAGCCGATTTCCGTGCGATGCCGAGGCGTCGCCGGTTCGAGCGCCGTGTACGGCCCCCTCCCCGTGATTCCGGGCACCCGTGAGGGCGTCCGGACCCAGGGTTCGTCAATGTACTCCATTCGGGCCACCTGGGTGGACCGGCGCGCCGCCCAACTTCTCGGGCGATACGGGAGTTGAGTCTCCGCGATCTTCCCCCGTACGTGTCACTCTTCACAGAAACGGCAGAAACGGAACTATTCGCTTCGCCTGTTTGTCCCTTCTGGGTGCAAGACGAACGGATGAGCCAGCAGGGGTCGGAGATGCGTCACAGGCCGGAAAACGACGGGGACGAGCCGGAGGAGGGGAAGAAGAGCGGCGGCAGGGTCGACCTGAGCGTGGCTCAGGTCTCCGGCAGCGCCCTGGCCGCGGTCATCGCCGCCAAACTCGCCTCGACCCTCGGCGTGTACGGCACGATCCTCGGCGCCGGTGTGATCAGCGTCATCGCGACCTGCGGCGGCCCGCTCTTCCAGCAGCTCTTCAAACGCACCGGCGAACAGGTCCGCGACGCGACCGCGGCGGCCAAGCCGAAGGCGCGTCAGATACCGGTCCCCGCCGGACCGCGGGACGACCGCACCCTGATGCTCGGCGTGCTCCCGCCGCCGTCCGCCGAGGAGTTCGGCGAGGAGTTCGGCGAGGCGACCGTCCACGGCACCCGCGTCCGGGGCTGGAAGCGTCCGGCGATCGCCGCCGCCCTGGTCTTCGGCGTCACCATGGGCGGCATCACCGCCTACGAACTGGTCGCCGGACAGGACTTCAGCGGCAAGCAGGGCACCACCACCTTCGGCTCCGTCGTCCGGGGCGGCGGAAGCACCGGCCGGGACGCGTCGGAGCGGGATCAGGAGCCCGCCCCCGTGCCCTCGGGGTCCACCGACGGCACCGGGCGGCAGCGGGACGGCGCCGGCACCCCCGCGACGGGGTCCACGCCGACCCCGGGCGACCGGGAGACCGGGACGGGAACGCCCTCGGCGGAGCCCGCCCCCTCCGGTTCCGCCGACGACGGGACGACGCCCGCCCCGACGCCGCCCGCCCCGACGCCGACCGCCCCCACGGCGGAACCGACGGCGCCGACCCGGGAGCCGACCACCGGCACGGAGCGGCCCGAGACCCCCTCGGCCCCGGCGACGTCCGGAGCCGGGGCCGGGACCGGCCCGGAGACCGGGTGACCGTCAGTCGCCCAGGACCCGGCGCAGGTAGTCGTTGGCGAACAGCCGGTCCGGGTCGAGCCGGTCGCGCAGCGCCGTGAACTCGGCGAAGCGCGGGTAGGCCTCGGAGAAGTAGGCGGCGTCGCGGGTGTGGACCTTGCCCCAGTGGGGCCGGCCCCCGTGCGCCGTCATGATGCGCTCCACCGCGGTGAAGTACGCCCGGTGGGGCGTTCCCCGGTAGAGGTGGACGGCGATGTACGCGGTCTCCCGCCCCGAGGCCGTGGAGAGCGCGACGTCGTCCGCCGGAGCCGTGCGCACCTCCACCGGGAAGCTCACCTTGAGCGGCGAACGCTCGATCATCGCCTTGAGCTCGCGCAGCGCGGCGACCGCCGCCTCGCGCGGGAGCGCGTACTCCATCTCCAGGAAGCGGACCCGGCGCGGCGAGGTGAAGACCTTGTAAGGGATGTCGGTGTACGTACGGGCCGACAGGGCCCGGCTGGAGACCTTGGCGATCGAGGGGATCACCGGCGGCACCGCGCGGCCCAGCGAGCAGGCGAGCTGGAAGATCCCGTTGGAGAGGAGCTCGTCCTCGATCCAGCCGCTGATCCGTCCGGGGGGAGCGGCGGGGCCCGCGCTGCGGTTGTTGCGCTTGGTGTTGCAGTTGTCCGTGTGGGGGAACCAGTAGAACTCGAAGTGCTCGTTCTCCGCGTGCAGCGCGTCGAACTCCGAGGTGACCCGGTCGAAGGTCATCGGCTCCTCGCGCGCGGTGAGCAGGAAGACCGGTTCCACCGCGAAGGTGATGGCCGTGATCACCCCGAGGGCACCGAGGCCGATCCTGGCGGCCGCGAAGACCTCCGGATTCTCCTTCTCCGAGCAGGTGAGCAGCTCGCCGGAGGCCGTCACGAGCTCCAGCTCGCGGATCTGCGCGGCGATGGACGCCGAATCGCGGCCCGTGCCGTGCGTGCCGGTGGAGGTGGCGCCGGCGACGGTCTGCTCCATGATGTCGCCCATGTTCGTGAGCGAGAGGCCCTCCCGGGCCAGCGCCACGTTGAGCCGCTTCAGCGGCGTGCCCGACTCGACCGTCACGGTCATCGCCTCGCGGTCGATCCGCCGGATCCCGGTGAGCAGGCCCGGCCGGATCAGCACGCCGTCGGTGGCCGCGATCGAGGTGAAGGAGTGGCCGGTGCCGACCGTCTTCACCCGCAGCCCGTCCTCGGCCGCGCGGCGCACCGCCTCGGCGAGCTCCTCGGCCGAGGCCGGACTCACCTCGCGCGCCGGGCGGGAGGTGACGTTCCCCGCCCAGTTACGCCACGGGCTGCCCGTCCTGACGCTCCCCGACCCCGCTGCTGTCGTCCCGCTCACGCTGCCCCTCCCGGTTCGGCGCCGGCCTCCGCAGCCGGCGGTGTCCGAGGAGACCCACCGCGACCGCGAGCGCGCCCGAGACGACGGGCACCACGTACCCCGCCTCGGCCCCCGACGCGTCGACCACCCAGCCGGCGGCCGAGGAGCCGAGCGCCACGCCGATCGCGAGGCCGGTACCCGTCCAGGTCATGCCCTCGGTCAGCTTGGCGCGCGGTACGTGCGCTTCGACGAGGGCCATGGTGGTCACCATCGTCGGTGCGATGGACAGGCCCGCGACAAAGAGCGCCACGGCCAGCAACGGCAGGTTCCCGGCCAGTAGGAGGGGGATCATACTCACGGCCATCGCACAGACGCCCAGGAGCCACCGGCGGGACGGTTCGCCCTTGAGGTGGAGCAGTCCGAAGACGGCTCCGGCCACGCCGGAGCCCAGCGCGTACACGGCCAGGACGAGGCTGGCGGCGGCCTTGTGACCCTGCTCCTCGGCGAAGGCCACGGTCACCACGTCCACCGAACCGAAGATCGCGCCGGTGGCGACGAAGGCGAGGGTGAGGACCTGGAGGCCCCGGGAGCGGAGCGCGGAGGCGCCCCGGGTGCCGGACTGGGGGTGGGGGACCGGCTCGGTGGCGCGCTGCGCGGTCAGCCAGAACACGCCGACGGCCAGGAACACCCCGGCGAACAGCGGACCGGCCTCGGGGAACCAGGCCGTCGACAGGCCGATCGAGAGGATCGGCCCGAAGATGAAGCACACCTCGTCGACGATCGACTCCCAGGAGTACGCCGTGTGCAGGCGCCGCTCCTCGCCCCGGTAGATCTCCGCCCACCGGGCGCGGATCATCGCGCCGAGGCTCGGCACGCAGCCGATCACGCCCGTGAAGACGAAGAGGGTCCAGTCCGGGGCCTTCTGCTGCACGCAGAGGAGGAGCCCGGCGGCCGCCGCGAGCGAGACCAGCGTCACCGGGCGGAGCACCTTGCGCTGTCCGTGCCGGTCGACCAGGCGGGAGACGAGCGGGCCGAGGATCGCGGCGGACATCGCGAGCGTCGCCGAGAGCGCTCCTGCGAGGCCGTACCGGCCGGTGACCTGCGAAATCATGGTCACGACGCCGATGCCCATCATGGACAGCGGCATCCGGCCGAAGAAGCCCGCGACGGAGAACGAGGCGGTTCCGGGCGCCGCGAAGATCGCGCGGTAGGGACTGGGCAAGAGAGGTCCTTGGTCAACACGTGTAATTAATAGCTAAAGCCTACGGTGTTGAAGTCGATCGGTCATCCTCCTTTTTCGGACGAAGGACTCCGCGGACGACAGGCCACGCCCCTCGCCGTCCCGGGCGGGTGGGAGGATCGGTGCCATGTCCGATCAGCACGATCCCGCCCCGTACGACGCCCTGCTGCTGCTCTCCTTCGGCGGCCCCGAGGGCCCTGACGACGTGGTCCCGTTCCTGGAGAACGTGACCCGCGGCCGCGGCATCCCGAAGGAACGGCTCAAGGAAGTGGGACAGCACTACTTCCTCTTCGGCGGCGTCTCCCCGATCAACGACCAGAACCGGGCGCTCCTCGAAGCGCTGCGGAAGGACTTCGAGCAGGCCGGGCTCGACCTGCCGGTCTACTGGGGAAACCGGAACTGGGCGCCGTACCTCACCGACACCCTCCGCGAGATGGTCACCGACGGGCGGCGCCACATCGCCGTCCTCACCACCAGCGCGTACGCCTCCTACTCCGGCTGCCGCCAGTACCGCGAGAACCTCGCCGACGCGCTCGCCGCCCTGGAGGCGGAGGGGCTCCCGCTGCCCCGGGTCGACAAGCTCCGGCACTACTTCAACCACCCCGGCTTCGTCGGACCCATGGTCGAGGGCGTCCTCGCCTCGCTCGCCGAGCTCGACCCGGCCGTGCGGGACCGCGCCCACCTCGCCTTCACCACCCACTCCATCCCCGACTCCGCCGCCGACAGCTCCGGCCCGGTCACCGAGCACGGCGAGGGCGGGGCCTACGTCCGCCAGCACCTCGACGTCGCGCGGGTGATCGCCGACGCCGTCCGCGAGGAGACCGGCGTCGACCACCCGTGGAAGCTCGTCTACCAGTCCCGCAGCGGCGCCCCCCACATCCCGTGGCTGGAACCCGACATCTGCGACCACCTGGAGGAGCTGCACGGCGCCGGCGTGCCCGCCGCCGTCATGGTCCCGATCGGCTTCGTCTCCGACCACATGGAGGTCCTCTACGACCTCGACACCGAGGCCACGGCGAAGGCGGCCGACCTCGGCCTGCCCGTCCGCCGCTCGGCGACCGTCGGGGCCGACCCGCGCTTCGCCGCCGCCGTCCGCGAGCTCGTCCTGGAGCGGGCGGCGCGCGAGCGGGGGAGCAAGGCGGAGCGGTGCGCCCTGGGCGCGCTCGGCGCCTCCCACGACCTCTGCCCGATCGGCTGCTGCCCGGCCAGGGCCGAGCGGCCGGCGGCGGCCGGCGCCGACAGCCCGTACGCGTAAGGAGCCGACGTGACCGACCCCCTGCTCACCGAACTGCTCGACCTCGCCCTGGAGGCCGCCCGGCGGGCCGGAGCGCTGCTGCGCGACGGCCGGCCCGACGACCTGGCCGTGGCGAGGACCAAGACGAGCTCCATCGACGTGGTCACCGAGATGGACATCGCCGCCGAGAAGCTGATCACCGGCTTCCTCTCCGAGCACCGCCCCCACGACGGCTTCCTCGGCGAGGAGGGCGCGTCGAGCCCCGGGACCAGCGGGATCCGCTGGGTGATCGACCCGCTCGACGGCACCGTGAACTACCTGTACGGCCTGCCCACCTGGGCGGTCTCGATCGCCGCCGAGCGGGACGGCGAGACCGTCGTCGGCGTCGTCGAGGCGCCGATGCGCGGCGAGACCTACCGGGCGGTCCTCGGCGGCGGGGCGTACGCGGGGGAGCGGCGCCTCGCCGTCCGCCCCTCGCCCGCGCTCGACCAGGCCCTCCTCGGCACCGGCTTCGGGTACATCCAGGTCCGCCGCGCCCACCAGGCCGACGTGGCCCAGCGGGTCATCCCGCGCGTCCGCGACATCCGGCGCGGAGGCTCGGCCGCCATCGACCTCTGCGACGTCGCCGCCGGCCGCCTCGACGCGTACTACGAGCGCGGCCTCAACCACTGGGACCTCGCGGCGGGCGCGCTCATCGCCCGCGAGGCCGGCGGCCGCACGGGCGGCCGCCCCGGGGAGCCAGAGTCGGGCGAGCTGACGCTCGCGGCCTCCCCGGGCCTCTTCGAGCCGCTCCAGGAGCTCCTGGAGGAGCTGGGCGCCTGGCACGACTAGGGCCTGCCTCCTCCGGCCCCCATCGGCCCCGACCGGGGCCGGAGGGACGGGAGACGGACGCACGTGGGCCCCGGTGCCGGGACGGCGCCGGGGCCCACGCGTGCGTGTACGGGTCAGACGCCCGGCGAGGCCACCTCCACGCCGTGCTCGGCGGCCAGCCGGTGCAGGTCGTCCAGCTCCGCCTGCTCCATCTCCGCCAGGTAGTCGTCGCCCGTCTCACGGGCCCGCGTGAGGTCCGTCTGCGTGGTCCTGATGCGGTGCAGCAGTCCTGCGGTGAAAGCGTCCATCGTGCGCCCCCTCCTCGTGGGTCCGGTGGCACGGGGGTGTGCCGAGGGTGGGTGGATCACGCACTGCGAACTCTGGGGGACAGAGAGCGGTAGGTGGCGCGCCACATACAGGGCGTGATCACGGGGTGTGCAGTCGTCCTCCCCAGACCCTTCCGCGGAGAAACCTCAACTGGCCCGCGAATCCGGTGAATTCTTCGCTCCGGCCCGCGCGCCGCACCGCGCGCCCCCTCCCGCCCGGGGCCCCGCACCCCCGTCTTACAGCCGGTTTACGCGCGTACGGGGCAGGATGGACACGCACAGTCAGTGCTCGGATTTCAGCCGGTCCCCACCCCGGACAGCGGCTCAACGGGAAGGATGTACGACGTGCGCGTACTCGTCGTCGAGGACGAGCAGCTGCTCGCCGATGCGGTGGCCACCGGACTGCGCCGGGAGGCCATGGCCGTCGACGTCGTGTACGACGGCGCCGCGGCCCTGGAGCGCGTGGGGGTCAACGACTACGACGTCGTCGTCCTCGACCGCGACCTCCCGCTCGTCCACGGCGACGACGTCTGCCGCAAGATCGTCGAGCTCGGCATGCCCACCCGCGTCCTGATGCTCACCGCCTCCGGCGACGTCAGCGACCGCGTCGAGGGCCTGGAGCTCGGGGCGGACGACTACCTCCCCAAGCCCTTCGCCTTCACCGAGCTCACCGCGCGCGTGCGCGCCCTCGGCCGCCGCACCACCGTCCCGCTCCCGCCCGTCCTGGAGCGCGCGGGCATCAAGCTCGACCCGAACCGCCGCGAGGTCTTCCGCGAGGGCCGGGAGGTCCAGCTCGCGCCGAAGGAGTTCGCCGTCCTGGAGGTCCTCATGCGCAGCGAGGGCGCCGTCGTCTCGGCCGAGCAGCTCCTGGAGAAGGCCTGGGACGAGAACACCGACCCGTTCACCAACGTCGTCCGCGTCACCGTCATGACCCTCCGGCGCAAGCTCGGCGAGCCGCCCGTCATCGTCACCGTCCCCGGCTCCGGGTACCGGATCTGACCCGATGGCCACGACTCCCGCGCCCCACCCCCAGGCGCCCCCGAAACCGACCTGGGACCCCCGGGACCCCGTCCGTCCGCTGCTGCGCCCGACCATCCGGATACGGCTCACGCTGCTGTACGGCGGGATGTTCCTGATCGCCGGCATCCTGCTGCTGTCGATCATCTACCTCTTCACCGCCCAGGCGCTCAGCGACAGCACCTCCCAGCTGCCCTTCAAGGTCGTCAACGGCACGGTCCAGCCCACCACCTCCTGGTGCCGGCTGCCCGAGTCGCCCACCGGCGACCAGCTCAACGACGCCGTCACGCTCTGTCTGCGGCACCAGAGCGACATCGCCCTGGACGACCTGCTGCGCCGGTCCCTCTTCGCCCTGCTCGGCCTGAGCATCATCGCCTTCGCCTTCGGCTACGCCATGGCGGGACGGGTGCTCTCCCCGCTCGGCCGGATCACCCGGACCGCCCGCCAGGTGGCCGGCTCCGACCTGTCCCGGCGGATCGAGCTGGACGGCCCCGACGACGAGCTCAAGGAGCTCGCCGACACCTTCGACGAGATGCTGGACCGCCTGGAGCGGGCCTTCACGGCCCAGCAGCGCTTCGTCGCGAACGCCTCGCACGAGCTGAGGACCCCGCTCGCGATCAACCGCACCCTCCTGGAGGTCCACCTCTCGGACCCCGGGGCCCCGGTGGAGCTCCACCAGCTCGGCAAGACCCTGCTCGCCACCAACGAGCGCAGCGAGCAGCTCGTCGAGGGCCTGCTGCTGCTCGCCCGCAGCGACAACCAGATCATCGAGCGCAAGCCCGTCGACCTGGCCGAGGCCGCCGAGCGGGGCGTCGACCAGGTGCACGCCGAGGCCGAGGCCAAGGGCGTGGAGATCCGGGGCGAGCGCGCCCCCGCCGTCGTCCAGGGCAACGGCGTGCTCCTCGAACGGATCGCGCTGAACCTGCTCCAGAACGCCGTGCGGTACAACGTGCCGGAAGGAGGCTGGGTGGAGGTCACCACGGAGGTCAAGGACGGCCAGGCGGTCCTGGTCGTCTCGAACACGGGACCGGTGGTCCCCGCGTACGAGATCGACAACCTCTTCGAGCCGTTCAGGAGGCTCCGGCAGGAGCGGACCGGCAGCGACAAGGGGGTCGGCCTCGGCCTGTCGATCGCCCGGTCCGTGGCCCGCGCCCACGGCGGCCGTATCATCGCGGAGCCGCGCGAGGGCGGCGGGCTCGTGATGCGCGTCACTCTGCCGATCTGACACACTGCACGGGCCGACCGGTTCCGTTCGCTTTGCGCGGAATTCCGGAGCCCCGATCCTGAGACGCTCATGTGTGATCGATCACAGGGGAAGGTGTTCGGCCCTCCACTCTCCGTGACCGGGAAAACCCTCGGAAAACCAGGAAAAGTCCGGGTTTCCGGGGCCCGGAATGACGGGAAGTACACGGGGTGGCGCCTGCGAGGGCCGCCCGGAGGACCGTGTACGGTCCGGTTCGCCACCCGAAGCCGATCACTCGTGAGAGGGCGCGACGGGTGTCGATTGAGTAACAGACCTTGATGTGAGGCAAAATCTCCGCCTCAGGTCGGGCACAAGTCCGACCTCTCACGCGTTACGTGCGCTGGAGACACCGCAACCACCCAGAGGGGGAGAGCGACATGGCAACGGATTACGACACCCCACGCAAGACCGACGACGACGTCGACTCGGACAGCCTTGAAGAGCTGAAGGCCCGCCGGAACGACAAGTCGACCTCGACCGTCGACGTCGACGAGTTCGAGGCCGCCGAAGGCCTGGAGCTTCCCGGCGCCGACCTCTCGAACGAGGAACTGGCCGTCCGGGTCCTGCCCAAGCAGGCCGACGAGTTCACCTGCATGAGCTGCTTCCTCGTGCACCACCGCAGCCAGCTGGCGCGGGAGAAGAACGGCCAGCCGATCTGCCGCGACTGCGACTGAGACCGCTCGGCCGTGGCAGGCGACACACCGTCCCGGAAGCGACGTCTGCGGCTCCCCGGGAGCCCGGAGACGCACAAGGGCGGCTCAGGCCCGGCAGAGGGCGCCCAGGAGGCCCCTGAAGCCGAGCGCACCGCCTCCCTGCCCTCCCTCGGCGCACGTGACGACGAGCGAGGCCTCCCGGCCTCGCTCGAAGCAGTCATCGAGGTCGCCGAGACGGACCCGGCGCGCCTGCCGGCAGGACAGGGCGACGCGCCGGCCGACGCCCGGCAGGGCGGACGCCTCGGCGCCGTCAGGCGGCTGGCCGATCCCGCGCGGGCCCGGCTCGACCGCATCAGGATCGGATCCGACCGGATCGACGCCGTCCGGCGCGGCGTCACGCAGGGCGTCCGACAGGGCGTGAAGCGTGGCGGAGACAGCGCCAAGGCCGGCCTCGGCTATCTGGCCGACCGGCTGATCGACCTCGCCCCGCGGATCCCCGTCCGCGACCTGGCGACCCTGCGCAGGCAGTTCCCCGGGCTCGGCCCCGAGGAGATCGCCGACAAACTCGTCGCCGGCGCGGCGAACGCGAGCTCGACCGTGGGAGCGGGCGTCGGCGCCGCCGCCATGCTCCCCGTGCCCCCGGCCCTGCCGGCCGAACTGGCGGCCGAGATCACCGGCGTCGCCGCCGTGGAGCTCAAGCTCATCGCCGAACTGCACGAGGTCTACGGACTGCGGCCCCCCGGCCGGCTCGCGCAGCGCTCGGCGGCCTACCTGACCTCCTGGTCCGAGGAGCGGGGCATCGACCCCACCAAGCCCACCACGGTGAACGCGGCACTCGGCGGTCAGCTCAAGCGCGAACTGCGCCAGCAGATCATGAAACGCATGGTGCGCAACCTGCCGAACCTCATGCCCTTCATGGTGGGCGCCGCCGTCGGCGCCGTCATGAACCGCCGCGACACCAAGAGGCTCGCCGGGCACATCCGCAAGGACCTCCGCGCCCGCCAGGTCCCCTGGGACGCCCTCCCGGAGCTGCCCCCGCTGGAGCAGCCCGAGAACCCCGAGGAGCTGGACTTCTGACCCGGGCGGGCGCGCCGCGTCAGGCGCGCTCCGCCTCCAGGGCCGCGACCAGCGCCTCCGGATCGCGGCTGGACAGGTACACGTACGGCGTCGGGTCCGCCGGGTCGGTCACCTCGACCCGCACCGCCCCCGGGACGTAGCTGCGCATCAGCATGAAGGCACGCGGATCCGCCTTGTGGGTGCGCCAGGCGCGCGCCTCCTCCGCGTCGAGCGCCTCGGCCGCCCCGAGCGCCGCCACCGGGATCCGGGCGTCGCCCGCCACCAGCGAACCGGCCACCACCCGGATCCGGGCGGAGCCGTACGAGGAGACCACCACCCCGGAGATCACCACCGCCGCGATCAGGCCGCCCAGCATCGGGACCGTGCCCAGCGGGAACATGATCAGGGCACCGGAGAGGCCGATCAGACCCACGATCACCCACCACGAGCGGGGCGCCGTCAGCCGCTCGTCGAAGCGCGGCACGGCGGCGGACGCGGGGGAGGGGTTCGGGGACGGCGCGGAAGGCTGCATGCGTCCAAGCTTGGCACGGCGCGACCTGCGCCCATCCGCGCGGGTAAGGTCTGCGGCTGTGACTGCAACATCTGCCGCCCTCACCCCGCCGGCCGACGCCATACCACCGGTACGCCACCCGGACGGGCCGGCCCCCGGCGAGCTGCTCGGTGCGCACTACGAGTACTGCTTCGGGTGCGGCGGCGGGCAGCCCCACGGCCTCCACCTGGAAGCGCGCGCGGGCGAGGGCGTGACCGTCACCGCCGAGTTCACGGTGACCCCCGACCACCAGGGCGCCCCCGGCCTCGCGCACGGCGGCGTCCTCGCCACCGCGCTCGACGAGACCCTCGGCTCCCTGAACTGGCTGCTGCGGGTCATCGCCGTGACCGGACGCCTGGAGACCGACTTCGCCCGGCCCGTCCCGGTCGGCACCGTGCTCCACCTGGAGGCCGCCGTCACCGCCGTGCACGGCCGCAAGATCTACTCGACCGCCGTCGGGCGGATCGGCGGGCCCGAGGGCCCCGTCGCCGTCCGCGCCGACGCCCTCTTCATCGAGGTCAAGGTCGACCACTTCATCGACAACGGCCGCCCGGAGGAGATCCGGGCCGCCATGTCCGACCCCGACCAGGTCCGGCGCGCCCGCGCCTTCGAGGTGAACCCCTGATGCGCAACCCTGTCGACGTACTGATCCGGCGAGTGGACCCGGACGTCCCGATCCCGGCCTACGGGCATCCCGGCGACGCCGGTGCCGACCTCGTGACCACCGAGGCCGTCGTGCTGGCCCCCGGGGAGCGCGCCGTGCTGCCCACCGGGGTCTCCATCGCCCTGCCGGACGGGTACGCGGCCTTCGTGCACCCGCGCTCCGGTCTCGCGGCCCGCTGCGGAGTGGCGCTCGTGAATGCCCCCGGGACGGTCGATGCCGGGTACCGTGGAGAGATCAAGGTGATCGTGGTCAATCTCGACCCGCGCGAGGACGTGCGGTTCGAACGGTTCGACCGGATTGCCCAACTCGTCGTCCAGCAGGTCGAGAGGGTCCGCTTCCACGAGGTGGCGGAGCTTCCCGGTTCGGCGCGGGCCGAGGGGGGCTTCGGGTCCACCGGCGGTCACGCCGCCGTGGACGGCACAACGGGTGGGAATCGATACGCTTCGGTCGTATCCGACCGGGAAGGACAGTGACGTGTTCGGACGTCGCAAGAAGAGCGGTGCCGCCGAGGACGCGGCGGGCGAGGCCGAGCAGGTCGTCGACGCGGTGGAGGACGAGGACGCGGCCGAGCCGCGCCGCGTGAACCTTCCGCCCGCGCCCCGGCCCGACGGGCCCTGGGACATCTCCGAGGTCGCCAAGCCCGACGAGGGCCGCGTGGACCTCGGCGGAATCTTCGTGCCCGGTGTCGAGGGCATGGAGCTGCGGGTCGAGGTGGCGGGCGACGCGATCGTCGCGGCCACCGTCGTCCTGCGCGACAGCGCCGTACAGCTGCAGGCCTTCGCCGCGCCCAAGAACGAGGGCATCTGGGGCGAGGTCCGCGACGAGATCGCCACCGGCATCGTCCAGCAGGGCGGTGCCATCGACGAGGTCGAGGGCCCGCTCGGCTGGGAGCTGCGGGCCCAGGTCCCGGTGCAGCTGCCGGACGGCAACCGCGGCGTGCAGCTGGTCCGCTTCGTGGGCGTCGACGGGCCCCGCTGGTTCCTGCGCGGAGTGATCTCCGGGCAGGGCGCGGTCCAGCCCGAGGCCGCCGGCCTCCTGGAGCAGATCGTCCGGGACACCGTGGTCGTCCGCGGCGACGGCCCGATGGCCCCGCGCGACCCGATCGTCCTCAAGCTGCCGAACGACGCGCAGATGGTGCCGGACGGCGTGCAGCAGGAGGAGCAGGAGGGCTCCCGCTTCTCCGGCGGCATGGGCCAGCTCCAGCGCGGCCCGGAGATCTCCGAGATCCGCTGAGAAAGCCGCCACGGCCGGTGGGGCGCGTCCCCCCGGGCCGCAGCCCGCCCCCCGCCCCCCCCCCGGGGCCCCGGCCCCGCCGGGCCCCCGCGCCGGGGGCCCCCGCCACCGCGCCCCGCCCGGGGCGGGGGGCGGGGGCCCCCCCGGGCGGGGCCGTTTTACGCCGTGCCGGGCCTATAAACCCCCCCCGGGGGGGGGGGCGCGCCCCCCGGGGGCGGGGGGGGCCGGGGCCCCACCGGCCGTTTCCACGGGCCCGGAAGCCCCCCGGTCGTTTTCCACAGGGCGAGGCCCCGGCTCTGGTCCTCGGGCACGGCCGCGGACCATACTGGCCGCGCAGATGATCGAGGAGGGGGAGCACGGGATGAGCGAGAGCAGCACCAGGTCCGCCACGGCCGTCGTCGAGGACCCGGCCGGACCGCCGATGGTCCGCGTCGAGGGCCTGCGCCGCTCGTACGGCACGGGCGAGGCCGCCGTCCACGCCCTGCGCGGCGTCTCCTTCGAGATCCCCCGCGGCGAGCTCGTCGCGCTCAAGGGCCGCTCCGGCTCCGGCAAGACGACCCTGCTCAACCTCGTGGGCGGCCTCGACACCGCCGACGGCGGCCGGATCGTCATCGACGGCACCGACCTCTCCACGCTCGGCGAGAGCGGACTCCTGGAGCTGCGCCGCGACCGGATCGGCTTCGTCTTCCAGTCCTTCGGGCTGCTCCCGATCCTCTCCGCCGCCGAGAACGTGGGCGTGCCCCTGCGGCTGCGCAAGACGGACCCCGAGGAGCGCGAGGAGCGGGTCGCCCTGATGCTCGGACTCGTGGGCCTCGCCGACCACGCGAACCAGCGGCCGGGCGAGCTCTCCGGCGGGCAGCAGCAGCGCGTCGCCATCGCCCGCGCCCTCGCCAACAAGCCGGCGCTGCTGATAGCCGACGAGCCCACGGGCCAGCTGGACGCGGAGACCGGCCTCGCCGTCATGCAGCTGCTGCGCGCGGTGGTGCGCAGCGAGGGCTGCACGGCCCTCGTCGCCACCCACGACCCCCAGCTCCTGGGCCTCGCGGACCGGGTCCTGGAGCTGAGCGACGGCGAGATCATCGAGCACTGAGGGACGGGGCACGCCGACGCGGAGGGGCCGGCGGCGGGGCGGGGCGGATCGGTGGCGGGGCGGGCCGGCGGTGGCGCACGCCGACGGCGGGGCAGACCGCGGGGCACATCAGGATCACGTCAATACCGCCCACCGCCTCTCCTCGCGCACCGAATGTCCGATTGGCTGGAGATATGGTCGAGCCATGGGACGCGGCAAGCTTCGGATCTACCTCGGCGCTGCGCCGGGCGTCGGCAAGACCTACGCCATGCTCGCCGAGGGCCGCCGCCGGGTGGAGCGCGGCACGGACTGCGTGGTGGCGTTCGTGGAGCACCACGGGCGGCCGCGCACGGAGGCCATGCTGCACGGCCTGGAGGAGGTCCCGCGCCGCGCCCTGGAGCACCGGGGGACGACCTTCACGGAGATGGACGTCGACGCCGTCCTCGCCCGCCGTCCCGCCGTCGCCCTCGTCGACGAGCTCGCCCACACGAACGTGCCGGGCTCCCGCAACCCCAAGCGGTGGCAGGACGTCGCCGAGCTGCTCGCGGCCGGCATCGACGTCGTGTCGACCGTCAACATCCAGCACCTGGAGTCCCTCGGCGACGTCGTCGAGTCGATCACCGGGGTACGGCAGCGGGAGACCGTCCCCGACGAGGTGGTGCGCCGGGCCGGCCAGATCGAGCTGGTCGACATGTCCCCGGAGGCGCTGCGGCGGCGGATGGCCCACGGCAACGTCTACACCTCGGACAAGGTCGACGCGGCCCTCTCCAACTACTTCCGCCCCGGCAACCTCACGGCCCTGCGCGAGCTGGCCCTGCTCTGGACCGCCGACCGGGTCGACGAGTACCTCCGGCAGTACCGGGGCGAGCACGGCATCCGCTCCACCTGGCAGGCCCGGGAGCGCATCGTCGTCGGTCTGACCGGCGGCCCCGAGGGCCGCACCCTCATACGTCGCGCCACCCGGCTCGCCGAGAAGGGCGCCGGCGGCGAGGTCCTCGCCGTCTACATCGCCCGCAGCGACGGCCTCACCGCCGCCTCCCCGAAGGAGCTGGCCGTCCAGCGCACCCTCGTCGAGGACCTCGGCGGGACGTTCCACCACGTCATCGGCGACGACATCCCCTCGGCGCTCCTGGAATTCGCCCGCGGGGTCAACGCCACCCAGATCGTCCTCGGCTCCAGCCGCCGCCGGACCTGGCAGTACGTGCTCGGCCCCGGCGTCGGCCAGACCGTGGCCCGCGACTCCGGACCCGACCTCGACGTCCACATCGTCACCCACGGCGAGGTCGCCAAGGGCCGGGGCCTGCCCGTCGCGCGCGGAGCCCGCCTGGGCCGCTCCCGGATCCTCGGCGGCTGGCTCGTCGGCGTCGCGGGCCCGATCGCCCTGGCCCTGCTCCTCACGCACGTCGACGCCGACCTCGGGCTCGCCAACGACATGCTGCTCTTCCTCGCCCTGACCGTGGCCGCCGCGCTGCTCGGCGGGTTCCTGCCGGCACTCGCCTCGGCCGCCGCCGGCTCCCTCCTCCTCAACTGGTTCTTCACCCCGCCGGTCCACCGCCTGACCATCGCCGACCCCCTGAACATCGTCGCCATCGCCGTCTTCTTCGGCGTCGCGATGTCGGTCGCCTCCGTGGTGGACCTGGCCGCCCGGCGCACCCACCAGGCCGCCCGGCTGCGCGCCGAGTCCGAGGTGCTCTCCTACCTGGCCGGCAGCGTGCTGCGCGGCGAGACGAGCCTGGACGCCCTCCTGGAACGGGTCCGCGAGACCTTCTCCATGGAGTCGGTGGCCCTCCTGGAGCGCGCGGACGGGGCCGAGCCGTGGACACGGGCGGCGAGCGTCGGTCCCCACCCCGCGGCCCGGCCGGAGGACGCGGACGTGGACATGCCCGTCGGCGACCACCTGGCGCTCGCCCTGACCGGCCGGGTGCTGCCCGCCGAGGACCGCCGGGTGCTCGGCGCCTTCGCCGCCCAGGCCGCGGTCGTCCTCGACCGGCAACGGCTCGTCGGCGAGGCCGAGGAGGCCCGGAAACTGGCCGAGGGCAACAAGATCCGCACCTCCCTGCTCGCCGCCGTCAGCCACGACCTGCGCACCCCGCTCGCGAGCATCAAGGCCTCCGTCTCCTCCCTCCGCTCCGACGACGTCGAGTGGTCCGAGCAGGACCGGGCCGAGCTCCTGGAGGGCATCGAGGCCGGCGCCGACCGCCTCGACCACCTCGTGGGCAACCTCCTCGACATGTCCCGCCTCCAGACCGGCACGGTCACCCCCCTGATCCGCGCCGTCGACCTCGACGAGGTCGTCCCCATGGCCCTCGGGGGAGTGCCCGACGGCAGCGCCGAGCTCGACATCCCCGAGACGCTGCCCATGGTCGAGGTCGACAAGGGCCTCCTGGAGCGGGCCGTCGCCAACATCGTGGAGAACGCCGTGAAGTACAGCCCCGAGGACGTGCCCGTCGCCGTCGCCGCCAGCGCCCTGGGGGACCGGGTCGAGCTGCGGGTCGTGGACCGCGGCCCCGGCGTCCCCGACGAGGCCAAGGACGGCATCTTCGAGCCCTTCCAGCGCCTCGGCGACGCCCCGCGCGGCTCCGGCGTCGGCCTCGGCCTCGCGGTCGCCCGCGGCTTCGTCGAGGCCATGGGCGGGACGCTCGGCGCCGAGGACACCCCCGGCGGGGGCCTCACCATGGTGCTCACCCTGCGCGCCGCGCCGGGCGGACCCCGGACCCCGGCCGCCGACCTCCCGGCCCACGCCGTGACCTGACCCGCGGCCCCGGCCGCCGGGCCGTGACCCGACCCGGGCGCCGGGCCCGTGCCCCGCGCCCGCACCCACCTCCGTACCCACCGACACGACGAAGAAGGCAGGCCCCCTCCATGACCCGGGTCCTCGTGGTCGACGACGAGCCGCAGATCGTCCGCGCCCTGGTGATCAACCTGAAGGCGCGGAAGTACGAGGTCGACGCCGCGCCCGACGGCGCCACCGCCCTCCGGCTCGCCGCCGAACGCCAACCCGACGTCGTCGTCCTCGACCTCGGACTGCCCGACATGGACGGCGTCGACGTGATCAAGGACCTGCGCGGCTGGACGAGGGTGCCCATCCTGGTCCTGTCCGCCCGGCAGACCTCCGACGAGAAGGTCGAGGCGCTCGACGCGGGCGCCGACGACTACGTCACCAAGCCCTTCGGCATGGACGAGCTGCTCGCCCGGCTGCGCGCGGCCGTGCGCCGCGCCGAGCCGGTCGGCGGAGCCGAGGACGGGGTCGCCGTGGTCGAGACCGAGGGCTTCACCGTCGACCTGGCCGCGAAGAAGGTGCACCGCGACGGGCGCGACGTCCGGCTCACCCCCACCGAGTGGCACCTCCTGGAGGTCCTCGTCCGCAACGCCGGCCGGCTCGTCGGCCAGAAGCAGCTGCTCCAGGAGGTCTGGGGACCCTCGTACGGCACCGAGACCAACTACCTCCGGGTCTACATGGCGCAGCTCCGACGCAAGCTGGAGACCGACCCCTCGCACCCGCGCCACTTCGTCACCGAACCGGGCATGGGGTACCGCTTCGAACGCTGAGACGGGGGCCGTCGGGACGGGTGGTCCGGGGCCGCCTCCGGTGACAGCGGTGGCCGGTACGCTTTCTGTATGAGTGCTGCACCACGTACAGAGAAGCCGGCCGGACGGTTCCGCCGGATGCTCGACCGGCTCTCCTCCTCCCCGGAGGACCTGGAGTCGGAGGAGCTCCAGGAGGACACCGAGGCCTCGGGGTGCACGCGTATCTCCGACTGCTCCGACCGACAGATAGTCAAGGTGACTGGTACCTTGCGCACGGTCACGCTGCGTCCCCGGGCCGGTGTGCCCGCGCTGGAGGCCGAGCTCTTCGACGGCACGGCACCGCTCGACGTCGTGTGGCTCGGCCGGCGCTCCATCGTGGGCATCGAACCGGGGCGCAAGCTGATCGCCTCCGGCCGCATCTCCATGAGCCACGGCCGGCGGGTCCTCTTCAACCCCAAATACGAGCTCCGACCGCTCGGACAGGAGTAGCCGGTGACGTCCCTCGACAAGCCGACCGCGGACCGCTCGACCCCGGACCAGGACGCCCAGGCGGACAAGGCCGTGACCGAGGCCGCGCTCTTCGAGGCCTTCGGCGGCCTGCGGGGCATGATCGAGACGGTCGTGCCCGGCCTGCTGTTCGTCACGATCTTCACGATCAACAAGAACCTGCACGTCTCGGCGATCGCCGCGCTCGCGGTCTCGCTGGTCCTGGTGGCCGTCCGGCTGATCCGCCGGGACACCGTCAAGCACGCCTTCAGCGGCGTCTTCGGCGTCGCCTTCGGCGTGGTCTTCGCGATGATGACGGGCAACGCCAAGGACTTCTACCTGCCGGGCATGCTCTACACCCTGGGCCTCGCCCTGGCGTACATCATCACCGCGCTCGCCGGAGTGCCCCTGATCGGCCTGATCCTCGGCCCGGTCTTCAAGGAGAACCTCTCCTGGCGCACCCGCAACCCGGGCCGCAAGAAGGCCTACACGAAGGCCAGCTGGGCCTGGGGCCTGATCCTGCTCGCCAAGGTCGCGATCCTCTTCCCGCTGTACTGGTGGGCCGACCCGACCAAGTTCGGCTGGGTCTCGGTGGCCCTGAAGATCCCGCCGTTCCTGCTCGCGGTCTACCTCACCTGGGTGTTCCTCGCGAAGGCCCCGGCGCCGATCGACGTCTTCGCCGAGATGGAGGCCGAGGAGCGCGCCGAGAAGGAGCGCAAGGCGGCCGCCGCCGCGCAGCGCCACCCGGAGGTCTGAGAAGCGGTACGCGAGAGGGCCCGGACCTGTCCGTCAGGTCCGGGCCCTCTCGCGCACCCACGTCCGGGGTCAGGACTCGGGAGTCTCCCGGCGGACCTGGAGGAGGTCCTCCAGCTGCTCCTCGCGGGCCTGCGCCGCCACGAACAGCAGCTCGTCGCCGGCCTCCAGGGTCTCCTCCGGGCCCGGCGTCAGCACCCGCGAACCGCGGATGATCGTCACCAGCGAGGTGTCCTGCGGCCAGGCGACCTCGCCGACCTGCGTACCGGCCACCGCCGACTCCGGCGGCAGCGTCAGCTCGACCAGGTTCGCGTCGCCGTGGCTGAAGCGGAGCAGCCGGACCAGGTCGCCGACGCTCACCGCCTCCTCGACCAGGGCCGACATCAGGCGCGGCGTCGAGACGGCCACGTCCACGCCCCAGGCCTCGTTGAACAGCCACTCGTTCTTCGGGTTGTTCACCCGGGCGACCACGCGCGGCACGCCGTACTCGGTCTTGGCGAGCAGCGAGACGACCAGGTTCACCTTGTCGTCGCCGGTCGCCGCGATCACCACGTTGCAGCGCTGCAGCGCCGCCTCGTCCAGCGAGGTGATCTCACAGGCGTCGGCGAGCAGCCACTCCGCCTGCGGCACCCGCTCCACCGAGATGGCGGTCGGCGCCTTGTCGACCAGCAGGACCTCGTGCCCGTTCTCCAGGAGCTCGCCCGCGATGGAACGGCCCACCGCACCCGCGCCCGCAATAGCGACACGCATCAGTGACCGCCCTCCTCGGGACCCTCGGCGAAGGCCGCCTCGACCTTCGCGATCTCGTCCGTACGCATCATCACGTGCACCAGGTCACCTTCCTGGAGCACCGTCTGCGAGGTCGGCAGAATCGCTTCGCCCAGCCGGGTGAGGAAGGCGACGCGGACGCCGGTCTCCTCCTGGAGCCGGCTCACCTTGTGGCCGATCCACGCCGGGGAGGTGTGCACCTCGGCGAGCTGCACGCCACCGCTCGGGTCGCGCCACAGCGGCTCCGCGCCCGAGGGCAGCAGCCGGCGGAGCATCTGGTCGGCGGTCCAGCGGACCGTCGCGACCGTCGGGATCCCGAGGCGCTGGTAGACCTCGGCGCGCCGCGGGTCGTAGATCCGCGCCGCCACGTTCTCGATGCCGAACATCTCGCGCGCGACCCGCGCCGCGATGATGTTGGAGTTGTCGCCGCTGCTCACCGCGGCGAAGGCACCGGCCTCCTCGATCCCGGCCTCACGCAGCGTGTCCTGGTCGAAGCCCACACCCGTGACCCGCCGACCGCCGAAGCCGGAGCCCAGACGGCGGAAAGCCGTCGGGTCCTGGTCCACGACCGCGACGGTGTGCCCCTGCTGTTCGAGGGTCTGCGCGAGAGCGGCTCCCACTCGCCCGCAGCCCATGATGACGATGTGCACGTCCCCTTACCCCGCACTCCTGATCGCCTTGCTGACCTGCGAATACACCCTGCTCACAACTTTCCTCGCCCGATCGGCCCGGGCCGTGGCGGGCAACGCCCTGACGGGTCGCCCGGTCCGAGCTTAAGCGGCAACGCTGGCGGGGACCGCACCGGAGGTGGTACTCAGGGAGATTCGGTGCGGATCGGGGGTGCCGGTGCGCGTGGCTCTTTTCGAACGCTTACGATCCTCTCCGTGTCCAAACTGACCGACGTGCCCAAACGGATCCTGATCGGGCGGGCCCTGCGCAGCGACAAGCTGGGAGAAACCCTTCTCCCGAAGCGGATCGCCCTCCCCGTCTTCGCCTCCGACCCGCTGTCCTCGGTGGCGTACGCCCCCGGCGAGGTGCTGCTCGTCCTCTCCGTCGCCGGCCTGTCGGCCTACCACTTCAGCCCGTGGATCGCGCTCGCGGTCGTCGTCCTGATGTTCACGGTGGTCGCGTCGTACCGGCAGAACGTGCACGCGTACCCGAGCGGCGGCGGCGACTACGAGGTCGCCACCACCAACCTCGGGCCGAAGGCCGGACTCACCGTCGCGAGCGCCCTGCTCGTCGACTACGTCCTGACCGTCGCCGTGTCGATCGCCTCGGGCATCGAGAACCTCGGCTCGGCCGTCCCGTTCATCGTCGAGCACAAGGTGCCCTCGGCGATCGCGGTCATCGTCCTCCTCACCCTCATGAACCTCCGGGGCGTGAAGGAGTCGGGCAGCCTCTTCGCCATCCCGACGTACGTCTTCGTCGCGGGCGTCTTCATCATGATCGCCTGGGGCGCCTGGCGCGGCCTCGTCCTCGGCGACACCATGCAGGCCCCCACCGCCGGCTTCGAGATCAAGGCCGAGCACCAGGGCCTGGCCGGCTTCGCGCTGGTCTTCCTGCTGCTCCGCGCCTTCTCCTCCGGCTGTGCCGCCCTCACCGGCGTCGAGGCCATCTCCAACGGCGTCCCCGCCTTCCGCAAGCCGAAGTCGAAGAACGCCGCCACCACGCTCGCCCTCATGGGCGGCCTGGCCGTCACCATGTTCTGCGGCATCATCTTCCTGGCCATGGCCACCGACGTCCGGATGGCCGAGAACCCCGCCGAGGACCTGCTGCACAACGGACAGCCGCTCGGCGCGGGCTACGTCCAGGACCCGGTCATCTCCCAGGTCGCGGCCGCCGTCTTCGGCGACGGAACGTTCTTCTTCGTCGTCCTCGCCGCCGCCACCGCCCTCGTCCTCTTCCTGGCCGCCAACACCGCGTACAACGGCTTCCCGCTCCTCGGCTCGATCCTCGCCCAGGACCGCTACCTGCCGCGCCAGCTGCACACCCGCGGCGACCGCCTCGCCTTCTCCAACGGCATCGTGCTCCTCGCCGGCGCCGCCGCCCTCCTCGTCTGGATCTACGGAGCCGACTCCACCCGGCTGATCCAGCTCTACATCGTCGGCGTCTTCGTCTCCTTCACGCTCAGCCAGATCGGCATGGTCCGGCACTGGAACCGGCACCTGAAGACGGAGCGCGACCCGGCCAAGCGCCGCCACATGATCCGCTCCCGCGCGATCAACGCCTTCGGCGCCTTCTTCACCGGCCTCGTCCTCGTCGTCGTCCTCGCCACCAAGTTCACCCACGGCGCCTGGGTCGCCCTGCTCGGCATGGTGATCTTCTACGTGACGATGACCGCGATCCGCCGCCACTACGACTCCGTGGCCGCCGAGATCGCCGCGGCCGAGGAGCGCCCCGACGAGTACGTCCGGCCCTCCCGGGTCCGCTCGGTCGTCCTCGTCTCCAAGCTCCACAAGCCCACCCTGCGCGCCCTCGCGTACGCCAAGCTCATGCACCCCGGCGACCTCGAAGCGCTCACCGTCAACGTCGACCCGGCCGAGACGAAGGCGCTCAAGGAGGAGTGGGAGCGGCGCGGCATCAACGTCCCGCTCAAGATCCTCGACTCGCCCTACCGCGAGATCACCCGCCCGGTCATCGAGTACGTCAAGACCCTGCGGCAGCAGAGCCCGCGCGACGCCGTCTCCGTCTACATCCCCGAGTACGTCGTCGGCCACTGGTACGAGCACCTGCTCCACAACCAGTCCGCGCTCCGCCTCAAGGGCCGGCTGCTCTTCACCCCCGGCGTGATGGTCACGTCCGTCCCGTACCAGCTCCAGTCCTCCGAGGCCGCGAAGAAGCGGGCCAGGAAGCGCCAGGAGTGGAACGCGCCGGGCTCCGTCCGCCGCGGCCCGGTGGAGAAGCGCCAGAAGGAACCCACCGCAAAGAACAACTGAGAAACAGCAACTAGACTGGTGGGCTGCCGTCGGACCGTGGTCCGAGCGGCAGCCCACCTTCTTCTTCCCTCTGGAGTCCCCGGTCATGCAGAACACCCCTGTTACGTCGCTGGTCGGGGCGGAGTACGAGGTAGAGGTCGGCCCGGTCGCCCACGGCGGCCACTGCATCGCCCGCACGGAAGCCGGCCGGGTCCTCTTCGTCCGCCACGCCCTGCCCGGCGAGCGCGTCCGGGTGCGGGTCACCGAGGGCGAGGAGACCTCCCGCTTCCTGCGCGCCGACGCGATCGAGATCCTGGACGCCTCCAAGGACCGCGTCGAGGCGCCCTGCCCCTTCGCCGGGCCCGGCAAGTGCGGCGGCTGCGACTGGCAGCACGCCAAGCCCGGCGCCCAGCGCCGCCTGAAGGGCGAGGTCATCGCGGAACAGCTCCAGCGCCTGGCCGGGCTCACCCCGGAGGAGGCCGGCTGGGACGGCACCGTCATGCCCGCCGAGGGCGACAAGCTCCCCGCGGGCGAGGTCCCGCAGTGGCGCACCCGCGTCCAGTACGCCGTCGACGCCGAGGGCCACGCGGGCCTGCGCAAGCACCGCTCCCACGAGGTCGAGATCATCGACCACTGCATGATCGCCGCCGAGGGCGTCTCGGAGCTCGGCATCGAGAAGCGCGACTGGCAGGGCATGGCGGCGATCGAGGCCATCGCGGCCTCGGGCTCGAACGACCGCCAGGTCATCCTCACCCCCCGCCCGGGCGCCCGCCTCCCGCTCGTCGAGCTCGACAAGCCGGTCTCGGTCATGCGCGTCGACGAGAAGGACGGCGGCGTCCACCGCGTCCACGGCCGCGCCTTCGTCCGCGAGCGCGCCGACGACCGCACCTACCGCGTCGGCAGCGGCGGCTTCTGGCAGGTCCACCCGAAGGCCGCGCAGACCCTGATGCTCGCCGTCATGCAGGGCCTCACCCCCCGCAAGGGCGAGACGGCCCTCGACCTCTACTGCGGCGTCGGCCTCTTCGCGGGCGCCCTCGCCGACCGCGTCGGCGACCAGGGCGCGGTCCTCGGCATCGAGTCCGGCAAGCGCGCGGTCGAGGACGCCCGCCACAACCTGGCCGGCTTCCCGCGCGTCCGCATCGAACAGGGCAAGGTCGAGTCGGTCCTCCCGCGCACCGGCATCACCGAGGTCGACCTCATCGTCCTGGACCCGCCCCGCGCGGGCGCCGGCAAGCAGACCGTCCACCACCTGGCGGGCCTGGGCGCCCGCCGCATCGCCTACGTGGCCTGCGACCCGGCAGCCCTGGCCCGAGACCTCGCCTACTTCGCCGAACGCGGCTACAAGGTCCGGACCCTGCGCGCGTTCGACCTGTTCCCGATGACGCACCACGTCGAGTGTGTCGCGATCCTGGAGCCGGTGAAGAAGGACGCCTGACCTGGGGTTTTGCGGGTGGGCTGTATGCGCGGTGTGGGCGTTACGGGCGATGTCTTGACGCTGAGATGACGCTCGTGACGCTCATTTGACGCTCGTTCTGATGGGGTGTCAGGACTGGGGGCGGCCAGACCCGACGAGCACCATGCACTGCCCTACCCTCCGGTGGGGTGAGTCAGGCCCCTTCCACGACCGAGAGGTGGTGGCGGAGCTCGTCGGCCACTCGTGCCCTGTCGCCGTTGGCGGGGAGGCGCCAGTCCGTCTCGATGCCTCGTTCCACGGCCGGCTCGCTGCTGAAGCGGACGAGGTCGGGGGCGGGCAGGTAGGTGTCGCGCAGCCAGAGCAGGAAGGGGGCCGCCTCACCCGCCGTGGTGTCGGACAGCATCACGCAGTCCCGCCCGTGGACGGTGGCGGTGCCGTCGTACTCGGTGCCTTCGTCGGTGCCCGCCCAGAAGGAGAGGTACGGTTCGCCCTGGTGCGTGTGGTCCTGGTGAACCTTGTAGCGAACCTCGGGGAACAATTCCCGCAGGGCTTCGCCGAGGCCGGCCAGGTCGAGGCCCCAGGCGTGCGGTTCCCGCTCCGGGGCGTAGAACAGAAACGTGGTCCGGTCGTCGTCATCGTGCGTCATGGGGTGCGTCCTTCCTGGGGTGGGTCACTTCACGTACCGGGCGTTTCCGGGAAGCTGCTGGAGGGCCATGAGCGTCTGTCGGTACGCTGCGGCTTCCTTGTCGTTGGTGACGATCTCCAGACCCCGGATCTGCTGGTGCTCGTTCATCGCCTGCCGGTACTTCTCCAGCTCGCTCTCGTCCCTGCCGATCAGGATGTCCTTCCGGTTCCACTTCTTCGTGCCGTCCGGTTTGTACTCGTCCTCGATCTCGAAGGTGGACGGGCGGCGCCATGTGTTCTTCCTGCAGTCGTCGTCGGCGTCCTGTACGTACTTGGCGTCGACCATCATTCCGTCCGCCGGACGCATGCCGTCCGCGCCGATGGCGGGCTTCTCGTAGTCCCTGGGCAAGGGGATGATGCGTTCGGGGTAGCCGGCGATCCGCAATTGGTAGACGTTCTCAGGGGTTGTGGGATCCGACTTGCCACCGAAGTGGGCCGGCTTCAGGGTGTTCACCCAGGCGACGAACTCCTTGCGCTCCTCCGGAGTCAGCAACCGGGGTGGCGGGACTGCGGCCGGGGGGATCGGGTCGCGCCACGGGATACTGGGATCGGGGTCCCGGTACACCGCGGGGACCATTCCCGGCATCCCTCCGCTGTACGACGCGAGGACCAGCGGCACCGGGGCAGGCACCGGAACCGGCGCCGGGATGAGCGGAGGCAGGAACGGCAGACCGGGCGCACTCGGTCTCCCTGAGCCCTCGGGAAGCCTGACGCGCTTCTCGGCCGAGTCCAGGGCATGCCCCACCTCTCCCAGTCGGCGGATCCACGGGTCGTCCAGAACGGCGGCAGGCCCCCCATCGAAGCTGTTGCCTCCGAACAGGGGGCTGTCCCAGGGCAAGTCCACCGCGAAGAGATCCGGCTTGTGCTGCTGGATCGCCTTCTCGGCCGCCTCGACGTGCTCGGCGTAGCGGTCGCGCGCCTCGGCGATCTCGTCGCAGGCGGCCACGAGATCGGTGACGAGCGGTTCGTCCTCCTGGACTCGGGAGGGTGGGCAGGGGAGCCCGACGGACGTTTTGAAGGAGGCCCGGAGGGCATCGGCGGCCTCCTCGGAGTGTGCCTTGTCGGCCGTCACGGCCGATGCCCGGCCGTCCTCCAGGAAACGCGGCATCAGCCCGCCACCGCGCCGCCGACGATCGGCGACCGCGCGGATCTTCTCCGGCGATCCCCGGAAGCGGTCGGGTCCGCCCGGTGCGTACTGCTCCTCCCAGGCCCTCCCCCCCGACCACCTCCGGAAGCTCGTGCCCAGACCGAGGCAGTTCTCAGGGCAACCCTCCTCGGGGTCACCCATGCCGGAGACCAGGTCGGGCTGGTCGCCGAGCAGCGAGGCGACGATCCGCTCTCCTGCGCCGTGAACTCCCGCGCATGGTGTCCGTCAGTCCCGTCGAGGGCGACGAGAACCCCTGACGCAGGGGCGAAGCCCGGCTGGTCGACGGGGAGGTGGAGGGCAGCGAGGAGGCCCTGCCGTGAAGCCTCTCGGGACCTGGCCGAAATCGGGTTCCTGGGGCGATGGAGAAGGACCGGGTCGCCGAGCCCTCGGTCGCGCCGGGAAGACGACCCCGAGCCATGAGCTGGGAGTCGCCCGGCGCTTCCTCCTCAGAACAGTGTCCGACCTGCGGAAACGAGCGCCGGCGTGGCGGCTGGGGTCGCCCCGGCGAAGTCGTTGTCGATTGCTGCGCACCGCCACTACCGGCACGTGGTGGCGGTGGTCGCTCTCAGGCCGCGTCCCCGCCAGGGCGGTCGTGTACGGAGAGCTCCGCCACGGCGGCGTCCCGTACCCGTTCGAGGTCGGCGATGTAGGGCGGGGTGTCCGGCAGGGGTGTGCAGAACGTGACCTGGGCGGTCAGGAGGTCGTCGTCAAGGCCGCCCAGGGACAGCGAGACGTACGCCCGTACCCGGTCGTCGCCGAAGTGATCGCGCGCCGCCCGCAGGCAGTCGGCGGCGTAGGCGAGGCAGCGGCGCAGCAGCACGTTCGTGCGCTCGTCCGCGGCGGCGGGCTCGGTGGGGAGGTCGTAGTCCGTCATCCCGCGGCCGTTGACCGTGGTCTCCTCCGCCAGGCGGTCGAAGTACGACCCGTCCGGGTCGGGGCGGAGGTCGGTCAACACCCGTGCCCCGCTCCCCGTCACCGACCAGCCCCGCTCGACGACCTCCTGGAACATCGGGGGGACGTCCGACGAGGACAGACCGGTGAGGTCCGCGTCCGTCAGGAGTTTCCTCATCCACTGGTTGGTGCGCACGTCTACCCTTCGCCGAGTGCGGCGAGACCCTTCCTGATGCCCGCGATGAAACCGGGGTTGTTGCCGACTGCCTTCTCGATGCTTCGCGGGAGACCCTCGAACTTCCCGGACTCGAAGTCGAACTGGTACTTCGCACCCTTGTTGCTCTGGTCCTGGAAGTGCAGCTGCCCCGGTCGCTGGCCCGGGTTGGGGTTCTCCACGTCGATCCGGTACGGACCATGATTCCAGAGCGTCTTGCTGGTGATCTGGGGCCCGTTCGCCCCGATCATGCCCCGATCGTTCGGGTCCTTGATGCCGTAGAGGTCGCGGTTGTCCTTGATGCGCTGCTCGACGACGTCGGGGTGGTAGGGGTCCCGCTCGAACCCCGGTGACGAGGTGTACCCCTCGCGCAGCGGGTCGTAGGGGGCGAGGCCCAGCGGGTCGGCCCAGGTGTGCGGGTTGTGCACGTAGGCCGAGGGGTTGGGGCCGGGTGCGAGACCGAGCGGATCCTGCGTCAGGTAGCGGGCGGTCTCGGGGTCGTAGTGCCGGTGCAGGTTGTAATGCAGGCCGGATTCGGAGTCGTAGTACTGCCCGGGGAAGCGCAACGGGGTGTACGTGGTGCCGTTCCTGGACCAGGTGGTGGTGCCCCACACCGTGGCGCGGGTGAGCCACGCGATGCCGCCGGACTCGGAGACGAGTTCGGTGGGGGTGCCGACGAGGTCGGTGGCGATGGCGAAGAAGCGTTCGTCGAACACCTCCTGGGAGGATTCCGCCGCGAGCACGCGCTCCGTCTGGGACAGCGGCCGCACGCCTCGGTGCTCCCAGGTGAGGGCGACGGGCCGGGGCATTCCCGGGGCGGTGGCGGTCTGCTCGCACAGGGTCCAGCCGTCCCAGGTGAAGCGCACCTCCTCGACGACCGTCGTGCCGTCCTCCGCCAGGCGCTGTTTCGCGGTGCGGCGGCCCAGCGGGTCGTACCGGTAGCGCCAGTGGATCCCGTCCGGGGTGGTGACGGCGGTGAGTCTGTCCTCGGCGTCCCAGGTGTAGCGCCAGATGTCGGCCTTCCGGGACAGCCGGGTCCTGCGGCGCAGAGTGATCCGGCCGGCGGCGTCGTGCTCGTAGCGCACGGATCCGGCGCGGGTGAGGGTGGTGCCCTCGTAGGCGCGGATGCCGGTCGCCTCGTGGCCGGCGTGCTCCACGGGCCACGAGGCGTCGGTCTGGGCGCCCGCCGCGTCATAGGCGTACGTCTCGGTCCAGTCGGCGGCCGTCACCGTGGTGATCCGGCCCGCGGCATCGAGGTCGTAGCGGAAGGAGCCGCGCAGGGCGTCGTCGAGTGAGGTGAGGTGTCCGTCGGCGCGGTAGGCGTAGGCGCGCCGGTTGACGGTGCGGGTGCCGGCGGTCAGGTGCTGGTCGGTCAGTCGGCCGGCTTCGTCCCAGGCGGAGGCCAGGAGCAGCGGGCCTTCCGTCCCGCCGATGGACCGGCTCACCTCGCGTCCGAGCGGGTCGTGGGCGAACGCGATCCGGCGGGTGCCGCTGGTCAGCGTGGCGAGGTGGCCCGCCGCGTCGTAGCCGTAGGCCGTCACGTGCCCCGTGGGCGTGGTGCGGCGGGCGCGTCGCCCGGCCGTGTCGTAGGAGAAGGAGAGCAGCCGGCCGTCGACGATCTCCGCCTTCAGGTTGCCGCGACGGTCGTACTGCCGGACGAGTTCGCCGTCCGGCCCGGCCGCGTGGACGATCCGCCCGGCCTTGTCGTACGAGTAGGTGGTGACGGTGCCGGACGCCTCCTTCCGGACGACCCGGCCAAGCGCGTCACGCCCGTAGCCGACCGTCTCGCCGGCCGCGTTGGTCCGCGAGGTCACCTGCCCGGCCGCGTCCCGGGTGTAGGTGACGGTCCGTCCGTCGAAGTCGGTCTCGGCGACGGTCCGGCCGGCCCGGTCGTAGGTGTACGACCAGGTCAGGCCGCGCGGGTCGGTGACCTTGGTGAGTCGCAGGGCGGGGTCGTGCTCGAAGGTGTGGCGAGCCCCGTCCGGGCCGGTGCGGGCGGCCAGGAGGTCGAAGTGTGTGTACTCGAAGCGGCTGGTGAGCCCCGCCCGGTCGGTGTGGGAGGTGCAGTTGCCCTCGCCGTCGTACGTCCAGGTCTCGGAGGAGCCGTCCGGGTGGGTGCGCCGGGCCAGTTCGCCGTCGGCGTCCCATTCCAGGGTGGTGACCTCTCCGAGCGGGTTCGTGACGCGGACGAGACGGCCGAAGGCGTCGCGTTCGTAGCGGGTGGTGGCTCCGAGCGGGTCGGTGACCTCAAGGGGCAGTCCGGCCGCGTCGCTGCGGTACGTGGTGACGGCGCCGGTCCCGGTCGTACGGGACAGGAGGTGGCCCTGCTCGTCGTAGGCGTAGCGGATGGTGTGGCCCGCGGCGTCGGTGACCGCCGTCAGGTTGCCGCGCTCGTCGTACTCCTGGCACATGCGCGTGCCGTCCGCGTCCGTGAAGTCGACCGGGAGCCCGCGGGCGTCGCGGCGGACGGCGACGCGGCCGCCGTCGGGGCGGATGAGGGTGAGCAGTCGGCCGTCGGTGTCGTAGGTGTACGTGGTGGTTCGGCCGAGCGGGTCGGTGCGGGTGAGCACGTTGCCGTGCCGGTCGTGGGTGAAACGGGTGGTGTGGCCGAGCGGATCGGTGACGGCCAGGACGCGGGAGGCGCCGTCGACGAGATGGCGGGTGACGCGCCCGTCGGCGGTGGTCAGGGTGGTGGTGCGGTGGCCCGTGACCTGGTCCGGGAGGCCGTACGCGAGGGTGAGCTGGAGGTGGCCGGCTCCGCCGCCCTCGCCGATGACCCGGTCCTTCTCGTCGTAGACGTAGTCGTACCGGCTGTCGTTGGAGTCGGTCCAGGTGATGACCCGGTGCCGGTCGTCGTACACGAAGGCGAGGGTGGCGCCGGAGGGCTTGACGACGGCGGTCAGGTCACCGTCGGTGTAGCCGTAGCGGACGATGTCCTGCGCGGTGCCGTCGGGGAGCCGCAGGGCGAGGCGGGTGACCCGGCCGTCCTCGGCGTCGACGGTCACGTGGTGGCCCGCCGAGTGGACGAGAGCGAGTGGGGTGCCGTCCTCGGCGCGGTCCACCGTGATGGCGTGTCCGTTGCGGTCGTCGACGCGGGTGAGCCAGGCCACGCCGTCTCCGCCCGGCTCGACGCCGGCCGGTGCGGTGAACCGGCGGACCAGGCCGGTCGTCGGGTCGGTGAGGGTGTAGTCGCCGTCGTCGTGGCGGGCCAGGAGCCGGCGCGTGGTGCCCGACTCGGGAAGGGTGGGGACGCCGGGCACCGGGTGCGGATAGGGGAGCAGGAGGCCGTCGTCGGTGACGTGGACGACGCCGCGCGCGTCGACCGTCAGCCGCTCGTCCACGGTCGAGGACCAGGACGGGCCGAAGAACCGGCCCAGCGTGTACCCGGACTCGGTGCGCCGGGTGAAGGCCAGCGGCAGCGCGCCGGGCAGCACCAGGTCGGTCTGTGGAAGGAACATCCGGCCCGAGGCCAGGTCCACCGGGTCGGTCTCGCCGACCGGGCGCCGGCCGTCGGGCCGGGTGTGGGTGCCGCCGGGGGCGTCGTCGATCAGCTTGCGGACCCGGTTGGCGTCGTTGGCGAGGTCCGCCGCCTCCGCCGCGACCCGCGCGCCCTTGACCGCCGCGCCACCGCCGCCGGTGGCGGCGGTGAGCACCAGGTCGGGGACGAGCCGGCCGAGGCCCTCCGCCGGGTCCTTCATGAAGTTGTCGAGCATCTGCTTGCCGGCGCCCATGGGGTCGTTGGCGACCTGGACGAGCCCGGCGGCGAGGCTGTTGAGCTGGGTGAAGTACTCGGCGGGGTGCGTGAGGTTGTAGGGGTCGGTGGGGTTGACGCTCCGGACGAAGCTGAGCAGACCGGCCGTGCCCTTGACGATCCCGCCGCCGAAGTGGGTCTGCATCACCTGTAGTTCGTCGAGGCCGTCCTTGGCCTGCTCGGCGTACGAGGGCTTGGGAGGGGCCGCGTCCCGGGCCGCCCGGATCGCCGTGCGGGCGGTCTCGGCGGCGGCGTTGCGCTGTTTCCGGGCCTCGGCGAGGATCTCCTGCGCCTCCTCCATCAGGGCCTTGCCGGGGTCGCTGAAGGCGCCCGGCCTGGGCGGCAGGGAAGCCGGGTTCCGCTTGTCGGCGGGTTCGGCGTTGTACCGGTCGACGGCCCTGTTGTAGTCGTCGACGTTCTTCTGGTGGGCGTTCGCGGCGTCCTCGGACGCCTTGGTGCCCTGCTTCCACTTGTCGATCGCCGTCTGGGCCTGCCCCTGGGCCCATTCCACGGTCGAGGCGAAGCCGGTCAGCGCGTCGGCGGCCTTGCCGAAGGCGTCCGCACCCTTGAACCACTTCGGCGGCTCGACAGCCACCTTCTCCCGGAAGGCGTCGGCGGCCTCGCCCTTCACGGCGGACGCGTCGAGACCCTTGAGGCCGTTGCCGACCTTGTCGAACGAGGCCTGGAGGTCGTGGAGGTGGGAGGCGGTCGACCGGAGCTTGGACGGGCTGCCGTAGATCAGCTTGGTCTTGTCCTCGGTCTGCCCGAGGTCCATTTCGTCGACCTCGGCGCCCATCCGGTTCGCCACCGAACGCGACTGCTCGCGCACCCAGTCCGCGCCGGACTCCCAGCCGACGTCGTCCAGCCTGTCGGCGGTCCAGTTGCCGGCGTCCTCGACCCGGTTGCCGAGCCATTCGACGCCGTCCTCGACCGCGTCCTCGACGACGTCCGGCGTGAGGTCGCTGATGAAGTCCCCGATGCCCACGGCTCAGTTCCCCCCGGTGTTCTGCTGCTGGGCGGCCCGCTGCTCGGGTGACGGGCCGAACGTCTCGTCCACGGCACGGTCGAAGTCGCCCTGGTCCACCCCGAGGAGCTCGTTGAGGATCCGCGCCCGGCTCCCGCCCTCGCCCTCCGTCACGAGCGCCCGCCCGGTGTCCTTCCAGGTCTGCGCGGCGTCCTCCCCGGCGCGTTCGAAGGATTCGGCACTCCAGTCGGGGCTGAGGTAGTCGGGCGTGAACACGTCGCCCCAGTCCTGTTTGACGATGTCGTCCTCGGAGGCGTGCGGGTTGCCCACGGCGGAGTTCACCGCGACCTTGAAGGTGCCCTGGAGGTACTGGTCCTCCTCCCAGACGAGTCCGGCGGCAAGACCCAGCGCCGCCGCGAGGGTGTTGGCGTCCTGGATCTGCGCCCGCACACCCCACTCCCAGCGCTCGCAGTAGTCCTCGAAGTCGGCCGACAGCCCGTGGTGCCCGGCCTCCATGCCGGTCATCGAGAGTTCGGAGAAGCCCTTGCCGAGCACGGCGCCGGTGCCCGTGCCGATGTCCCGGAGCTCCGCGGTGGCCGCGCGGATCCCCTCCGTGATCCGCTTGATGCTCTCCTGGTCGAACTTGAGGTCCTCGGGCCCGCCGCCCATCAGACGCCACCGCCCTCGGTCCGTGCGTGGCCCTCCGCGTCGACGTCCACGGCGACGGCGTCGGGGACGATGCCGTGCACCGGCGGGAAGAACATCGACCCCTCCGGATCGGCGATGTCGACGGCCACCCCGGCGGGTACGCCCAGGGCCGGCACGACCTCGTCGAGGAGCCGCGCGCCGCGCACCGCCGCGTACTGCCAGGAGCGGGCGGCGTCGTCTCCCGACGCGCCGGGGACACGGGCACGGGCTCGGGCGAACCGGGCGAGGGAGGCCTCGCCGGTGAAGGCGCAGATCCACCGCACCCCACCGAGCGCGGCCGTCCACAGACCTCCGGAATCGACGGGAACGAGGACCACGGCCCGCCGCAGCTCGCCGATCATGTCCAGGGGATCGCCCTGCCCCGCCCGCCGCTCGGCGATCCGCTCCACAAGTGCCGTTCCGTCGCTCACTGGCTTCCCTCCCCGCCGTTCCGGGCCGTACCTACCCGCTTTCGAGAAGGAACACGACCTCTTCAGGAGGAACGGTTCCGTGGACGCGATCGAGACGTGACCACGAGCGGCACGCACCGGGACGGCGTCGTGCGCACCGCCGGCGGGCTGCCGGCCGCACTGCTCGGAAAGGTCAGGGCGCCGTCATGTTCGGCTTCATCGCGTCCGCGTCCCCTCATTAGGGTGACAAGTGCCGGGATCCGCCCGGACGTTGGTCTCGGAGGGTGGGGGAGAATGCGGCGTGGACGGGTGAACGGGGCTTCGGCTGCCGTGGTGTTGCCTTCGGTGTTGCGGGCGGGGCTCGTGGGGATCGCCGGTCTCGCCGCGGTGGTGGTCGTCGTGCTCGGGGCGCTGTTCGCCGGTGACGGTCGGCCCGGTGGGGTGGACGCGCGGGTCCGGGCGGTGGTCGACGGGGTGGTGCCGCCTCGGCGGGACGTCGCCCTGGGGCTGGACTTCCTGGGGGAGCCCGTGGGCGCGGCCGTGCTCGTGCTGGTCGCCGTGGTGGGGTGTCTGCTGCTCCGGTGGCCCCGCGCCGCCGTGTTCGTCGGGGTCGGGGTCGGGGCGGCCGTGGGGGTGGCTCGGCTGCTCAAGTTCCCGGTGGGGCGCACCATTCACGGGGACAACCTGTCCTTCCCCAGTGGGCACACCGCTTTTCTCACGGCCTTCGCCCTTGTGGCGGCGCTGCTCGTGGCCGGGCGGCTCGGGCTCGGGCGGGCGGCCGGGCTGGTGCTCGTGTTCGGGGCCGGGCTCGTCGCCGGTGCCGCCATGGGCTGGGCGCAGGTCGTCCTGGACGCCCACTACCCGACCGACGCCCTCGGTGGCTGGTGCACCGCGCTCGCGGTGGTGCCGGTGGTGGCGTGGGGCGTCGATCGGGCGGGTGGGTCCGGGCGGTGACGTCCCGTCACGCCCGGCGGCGGAAGACCGGTTTCACCGGGCGGCCCGCCAGCCAGGGGGTCGGGTCGCCGGCGTCCAGTGCCTTTCGGTAGACCGCGCAGGCCTGGGCCACCACGTCGACGGTGTGGTCGATGTCGGCGTCGTCCAGTGCGCTGCTCACCACGAACGACGGGGCCAGTACCCCGCCCGCGAGGAGCCGCCGCAGGAACAGGGTGCGGTACTCCTGCGAGAGCCGCCCCTTCTCGTCGAGGGTGGCGAAGACCAGGTTGCTGGCCCGGCCCCGTACGACCACGTGGTCGCCGACGCCCATGGCGGCCGCCGCTTCGCGGACTCCGGCGGCCAGGCGCTCGCCGAGGGCGTGCAGGCGGGCGGTGACGCCTTCTTCCGTGTAGGTCGCCTGCACCGCCATCGCGGCCGCCAGGGAGTGCGTCTCCGCGCCGTGCGTGGTGGAGAGCAGGAACACCCGGTCGTCGTCGTGGCGCAGGCCGCCCCGTTCCATCAGGTCGCGGCGCCCGGCGAGCGCGGAGACGGCGAAGCCGTTGCCCAGCGCCTTGCCGAAGGTGGAGAGGTCGGGGACGACGCCGTACAGGCCCTGGGCGCCCGCCTCCGACCAGCGGAAGCCGGTGATCATCTCGTCGAAGACCAGGACGCAGCCGTGCCGGTCAGCCAGTTCACGCAGGCCCGCGAGGTAGCCGGGCGGCGGCTCCGTGTGGGCGGCGGGTTCCAGGATCAGGCAGGCTATCTCGCCCTCGTACGCGGTGAGCAGGGCCTCCGTGGCGGGCAGGTCTCCGTACGGGAACGTCACCGTCAGGTCCGTGACCGGGATTCCCGCCGACATCGGTGTCGTGCCGATGAACCAGTCGTCGACCGAGAAGAACGGGTGGTCGGCGCAGATCGCCACCCGCGTGCGTCCCGTGGCCGCGCGGGCCAGGCGTACCGCCGCCGTGGTGGCGTCGGAGCCGTTCTTCGCGAACTTCACCATCTCGGCGGTCGGGACGGTGGCGAGGAAGCGCTCCGCCGCCTCGGCCTCCAGGATCGACGGGCGGACGAAGTTGCTGCCCCGGTCGAGTTCCCGCCGCACCGCCTCGATCACGCGCGGATGGGCGTGGCCGAGGCTGACCGACCGCAGGCCGGAGCCGTACTCGACGTAGCGGTTGCCGTCGACGTCCCACACGTGGGCGCCGTGGCCGTGGCTGATGACCGGGGCCAGGTTCTCGGGGTACTGGTCGTCGCCCTTGGCGTAGGTGTGCGCGCCCCCGGGGATCAGGGCGTGCAGGCGCTCGTTCGCCTTCCGCGACCTGGGGAGCTCGAACTCTTCGGTGTCCACGCCGACCTCACTTCTCTTTGTGCTTCAGGACCTCGGCGAGGCTCGGCGCCTCCCGGTCCCGCTGGGACGTCGACGTGACCGGCAGCGGCCAGGGGATGGCGAGCTCCGGGTCGTCGAAGGCGATCGTCACGTCCTCCGCCGGATCGTGCGGGCGGTCGATCCGGTACGAGGTGTCGGCGGTCTCGGTCAGCGCCTGGAAGCCGTGCGCGCACCCCGCCGGGATGTACAGCGTCGCCTGCGTCTCGCCGGACAGCTCGAAGAAGGCCCGGCCCAGGTACGTCGGCGAGTCCGGGCGCAGGTCGACGACGACGTCGAAGACCTTCCCGTACGAGCAGCGCACCAGCTTGGCCTCGCCCTCGCCGGAGCGCAGGTGCAGGCCGCGCAGCACGCCCCGGACCGAGCGGGACAGGCTGTCCTGGACGAAGGCGTCCGGGTCGATGCCGACCGAGCGGACCACGTCGGCGTCGAAGGTGCGGCAGAAGAAGCCGCGTTCGTCGGCGTGCGGGGTCGGTTCGAACAGGTACGCGCCGGCGATCTCCGGGACTTCGGTCGCTTTCATGGAGCCTTCCGCGAGGTGGGGGTGGTCGTGGGGAACAGGGCCGCCGTCAGGGCGGTGAACTGGTGGTCGAGTCGCCGGACGGCGTCCTCGTTCCGCTCGGCGAGCGTCCGCCGCAGCTCCGCCGAGCGCTTCTCCAGCTCCCGGAACTGTTCGAGCAGCCGGTCGGCGTCGACCTCGCGCGCCGGGTGGCAGTACTCGGCGAGGCCCATCTGCGCCATGAGCGCCTCGCTCTTCGCCGCGTAGGTGACCGCGAGCACCGGAGTGCCCGCCTTCAGCGCGCAGATCAGATTGTGGTAGCGGATCGCCACCGCCGTGTCGGCGGCCGCCATCTCCCGCGTCAGGTCGGCCAGTGAGGCCGTCTCCGCGGCGGTGACCAGCGGCGAGTCCACCGCGCCGAGGATCGCGGCGACCACCGTCGCGTCGACGTCGTCGCCGGTGAGCAGCCGGACCGGCCTGCCGTCCTCGACCATCGCGCGGACGAAGCGGATCGTCCCGTCGAGATAGCGCCGGTGGATCTCCTCGGCCCGGGCCCGGTCGTCGTTGCCGCCGTGGAAGGCCATGACGCCGACGCAGACCAGGCCCGGCGGGCCCGCCGGGGGAGCCGGCGGCGTCGGCAGGGAGAAGGCGAGGTCCGGATGCACTTCGTCGCGTGCGGTGTCCACGCCCATCTCCCGCATGGCGTCGCGGGACTGGGCGTCCCGGTAGGACCGGTACGCGGCGAGCCGCGCCGACCAGCGGACCAGGGCCCGGGTCGGCCGGTCGCGGATCGCGGCGGCGCCGACGCCGACGAGCGCGACCGGGGTGCCGAGGAGCCGGCCGGTCGCGCAGAGCAGGAACAGCGAGTACGGGAAGCCCCACGGCCGCAGCGGCAGCGTGGCCTCCAGGACGCCCATGCCGGGGACGATCACCACGTCGTGCCGGCGCACCCAGGCGGCGGTGCGGAGGACGTCGACGAGCTTGCCCAGGCCCTTCCCCGCGACCGCGCCCGCGCGCGACGCGGTCCGGTACTCCCCGCGGTACCAGTGCAGCCGGGTCGCGGGGATCCCGTACCGGGCCGTCACGGCCTCGGGTCCGCCGCACAGCGCGTCGACGGCCGCCTCCGGGTGCTCGGCGCGGAGGTACCCGAGGACGGCCTCGAGCGATCCGTCGTTGCCGAGGTTCCCGGAGCCGAGGAGGCCGAAGACCCCGACCCGTACCGGAGTCATGACCGCCTTCCCTCGCGTCCGGCGACGAGGGCGTCGACGGAGACGGCGAGCCGGGCCGGGTCGACCGGCGCGCGGTCCTCGACCCGCTCGCCGGCACCCGGCCGGGCCCGGCTGGTCGCCCAGGCGGCGAGGTGGCGGTAGCACGCGCGCCGGTCGGCGGCGGACAACGGAGCCCTCTGGATTGCCGAGACGAAGCCCCAGACGTACTCGGCGAGCAGCCGGGGCGTCGGGTGCAGCGGGCCCGCCCGGCGCGGATCCAGGTTGACGCACCGGGAGCGCTTGGAGGGGTTCGCCCGCTCGGCGCGGGTGGGGTGGTCGCGGCGGAAGTACAGCAGCTCGGGCACCTGGTGGAAGGGGCCGTGCAGGCCGATCTCGGAGACGAACGTGCGGTCCGCGTGGTGGTAGCTGTCGTGCGGCTTCACCCGGCGCAGCACGTCGGCCCGTATCACCCCGTAGAAGTCGTCGCCGCCGGGCTCGAACAGCATGCTGCGGAACCGCTCCGGCGCCCGCGGGGAGGCGGTGGCGAGCTTGTACTCGTACGGGACCTTCACCCGGCCGTCGGCGTCGATGACGGCCTGGTCGGCGTGGGCGAGGATCACCTCCGGCCGCTCGTCGAGCGCCTCCACGCAGCGTCGCAGCAGGTCCCGGGCGTACAGGTCGTCGTGCGAGGCCCACTTGAACAGCTCGCCCCGGCACTCGGTGAAGACGTAGTTGTGGTTGGGCGCGGCCCCGATGTTCCGGGGCAGCCGGATGTAGCGGATGCGGGAGTCCTTCTCGGCGTACCGGCGGCAGATGTCCCGCGTGCCGTCGGTCGAGGCGTTGTCGGAGATGACCAGCTCGAAGTCCTCGTACGTCTGGCCGAGCAGGGCGTCGAGCGACTCGGCGAGGTACTCCTCGCCGTTGTACACGGGCAGGCCGATGCTCAGCCGGGGTCGGGCGGTCATGGGGTCCTCACTTCGTGGTTCGGGTTCCGGTGGTGCTCCCGCGAGGCGGAGCGCAGCTGCAGCCACCACACGGCCGAGCCTGCGGCGGTCGCGGCGGCGACGCCCCAGGCCGAGCCGACGGTGCCGGCCACGACGGCCCCGCCGAGGCCGCCGGTGACGTAGCAGGCGGAGGCGAACAGCTGGGCGCGCAGGCTGCGCCGGGCCGCGCCGAGCGCGCGCAGCCCGGCCGCCGCGCCGGTGCCGAGGCCGGCGCCCGCGACGCCGAGCGTGGCCGGCACGATGAGCTCCGAGGCGGAGTGCCAGACGTCGCCGAGCACGAGCTCGCCGAGCCGGTCGGGCACGAGCAGCAGCGCCGCGCCCCAGAGCAGCGCGGCGACGGCCTGCCCGCCGCCGAGCAGGAGGCAGAACCTGCCGAGTCGGTGCGGGGCCCGGCGCAGCACCCGTGCCGCCTCCGCGACGGTGACGAGCGACAGCCCCATCAGCAGGGCGAGGAACGGGCCGAGCAGGAGCTCGGCGCCGCGGACCGCGCCCACCGCGCCGACTCCGACGATCACGCCGAGCCCGTACGACCGGAGCTGGCCCGCGCCGCTGAGGCTGCCGTTCTCGACGAGGTAGCGGTAGCCGAGGTCGCGCTGCTCGCGCAGCCAGCCGCGCGCCTCGGCCGTCCGGGGCCGGACGCCGGACTGGAGCAGGCCGTACGCCGCGGCGACCGCGGCGGACGCGCCCCAGGCGAGCACGAAGGCGGCCACGCTGCCCACGCGGGCCGCCACGACCATGGCCGGGACGAGCGCGACGCCCCACACCAGGTCGTTGACGAACGCCTTCCGTCCGGCGCCCGCGGCGAAGAAGGCGAACCGCCAGGCGTCCTGCAGCAGCAGCCCCGGCAGGACGACGCCCAGGCAGGCGAACGCGGTCCCCACGCCGCCGCCGAGGGCGAGCCCGGCCAGCAGGCACACCGCGCCGACGGCGGCGCCGACGGCGAGCGAGGCGCCCGTCGACCGGGCCGCCGCCCCGCGCCAGGCCGTCTGCGACACGCCGCTGAAGCGCACCACCAGCGGATCGGTGGCGAGCCCCCGGGAGGCGCCGAGCACCACGCCGTAGGTCACCCACGCGAGGCTGAACACGCCGAAGGCGGTCACCCCGAGCGAGCGCGCCACGTAGAACCCCACCACGAAGTTGGACATGCTGGAGGCCGCCTGGTCGGCCAGTCCCCAGGACAGCCGGCCGACGACGGCCCGCCGCACGGACCGGGCCGGTGCCGTCGCCTTCTCCTCCTCCTCGGTGGTCATCGGCGTCATGCCTTGATCAGCCCGGCGGCGACCAGGGCGTCGGCGGCGGCGGCGACGGTGTCGAACGGCAGCCCGGACCGCTCGGCGACGTCCAGCAGGTCGTGCTCGCCGTCGGAGAGGTTGAGCACCCAGAGCATGGCCATCTGGGCCTGCTTGGTGTCGCTGCGGCCGCCGAGAGCGTCGTACAGCCCGCGCCGGCCGAGCTGGGGTTCGCCGTAGGGGCTGAGGTTGAGGTGGCGCCGGTTGCGGTCGAGGACGGCGAACGCCTCGCGGCAGACGGCGAGCGTGTCCTCCATCGCCTCCGGGGAGACGAAGTCCGGGTTGTCCGCCGAGGTGTGGTACTCGGGGTAACCGGCGTACGGGGTACGGGTGAGCGAGCCCACGCCGAGGTCGAAGCCGGGCGAGCAGAACTGCCGCTCGTCGTAGCCGTACGGAGTGAACTCGACGATTCCGTGCGGCCGTTCGGAGGATTCGAGCACGTGCCGCATCACCCGGTCGATCTCCGCGTCGCCGCGCCGGCTCCGCTTGTACGTCAGGCTGCCCCGGTCGCCGGCGCAGGCCAGCACGAGCCCGTGCTTGACCCGGTCGATCCGCTCCTTGTTCCGGGCCAGCCAGGTGATCGCCCCGATGGTGCCGGGCGCGAAGAGGAAGCGGTACGTGTAGTACGGCGTCCCCTCCGCGAGCGCCCGGGCGAGGAACGTCGCCACTGCGATGCCGGCCAGGTTGTCGTTGGCCAGCGACGGGTGGCAGACGTGGCAGGAGACGATCACCTCGTCGGCGACCTGCCCGGGGACCACGTGCTCGGCGTAGGTGAGGTGGCCGTCGGCCAGCGTGGAGTCGATCCGCACCTCGTACGCGCCGTCCGGCAGCGCGTCCAGGGTCTCCTGGGCCAGGCAGAAGCCCCATTCCGGCTTGTAGTAGCTGGTGCGGTACGGCACCCAGGACGGGTGGTCCGGCAGGGTGTGCAGGTGTTCGCGCAGCTCGCTCAGCGGCAGGGTCGCCGACACCGGCACGCTGTAGCCGAGGACGTGCAGGCTGGACGCGGCGAAGTCGACGACCCGGTTGCCGGCCGGGTCGGCGACGTACGCGTCCCGGATGTTCCACTCCTGGGGCACCGTCCAGTCCAGCACCTGCGTCCCGGTCGGCACCTCGTGCACCTCCAGCGGAAGGTACTCGCCGACGATCTCCAGGGTGGCGCGCACCCCGTCGCCGGTGATGCTCCGGCACAGCGGGTACAACCGCTCCACCAGGGCGTGCATCTCCTCGCCGGCCGCCGTCATCGGCGCCACCGCAGGGTGTCGTCGACGGCGCCGGTGCCGGAGGCCGCGCGCAGCACGGCGAGGCGGGTGAAGCGCCGCTCGAAGTCCTCCCGGGTGAGACCGTGCTCCCTGTAGGCCTCGGCGAGTTCCAGCGCGCCCCGCTTCACCGTCCACTCGCAGTCGAAGCCGGGGACCGCGGAGCGGAACCGGGAGAAGTCCACCCGGTACGACCGCGGATCGGCGCCGGTCTCGCCGGTGATCACCACCTTCGAGCCGTCCACCGCCTCGGCGACCTGCGCGGCGATCTCGGCGACCGTGACGTTGTTGACCTCGCTGCCGATGTTGAACGCCTGGTCGTGCACCGCCTCCCGGGGCGCCTCCAGCGCGGCCGTGAAGGCCCGGGCGATGTCGGCGGCGTGCACCAGCGGGCGCCAGGGGGTGCCGTCGGACAGCACCAGCACCTCGCCGGACAGCAGCGCGTGGCCCACCAGGTTGTTCAGCACGATGTCGGCGCGCAGCCTGGGGGAGTAGCCGAAGGCGGTGGCGTTGCGCATGTACACCGGGGTGAAGTCGTCGTCGGCCAGGGCGTGCAGGTCGTCCTCCACGCGCACCTTGGACTCCGCGTACGGCGTCACCGGGCGCAGCGGGGCGTCCTCGGTCACCAGCTCGTCGCCGCCCGCCGCTCCGTAGACGGAGCACGTCGACGCGTACAGGAAACGCTTCACGCCCGCCTCGCGGGCCAGCCGGGCGAGGCGCACGGACGCGTGGTGGTTGATGTCGTAGGTGAGCTCGGGCGCCAGCGATCCCAGCGGGTCGTTGGACAGCGCGCCCAGGTGGATCACGGCGTCCACCCCGGCCACGTGCTCGGCCGTGACGTCCCGCAGGTCCACCCGGTGGCCCGCCGGGTCCGCCGGGGCCGGGCCGAGCACACAGTCGGCGAACAGGCCGGAGTCGAGCCCGACGACCTCGTGCCCGGCGGCGGTGAGGACGGGAGCCATGACGGTGCCCAGGTAGCCCTGGTGTCCGGTCAGCAGTACGCGCAAGGTTCAGTCCCCCAGGTCGAGAGTGAGTTTGGTGACGGCGAACGCCTCGGCGTAGCGCGCGTGACATTCGATGCCGCGGATCCGTGCCAGGCCGAGGAAGGCCTCCCGGTCGTACCAGGGCCGGTGCCGCTGCGAGGGGTAGTGCTCCTGCAGCAGCCGCACCTTCTCCTCGGCGATCTCCGGCGACAGCGGCTGGTACGCCACCGGGCGGCCGAGATCGGCGTCCCACTTGACGATCTCGTAGCCGAGCACGAGGTGGTCGCGGAACGCGGTGGACATCAGCTTCGCCAGGGTGTGGTGGTCCTGGTGCGCGTCCTCGGTGCGCGGGGCCAGGATCAGGTCCGGTTCGGTCCGCTCGCGCAGCTCCTCGACCGCCGCCTTGGCCTCCTCCCAGTGCGCGGGCAGCCGGCCGTCCGGCAGCTTGAGCACGGTCAGCCGCAGGTCGGCGCCCGGGCAGAAGGCGGCGAGCGCGGCCTGCTCCTCCTGCTCCCGCTCGCCTCCGCCGCCGGAGAGCACCAGCGCGTCGACGCGTGTGCCCGGACGTGCGAGGCACAGCGCGAGGAGCGTGCCGCCGGCGCCGATGGCGATGTCGTCGCAGTGCGCGCCCACCGCGACGATCCGGTCCAGGCGCCCGGTGCCGAGGCGGATCAAGCGGTCACCCCCGCCGCGTCCCGTTCCCACACGGCCCACGGGCGGTCGCCCCGGGCGTAGGCCTCGTCGAGCGCGGCCCGCTCCTTCACGGTGTCGGTCGGCTTCCAGAAGCCGCGGTGTTGATACGCCACCAGACGGCCCTCCTTGGCCAGGCCGGCGCAGCCGTCGGCGACCAGGTCCCCGCCCTCCGGTATGTGGTCGAAGACCTCCTGGCGGAGGACGAAGTAGCCGCCGTTCTCCCACAGCGGCAGTTCGCTGACGGCGGTGATGCCCCCCACGAGCCCGTCCTCGCCCAGCTCCACGCAGTGGAAAGAGGACTGCGGCGGCACCACCGTCATCGAGGCGCCGGCGTCGCGCCGGGAGAACCGGTCGATCATCTCCGGCAGCGGCGCGTCGGTGAGCACGTCGGCGTAGTTGGCGAGGAACATCTCGTCGCCGTCCAGGTGGTGCCGCACCCGGCGCAGCCGCTCCCCGATCGGCGACTCGATGCCGGTCTGGGCGAACGTGATCGTCCAGTCGGATATGTCGGTGGACAGCAGCTCGGTCCGGCCGCCGCGCAGCACGAAGTCGTTGGACGTCGTCTCCTCGTAGTTGAGGAAGAAGTCCTTGATGTGGTGCGCGCCGTATCCGAGGCACAGGATGAACTCCGTGTGCCCGTAGTGCGCGTAGTAGCGCATGACGTGCCAGATCAGCGGGCGCGGGCCGACCATCGCCATCGGCTTGGGCACGTCGTCGGAGGTGCCGTTGCGCATCCGCATTCCGTAACCGCCGCAGAACAGGACGACCTTCATGCTGTGACCTCTTTCGCGGGCACCTCGACGATGCTCAGTTCCGGGATGGGGAAGACGAGACGGCCGCCCCAGTCGCCCACGAAGGACAGCTGCTCGACCAGCTCGGCCCGCAGGTTCCAGGGGAGGACGAGGACGTAGTCCGGCCGGTCGGCGGCGATCCGCTCGGGCGGCAGGATCGGGACGCGGGTGCCCGGGGTGAACCTGCCGTGCTTGTAGGGGTTGCGGTCGACCGTGTACGCGAGCAGGTCGGGCCGGATGCCGCAGTGGTTGAGCAGCGTGTTGCCCTTGCCGGGGGCGCCGTAGCCGACGACCGTCTCGCCGCGCTCGGCCGCGTCGATGAGGAACCGCAGCAGGTCCCGGCGCACCTTGGCCACCCGGTCGGAGAACTCGGCGTACCCGGACAGGTCCTGGAGTCCGGCGGCCTTCTCCCGGTCCAGCACCTCGGCCACGCGGCCGGTCGGCTCGCCGGCCACCGCGGAGGGGCGGGCCCACAGCCGGATGGAGCCGCCGTGCGTGGGCAGCAGCTCGACGTCCACGAGCGTGAGCCCGCCGCTCGCGAGCGCCCGGGCCGCGGACGCGACCGTGTAGTACTGGAAGTGCTCGTGGTAGATCGTGTCGTACTGGTTCTCCTCGATCAGGGTCAGCAGGTGCTGCACCTCGATGGAGACCCAGCCGTCGTCGGCGACCAGGGCGCGCAGCCCCTGGGTGAAGCCGACGACGTCGGGGATGTGCGCGTACACGTTGTTGGCGACGACCAGGTCCGCCGGGCCGTGCTCGGCGCGGACGGCCGCGCCCGTCTCCGGGCTCAGGAAATCGGTGCGCGTGGGCACGCCTGCCTCCCGCGCCGCGGCGCCGACGTTCACCGAGGGCTCGACGCCGAGGCAGCGGATCCCGCGGTCCACCACGTGCTTCAGCAGGTACCCGTCGTTGCTCGCGACCTCGACCACGAAGGCGTCGCCGCCGAGGGCGAGCCGCTCCACCGCGTCCGCGACGAACGTGCGCGCGTGCTCCACCCAGGAGGTCGAGTACGAGGAGAAGTACGCGTACTCCTCGAAGGTCTCCTCCGGCGTGATCAGCGGAGGGAGCTGGGCCAGCCAGCAGTCGGTGCAGACCCGCAGGTGCAGCGGGTACGCGGGCTCCGGCCGGTCCAGTTCGTCCGCGGCGAGAAAGCTCTCGCACGGCGGCGTCGCCCCCAGGTCGACGACGCTCGTGAGCGCCGCCGAGCCGCAGAGTCGGCATCGTGTCATTTACTGCCCCCCATTGATTCCGCCCGCACCGCGATCGCGGTGCGGTACTCCTCCAGCAGGCGCTCCAGCCCGACGGCCGGGCTGAAGTGCCGCTCGTACCGGCGCCGGGCCGCCAGGCCCATCTCCCGGTTGCGGGCCGGCGCGGCCGTGATCCGCCGCAGGCGGTCCGCGAGCGAGGAGGCCTCGCCCGGCCGGTGCAGCAGCCCGGTCACCCCTTCGTCGACGAGTTCGACGAAGGCGCCGTGCCCGGCGGCGACGGCCGGGACCCCGGCCGCCATCGCCTCGGCGACCACCAGTCCGAAGGTCTCCCTGGCCATCGAGGGAGCCACCACGGCGACCGACCGGGCCACGGCCCGCCGGCACTCCTCCGGGTCGTACAGGCCGACGTACCGCACGTCGTCCCGGCCCTCCGCCCAGGCCGCCACCTCCCGCTCCAGCGGCCCCGCGCCGGCGAGCACGAGCGGCACGCCCGCCCCGCCGTCCGCCGCGAGCTCGTCCCACGCGGTCATGAGCAGCCGTACGCCCTTGGGCTCCGCGAGCCGGCCGAGGAAGAGCAGGTGCTCACCGGTGCCCGTCCGGCAGGTGCCCGGGTCGGGCACGAAGTTGTGCTTCACCGCGAGCCGTTCGGCCGGCATGCCGGACCGCACCAGGATGTCGCGCTGCGCCGCGGAGATGCAGAAGAACCGCTCCACCCCGGACCACCACCGCCGCCGGTTGACCGTCAGGCTGACCGCGAGCGGGACCGTGGCGAGCCGGGAGTTCCGGTAGCAGCCGTGCCGGACGGCGGGCAGCGCCGCCGTCGACCCGACGCACTCGGTGCACGGCCGGCCGTCCCGGTGCAGCGTGCCCGGCGGGCAGACCTGGGTGTAGTTGTGCAGGGTGGCGACGACGGGCACGCCGGCGTCGGCGCAGGCGGCGAGCACCGCCGGCGAGAGGAGCGGGAACACGTTGTGGACGTGCACCACGTCCGGCCGGTCGGCGCGGAGCCGGGCGGCGAGTTCGGTGCGGACCGCCGGGTTCCACGGCACGAGGAGCGGCACCGCGGCCTTGCCGAGGAGGGACCGGCCGGCGATCTCGTCGCTGCGCCGCTCGAACAGGTCGACGCGGTGGCCGGCCGCGCGCAGCAGCGCCACCTCCTCGTCGACCACCCTGTTCTCCCCGCTCGGCTGCGCCGAGGAGTAGCGGTTGTGCACCACTAGGACATGCATGCTCAGATCACCTCCGGGCCCATCGCGGGACACGTCGTCGGGGAATGTCGGACCTCTGAGGAGGAATGCCGGCCGCCGGGAGCGGCGCGGCCGCGGCGGGCGCCGCGAGCAGCGAGGCGGCCAGGGCCAGATGCAGCAGATACGCCGAGGCGTCGCCGAGACCCACCTCGGTGTACGACGAGATCGCGCAGTAGCTGATCAGGAAGATCGCGCAGGCCCTCGACAGCGACGGCGGCCGTAGCAGCGCGATGCCGCCGAGCGCGAGGAGGAACGACGCCACGACGGCGACGCCGAGCAGTCCCTGCTCGTTGTAGACGGCCAGCCAGCTGTTGTCGATCGGCAGCCCGTCCCACGACTTGTCGCCCAGGCCCAGGCCGAAGACCGTGTCCCCGGTCGTCCGGGGCGCCGAGAGGAGGGAGTCCCACACCTTCGCCCGGCCGGTGAGGTTGGAGAAGTTCTCCTGGCTCTGCCCGCGCAGGAACCACGTCCGCAGCGCGGAGCCGAAGACCACCGCGGCCACCGTCGCGCACAGCACCGCCCAGGCGAAGAACTTGCGCGCGGCGGCGCTGGTCAGGATGAGCGAGCCGATCGCCAGGACCAGGCCGATGATCATGCCGAGCGTCGCCGTCCGGGTGTGGGTCATCGCCAGCAGGACGAACGAGGGCACGATGACCACCGCCGCGCCGGCCAGGGTGGTCCTGCGGCCGAGGAGCAGCAGCACGGAGAGCCCGATGATCACCGCGGAGTACTGCCCGATCTGCGGCGGTGTGAGCGGCCACAACGCGCCCACGAGACGCCCGCCGTAGTACTCGGGCATGGCCGTGCCCGGCGAGACGACCAGGCCGGCGGCCACCAGGACGAGCACCGCGAAGTACCACCGGATGTGGTGGTGGACGAACCGCGGACTGCCGTCCCACCAGCGGCTGAGGAGCCACAGCGTGCCGACGAAGAGCGTGAGCCGCGCGCAGCGGAAGAGCGCGCCCGCCCCGGCGTCCACACTGGAGATCAGGCTCGGCACGAGCAGCAGGGTCAGCAGGAACACGAACGCGCTGGGCCGGATCCGCAGCCGCGGGTTGACCGTCAGAGCCAGCGTGAACGCGCCGACCAGCGCGCCCATCGTGACCATCTGGATCAGGGAGCGGGGGATCGGGACGATCGTCTTCGCCCCGGCGGAGCCCAGCACGTTGAGCGCGAGGAGCGCCCAGGCGATCCCGACCGCCTTGGGGGCGCGGTCCGTGCCCGCCTCGATGTCCGTACGCATCTCAACCACCGTTCCGCGCGCGGAAGGTGCTGCCCGCGTCCTGCCCGTACGGCGCGCCCTGCCACTGCCCGGCGCCGAGCGTCCGGCCCGCGTCGTGCGCGACGAACGTCCACGGCCCGACGTAGACGTTGTCGTGCCAGCGGTTGTCCTGCCGGAACGTGATCGCCCGGGCCACCCGGTCGCCCTTGTACGGCGACCAGTCCGGAGAGGTCCCGTCGTTGGAGAGCACCGCCATCCGGTCGCACAACACCGTGCAGTCGAGGACGGACTTGTCGAGGACGAAGCGGTTGCCGTGGATGTCCACCCGCTGGGTCTTCCACCGGCAGTCGGCGTAGAGCGGTGCGCCGGCGATCCCGGGCCGCGCGCAGCGCCTGGTGTCCTTCACCAGCAGGGTGCAGTAGCCGGTCGAGGTGTTGGCCGGGCTGTTGCAGAACCGGTCGGCGTTCTCCCACAGGGTGATCCCCGACCAGTTGTCCTCGAGCACGTTCCCGTGGATCTCGATCCTGTCCGTACGGGCGTGGATCCGCGGCTCGCCGCCGGCCTCCGACACGTAGACGGCCGCGTACGGGAAGTCGTCGCCGTCCTCGGCGCCCGCGCGGCCCTCGACCCAGTTGTTCCGCCGGATCGTGTTGTTCCGGATGACCGCGTTGTAGCTGGTCTCGTACATCAGCGCGGCACCGTCGTTCGCCTCGAGGACGTTGTCCTCGAAGAGGAAGTCGTTGTTGTTGTTGTCCGCCCACAGGCCGGCCCCGCGGTTGTCGTGCACCCAGTTGCCGCGGATGTCGGCGCCGTCGACCGCCCAGAACTTGACGCCTCCCGTGCAGCCGCAGCCCGGCTGCCTCCGCTCCCAGTCGTCGGTGTTGTTGCCGGTGATCTCGTTGCCCTCGACGACCAGGCCCTTGATGGAGTCACCGGTCTTGTAGGCGTTCATGCCGTACTGGCCGTTGCCCCGCAGGCAGCTGGCGCGGACCTGCTGGCGGGCACCGGCCATCAGCCCGGCGCCGGAGTTGTGCTGGATCACCGCGTGCTCGATCACCCACCCGTCGGCCATGTCGTGGTTGACCACGCCCTCGTCCTGCGGCGCGGTGAAACCCTGCACGGTCAGGTACCTGATCGTGACGTCGCGGGCGGTGCCGCCGAACGCGTAGTGGTTGGTCTTCGCGCCGTCGAGCACCGCGCCAGGCGCCCCGAGGTACGTGTTCCCCTCCTTGGGGAGGACCTGGTCGTACTCGCCCGGCTCCAGCCTGTGCCGGCCCGGCCGCAGCCAGAACGTGGTGCCCGGCGGGCTGTCCTCGGTCTTCGCGGCCAGGTCACCGGTCACCGAGGGATCGACCGTCACCGCGCCCGCCGGCGCCCGCGCCGGCCCGGCCGCGGGCCCGGCGCACACCCGGGCCACGGCCGTGGACGCGGACGGGGCGGCGGTGGCCCTCGGCCGGCCGCCCTGCTTCGGCCGGGCGTCCGGCGCGCCGCCGCTCTCGCAGCCGGTCGCCACGAGCAGCGCGAGCAGTGCCGCCGGCACCGCCCGGTGCCGCCACGTGATCCGCAAGGTCCTCCTCCCTAGCCGTGGAACCCGAGTACGGTGACGAACTCCGCGCCGTCGGCGAAGCCCGTGCCGACCAGCGTGGTGGCGGGCTCCTTGCGCCCGAAGCCCCCGGAGTACCAGCCGAGCGGCGGCCCGGTCTCGCCGCGGTGCGCCCGCCAGGACAGCCCCGCGGGCAGGTCGAGCACCGCCGAGCGGTCCTCGCCGTCCACGGTCCAGGTGAGCACGGCCCGGTTCCCCACGAGCTCCGCGGCGATCGCCGGGCCGAGGTGGAACGCCAGCTCCACGGTCCCGCCCGGGCCCCGCACCTCGTCGACCACCCGCAGTTCCCGGCTCGCGGCCGTCAGCTCCACCCGGCGGCGGTGCACGGAGGGCCGGTAGCCGTCGTGCTCGGCGCACCAGCGGGACACCGCCGGGTTCGAGGTGTCCGCGACCAGGACGCGGCTCTGGGCGTGCCGGGTCCACAGGAACGGGCCGCCGGAGACGGACTGGTCACGGCCGTCGAGCCGCAGGGTGTTGTGGCCGAGGGTCGACCGGAAGTACCGCCTCCACTCGGGCTGCCCGTGGTAGCAGAACGTCCCCGGGTCGGCGAGCACGTCGACGCCGTCGTGCCGGACCTCCACGGACAGGGCGTCCGCGTGCCCGTGCGCGGCGATGGACAGGAAGCCGTGCGGGCCGCCGTCGCAGCGGACCCAGATGCCCCCCGGCGCCCTCATGATCGTCATGCCCGCGTCGGGGAAATGGACGGGCCGGTTCGCCGGCCGCTTCACGGCCGGTCCACCGGGCCTGATGAGCGCGGCCAGCAGCGGGGTGCGCACATCGGTGCCGGTGGCCTCCGGCCACCAGGCGAGCCGGCCGAACACGGCGTCGCCGGTGGCGAGGAGCGAGCCCCAGCGGTCGCTGCCCGCGCCGTCCACGATCAGACCGTGCCCGTCGTCCGAATCCCCCTGGCGGGGCGGCCGCAGCCGGTCGTCCAGGACGGCCGCGAGCACGTCGGTCATCCGCAGCAGGACGAGACGGGTGGTCGCGGGCACCGGCACGCCGGCGGCGTCGGCCTCGGCCAGCGCGGCCAGGCCGAGTTCGAGGACGAGGCCGTGGTACTCGGAAGCCAGCTCGCGGTTGAGGCCGGACAGGAAGGTGTTGCTCCGCAGATGCCGGTCGAGCGACCGCAGCGCGTCGTCCCGCCAGCGCGCCGAGGCGGGGAACCAGCCGAACGCGCAGGCCGCGGCGAACTGCCCGGCGGCCTCGGCGATGACGTGGTTGTTCGCCGACGACCCCCGGCTGGGGAAGGCGGCCAGCCAGCGCTGGTGGTACCAGACCTGGCGGAGCGCCACCGGGTTCTCCTCGAAGAGACCGGCCGCGCCCTGCCAGCCGTCGAGCAGCCGGCGGACCCACACCCAGGAGAGCAGTCGGATCCCCAGCTCGATGCCGCTCGTCCAGTGCACCCCGCGCAGCGGCGGGTTGGCCGCCCACCACGACCGCAGATGCGCGTCCACCCGCTCGGCGTACCGCTCGTCCCCGGTGACCGCGTAGGCGGCGGCGAGCACGGTGAGGTACTGGTGCCGGGACAGCTCCCAGATCTGCTTGACGTCTCCGACCGTCTCCTCGTCCCGGTACGGCACGTCGAAGGCGTACCCCGAAGGTGCCCGGCGCCCGGTCTTCGGGTCGAACCACCAGTCCGGGTCGGCCAGGTCGTCGCGCTCCACCCCGAAGTACTCGGCATGCCCGGCCATCAGCCGGTCCGCCTCGGCCACGAGACGCTTCGCGGCGTCCGGGGCCACCCGGTCGACCGTCCCGGCGGGGAGCACGGCGGTGAACCGGGCGCCGGTCACGCCGGGGAACTCCGGCCGCGCCGACCGCCACCGCCGCCTGCGCACCGCGTCGACCGTCCGCCCGCCGACCTCCCGCGGCCCCATCGCGGACAGCCGGCGCAGGTACCAGCCCGCGCTCGTCGTCATCGCTCGCCCGCCAGCGTCACCGGCACGCCGACCGCCAGACCGGCCTGCACGGCGAGGGTGGCCGCCGTGGTGGCGACGAGCGACTCCAGCGGCACCGGCATCGGTCCGCCGGTCCGCACGGCCCGGAAGAAAGCGGCCAGTTCGGCGTTCTGACCCTTGTCGCGGGCCTTGGGCAGCCGCGAACTGACCCACCGCTTGGGTCCGGCCGTGCTCTTCTCGAAATACACGGAGGCGCGGACGAAGTCGTCGAGCCGCAGCACCTTGCCGTCGGCGACCAGGTCGAGGGTCTCCTTGGGGAAGCCGGAGGCGCCGGTGGTGACGTAGCTGATGGTGGCGGTGGACCCGTCCGGGTAGCGCAGCACGACCTGGAGGTCCTCGTTGCCGGGGGTGGCCACCGCGTACACGGAGACGGGATCGGCGTCGAGGAGCCAGCTCGCCGTGTCGATGAAGTGACCGCCCTCGCCGGCGAACCGCGAGCCCTCGCTGCCCTGCCGGAGGTACCAGCTGCCGTGCTCGAGACGGCCGGCGTTGACCAGGTAGCGGAGGTTCGCGGGACCGGTCCGGGCCCCGAACCGCTGCTTCGCCTCGTGGAGCAGCGGCGCGAACCGGCGGTTGAAGCCCACCTGGAGCCGGTCGTTGCCGGACTCCTCCACCGTGGCGAGCACCCCGGCCAGCTCGTCCTCGCTGAGCGCCAGCGGCTTCTCCACGAACACCGACTTGCCGGCGAGCAGCGCCTTCCGGGTCAGGTCGGCGTGCGAGCTGTGCCGGGTGACCACGAACACCGCGTCGACGGACTCGTCGCCGAGCACGGCGTCGAGATCGGTGGTGGCGCGGGCGAAGCCGAACTTCCGCTGCGCGTTGGCCGCGGACAGCGCCGTCGTGGTGACGACCGCGGACAGCTCGACGCCCTCGCGCCCGGCCAGGTGAGGCAGCAGCATCGAGGTGGCGTAGTTGCCCGCCCCGACGAACGCGACCCGTACCGGCCTCCCGGCGGCCCGGGCCGGCGTGCGCTTCGCGTGCACCGCGGGCACGGCCACCGCCGGCGCCTCCGTGGCCTCCTCCGCCTGCTCGGGGTACCGGAACAGCACGGCCACGGCCTTCAGCTCGCCGTCCTTCAGCGACCGGTACGTCTCGACGGCGTCGTCGAAGGCGGCGACGTGCGACACCAGGGGCTCCACGTCGACGCTGCCCCGGGCCACGAGGTCGAGGAAGCACGCCAGGTTCCGGCGCTCGGTCCAGCGCACGTAGCCGATCGGATAGTCCCGCCCCTCCAGCTCGTACTCCGGGTCGTAGCGCCCCGGGCCGTAACTGCGGGAGAACCGGACGTCGAGCTCCTTCTCGTAGTACGCGTTCCACGGCAGGTCCAGACGGCACTTGCCGATGTCGACGACCCGGCCGCGGTCCCGGCACAGCCGGGCGGCCAGCTCGACGGGCTGGTTGCTGCCGCCACCGGCCGCCAGGTACACCTGGTCCACGCCGTGACCGCCGGTGAGCTCGGCGACGGCGGTCTCCACGGAGGCCGATCCGGGATCGCCGCAGGCCTCGGCGCCCAGGCGCTCGGCGAGCTCGCAGCGCGCCGGGTCGGGGTCGGCGCCGACGACCCGGACGCCCGCGGCGGCGAGGAGCTGCACCACCAGCTGTCCGATCAGCCCCAGGCCGATGACGAGCGCCACCTCGCCGAGCTGCGGCTCGCCCTGGCGTATGCCCTGGAGGGCGATGGACCCGACGGTGCCGAAGGCGGCGTGCCGGGGCGCGAGGCCGTCCGGGACCGGGGTGTAGAGGTTCTTCGGCACCCAGTTCAGCTCGGCGTGCAGCGCGTGCTCGTTGCCGGCGCAGGCCACGAGGTCGCCGACCTTCACGTCGTCGATCCCGGCACCGACCTGCTCGACCACCCCGCACAGCGAGTACCCGAGCGGCGTGTACGAGTCGAGCTTGCCCATCACCTTGCGGTACGTGGCGGGCACGCCGTTGGTCGCCACGCTCTGCACGACCTTGGCGACCTGGTCCGGGCGCGAGCGGGCCTTGCCGAGCATCGACATGCCGGCCTCGGACACCTTCATGAGCTCGGTGCCCGTGGATATCAGCGAGTAGGCGGTCCGCACGAGGACACCGCCCGGCTTGCACCCCGGCACCGGGACGTCGAGCACGGCCAGTTCGCCGCTCTTGTAGTTCTGTACGACCTGTTTCACCGAAGTCCTCTTGTTCTCTACGCAGTCAAGGAAGCGTTCTGGCCGGCCTGGGAGGTCGCGCCGCGGTACCAGTACTCAAGGGTCAGCACGTGCCACAGGTGCTTGGAGCGGTCCTGGTGCCCGGCGGCGTCCTCGGCGGCGAGGCGCGCCAGGGCGTCGCGGCGCAGGAAGCCGGAGCGGACGAGCTCGCCGTCGTGGATCACCTCGCGCACCAGCGGGGCCAGGTCGCGGCTCATCCAGGCCCGCAGCGGGGCGCTGAACAGGCCCTTGGGCCGGTACACGATCTCCCGGGGCAGGACCGAGGCGGCCGCCTCCTTGAGGACGGCCTTGCCCTGCCGTCCGACGATCTTGCGGTCGCCGGGCACGGTGAACGCCGCCTTGACCACCTCGACGTCCACGTACGGCACCCGCACCTCGGTCGACGCGGCCATGCTCGACCGGTCCGTGTACGCCAGGTTCAGGCCCGGCAGGAACATCCGGGCGTCGCCCAGGCACATGCGGTTGACGAAGTCGTCGAGCGCGTTGTCCTCGTACACGTCCGCGTGCTCGGTCAGCACGTCGTCGACCGTCCCGGCCAGGTCCGGATCGATCAGGCCGAGCAGCTCCTCCCGGTCGTACATGGTGTAGCTCCGCCGGAACGCCGTCTCCTCCGGCAGGTCGGCGAAGGAGAGGAACCGCTTCGCGAAGCGCACCGACCGGTACCCGCGGCGGGCCGAGGCGACCGGCAGCAGGTCCACGGCCCTGGACACGCCGCTCCGCAGCGGCCGCGGAACGCGCTGGTAGCGCAGCGCGACCAGGTTGGCCAGGTGCTTGCGGTACCCGGCGAACAGCTCGTCGGCCCCCATCCCCGACAGCATCACCTTCACCCCGGCCTCCCGGGCGGCCGAGCAGATCAGGAAGGTGTTGATCGCGGCGGGGTCGCCGATCGGCTCGTCCAGGTGGTACGTCATCCGCGGCAGCAGGTCGAGCACGTCCGGGGCGATCTCGATCTCGTGCAGGTCGACGCCGAACCGCTCGGCCACCTGCCGGGCATAGCGCAGGTCGTCCGGCATCGCCTCGAACTTGGCGTCCTCGGCGCGGAACCCGATCGTGTAGGCCGAGATCCCGGGCTGCTCGCGGGCCGCGAGCGCCGTCAGATAGCTGGAGTCGAGCCCGCCCGAGAGGAAGGTCGCCACGGGGACGTCGGACAGCAGGTGACGCCGGGTCGACTCCTCGACGATCGCGGCGAGATCCGGCCGCTCGCCGGCCAGGGCCCGCTCCCGGCCCTCGGCGGCGACCTCCTTCAGGTGCCAGAACCGGCCGCGCTCCACCCGCCCGTCGGGCCGGCACCGCAGCCAGCTCCCCGGCGGCAGCTTCTCCGCCTCGCGGAACGCGCACCGCGAGTCCGGCACCCAGTAGTAGAGCAGCGAGGCCACCAGGGCCGCGTGGTCCACCTCCAGGGATCCGCCGGTCACGGCGGCGAGCGCCTTCAGCTCGGAGGCGAACACCAGGCCCTCGCCGCGCCGCAGCAGGAACAGCGGCTTGATGCCCAGCTGGTCGCGGGCGAGCACCAGCTCACCGGTGCGCTCGTCGAAGATCCCGAACGCGAACATGCCGCGCAGCCGGGGCAGACAGTCCGTGCCCCAGCGCCGCCAGGCCTCCAGGAGCACCTCGGTGTCGGAGGTCCCCCGGAAGCGCACGCCCGCCGCCGCCAGCTCGGCCCGCAGCTCGGGCGCGTTGTACAGCTCGCCGTTGTACGTCAGGACGAGACCGCCCGAGACCATCGGCTGGGCGCCGGTCTCGGACAGGTCGACGATCGACAACCGGCGGTGCCCCAGGTGCACCTCCGCGTCACCGACGGGATGGCTGTACCGGCCGGCCCCGTCCGGGCCGCGGTGCGCGAGGGTCTCGGTGAGCCGGTCGGTCACTTCCTTCCCGTCGGGCCATCGGTACGTGCCTGCGATGCCACACATGTGCTACCGCGCCTCCTGGTCGCTGTCCGGGACCGTCGCCCACGCGGGCAGACGCTCCCTCCGCCGCCGGCCCGTGCCGTTCGCCCGGGCAGGCCCCTCGTTCTGGCCGCGCGGCGCGGCCTGCGGCCCCCCGTCCCACAGCGTGCCGTCGGTCCGGTCACGCGGATCGGGGTCGATCAGCACCACACCGAGCACGAGGATGCGCTGCTCGGCCAGCTGCCGCGCCACGGTGTGCAGCCAGGCCGCGCTGCCGTGCCCGGCCCGCACGACGAGCACGGTCCGCGTCCCCAGGTACGGCAGGTCGGTCCACGCCGCGCCGGGCCCCACCGAGCCGACGCCGAGCCGACGCTCCTGGTGCGCCACGGCCGTGGCACGCTCCAGACCGACCACGGTCGGGTCCCCGGGCCGCGGCCGGCGGCCGGAGAGCTCCGGGCCGGGCAGACCGTCGACGACGACCACCGGCCCGTCCTCGCCCAGGGACCCGGCGAGGTCGAGCGCGATCACGCGCGCGCCGTCCGCGCAGCCCAGTTCGAGGAGGGACATCGGCTCCGCGGAGCCGCGCGCGGTGCGGGCCAGGGACGCGGTGAGCCGGGTCCGCGCCGTCCGGGTCCTGCGGCGCTGCCACCGCCGGCCCGGCCGGCCGGGCAGCTCCGCGATCACCGAGGCCCCGAGGTGCGCCGCGATCTCCCGGCGCAGCACGGGACGGTCCGCCACCACCGTGCCGACGGCCGCCACCGCGAGCCCCAGGGCGAGTCCGAGGACCAGCCCGATCCCGGCGTCCTTGGCGAGGGTCTTGGGCAGGGAGCGCTTGACCGGGCGCGGGGCGTCGACGATCTGCGTGCCGGAGATCAGCCGGGGCGTGCCGATGCGGGCCTCCTCGGCGCGCTGGCTGAAATCGGAGATGCGCGAGGTGAGTTCGGCCCGGCGGGAGAACAGCGACTCCGTGTTCGCCGAGGCCTTCCCCGCGCCCTGCGGCGACTCGTCCCCGATCTCCTTGTTGACCCCGGCGAGTTCGTCCTTCAACCGGTCCCGCTGGTCGAGCAGGGCCTTGGCGTCGGCGTTCGCGGCCTGCTGTATCCGTCGCACGTGGTCCGCGACGAACGCGTCGGCCAGCGCCTTCACGCGGGCCACCGCCTCGGCGTCGCTGTCACCCGTCGCGTTGATCTGCAGCAGGTTGTTGGTGAGGCCGATCCCCTCGTACTCCTTCATGAAGTCCTCGGGCCTCTCCGAGGACTTGAGGGCCTTCAGCGCGTCACCGGCGATCCGCGTGGTCCGCAGCAGTGCGACATCGGTGCGGATCAGCGTCCCGGGGTCGTTCGGCTGGTCCTCCTGCCGGGCGACGAGGACCTTCGTCATCGCGGTCGGCGGCGTCGGCAGCAGGACCGCCGCCGCCGCGCCGAGGACGAGACCGAGCAGCGCGAGCGAACCCCAGAGCCGACGGCGCCTGAACACCGCCACCACCAGGGAATGCAGGTCGATCAGGGGAGCGGCGACCGGAGGCTCCGCGGTCGTACGTGTCGTCACGCCGAACCTCCCGTCGCGTCGGCGCCCACGGCGAGCACCGGCGTCGCGGCCTCCCGGGGCCGGCCGGCGGACCCCTTCGTACGGATCCGGACCGTGCCGGCCAGGACGGCGCCGACGACCTCGTGGCCGGCGTCCGCGCACGCCTCGGCGATGCCGGCGAGCTCACCGGCCGTCCAGTTGCCCGCGCTGAGCACGACGAGCGCGCCGGACGCGTCGTCGTGGTCCGGCACCATCGGCTCCGACACCGAGACGCCCACCACCCGCAGCACCGGGTCGCCGCCGGCCTCGGTGACGAGCTCCCCGGCGGCCCGGCGGGCGATCGGGTCGCCGTCCGGGACGACGACGAGCAGCGGCCGGGCGGCCGGCAGCCGGTCCCGGAGGCGGGCGCACGCCCGCCGGTAGCGGGTCCGCCGGCCGGCCTCGTCGCCCGAGGTCCGCGGGGGCGGGACGTCCCACCGGACGTCGGTCCCGAGGAGCCGGCGGATCCAGGTCCGCGGTCCGCGGCCCTCCGGCCGGTACGCGTTCCGCTCGGCGGGCACGTCGACGGAGCCGAGGAGCGCCACGCCGAGGGCCCCGGCGATCTCCCCCTCGGTGCGCAGCCGACGGCTCATCCGCGCCGCCGTGAGATGGCCTACCACCGTGACCAGGAAGAACAACAGCGCACCGGCGGCGACGAGTTGGATCCGCGTCGGCGGTGCCTCGCCGGTGGGCCGGGCCGCCGGACCCATGACGACCATGTGGGCCTTGTTCGACGTGGGATCGGCCTGGCCCAGCTTCTCGATGGACTCCTGCAGCGCGGTGCGCAGCCCCTCCAGCTCGGTGCGGGTCTGCACGCTCTCCACGTTCCGCCCCGTACCGGCCGCGTCGGCCAGTTCGGTGATGCGGCGGCCGGTCTGCGCGACGGTCCGCCGCAGGGTCTCGAGGCGCGCCGCCGCCTCGGGGTCGGCGTTGTCGCCCACGATCCGCGCGGCGAAGGCGACGAACTGCTCGGCCACCTGGTCGGAGAGCCGCTGTGCGCGCTCGGGCGTGTCGGCGGTGCCCGAGATCTGGATGATGTTTCCCTCGGAGGCCTTGGCGGTCACCTGCTCCTTCAGCTCGGTGGTGCCGACCCCCCTCCAGTGGAGCGCGGACGCCACGCGGTCGATCACCACCGAGCTGGTGGCGACCTCCGCCTGGGTCCGCAGCTCGCGCTCCTCCCACGCCCCCGGCAGCAGCACGGACGCCGACGTCGTGTAGCGCGGCGGGAGCAGCAGGGAGGTGCCGTAGCCGACGAGCGCACCCACCACCACGAGGATGGTGAGGAGCCGCCGGCGCCGGCGGAGAATCCGCCCGACCGTGACCAGGCGTATCGTGTCATCGCTCAACGGAGCGGCCTCGTCCCTTCCCCGTCGGGGTCGCCCGCCGACGCCGGAGCGTGGGGTCGGCAGGCTGCGGCGTAGGCGGCGAGCAGGGCCCGCTGGGAGTTCCGCCAGGAGAGCGGTCCGCCGATCCGCTCCTGGCCGACCTTGCCCATGAGGGCCCGCTTCTCCGGGTCGTCGAGCAGCAGCGCGACGAGCCGGGCGAACTCCGTCTCGTCGTTGGCGGGCGCGTAGACGGCGGCGTCACCGGCGGAGACCCGCGCCTCCCGGAGGTCGAACGAGACGATCGGCCGGCCCATGACCATGTACTCCAGGACCTTGTTCATGGTCGACACGTCGTTGAGCGGATTGTGCGGGTCGGGGGAGAGGCACACGTCCGCCGTGGACAGGTAGCGCGCCAGGTCGGCGTCCGGGATGCGCCCGGTGAACTGCACCTGCTCCGAGAGCCCGAGCTGCCGGGACAGCTCCACCATCGCGTCGAAGGTGTCGCCGCCGCCGACGAACACCGCGTGCCAGTCGGTCCGTCCGAGCTCGTCCCGCAGCCTGGCGAGGGCCCGCAGGGCGTAGTCGACGCCGTCCTGCGGCCCCATGACGCCGAGGTAGCACAGCAGATGGGGCTTGCCGCGCTTCAGCTCCGGCTCGGCCGGCACGGGGTGGAAGCGGTCGACGTCGGGCGCGCTGCGCACCACGAAGACGTCCTCCGGCCGCCGGCCGCCCCGGCGCACCGCGACGTCCCGGTAGCTCTCGTTCGTGGCGAGCACGACGTCCGCGGTCCGGTAGGTCAGCCGCTCCAGCGCGCACACGGCGCGGTAGAGCAGGTCCTTGCCGCGGTCGAACCGGGAGAGGTACAGCTCGGGCACCAGGTCGTGCTGGTCGAAGACGAACCGCGTGCCGCGCCGCTTCAGCCACAGGGCCGGCAGGAACAGCAGGTCGGGCGGGTTGCAGGCGTGGACCACGTGGACCGGGCCGACCTTCCGGGCCAGCCGGAAGGTGTGCCACAGAGCCGTCCCGTACTCCTTCAGGTATCCGGCCGGCCCGCCGGTGGCCGCGCGCAGCGGGTAGCGGTGGATCCGTATGCCGTCGATCTCCGCGAACGGCTCCGTGTCCCGCTTGCCGCCCCGAGGGCAGATGACGTTCACCTGCCAGCCCGCGTCGCGCAGCGTCGTGCACTCCTGCCACACCCGCCGGTCGAACGGCACCGACAGGTTCTCCACCAGGATCAGCGCGCGGCGGTCCCGCCGGACGCCCCTGGTCGTGTTACCAAGCAAGGCCCATGTACCCCGGTTCGGCCCGCCGCGCGTCGGCGTCGGGAAGGTGGATGAGGTCGACGATCACCGGGCCGTCACCGTGCGGCAGAGCCGACACCACGGCCGGGTCCCTGGTCCCGACCAGGCACACCTCGGCGTGCTCCAGCACCTCGTCGACGGAGTCCGTGAGCAGCTGCGCGAGGTGCGGCAGCCGGGACTCGATGTACTCGCGGTTGGCGCCGAGCAGCCGGGAGAGGTGCACGTTGGCGTCGTAGATCCGCAGGTCGTAGCCCTTGCCGAAGAGCCGCTCCGCCAGCTCGACGAGCGGGCTCTCGCGGAGGTCGTCGGTGCCCGGCTTGAAGGAGAGGCCGAACAGGCCCACCCGGCGCTTGCCGGTGCGCTCGACCAGCTCCACCGCGCGCTGCAGGTGGTCGGCGTTGGACGGCAGCACGTGGGAGAGGATGGGCACCGAGACGTCGGCCCGCTGCGCCGCGTGGACGAGGCTGCGCAGGTCCTTGGGAAGGCAGGAGCCGCCGAAGGCGAAGCCGGGCCGCAGATAGGCGGGGCTGATGTTCAGCTTGCGGTCGGCCAGGAACACGTCGATCACCTGGTGCGAGTCCACCCCGAGCGCCTGGCACACCGCGCCCAGTTCGTTCGCGAAGCCGATCTTGAGGCCGTGGAAGGCGTTGTCCGCGTACTTGATGGCCTCGGCCACCGGCACGGGCACCCGGAACACCTCGCCGGGCAGGCCCTCGTACAGCGCGGCCACCACGTCGCCGCTCGCCGCGTCGAGCTCGCCGATGACGGTCTTGGGCGGGTCGAAGAAGTCCCGCACGCTCGTGCCCTCGCGCAGGAACTCCGGGTTGACCGCGACCCCGACGTCCACCCCGGCCGTGCCGCCGACGTTCTTCTCCAGGATCGGCACCAGCAGGTTCAGGCAGGTGCCCGGGAGCATGGTGCTGCGGAACACGACGGTGTGCCGCCCGCCCCGCTCGGCGAGCGCGGCGCCGATCTCCTCGGTGACCCGCTCCAAGTACGTGGTGCACAGGCTGCCGTTGGGCTCGGACGGCGTGCCCACACAGATCAGCGACACCTCGCTGTCCGCGATCGCCTCGCGGACGTCGCCGGTGGCGCGCAGCGCCCCCGACTTCACGACCTCGGCGACGAGCTCGCCGATCCCCTCCTCCACCACCGGGGCCTTGCCGTCGTTGACCAGGTCGACCTTGACCGGGTTGACGTCCACCCCGATGACCTCGTGGCCCATGCTGGCCAGGCACGCGGCCGACACGCAGCCCACGTAGCCGAGCCCGAAAACGCTGATCCTCACGACCCGTTCCTCCCCCCAGGCAGGCCCTTCCGGCCTGCGGTCCGAGCTCCGGCTGTCCGCCGACGCCGCCCCCCGCGCATCAATAGGCCCCCTGCCCGTAGAGCACCGCACGCAGCGTCTTCCACAAGATCACCGTGTCCAGGGCGAGCGACCAGTCCTCCACGTACCGCAGGTCGAGGCGCACGGCCTCCTCCCACGGCAGGTCGCTGCGTCCGCTGATCTGCCACAGGCCGGTGAGGCCGGGCTTGACGAGGAGACGCCGCCGGATGTCCGGGCCGTACGCGGCGGACTCCTCCGGTAACGGCGGCCGCGGACCGACGAGCGACATCGACCCGGTGAGCACGTTGAGGAGCTGCGGGAGCTCGTCGATCGAGTACCGGCGCAGCACCGCCCCCACCCGGGTCACCCGCGGGTCCCGGCGGAGCTTGAAGAGCGGCCCCGCGCCCTCGTTGCGGTCGGCGAGCGCGGCGCGCGCGGCGCCGTCGGCCCCGGTGACCATGGTGCGGTACTTGAAGATGGTGAACTCGCGGCCGTCCTTGCCGACCCGGCGCTGGCGGTAGAACGCCCCGCCCCGGCTGTCCAGCACGACGAGCAGCGCGACGAGCGCCATCAGCGGCGCGAACAGGAGCAGCAGGACCGCCGCGCCCAACCGGTCGACGACGCCCTTGATCGCCCGGCGGCCGCCGGTGAAGGTCGGCATGCTGACCCGCAGCAGCGGTATCCCCAGCACCGCGTCGACGTGCAGTCGCGGGCCGGCCACCTCCATCAGGACGGGGGCCACGACCATCTCGGCCTCGCTGCCCTCGAGGTTCCAGGCCAGCCGCCGCAGCCGGTCCGGCGACCAGTGCGGGTCCGGGGTGACCGCGACGACCCGGTAGCCGTCGTGGCGGACGTGCTTGGCGACGTCCGCCAACTGCCCGACGACCGGCACCCCGTCCAGCAGGTCGCCGTCGAGGCCGCGGCCGTCCGTCGTGCACACCGCCTCCACGCGCCAGCCGAGGTGCGGGAACTTGCGGGTCCGGGTGATCAGGTCGCGCACGGTGTCCGGGCTTCCGGCGGCCAGCACCGGTCGCAGGCACCGCCCCTCCTTGCGCTCCTTGTGCAGCCAGAGGCGCAGCAGGTACCGCGCCGTCATGGTGACGAGGGCGATCGCGGGGATCGCGACGAATATCCAGAGCTTGATGTTGCGCGAGGTGAGGGCGATCCCGCCGAGCGCCAGGACGACGGTCGCCGTGAACAGGGAGCGGCCGAGCCGGCGGAACTCCTCGGCGCCCTGGCCGAGCACGGCAGGCGCCCATGCCCGGCTCACCGCCAGCGCCCCCAGCACCAGGAGCTGCGTGCCGAACGCGAGGATCCCCCATTTCTCATGCCAGTTGGCCGCGTCCCGGACTCCGAAGAAGTCGCCGATCGCCGTCACCACGAAGGCGGTGGCCACGGTGTCGCTGATGATCACGGTACGGCGGTAGCGCTGCTCCCACTCGACCGCGGGCCGGCTTGTCGCCCCCTCCGCCAGGCGCTCGCGCGCAGACGGAAACGGACTGACTAGTCCCCCTTGCCGCACAGAACCCCCCAGGTCCCCAGTGGTACGACGTGTGCGCCCGACACTCCCCGGGAGGCCCCCGCCCTCCCCGGCGCATGACATCCCGGCTCTTCCAGAGCCACTTCGACAACTCATCCCGGCGGCAGCGGACTTGTCCGCCCCGCCGGGCACTCGAGGTGCACGGAAATCCGTCGAGACCCCGGGTGCTCCCCGCACCCGACGCCCCTCGCGGGCCCCCGGAAACGATCGCCCCCATGCCCGGCGCCGAGGAGTCGGCTCGTGGCCTTCCGCGGTACCGGACCTATGGATCGTTAATGGTCGCCTCGTGCCCGAACAGCTGAAGCACGGTCAATCTAGAGCATCGCGGGCCGATATGAAGAGGGATTGTGTGAAATTTGTGCGCGCCCCCCAAGGCTGGCCGGATCCATCGATCGGTGACCGCTTATGGGTGCTTTGGCGCCCCTCCATGGTCCAGCAACTCGGCTGATGCCAGCGAGTGTTCGCCTCCGCTGTGATCAGGGTCACTCTGCCGGTCCGTGATGTTTCGCGGGGCCGATCCGCTGGAACATCCGGCGGGATTGCCGTCCCGCCGCCCCGACAGCCTGTCGGGAAAGGCCTGTCGGCCGTCTGACAGGATGGATGTCCTCCGGTTGTTCCGCGGGGGACCGGGTTCATGGGTGTACGGGGTGTGAAGAGGTCGGGTGGGCGAGGGAACGGGGCACGCGCCCGCCGCGGCACACGACCCTGAGAACCGGGCCCGGTTCGGTCCGGAGCACGACGCCCGGTTCGGTCCGGAGCACGACGCCCGTCTCGCCGAGGCCGTCGAGCGGGCCCGGCGGGGGGACGAGGGGGCGTTCGCGGAGGCCTACCGGATCGTCCACCCCGGACTGCTCGGCTATCTGCGCGGCATCGTCGGCGAGGACGCCGAGGACGTCGCCTCCGACGCGTGGCTGGAGATAGCCCGGGACCTCGGCCGGTTCCGCGGCGACGGCGCGGGCTTCCGCGGATGGACCGCGACCATCGCCCGCCACCGGGCCCTCGACCACCTGCGGCGCGTACGGGCCAGGCCCCGTCCCACCCGGTTCGAGCAGGACCTGCTCGAACTCCCGGCCGCCGCCGACGCGGCCGACGAGGCGCTGGAGGCGCTGTCGACGGAGCGGGCGCTCGCCCTCGTCGCGGGTCTTCCGCAGGACCAGGCCGAGGCCGTGCTGCTCCGGGTCGTCGTCGGTCTCGACGGCCCTTCGGCCGCCCGAGTACTGGGCAAGCGTCCCGGTGCGGTACGGTCCGCCGCACATAGGGGATTGAGGCGACTTGCGAAACAACTCACGGGGAGAGGGAGGTGACGGATGCGTGACGAACCGCGGGACGGAGATCCGGCGGAGCTGCTGAGAGCCGCTCTGAGCGGCGACCGGGGGGACGGGAGCGTCGGCGTCGCCGGTGAGGAGGCCGCTCTCGCCGCCTTCCGGGAGGCCCGTGACGCGGGGCTCCACGGGTCGCTGCCCACCCGCGACCGTGACGACTGGACCCCGGCCGCCGAGCGGCGCCGCACCTGGCGTTCGCCGAAGGCGGCCGTGGCCGCGCTGGTCGCGAGCGTGACGCTCGGCGGCGTGGCCGTCGCCGCCGGCGACCTGCCCGAGCGCTTCCTCGGCACCACCGCCCCGACCTCCGGGCCGCGCCCGACCCGTTCCACGCCCGGGCCCGCGGAGCCGGGCGCGACGGCCGGTACGGGCGGCGGCGCGGTCCGCACCCCCGCACCGCCCGGCACGACAGCCCCCCTGCGTCCGGAGAAGGACCCTCCGGAGCTCCCCGGCAGGAGCCGTGACGCCCTCTGCCGTGCCGTCGAGAAGGAGAAGGGGCGGACGAAGGACAAGGGCAAGGACAAGAGCAGGGGTGAGGGCGGCGACAAGGTGACGGGCAGGGCGTCCACGTCCGCCGCCTGGCAGCGGCTCGTGGCCGCCGCGGGCGGCGAGGAGCTCGTCCCCGAGTACTGCCGGCACGACCCTCGTCCCGCCCGCACCCCGCCCCCCGCGCCCCGGTCGAACAACGGCACCGGCCGCGGCGACTCCTCGGACAACCCGGGCAAGGGGGTCGGCCGGTCGCGCGCCGACAAGCCCTGACGGCTCCAGGACGTGCCGGGCGCCGCGGCCCCGCCGGACGCCTTGCCGGGACTCGCCGGACGCCCCCCCGGGACTCGCCGGACGCCCCCCGGGACTCGCCGGACGGCCCCTAGGTGTTCTGTCCCGGGAGGTTGTGGACGGGTGATGCAGGTCTCGGCTGAGGGATCTTGAACGGGTGAGGGCCTTCCCGGTTCGGTGTGGA
>NZ_JBIAMM010000016.1:0-104733 GCF_042874095.1 Streptomyces sp. NPDC004266
GGACGGGTGGGCACACGGGACGGCGCCCTTCGCGGCGCCTCCGCGTTCCGCGCCTGGACCCGCACCACTTTGTGCGGCGCGCATCCGGTGCGGGTCAGGGCGCGGGAGCCTCTGGCGCCGGCAGGGGCGCCGTTCCGTTGTGCCCACCCGTTCCGCCCCGGCGGAACGATTGCCCACAACGGGGGGCGCGGGGGTGGGCACCGCCCCGGCGGAACGCATGCCCACAACGGGGCGCGGAGGGGTGGGCACCGCCCCGGCGGAACGACTGCCCACAACGGGGGCGGGGGCGTTCACCCCGGTAGGCCCGCTCGGCGGGACGTGGTCGCCGCCCGCGCGCGGTCGGCCGCCGCCGACGCGGCGTCCCCGGCGGCCTCGTGGACGGCGGCACGGCGGTGGAGCAGGTCGACGACGTCCTCGGCGACCCCCAGCGACTCGAAGAGTTCCAGGGCCTCCGCGAGCAGGGGCAGCGGTTCGGCGGTGTGCGCCGCCAGCCCCTCCAGCGCGGTCGCCGTCCCCCACCGCTCCCCGAGCGCCCGGAAACCGGCGAGGGCCTCTACGAAGAGGGCCTTCGAGGACGTCAGATGGGCGTGGCCCACCTGGCCGAGGGCGCGGGCCCAGGGGTCGTCGCCCATGCGGAGGCCCTCCAGGGGCCCTATGGACGTCGACCAGAGGAAGGCCGTGTACGGCTGCCCGAGCGGAGCCGTACGCGCGACGAGGAACTCCCTGGCCCGGTCCACGTGTTCGCCCTCCCGGAGGCCCGCCGCGAGGACGCACAGCGCGTACTCCTCGCCGAGTTCCGCCGTCGGCTCCACCCGGTCGAGGAGCTCCGCGACCGGCGCCGCCACCCGGCCCCGCAGCCCGCGCAGCCACCAGTACGGGCTGAGCGCGGCCACCAGCCGCAGACCGTCCTCGGGCGTGCCGCGCCGCAGCGCCGCCCGCAGGTTCGCGTCCTCCGCGTCCAGCCGGGCCAGCCACTCCAGCTGGTCGGGCCCGCGCAGTTCGGGATCGGCCGCCTCGGCGAGTTCCCGGTAGTACGCGTGGTGGGCGGCGATCGCCGGGTCCCCGTCCGGGAGCCGCTCGGCGGCGTACGCGCGGATCGTCTCCAGCATCCGGTACCGGCCGTCGTCCCGTACCTCCACCAGCGACTTCTCCACGAGCGAGGCCAGCGGGCCCGGGCCCGCCCCGCACACCCGGGCCACCGCCTCCGCCGTCGCGCCGCCCCGGAACACGGAGAGCCGCGCGGCCAGTTCCCGCTCGTCCGGTTCGAGCAGCGACCAGCTCCACTCGACCACGGCCCGCAGCGTCCGGTGCCGCTCCGGCGCGGTGCGGTCCCCGCGCGACAGCAGTTCGAACCTCTCGCCCAGGCCGTCCGCCAGCTCCTCCACGGACAGGGTCCGCAGGCGGGCGGCCGCGAGCTCGACGGCGAGCGGCAGCCCGTCGAGGCCCGCGCAGAGCTCCGCCACGCGCGCGTGGCCCGTGAATCCGGGCCGGACCGCCGCCGCCCGCCGCACGAAGAGATCCTCCGCCGCGTCCGGCGCGAGCGCGCCGAGCGGCAGCAGGGACTCCCCGGTGATGCCGAGCGCCTCCCGGCTCGTCGTCAGCATCCGCAGCCCCGGGCAGGCGGCGAGCAGCCGCCGTACGAGGAGCGCCGTCTCCGCGACGACGTGCTCGCAGTTGTCCACGATCAGCAGCACCGGCCGCCCGGCCAGGGCCGTTTCGAGCCGCGCCGCGCCCCGCACGCCGAGCGCCGCCGCGAAGGCCTCGGCGACCTCGACCGAGACGGGGCCCGTCCGCCCGTCCCCGCCGGGCACCGGCCCCGCGCCCCCGACCGCCCCCAGGTCCACGAACCTCACCTCACCCGGCAGCCCCGCGCCCACCTCCAGCGCCAGCCGGGTCTTGCCCGCGCCGCCCGGACCCACCAGGGTCACCAGGCGCGCGGCCGTCACCAGGGCGGCCAGCCGCTCCCGTTCCCGTTCGCGGCCCACGAAGACCGTCAGCGGCGCGGGCAGCGGCGGGCACGCCCGGTCCGGGACGGTCGTCCCGCCCCGCAGCACCTCCAGGTGCGCGGCGGACAGCTCCGGCGACGGATCGGCCCCCAGCTCCTCGGCGAGTGCCGTCCGCACCTCCTCGTACACGGCGAGCGCCTCCGCCTGCCGTCCCGCCTCGGCGAGCGCCCGCATCTGCAGCCCGCGCAGCCGCTCCCGCAGCGGCTGCTCCCGCACCGACCGCTCCAACTCCCTTACGAGTGCGGCCGGGTCCCCGCCGACGGCCAGCTCGGCGGCCGCCCACTCCTCCACGGCGTCGAGCCGCAGCGCGTCGAGCCGGGCCGCCTGGCCCGCGGCGAAGGGCGCGTCCCGCACGTCGGCGAGCGCCGGCCCCCGCCAGAGCCCGAGCGCCTCCCGCAGCAGGCCGGCCGCGCGGCCGGGGTCGCCCGCCGCACCGGCCCGCGCGCCTTCCCGGGCGAGCGCCTCGAAGCGCAGGACGTCCACGTCCGTGGCGGGGTCGCCGACGGCCAGCCGGTATCCGGCGGCCGAGAACTCGACCGCGACGCCCGGCGGGAGGGCCCGGCGCAGCCGCGAGACCTGGGCCTGGAGCGCGCCCTGGGCACCGGCCGGCGGTTCGTCCCCGTACAGCCCGTCGAGGAGCCGCTCCACCGGGACGGTCCTGCCCGCGTCGAGGAGGAGCCGGGCGAGCAGGGCGCGGACCTTGGGGCCGCCGGTGGCGGGCACCGGGGCGCCGTCGGCGCCGGTGACCGCGAGCGGTCCGAGGAGGCGGAAGATCATGTGCGGATTGTGTCCCGGCGGACGGCCGCTCCTCCACCCTCCGGTCGCCGGGGCCCGCAGGCCTCAGGCCGCGGTCCTCGCGCGCGTGCGGGGGTTGCGGGCGGTCAGGGTGACCCCGACGGCGACCGTGACCGCCGCGACGAGCCCGGCCGCGAGGACGGCCCAGCGGCCCGCGAAAGAGCACATCAGGATCGCCAGCGACGAGACCGGCAGGACCAGCTGCTGGGCGATGCCGACCTTGAAGTAGCGGGCGTGCAGCAGCCACACCGACAGCAGGAACACGGCCGAGGGGATCGTCACGGCGGCGGAGGCGGCGAGGGTGGAGATGTGGGCCTTGCCCACGGCCTGCTCGACGGCGATCTCCAGGCCGGCCCCGACGGCGGCGGCCGACGCGAAGATCACGTAGTGGCCGTAGCCCCACAGGAAGCCCTGGCGGCTGGAGGTCAGCCGGTCGTGGGCGGGCACGACGAAGTAGATCCACCAGGCGGCGAAGACCAGCAGCAGACCGCCCGCGGCGATCGGGAGCACCTCGCCGAGGGCGTCGTTCTCGATGATGCCGGTCTTCACGGCGACGGTCGCGGCGGCGACGGTCTCGCCCAGCACGATGATGGTGAACAGGCCGTACCGCTCGGCGATGTGGTGCGGGTGCCAGTTGCTGGGGGCGTCCTTCTCCGCGTACACCGGCACGGCCATCTCGGCGAGCGCCATGACCAGGAAGACCCACGGGCGGGCCGGCTCGGGCGCCAGGAGCAGCGCGAGCCAGCCGACCTGGACGGTGAGGACCCCGCCCGCGTACCGGCGGCACATCGTCCGCTCGGCCGGGTCGGTGGCGTGGTGGGCGGCGCGCAGCCATTGCGAGGCCATGGCGAGGCGCATCACGAGGTAGCCGAGGTAGACGACGAGGAAGTCGTGGTCGGCGAAGGCGCGCGAGACGCCGGCGGCGAGGACCAGCACGCCGGCGATCTGGACGAGGGTGACGACCCGGTAGAGGACGTCGTCGTTGTCGTAGGCCGAGGCGAACCAGGAGAAGTTCATCCAGGCCCACCAGATCGCGAAGAAGACCATCGCGTAGTTGAGGATGCCCTCGCCGGCGTGGCCCTCGGCGATCGCGTGCACGAGTTCGGCGCCGGCCTGGGCGACGGCCACGACGAAGCACAGGTCGAAGAAGAGCTCCAGGGGCGTGGAGGCCCGGTGCGACTCCTCGCGGGAGCGAGCGGTGAGGGGAAGGAACGGTTGTGTCATGCGCCCCAGCACAGCAGAAGGGGCGGCGGGCCCCTGCACGTGCCACGCCTTCCCGCCCCCCGGGCGGCTCGCCGCGGCCCGCGAGGTCTTCGCGGTCCGCGGTCCGGCCGCCGTCCGACCGGCTCGTCACGGGCCCGTACGCCCTCCGACGACCCGTCACCGGCCCGCCCGCCGGCCGACCGAACCGTCACCCGCGGGGTGGTCAAAACAGAACCAACCAGGTCATACGGTTTTACCGTGGCCGCGTGACCGAGCCACCGAAGACAGTCGAGCCGACCCCCGCGCCCGGCTCCGCCCCCGCTCCGGGCCCCGCACCCGGCGCCACGGCGGCCGACGGCCCCGCCCCCCGGCCCCCCGCTGTCGTGCGCCGTCGCGCCCGCCGGCGTACACCCCAGGCAGCGCGCAGCCGCGTCTGAACAGGCCCGTGCACGAGCGCCATCCCCAGATCCGGCCCACCAGCGGCTACGGCGACCCCCGGATCCGGCACACCGGGCCGGGCCCCGGGACGGGGACGGAACAGGAGCCGGAACGCTCCTCGAAGCTCTCGGCCCGCCTCGCGCTGGCGCTCACGGTCGTCATCGGCCAGCTGTGGGGCCTGACGATCGTGGTGGACGAGTGGATGGCGGGCGACACCGGCACCGCCTGGTGGGGCGCGGGCTTCCTCGTCCTGTCGTTCGCGGTGGTCCTGGGCCTGTGGCTGATCGACCCGAAGGACCGCTGATCAGGGGGGCGCGCGGCGGGCGGGCGGGCGTACCCTGAAGAGATGAGCACCGCCCCCGCCCACGGCCCGCGAGACGCGAAGCGGACCGGCACCGATCCCCAGAACACTCCGAAGCCGGTACTCGTCTTCGACGATCCGCTGGACCGGCAATCCGCGGACGACACGGACCGTGGGTGGGGCGAGCGGCCTCCGGCCGGCGGCGACAGCGCCGCCGACCTCGCGCGCTTCCTCGACGAGAAGCCGCCGCACCACCTCTGAAACCGGCGTGCCGCGCCGGTCAGGAGGTGGAGTGCGTCCCCGCCGCCCCACCGCCGGCGACCGTGGAGCCCGGGGTCGTGTTGTTCACGGGGCCGCGCTGGGCGACCAGGTGGTCGCGGATCTCCTTGAGCACCTCCAGCTCGCTGACCTCCAGGGTCTCCTGGACGCCCTCCTTCGCCTTCTCGTGCGCGGCGCGCTTGGCGAGGATCTTGGCCATCGGCAGGACCATGAGGAAGTAGACGACGGCCGCGGTGATCAGGAAGCTCAGCACCGCGCTGAGGACCAGGCCCCACTGGATCTGGATGCCCTGCATCTCGCCGTCGACCACCCGGCAGGGGCTCTTGAGGCAGGACGAGTAGCCTTCCAGGTCCTTCGTTCCGAAGGCGCCCACGAGCGGGTTGATGATTCCCTTGACCACCGAGTTCACGATGTTCGTGAAGGCGGCGCCGATGACGACCGCCACCGCCAGGTCGATCACGTTGCCACGCATCAGGAAGGCCTTGAAGCCTCCCAGCAAACTTTCCTTCTTCTCGGCCACCGGGGTGCCTTTCGTCGCGTGTGAGGTCGCGTGTGCCGCTGTGTGCGGAGCCATTAGGCCGTGAGCGGCACGAGGGCGTCCAATCCGTACACACGGGACGGTGACTTGACAGCGAGTCAGTGCGAATCAGCACACCGTCACCGCCAGTTGGGACGTGACACCGGCACCTGCCAGCTCCGCCGCCGTCGACCGCGGCACGGACAGGACGACGAGCGCCCCTCCGTCCGGTCGAGTCTCGTCGGGCCGGGGGACCTCCGCCACCCGGGCGCCCGTGGCGACCACCCGGGCCTCGCCCTCCCCGCCCGGCGCCGAGTGGGGCGCGGCGATCACGTCGACCCGGTCGCCGGGCCGCAGCAGCCGTACGGTGGCGGCGTCGGCGATCCGTACCGGCGCGGACACCAGGGGCACGGCGGCGGGCGGCCGCGCGCGAGCGGGCGCCGGCGGAGGGGGCGCGGCCGGGGCGCTCGCGTGCGCGACGGCCAGCGCGCCCGCCGTCAGGGCCAGGAGCAGCGCGGGTGTGCGCCGCCCCCGCCGGAGCGCCCTCCGCAGCCGGTGCCGGGCGCCCCGCACCCGCAGCGGCTCGAAGGCCGGCACCGCGCAGGGCGCGGGGACGGAGGAGGTGAGGGTCGTCGTCATGCGGAGTACCACCTGTCCGGTCGGGAGCCGTCGGAGAAGAACGCCCCCACTCTCCCGGCTCCGCCACCGCCCCGCTCCGGCCTGGGGATCACCCCGTGCCTGTGGACAACCTCCTCACCCCTGCGGGGGGTGGGGACGGCGCCCGCCGGTGCTCTACGGCAGCTCGATCCCCAGGTCCCAGCCGTCGTGCGCCCGGGTGCACAGGCAGTCCCGGTCCACCGTCGCCGGCAGGGCTCCGACCGCGTCGAAGAGCACCTCCCGCAGCCGTCCCACGTTCTCGCCGAAGACCCGCAGCACCTCGGTGTGGGAGACGCCGTCGCCGGTCTCGGCGCCCGCGTCCAGGTCGGTGACGAGCGCGAGCGAGGTGTAGCAGAGGCCCAGCTCGCGGGCGAGGACGGCCTCGGGGTGCCCGGTCATGCCGACGACGGACCAGCCGGCGGCGGCGTGCCACCGCGACTCGGCGCGGGTGGAGAAGCGGGGCCCCTCGACGACGACCATCGTGCCGCCGTCGACGGGTTCCCAGCCCCGTCCCCGGGCGGCCTTGACCGCGACCCGCCGTCCGTCCGGGCAGTAGGGGTCGGCGAAGGTCACGTGGACGACGTTCGGCACGGCACCGTCGGCCCGCCGCTCCCCGTCGAAGTAGGTCTGGGCCCGGTTCTTCGTGCGGTCGACCAGCTGGTCGGGCACGACGAGGGTGCCGGGCCCGTACTCCTCGCGCAGTCCGCCGACGGCGCAGGGCGCGAGGACCTGGCGCACGCCGACGGAGCGCAGCGCCCAGAGGTTGGCGCGGTAGTCGATCCGGTGCGGCGGGACGGTGTGGCCCCGGCCGTGCCGGGGGAGGAAGGCGACCTGCCGGCCGGCGAGCTCGCCGAGGAAGAGGGAGTCGCTGGGGCTGCCGTACGGGGTGTCGACGGGCACCTCGGTGACGTCTTCGAGGAACGAGTAGAACCCGGAGCCGCCGATCACGCCGATCTCCGCGTACACGTCATGGTTGGCCATGCCCGTCACCCTACGCAGGGCACGCGGAAACACCGAGGGCCCCGTCGCGCACGGCGACGGGGCCCTCGGGAAAGAGCGGGTCAGGCGGCCGAGCTCCCGGTGCCCGACGAGGACGTCGAGGAGGAGGAAGCGGTCGACGCGGCCGGCTTCGCGTCCGAGGACGACGAGGACGGCGTCGAGGACGGCGTGGTCGAGGACTTCGACGAGGCCGGCGAGCTGCTGGACGACGAGCCGCGGCTGTCGTTCCGGTAGAAGCCGGAGCCCTTGAAGACGATGCCGACGGCCGAGAACACCTTCTTCAGGCGTCCCTGGCAGCTGGGGCACACGGTCAGGGCGTCATCCGTGAACTTCTGCACCGCCTCGAGGCCTTCGCCGCACTCGGTGCACTGGTACTGGTAGGTCGGCACTTGACTTCCTCCTGGCACTCACACTCATCGAGTGCTAACGACGATCCATACTGACGTATTCCGTGGGATCAGTCCACCGTCACCGGCACGCGGTGACCGATGCCACGTGCCGCGACCCGGCTCGCCTCGCGCGGCCGCAGCCGCGAGCGCAGGGCGAGCAGCGTGGCCAGGGCGAGGGCCGTGCCCGCCATCGGCACCAGGAAACCGGTGCTCGCGCCGTGTGCGTCGGCGAGGCGGCCGGCGACCGTGACGGCCGCGGCCTGGCCGAGCGCGACGGCGCCGGTGAGCCAGGTGAAGGCCTCGGTACGGGCCGAGGCCGGGATCAGGGTCTCGACGATGGTGTAGCCGGTGATCAGGGCGGGCGCGATGCACAGGCCGACGACCAGGCCCAGGGCGCCGAGGAGCAGCACCGAGTGCGCGGTCCACAGCAGGGAGGCGGCGACGGTGAGGCCCGCGTAGCCCAGGATCAGGCGGCGGCGGGGGCCGGTCTTCCAGGCGACGGCGCCCATGGCGATGCCCGCGAGCATGTTGCCGGCGGCGAAGACGCCGTACAGCAGGCCGTTGGCGCCGGGGTTGCCGATCTCCTCGGTGAAGGCGGTGAGGGAGACCTGCATGCCGCCGAAGACGGAGCCGATGCCGAGGAAGGCGACGACGAGGACGCGGACGCCGGGGACGGAGAGCGCCGAGCGGCGGGGCTCGTCGCCGAGGTGGCCGGCCGCGGCGGACAGGCCGTGGGCGGGCTGGGTGGCGCGCTGCGCGGCGAAGAACAGGCCGCCGACGAGGGTGAGGGCGGCTTCGGCGATCAGGCCGGCCGCCGGGTGGACGCCGGTGCACAGGGCGGTGGCGAGGACGGGGCCGACGACGAAGGTGAACTCGTCCGTGACGGACTCGAAGGCGGCGGCCGTCGGCATCAGCGGGGTGCCGTCCAGCTTGGCGGCCCAGCGGGCCCGGACCATCGGTCCGACCTGGGGCACGGAGGCGCCGGCGGGGACCGAGGCCAGGAACAGCGCCCAGAGCGGGGCGCCGGCCAGGGCGAGGACGACGAGCAGGGAGACGGCGGCGGCGTGGACGAGGACGCCGGGGACCAGGACGGCGCGCTGGCCGAAGCGGTCGGCGAGCTTGCCGCTCTGGGGGGCGAAGAGCGCCATGGAGACGCCGGTGACGGCGGCGACCGCGCCGGCGCTGCCGAAGGACCCGGTGGTGTGCTGCACGAGCAGGACGATGCCGATGGTCAGCATCGCGAAGGGCTGCCGCGCGGCGAAGCCGGGGAGCAGGAAGGACAGCGCGCCGGGTGTGCGCAGCAGCTGCCCGTAGCCGGGCCGCTTGTCCGTGATGACCGTGGACGCCACGGTCCTTGCCTTTCTGCCGCCTGGTAGCGCGCCCCCTGCACGGTGGTGCGGGTGTCGCCGAGAGCTGTCCTCATGCGCGTTACTGCGGTAGATACCGGGCCGGCCCCACTGCGGAGGGGCGCCACGGCCGCCATACGGTCGCGCCAGCTCTGCGTCAGGCAGAGTTGGTTCGATCAGGTGTGCCTTCATGGTACAGGGAAGAGCGTCTTCCCGCCTGGGAAAACGCTCCTGCACCCTAATTAATGCCTGGGATTAACCCCGGGTTTCCCTGCGGCGGTCGCTGCCCGGCAGGTGGAAGCGACCGGTGGCGGCCGGCGCCGAGGCCGCCGTCGCGCCGCCGGTGCCGAGCCAGCCGGCGAGCTTGCCGCCCTGGCCCACGGCCCGCAGCCGCCGCTCGGTGGCGTCCCGCACCGGGTCGGTGGCGACGACGAGCAGTTCGTCGCCGTGCCGCAGGACGGTCGCGGGTCCCGGTACGAAGCTGGCGTCCTCCCGTACGACGAGGGTGACCGCGGCCCCGGCCGGGAGGCGCAGCTCGGCGACCTCGACGCCGTGCATCCGGGAGCCCTCCGGGATGGCGACGGAGAGCAGGTGGCCGCGCAGCCGCTCCAGCGGGGCGGACTCGACGCCGAGGTCGGCGGCCTCGGCGGGGTCGCCCAGCTTGAGGGCCTTCGCCAGCCAGGGCAGCGTCGGGCCCTGGACGAGGGTGTAGACGACGACGAGGACGAAGACGATGTTGAAGATCCGCTCGCTGCCCTCGATCTTCGACACCATCGGGATGGTGGCGAGGATGATGGGGACGGCGCCGCGCAGGCCGGCCCAGGACATCAGGGCCTGCTCCTGCCAGGGGATCCGGAAGGGCAGCAGGCTGACCAGGACCTCCATGGGCCGCGCGACCACCGTCAGGACGAGGCCGATGACGACGGCGGGCCAGAAGTCGTGGACGAGCTCGTGCGGGGTGACGAGCAGGCCGAGCAGGACGAACATGCCGATCTGCGCGATCCAGCCGAGCCCCTCGGCGAAGCCGCGGTTCGCGGGGGCGTGGGGCAGCTTGGCGTTGCCGAGGATCATCGAGGCCAGGTAGACGGCGAGGAAGCCGGAGCCGTGGGCCATGGCGCCGGCGGCGTACGCGACGACGGCGATGGCCATGACGGCGATCGGGTACAGGCCGGAGGCGGGCAGGGCGACGTGCCGCAGTCCGTAGGCGCCGATGAAGCCGACGGCGAGGCCGACGGCGACGCCGATGGCGAGTTCGAGGGCTATCTCCCCGACGAGGAGGTACCAGTGCTCGACGGGCCCGGCGGTGGAGAAGGCGACGACGAGGATGACGACGGGGGCGTCGTTGAAGCCGGACTCGGCCTCCAGGACGCCGGTGACCCGTGAGGGGAGGGGCACCTTGCGCAGGACGGAGAAGACCGCGGCGGCGTCGGTGGAGGAGACGACGGCGCCGATGATCAGGGCCTGCCGCCAGTCGAGGCCGACGAGGTAGTGGGCGCCGGCGGCGGTGACGCCGACGCTGACGGCGACGCCGACGGTGGAGAGGACGACCGCGGCGGGCAGCGCCGGCTTGATCTCCTTCCACTTCGTGCCGAGACCACCCTCGGCGAGGATCACGACGAGGGCGGCGTAGCCGATGACCTGCGTCAGTTCCGCGTTGTCGAAGGCGACGTTCCCGATGCCGTCCTGGCCGATGGCGACGCCGATGCCCAGGTAGAGCAGCAGGCTGGGGAGCCCGCTCCGGGAGGAGATCCGCACGGCCGCGACGGCCACGAGCAGGACGAGGGAGCAGACGAGCAGGAGTTCGTTGAGCTGGTGGACAGTCAGTGGCCGTTCCTTCCCCTCACGTGCGGCTGGATCGTTCCTCCAGCGGCCGGTACTTCGTTACCTTACCTAATCTTTAACGCTTTCTTGACGCTCCCTTTGCGTCTCCTCGCTCATCAGTACGGTTCTCTTCCTGACACCGCGTCCGGGCCGTCCGGACGCTGCGCCTAAGGTTGCTCCCGTACTCCAGGACCACCCTGCCCCTCGAAGGACAGCGATGCCCTCCAACACGACCGCGCCCCCCGGCAAGAAGACCGCCAAGAAGAAAGGGCGGCGCGCCCGCCTGCTCCTCCTCGTCCTGGTCCTCGCACTGGTGGTGGGCATCGGATTCGGCGGGTACTGGGGGGTAAGCACCGTCCGGGCCTCGTTCCCGCAGACGACCGGCGAGATCCGCCTCGACAGCCTCTCCGCCGACGTCGAGGTGAAGCGGGACGCGAACGGCGTCCCGCAGATCTACGCCGACAACGAGACGGACCTCTTCCGCGCCCAGGGCTACGTCCAGGCGCAGGACCGCTTCTACGAGATGGACGTCCGCCGGCACGTGACCGCGGGCCGGCTCTCCGAGATGTTCGGCGAGAGCCAGGTCGACACCGACGCCTTCCTGCGCACCCTCGGCTGGCGCCGCGTCGCGCAGGAGGAGTACGACAAGGTCCTGTCGCCGGAGACGAAGAAGTACCTCCAGGCGTACGCGGACGGCGTCAACGCCTATCTGAAGGACCGCGCCCCGAAGGACGTCTCCGTCGAGTACGCGGCGCTCGCCCTCACCGGCGACTACGCGATCGAGCCGTGGAGCCCGGTCGACTCGGTGGCCTGGCTCAAGGCCATGGCCTGGGACCTGCGCGGCAACATGCAGGACGAGATCGACCGCTCGCTGATGACGAGCCGACTGAGCGCGAAGCAGATCAAGCAGCTGTACCCGGAGTACCCGTACGCGCTCCACCAGCCGATCGTCGACAAGGGCGCGGTCGACGACGACGGGAAGTTCGACCCGAAGGCCGACGCGACCGAGGGCGACGGGACGACCACCGGGGACACCCCGGGCACGGGCCCCGGCGGCTCCTCCGGCGGCGTCTCCTCCCAGCTCGGCGCGCTCTCCGAGGTCCTCGACTCCGTCCCCGCCCTGCTCGGCCCCAACGGCAACGGCATCGGCTCGAACTCCTGGGTCGTCTCCGGGCGGCTCACCACCTCCGGCAAGCCGCTGCTCGCCAACGATCCGCACCTCGCGCCCCAGCTGCCGTCCCTCTGGTACCAGATGGGCCTGCACTGCCGCTCGGTCTCGGCCACCTGCCGCTACGACGTCGCCGGCTACACCTTCTCCGGCATGCCCGGCGTGATCATCGGCCACAACGACAAGATCGCCTGGGGCCTCACCAACCTCGGCGCCGACGTGACCGACCTCTACCTGGAGAAGATCGGCCCCGACGGCTACCTCGTCGACGGCAAGGTCAAGCCGTTCGTCAGCCGCGAGGAGACCATCAAGGTCGCCGGCGGCGCCGACCGCAAGATCACCGTCCGCTCCACCGGCCACGGCCCGCTCGTCTCCGACCGCTCCTCCGAGCTGGAGACGGTCGGCCAGAAGGCCCCCGTCGGCAACGCCGCCCCCGACCGCGGCACCGGCTACGGCGTCTCCCTCCAGTGGACCGCCCTCCAGCCGGGCAGGTCGATGGACGCGATCTTCGCGATCGACCGCGCCAAGGACTTCACCGCCTTCCGGGCCGCCGCGAAGAACTTCGAGGTCCCGTCCCAGAACCTGATCTACGCCGACACCGACGGCCACATCGGCTACCAGTCGCCCGGCAAGATCCCGCAGCGTTCCAAGGGCGACGGCACCCTGCCCGCGCCCGGCTGGGACTCCTCGTGGAAGTGGAAGGGCTACATCCCCTTCGAGCGGCTGCCCTACGAGTACGACCCGGCGCGCGGCTACATCGTCACCGCCAACCAGGCCGTCGTCGACGAGAAGACCTACCCCGACCTGCTCACCGAGGACTGGGGCTACGGCTCGCGCAGCCAGCGGATCAACGACCTCATCGAGTCGAAGACCAAGGACGGCGGCAAGATCTCGCCGGACGACATGCGGACCATGCAGACGGACAACCGCAGCGAGATCGCGACGCTGCTCAACCCGCTCCTGCTGAAGATCGACATCTCCGACCCGTACGTCCGCGAGGCGCAGAAGCTCCTGGAGGGCTGGGACTACACCCAGGAGCCCGACTCGGCCGCCGCCGCCTACTTCAACGCGGTCTGGCGCAACGTCCTCAAGCTCGCCTTCGGCAACAAGCTGCCCAAGGAGCTGCGCGCCGAGGGCGACTGCATCAACGTCCGCCCGGCCGAGGCCACCGGCCCGGTCGACGAACAGAACAAGCTCGTCCGCGAGTGCGGCGAGCGCGACCCCGACTCGGCGCAGCCGGACGGCGGCGACCGCTGGTACGAGGTGGTCCGCCCGCTGCTCAAGCAGGAGAAGAGCGAGTGGTGGGCCACCCCCGGCAACCGGCTCGACCCGGCCACCGAGACGCGTGACCAGCTGCTCGCCCGCGCCATGAAGGACGCCCGCTGGGAGCTGACCGCCAAGCTCGGCAAGGACGTCTCCACCTGGAGCTGGGGCCGGCTGCACCAGCTGACCCTGAAGAACCAGACCCTCGGCACCGCCGGCCCCGGCGTCGTGCAGCAGCTCCTCAACCGCGGCCCGTGGAACCTGGGCGGCGGCGAGGCGGCCGTCGACGCCACCGGCTGGAACGCGGCCGGCGGCTACGAGGTCATCTGGGTGCCGTCGATGCGGATGGTCGTCAACGTCGGCGACTGGGACAGGTCCCGGTGGATCAACCTGACCGGCGCCTCCGGCCACGCCTTCCACTCGAACTACACGGACCAGACGGACGCCTGGGCGAAGGGCGAGCTGTACGACTGGGCCTACGGCAAGGCGGCGGTCGACGCGGCGGCGAAGGACACGCTCACGCTGAAGCCCTGATCAGGGGCCGAATCGGGTGACCCCCTCCGGGGTCACCACCGCGTGCACGGGGTGGTCGTGCGGTTCCTCCGGGACCCGGGCGACCACCTCGTCCGCGTAGAGGAGCACCACCAGGGCCGGATCCACGCCCGCGCGTGCGAGCCGGGCGAGGACCCGGTCGTACGAGCCGCCGCCCCGCCCGAGCCGCATCCCGCGCCCGTCGACGGCGAGACCGGGCAGCAGCACGGCGTCGGCGGCGCACACCGCCTCGGGGCCGAGCCGGGGCCCGGTCGGTTCGAGCAGGCCGCGGCCGGCCTTCGCCAGCGCCCCGCGCCCCTCGTACGCCGCCCAGTCCAGGTCGTTGTCGGGCAGCAGGACGGGGAGCAGGACCCGCACCCCGCGCGCGTGGAGGGCGTCGAGCAGCGCGCGCGTGCCCGGTTCGCGGCCGACCGACACATAGGCGGCGACGGTGCCCGCCCCGGCGAGTTCGGCCAGTTCCATGCCCTGCCGGGCGAGGGATTCGGCCGAGTCCGCGAGGAACGCGGGGGTCAGCTCGGCGCGGGCGGCCAGAAGTCGGCTGCGCAGCATGGTCTTTTCGGACAACTCGGATGTCATGTCGGCCTCATGTGCATGTACGAAATTCTTGTAACTGTCTTTATGTGAAGGAAGTTAACCGAAGCCACATCTTCTTCTCATTACGAACGACTAAGGTTCACCGCATGAATCAGTCGCTCCCCAGGCTCGGCCGGATCAGCAAGGCTGTCATCCCCGCCGCCGGTCTCGGTACCCGCTTCCTCCCGGCGACCAAGGCGACGCCGAAGGAGATGCTGCCGGTCGTCGACAAGCCGGCGATCCAGTACGTCGTCGAGGAGGCCGTCGCGGCCGGGCTCTCGGACGTTCTGATGATCACCGGCCGGAACAAGCGTCCCCTGGAGGACCACTTCGACCGGAACTACGAGCTGGAGGAAGCTCTGATCCGGAAGGGCGACGGGGAGCGCCTCTCCAAGGTCCAGGAGTCCAGCGACCTGGCCACCATGCACTACGTCCGCCAGGGCGCCCCGCGCGGCCTCGGCCACGCCGTGCTCTGCGCCGCCCCGCACGTCGGCGACCAGCCCTTCGCGGTGCTCCTCGGCGACGACCTGATCGACCCGCGCGACCCGCTGCTCGCGCGGATGGTGGACGTCCAGGAGCGGGAGGGCGGCAGCGTCATCGCCCTGATGGAGGTCGAGCCCTCGCAGATCCACCTCTACGGCTGCGCGGCGGTCGAGGGGACCGCCGACTCGGACGTCGTGAAGGTGACGGACCTGGTCGAGAAGCCGGACCCGGGCGAGGCGCCCAGCAATTACGCGATCATCGGCCGTTACGTGCTGGACCCGGCCGTCTTCGAGACGCTGCGGGAGACCGAGCCGGGCCGCGGCGGCGAGATCCAGCTGACCGACGCGCTGCAGAAACTCGCCTCGGACGAGAAGATCGGCGGCCCGGTGCACGGCGTCGTCTTCAAGGGGCGCCGCTATGACACCGGTGACCGCGGGGACTATCTGCGTGCCATTGTCAGACTCGCGTGCGAACGTGAAGATCTGGGACCGGACTTCCGGGCCTGGCTCCGGAGATACGTCAGCGAGGAGATGTAGCACCTTGAGCAGCAGCGCGGCACCGTCGCCGTCCCACGGCGACCACGACCAGCACGACCACGGGCACGGCCCCGCGGACCCCTGCGCGGGCCCGGCCCGCGGCCTGTGGTCGGTGGACGAGCACCTCGCCGACATCCTCGCGACGGTCGCCCCGCTCGAACCGATCGAGCTGCAACTCCTCGACGCCCAGGGCTGCGTCCTCGTCGAGGACGTGACGGTGCGGGTCGCGCTGCCCCCCTTCGACAACAGTTCCATGGACGGGTACGCGGTCCGGGTCGCCGATGTCGCCGGTGCCACCGAGGAGTTCCCCGCCGTCCTCACCGTCATCGGCGACGTCGCCGCGGGCGCCGGGGCCCTGCCGGAGGTCGGCCCCGGCCAGGCCGCCCGGATCATGACCGGGGCCCCGCTGCCGCCCGGCGCCGAGGCCGTCGTCCCCGTCGAGTGGACCGACGGCGGCACGGGCGGAGGCGCGGCCACCGGCATGACCGCCGCGAGCGCCGCCCCCGAGGGGGCCGGCGGAGAGGTCCGGGTCCACCGGGCCGCCGAGGCCGGCGCCCACGTCCGCAGGGCGGGCAGCGACGTGCGGGCCGGGGAGCTCGCCCTGGAGGCGGGCACGGTCCTGGGGCCGCCGCAGATCGGCCTGCTCGCCGCGATCGGCCGGGGCACCGTGAAGGTCCGCCCCCGCCCCCGGGTCGTCGTCCTCTCCACCGGCAGCGAGCTCGTCCAGCCCGGCGAGCCGCTGGGCGAGGGCCAGATCCACGACTCCAACAGCTTCGCGCTCGCCGCCGCCGCGCGGGACGCCGGCGCCCTGGCCTACCGGGTGGGGGCCGTCGCCGACGACGCGGAGTCGCTGCGCGCCACCATCGAGGACCAGCTCATCCGGGCCGACCTGATCGTGACTACCGGCGGGGTGAGCGTCGGCGCGTACGACGTGGTGAAGGAGGCCCTGACCGCCGACGGGCAGGTCGACTTCCGCAGGCTGGCCATGCAGCCGGGCAAGCCGCAGGGCTTCGGCGCGATCGGCGCCGAGCAGATCCCGCTGCTCGCCCTCCCGGGGAACCCGGTCTCGTCGTACGTCTCCTTCGAGCTGTTCGTGCGCCCCGCGATCCGCGCGCTGATGGGCGTCGAGGACCTGCACCGGCCCACGGTGCGGGCGGTCCTCGCCGCCGACGGGGCCCTGTCGTCCCCGGCCGGCCGCCGCCAGTTCCTCCGCGGCACGTACGACCGGGAGGCGGGCACCGTCACACCCGTGGGCGGTGCCGGTTCCCACCTGATCGCGGCCCTCGCCCACGCGGACTGCCTGCTCGTGGTCCCGGAGGGCACGGAGAGCGTGGAGCCGGGCGCCGAGCTGGAAGTGGTCCTCCTCGGCTGAGGGGGCGACGCTGGAGGTACGGTGTCGTCCTTCACACAGCGACCGGGAGTGTCACGGCCATGAGCACGCAGCAAGGTCTCACCCACATCGACGAGGCGGGCGCGGCCCGCATGGTCGACGTATCGGCGAAGGACGTCACGTCCCGCACCGCCCGCGCCAGCGGCCGGGTCCTCGTCTCGCCGCGCGTGATCGAGCTGCTGCGCGGCGAGGGCGTCCCGAAGGGGGACGCGCTCGCCACCGCCCGCATCGCCGGGATCATGGGCGCCAAGAAGACCCCGGACCTCATCCCGCTCTGCCACCCGCTGGCCGTCTCGGGCGTCACGCTGGACCTGGCGGTCACCGACGAGGCGGTCGAGATCCTGGCGACGGTGAAGACCACGGACCGCACGGGCGTCGAGATGGAGGCCCTCACGGCGGTCTCGGTGGCGGCCCTGACCGTGGTCGACATGATCAAGGCGGTCGACAAGGGCGCGGTCATCTCCGACGTACGGGTGGAGGAGAAGACGGGCGGCAAGTCGGGCCACTGGACGAGGGCCGAGGCGTGACGCGCGCGGGCCGGGTGGCCGGAGCGCACGAGCACGAGCACGAGGCGCCGTCCGGCGCGCCCGAGGAGGTCCCCGCGGCGGCCTACCGCGCGCTGGTCGTCACCGCCTCCAACCGGGCATCGGCCGGGGTGTACGAGGACAAGGGCGGTCCGCTGATCGCCGAGGGCCTGGCCCGGATGCGCTTCGCCGTGGACGGTCCGCAGGTCGTCCCGGACGGGGCGCCGGTGGAGGCGGCCCTGCGCGCCGGGGTCGCCGCCGGGTACGACCTGATCGTCACCACCGGCGGCACGGGCATCTCGCCCACCGACGAGACCCCGGAGGCGACCCGTCGGGTCCTGGAGCGGGAGATCCCGGGCATCCCGGAGGCGATCCGCGCGTACGGCCGGGGGAAGGTCCCGACGGCGGCGCTCTCGCGCGGTCTGGCCGGGGTCGCGGGCTCCACGCTGATCGTGAACCTGCCGGGGTCCCCGGGCGGGGTGCGCGACGGGCTCGCCGTCCTGGAGCCGCTCCTGCGCCACGCCGTCGACCAGATCCGCGGCGGCGACCACCCGAGAGCGACGTGATCCCGTCCTGGCCGGTGGTCCTCGTCGACGGCGAGGTGCTGCTCCGACCGATAAAGATGCGCGACCAGGCGGCCTGGCGCGAGGTGAACCGGCGCAACCGCGAGTGGCTGCGGCCCTGGGAGGCGACGGTTCCGCCGGCGCCTCCGGGCGCTCCGGTCGCGCAGCGTCCCACGTACCGTCAGATGGTGCGCCACCTGCGGTCGGAGGCGAACGCCGGCCGGATGCTGCCGTTCGTGATCGAGTACCGGGGGAGGCTCGTCGGCCAGTTGACGGTGGCCGGGATCACCTGGGGCTCGATGTGCTCGGGGCACGTGGGGTACTGGGTGGACAGCGAGGTGGCCGGGCGCGGGGTGATGCCGACGGCGGTCGCGCTCGCCGTCGACCACTGCTTCCGGGTGGTCGGGCTGCACCGCATGGAGGTGTGCATCCGCCCGGAGAACGGGCCGTCGCGCCGGGTGGTGGAGAAGCTCGGCTTCCGCGAGGAGGGCCTGCGGCCCCGCTATCTCCACATCGACGGCGCGTGGCGGGACCATCTGGTCTTCGCGCTGACGGCGGAGGAGGTGCCGGAGGGGCTTCTGCGGCGCTGGCACCACACGAGAATGCAATAAGTGTTCGAATTTAATCGTCAGTTGGCGTCAATCGATCTGAACAATCACAAAAAAGTTCAGTGATATCAGCCAGATCGTGCGACACACCGGGCCAATTGGCCGATGCGTGTTACGGAACCCCTCTACCGTGTGAAGCGTGAGCAGCAGCGGCCTCATCTACGCAGTCATCGTCGGGGCCTGGGCCGCCTACTTGGTGCCGATGTGGCTCCGCAGGCAGGACGAGCTGAACGAAGCCCGTCCGACGGAACGCTTCAGCACCGCCATCCGGCTGCTTTCCGGACGGGCGGGCATGGAGCGCCGGTACGCCAAGGAGCTCAAGCAGCGGGACCTTGCGGCGGAGGGACCGACGCCCGACGTGGACCCGGACGCGGAGACCGAGCATCTGAGCTCGGTCGACGTCCGGGCCTTCTCCGCGCCCGCGGCCAGGACGGAAGCGCGCCTGGAACTCCCGGAACCCGGCCCGGAGCCGGCCCCCGGCCCCGCACCGGCCCGGCCCGCCCCCGGCGCCGCCGAGCGCGCCCGCCGGGGCAAGGTCCTCGCCCGGCGCCGCCGGACCACGACGCTCCTCTTCGCCGCCTTCACCCTCGGCGCGGTCGTCGCGGCCGTCGGCGGCGTCGCCTTCCTGTGGGCCCCGGCGGTCCCGGCGCTGCTCCTCAGCGCGTACATCGTGCACCTGCGGATCCAGGAGCGGCGCCGCTTCGTGTACGTGATGGACCGGCGGCGCGCCGAAGCGGCCGCCGCCCGTCTGCGCGAGAGCCGCCGCCCGGTCCCGACCCCGGAGCCGGAGGCCGACCCGGCCCCGGTGGCCCCGGCGGTCTCGCCGCAGGAGGCGGACCGGCGCGCCCTGGTCGAACAGACCGACCACGCGGAGTGGGTGGACCAGCAGCGCGAGCGCGGGCCGGCCCGCGGCGACAGCTGGGACCCGGTCCCGGTGCCGCTCCCCACGTACGTCACCGCCCCGGTCGCCCCGCGCGCCACGAGCGGCATCGACATCACGGACCCGGAGACCTGGAGCGCGGCCCGCTCCTCCACGGCGGCCGACCCGACCCCCGCCCCGTCCCCGGCGCCCCGCCAGCGCCCCGCCCAGCCCCGCCGCGGCCGCGACCACGGTCGCACCCCGCTCTTCGACCAGTACGCGGACGAGGACCGCCCCCGGGCGGCCAACGAATGACCCCGGCCGGGGGCCCGCGACGGCCCCCGGCTGACCTGGGACGGAAGCGATTTTTGTTCTTCCCGATCGGGATGCTAATGTTTCACACGTCGCAAGGGCCTGTGGCGCAGTCTGGTAGCGCACCTCGTTCGCATCGAGGGGGTCTGGGGTTCAAATCCCCACAGGTCCACAGACACGGAGATCCCGTCCGATCGCAAGATCGGGCGGGATCTCTGCTTTCCCCGGGGACGGCGCACCGGCCCGCGCTTGTTGAGCGCGGGTCAGCGGCGGCCTCAGACCAGGGGCTTCGCGAAGCAGCGGCTGCTGGGGTAGTGGCGGTAGTGGCCGAACTTGGCGCAGGGCTCGTAGCCGCTGGAGGCGTAGAGGGCGATGGCCTCCGGCTGGGCGGTGCCCGTCTCCAGGACCATGCGGACGCGGCCGGCGGCGCGGGCGTCGGCTTCGAGGGCCGCGAGGATGCGGCGGGCCAGTCCCAGGCCGCGGGCCTCGGGTATCACGTACATGCGCTTGAGCTCGGCGTCGCCGTCCGCGTAGCCCTCGTCGTTCTCGTCCTGGGTGCGCCAGCCGCCCGTGGCGACCGGCCGGCCCTCGGGGTCGTACGCGAGGAGGTAGAGGCCACGGGGCGGGACGAACATGCCGGCGTCCAGCGGTGTGACGTCGCCCTCGTCGCCGTAGCGGACGGCGTACTCGGCCTGCACCGCGTCGTTGAGTTTGACGGCGTCCGGGTGGTCATAGGGCGTGGGCTGGATGTTCATACAATGAATCGTATATGTATGCGATCGCCGGGTGTCGGTATTCTCCCGGGATGCTCACCGTGACCTCCGTGAATGTCAATGGCCTCCGCGCCGCCGCCAAGAAGGGCTTCGTCGAGTGGCTGGCCGGCACCTCCGCCGACGCCGTCTGCCTCCAGGAGGTGCGCGCCGAGGAGGCGCAGCTGCCCGCCGGGGTGGGGGCGCCCGAGGGCTGGTTCACCGTCCACGCACCCGCCGCCGCCAAGGGCCGCGCCGGCGTCTCCCTCTACACGCGCCGCGAGCCCGACGCCGTGCGCATCGGCTTCGGTTCCGCCGAGTTCGACTCCAGCGGCCGGTACGTCGAGGCCGACCTGCCCGGCGTGACCGTCGCCAGCCTCTACCTGCCCTCCGGCGAGGTCGGCACCGAGCGCCAGGACGAGAAGTACCGCTTCATGGGCGAATTCCTGCCGTACCTGAAGGAGCTCAGGACCCGGGCCGCCGCCGACGGGCGCGAGGTCGTCGTCTGCGGCGACTGGAACATCGCCCACCGCGAGGCCGACCTCAAGAACTGGAAGGCCAACAAGAAGAACGCCGGGTTCCTCCCCGAGGAGCGCGAGTGGCTGAGCCGGGTCCTCGACGAGGGCGACGGGGGCTACGTGGACGTCGTGCGGCGGCTGCACCCCGAGCAGGAGGGGCCCTACTCCTGGTGGTCCTACCGCGGACGCGCCTTCGACAACGACACCGGCTGGCGGATCGACCTGCTCGTCAGTTCACCTCGCCTGGCCGAGCGGTGCGTGAAGGCGTACGTGGAGCGGGCGGCGAGCCACGCGGAGCGGTGGAGTGATCACGCACCCGTGACCGCCGTGTTCGACGTGTAGTGACCGGCAGCGGGCTCGGGCCCTCGATCGCCCGGCAGATCGTGGCGGACCATCAGGGAGCCGTCGAGGTGGCGTCCGGGATGGGCGCGGGGTCCGTGTCCACGGTGGTGCCGCCGGCCCCGCGGGGCGGGGCCGGCGACCGAGCGCGGGATCAGCAGGGAAGGCTGGACCCGTAACCGTTCAGCAGGTTGTCCTTGATCCAGCCCCCGACGCCGGTGGTGTTGTCCTGGACGTGCGACCACGTGCCGTCCTGGCCGGCCACCCAGCAGTGCAGGGTGAGGCTGTGGCTCGCCTGCGCCTGGCCGAGCGAGACGCACTCGGTCGTCGGGCCGGTGCGGATGTTCACGCCGTCCGTGTTCGTGCTGCCGGCATGGCCGTCCCGGTTCGACCAGCCGGGGGTGGAGCAGGCGGTCGCGCCCTCCGGCGCGGCCACCGCCGCCGTGGTCGGCAGGACAAGGCCGCCGGTGGCCGCGACGGCACCGACGGCCACCGCGGCGAGCTTCGTCCGAAGACGCATCGATCTCTCCTGAACTCCTGGTCGTTCCCGTCCGGCGCTGCGCGGGACGGGCCGGTTCGTTCGAGCGCGGGGAAAGAATTGCCCGACGGAGAGAATGCGTTCAATGGGAGGCCGCCGCGGCGGCTGCTTTTCGGCGATGCGTTTCCGGCGGGGCCGGGGAGGCGCTTCAGGACTGTCGGGCGCGGCGCGGGAAAACGCCGGCCACCTCCGGTCGCCGGGATTCCGGAGCCGTGACGGGGAGCGGAGGAAGGGGGAAAGGACTTCCGGTCCGCCGGATTCCCCGATTCCGTCCCGCGGGAGACGACGGGAAGCGGCCATCGGGGCGCGGGGCGGAACCCCGGCCAGGTTGGCCGCTTCCCGAGGGCGCGTCAGGTGCCGGCGGGGGCCGCCGTCGGCGGCAGACGGCCCGCCCGTACCGCCGGCCGGAGCCCCGCGAGCATCCCGATCACCAGCGTCGCCCCCGCCCCGGCCGCCGTCGCCCACACGGGGGCGACCGTCGGCCGGCCCCGGCCCGGCGCGTGCGCGGCGGGCGGACCGGCGGTGGGGCCGGGGTCGTGAGGAACCGTCGAAGAACCCGTCAGGCGATCATGAGGGCGTCGGGAGGGGCCGCACGAGGGGCGGCGGGCGTCTCAGGGGGTCTCGCGCAGGTGCCGGTCGAGCGCCATCGACAGCTCGGCCTCCACCACGCTCTTGGCGAGCGGGCGCAGCCTGTCCAGATCGTCCTCGGCCGTGTGGGCGCGCAGGAGTTCGGTGAAGAGCGCGGCGAGGGCGTCGGCGTGCTCGCGGACCCGGGCGCCCGCCTTGAGGACCTCGGCGAGGGGGACGCCCTCCCGGACCAGGGCGGCGGAGACGTCGAGCAGCCGGCGGCTGATGTGGATGATCTCCTCGCCGTCGGTGACGAGGTAGCCGAGGTCGAGCGCGGCGGCGAGGTTCTCGGCGGTGACCTCGCCGGCGAAGTGGTCGGCGAGCTCCTCGGGGGTGAGGCGGACAGGCTCCTCCTCGGAGGGGGCGGGGAGGGCGAGGACCTCGCGGACGCCCCGGCCGCTCTCGAAGGCGGTGGTGAGGTCGGCGATGCCGTTGAGGGTGTGGCCCCGCTCCAGGAGGGCGGCGATGGTGCGCAGCCGGGCCAGGTGGTTGTCGTCGTACCAGGCGATCCGGCCCTCGCGGCGGGGCGGCGGGATCAGTCCGCGCTCGCGGTAGAAGCGCAGGGTCCGCACGGTGATGCCGGCGGCGGCGGCGAGCTCGTCCATGCGGTACTCGCGGGGCCCGGGTGTGCCGTCGCCCGTGCCGCCGTTCGCCGCCTCGCGCGGGTCGTCCTGTGCGCCCGTCTCGGGACGTGATCCTTCTGCCACAGCCGCAAGCCTATGTTGTACCGCCGGTAACTTTCCCTCGTCGTACCCCTACCGCTCGGTATGGAGCTGCTCTACAGTCCCGACTGTGCCAGTGATTGCTGGCGGAATCTTGGCCGGGCGCACGGGAGGCGGCATGGCGAAGCACGAGCACGTACGGGTGGCGGTGATCGGGTCGGGATTCGGCGGCATCGGGGCCGCCGTCCGGCTCCGCCGCGAGGGGATCACCGACTTCGTCGTCCTGGAGCGGGCCGACTCGGTGGGCGGCGCCTGGCGCGACAACAGCTACCCCGGCTGCGCCTGCGACGTCCCCTCCCACCTCTACTCCTTCTCCTTCGCGCCCAACCCGGACTGGCCCCGCACCTTCTCCGGACAGCGCCACATCCGCGCCTACCTGGAGCACGTCACGGACACCTTCGGGATCCGTCCGCACCTCCGGCTGAACCACGAGATGCTGAAGGCGCGGTGGGACGCGGAGGCGCTGCGCTGGGAGATCGAGACCAGCGGCGGCACCTTCAGCGCCGAGGTCCTCGTCTCCGCCGGCGGGCCGCTCTCCGACCCCCGGATCCCCGACATCCCGGGCCTCGCCGACTTCCCCGGCAAGGTCTTCCACTCGGCCCGCTGGGACCACGACTACGACCTCCGGGGCAAGCGCGTCGCCATGGTCGGCACCGGCGCCTCCGCCATCCAGATCGTGCCCGAGATCCAGCGCGAGGTCGGCAGGCTCACCCTCTTCCAGCGCACGCCCCCGTGGGTCATGCCCCGCATGGACCGCGCGATCAGCGGCGCCGAGCGCTGGCTGCACCGCACGCTCCCCGCCACGGCCACCCTGCGCCGGGGCCTCCTCTGGGGCATCCGCGAGCTCCAGGTCGGCGCCTTCACCAAGCACCCGGGCGAGCTGGGCCTGGTCGAGAAGCTCGCCAAGGCCAACATCGCCCGGTCCATCAAGGACCCGGAGCTGAGGGCCAAGCTGACGCCCTCGTACCGCATCGGCTGCAAGCGCATCCTGCTCTCCAACACGTACTACCCGGCGCTCGCCCGGCCCAACGTCGACGTCGTCGCCGCCGGGCTGCGCGAGGTCCGCGGCTCGACCGTGGTGGCCGCCGACGGCACCGAGACCGAGGTCGACGCGATCGTCTTCGGCACGGGCTTCCACGTCACCGACATCCCGATCGCCGAGCGCGTCGTCGGCGCCGAGGGGCACACCCTCGCCGAGTCCTGGAAGGACGGGGTCCAGGTGCTGCGCGGGGCCACCGCCGGCGGCTTCCCCAACCTCATGATGATCATCGGGCCGAACACCGGCCTCGGGAACTCCTCCATGATCCTCATGATCGAGTCCCAGCTGAACTACATGGCCGACTACCTCCGCCAGCTCGACCTGCTGGGCGGCCGCACCGCCCTCGCCGTCCGCCCCTCCGCGGTGAACGCCTGGAACCGCAAGGTCCAGGCCCGGATGGAGCGGACCGTGTGGAAGGCGGGCGGCTGCGACAGCTGGTACCTCGACGCCAACGGCCGCAACACCACCCTGTGGCCGGGCACCACGGCCGAGTTCCGGCGCGAGACCCGGCAGGTCGACCTCTCCGAGTACGAGGTGGTCCGCGCGTCCGAGCCTGCCTCCAAGCCCGCCCGCACCCGGAAGAAGGAGACCGCCAAGTGACGCTCCAGAGCCTTCCCGCGCCCCGCGCGCTCACCGCCGTCTCCGCCGACGGTTCCCCGATCCACGTCGAGGTGTACGGTCCCGAGGGCGCGCCCGCCGTGGTCCTGTCCCACGGCTGGACCTGCTCGATCGCCTTCTGGGCCGAACAGATACGGTCCCTCGCCGCCGACCACCGGGTCATCGCCTACGACCAGCGCGGCCACGGCCGGTCCCCGGTGCCCGCCGCGACCGGCGGCTCGGGCTACTCGACGACGGCGCTCGCCGACGACCTGGAGGCGGTGCTCGCGGCCACCCTCGGTCCCGGCGAGCGGGCCGTCCTGGCCGGCCACTCCATGGGCGGCATGACGATCATGGCGGCCGCCGGGCGGCCCGGCTTCCGGCAGCACACCGCCGCCGTCCTGCTCTGCTCCACGGGCCCCTCGCGGCTGACCGCCGAGGCCACCGTCGTACCGCTGCGGCCCGGCGGGCTGCGGAGCCGGCTGACGGCGGCCGTCCTCGGCGCGAAGGCACCGCTCGGCCCGGTCAACGCCGTGTCGAAGAAGATCCTGAAGTACGCGACGATGGGCCCGGGTTCGGCGCCGGAGCGGGTCGAGGCCTGTGCGCGGATCGTGCACGCCTGCCCGCGCGGCGCCCGGTACGGCTGGTCGCAGGTCCTGGCCGGGCTCGACCTGGAGGCGGGGCTGCGGGAGCTCCGGGTGCCGTCGGCCGTGCTCGTCGGCACCGCCGACCGGCTCACGCCGGCCGTCCACTCCCGCGCGATGGCGGAGGCGCTGCCGCACTGCACGGGGCTCGTCGAGCTGGCCGGCATGGGCCACATGACGCCGGTGGAGGCCCCGGAGGCCGTCACCGCGCAGATCCGCGAACTGACCCTCACGTACCTGGGCGTGAAGGAGAACGAGGAGGCAGGGGCATGAGCAGGGTGAGCCTGGAAGGACAGGTCGCGGTCGTCACCGGCGGGGCCCGGGGGGTCGGGGAGCTCCTCGCCCGCAAGCTCTCGGCGCGCGGCGCGAAGATCGCCCTCGTCGGCCTGGAGCCGGAGCAGCTCAAGGAGGTCGCCGGGCGGCTGCACACGGAGGCCGACTGGTGGCACGCCGACGTCACCGACCACGAGGCGATGGCCCGGGTCGCGGCGGAGGTGAAGGAGCGGTTCGGGAAGGTGGACATCGTCGTCGCCAACGCCGGCGTGGCGGCGGGCGGTCCGTTCGTCGACTCCGACCCGGTCGCCTGGCGGCGCGTCATCGAGGTCAACCTCATCGGCGGCGCCGTCACCGGCCGGGCCTTCCTGCCCGTCCTCATGGAGTCGCGCGGGTACTTCCTCCAGATCGCCTCGCTCGCCGCGATCACCCCCGCCCCGATGATGACGGCGTACTGCGCCTCGAAGTCGGGCGTCGAGGCCTTCGCGCACAGCCTGCGCGCCGAGGTCGCCTACAAGGGCGTGAAGGTCGGCGTCGGTTATCTGTCCTGGACCGACACGGACATGGTGCGGGGCGCGGACCAGGACGACGTGATGAAGGAGCTGCGGCAGCGGCTGCCGTGGCCCTCGAACCGCACGTACCCCCTGGGCCCGGCCGTCGACCGGATCGTGGCGGGCATCGAGCGGCGCTCGGCCCATGTGTACGCCCAGTGGTGGCTGCGCGGGATGCAGTCGGTCCGCGGCTATCTGCCGAGTCTGATCGCCACGGTGGGGCAGCGGGAGATGCGGCGCTTCGAGCCGCGCCTGGGCTCGGTCTCCAAGGGACTGGTGGGCGCGGGCGGGGCGGCCGACGAGCAGGCGCGGGCGGAGGGCCCCTCCGCGCGGTAGCCCTCCGTAACTGATCGAAATGCGTGGAATGTTCGCTCGTGCGAGGCTGGTCGAGGCCGGAGGGGCACCCCGCCCCCGGCCCCCCTCACCCGTCTAGGAGTGAACTTTCATGGGCATGAAGGACCAGATCAAGGGCAAGGCGCAGGACCTCAAGGACGAGGCCAAGCGGGCCTCCGGCAGGGCGAAGGACGAGGCGTCCGAGCGTGCCTCCCAGGGCCGCGAGCGCTCCGACGAGGAGAGGCGCCGGCTCCAGCAGGAGGCCCAGGACCGCATGGGCCAGGGCCGCGACGCCTGACGTCGGCCTGTCCTTGAAGGAGGCGCACCCGGGAGACCGGGTGCGCCTTCGCGCGTCCGCGCGGAAGGTCAGGCGACGCCGTCGTACGGACCGTCGTAGGGGGAGGTCAGGACCGCGCCCTGCGGGCCGAGGAACGGGGCCTGCCAGTTGCCGGTGCCGCGGTAGAGGTACTGGCCCTGCGCGCCGAAGCCGACCAGGTCGGGGCGGCCGTCCCGGTTCGCGTCACCGACGCCGACGAGGTGCTGGTAGGTGTTCCAGCCGCCGCCGATCCGGGTCCGGGCGGCGAAGGTGCCGTCGCCCTTGCCGAGGTAGAGCCAGAGGACGCCGGCCGCGTCCCGGGCGACCAGGTCTCCGGCCGGTCCGCCCGCGATGTCGCCGACGGCGGCCAACTGGTTGTAGACGCCCCAGCCGTAGCCGATCTTCTTGCGGGCGGCGAAGGGGGTCGTGGCGGCGCCGGTGCCTTTGTGCAGCCACAGGTCGCCGGCCTTGTCGAGGCCGACCAGGTCGGCCCGGCCGTCACCGGTCAGGTCGCTGCCGCCCGCGAGCTGGTTGTAGACCTGCCAGCCGCCGCCCACGCTGATCCGGGGGGCGAAGCCGCCACGGCCGTCGCCCTGGTGCAGCCAGAGGACGCCCGTCCTGTCCCGGGAGACGAGGTCGGCGACGGGCGAACCGGCGACGTCCCCGGTGACCTCGATCCGGTCGTAGATCTGCCAGCCCGGTCCGATCAGCCGGCGCTCGTAGGCCTTGAGCTGGTCGTTGTACGTGGTGTTCGCACGCCACAGCCGGCCGGAGGTGTCCCTCAGGAAGACATCGGGGGAGCCGTCGTCGTCGAAGTCGTGCGGCTTGGGCGTGCGGGTGGCCGTGAACGAACCGGTCGCGATCGCGGCCGGGCCGATGAAGTTGGTGGGCTGGGCGGTCAGCTCCCACGTGTAGTCGCCGTTGTACGAGCCCTGCCACTCGAAGGTCGTCTGCGTGGTGTCCTGCGGGTAGTCGTAGGCCCTGTAGTCCGCCCCGGTCCGGGTGTGCCACACCCTGAGCTGCACGTTCGCGCCGGGCCGGGACAGGGTCCAGGTGAACTTCGCCTTCCCGCCGTTCTTGTCGAGGTCGACCGTGGCGGGCACGTCGTTGCCCGTGATCTGCAGCGCGGTGGACTCACCGGTGCTCGCCACCAGGGTGACGGCGGGGGCGTCGTCCCCCGTCGCCGTGATCTTGTACATGCCCTCGCCCTGGGCGACGCTGCCGCCCCGCACGTACAGGCTGCCGTCGCCGGCCGTGGCGGCCGAGGTCATGTGGTCGAGCAGCTTCGTCTTCGTCTTCGTGGCCAGGTGGTACGCGGTGACGGGGCCCAGCGGGGTGTAGTCCTCGAAGGCGCCTCCGGCGCCGTACACGACCCAGCCGCCGACCAGGCGGACCAGGAACTCGCCCTGTACCGGCTGCTCGACGGGCACCTCCTGGACGGCTTCGGTGGCCCGGTCCATGACGAAGACCGCCGCACGGGTGTTGGCGTCGCCCTTGGCCCAGGCGACGTGCGTCGCGGAGACGGCGCTGAGCGTGGCGCCCGCGGGGAGGTCGAAGCCCTTGCCGATCGTGTCGGTGGCGAGGTCGAGCAGCGCCCATTTCCGCACGCTGTCCACGGTGAACTGGACCAGGGCGTCGTCGGGGGTGCCCGGCTGGATCGTGACGGCGGTGGCGCCGGTCGGCAGGCCCGCCACGTGGCCTGTGCCGCCCGCGATGGTGTGCTTGAGCAGGTCCGTGCCGTCGGTGGTGAAGACGGCGTCCGCGGCGGAGCCGACGTACGTGGACTTGTTCGTCAGCGGGTCGAGGGCGACCTCGCGGATCCCCATCGTCGTCAGGTCCCGGAGCGTGACCTTGTAGTGCTCGGCGAAGACCAGGAAGTCGTTGGTCCGGGTGGACCGAAGGTACGTACGGCTGCCGTAACCGGACGCGGTGCCGCCCGCGTACCAGGCGAAACGGGTCTGGAGCCCGTCCGCGGAACGGGTGAGGAAGCCCTTCACACCGGCGTCGGCCAGCTTGTGACCCTTCGGGAACGGGATCGGCGCCGTGGCGGTCTGTGCCGTGACGGCCGCCGTCCCTGCCACGGGGGCGGCGCTCGCCGGGACGGCGAGGGCGCCCGCGCCGAGGGTGACGGCGAGGACGGTGGAGACGGCGGCGACCAGCCGCCGGCGCGTCGAGCGAGCACGAGGCACGTTCGGATTCCTCTTTCTCCTGAACACCGGCGCACTCCGCGCCACACCCGTTCAGACCTGCGGCGGGCCGAAAAGTTGTACGCGTCCGGCGGCGGATCTTCGTACGGTGGCGGGCATGGCCGTACTCGAGAGACTCCGACCCGATCACGCCCCCGCCCTGCTCGCCTTCGAGCGGGAGAACCGGGGGTTCTTCGCCGCGCGGGTGCCCGACCGGGGCGACGCGTACTTCGAGGAGTTCGACGACAGGCTCCGGGAGCTGATCGAGGCGCAGGAGGCGGGGGAGATCCACTTCCATGTGCTCGTCGCCGAGGGCGGGGAGATCGTCGGCCGGGTCAACCTCGTCGAGGTGGACCCCGTCGCGGGCAGCGCCGAGCTCGGCTACCGCCTCGCCGAGAAGGCGACCGGACGGGGGCTCGCGACCCGGGGGGTGCGGGAGGTGTGCCGGCTGGCCGTCGAGGAGTACGGGCTGAGCCGGCTCACCGCCGTCGTGACCCTGGGCAACGACGCGTCGAGCGCCGTGCTCGCCCGCGCCGGGTTCGGGGCCGTGGGCGGGGTGACGCTCGACGACGGCGAACCGGGCACCGCGTACGAGCTGGAACTGGCTCCGGTCTCCTAGGCCGTGTCCGGAAAGTCCCGGCTGCCCTCCGGGCAGACGGCGTTACTTTCCGGACACGGCCTAGCCGTTCTCCGGCCTCGGCGGCAGTTTCGGGCGGGAGCGGTCCGGGAGGGACTCGTAGCCCGGGGGGCTCGCCGCCGGGGTCTCGTCGAGGAGGGCGAGGGCGACGTGGACCGCGTCGTCGAGCTGGGCGTGCCGGCCCTCGGCCCAGTCGAGGGGGGTGCGGAGGATCGCGAGGTCGGGTTCGACGCCGTGGTTCTCCAGGGACCAGCCGTATTCGGGGAACCAGGCCGCGTTCATCGGCACCGTGATCTGGGTGCCGTCGCCGAGCCGGTGGCGGCCGGTCATGCCGACGACCCCGCCCCAGGTGCGCTGCCCGACGACGGGACCGAGGCCGAGGAGCTTGAAGGCGGCGGTGATCATGTCGCCGTCGGAGGAGGTGGCCTCGTCGGCGAGGGCGACGACGGGGCCGCGCGGGGCGTTGGAGGCGTAACTGACGGGCTGGGCGTTCCGGGTGAGGTCCCAGCCGAGGATCCGGCGGGTCAGTTTCTCGATGACGAGTTCGCTGATGTTCCCGCCGGCGTTGCCGCGGACGTCGACGATGAGCGCGGGCCGGGAGACCTCCATGCGCAGGTCGCGGTTGAACTGGGCCCAGCCGGAGCCGCCCATGTCGGGGATGTGGAGGTAGCCGCAGCGCCCGCCGCTGACCTCGCGGACGACCGCACGGCGCTTGGCTACCCAGTCCTGGTAGCGCAGGGGGCGCTCGTCGATGAGCGGGACGACGGCGACGCGGCGGGCGCGCCCCTCGCCCTCGGCGGGGGTGAAGGTGAGCTCGACGGTGGTGCCGCCGGTGCCGGAGAGCAGTGGGTACGGGCCGGCGACCGGATCGACGGGCCGGCCGTCGACGTGGGTGAGGACGGCGCCCTCGCGGATGCCGGTGCCGGCGAGCGGGGAGCGGGCCTTGGAGTCGGAGGACTCGCCGGGCAGGATGCGCTTCACGGTCCAGCCGGCCTCGCGGGGCACGAGGTTGGCCCCGAGGAGGCCCATGGGCCGCTGGTAGTGCGGCGGGCCCTCGTTGCGGCGGGCGGGGGTGACGTACGCGTGGGAGGTGCCGAGTTCGCCCATCACCTCGCGGAGCAGGTCGGCGAACTCGTCGGGGGAGGCGACCCGTTCGACGAGGGGGCGGTACTGGTCGAGGACGGCCGTCCAGTCGACACCGCCCATGTCGGGCTCCCAGAAGTAGGCGCGGACGATCCGCCCGGCCTCGTCGAAGGCCTGCCGCCATTCGGCGCCGGGGTCGATCTCGTGCAGGATGCGCCGCAGGTCCAGGTAGACGGTGGAGTCGCCGTCGCCGGGCTCGGTGGCGGGCACGGCCCGCAGCTCGCCCTCGTCGGCGACGACGAGCCGGGTGCCGTCGCCGCTGACCGCGAACCAGTCGAGGTCCTTGGCGAGTTCGCTCCTGCGGGCCTTGGTGATGGAGAAGTGCTCCAGGGTGGGCTTGCCCGAGGTGTCGGCGGGATTGGCGAAGGTCTCGCCGAGCGCGCCCGAGATGGGCCAGCGCAGCCAGACCAGGCCGCCGCCGCTGACCGGGTGCAGCGCCGAGTACTTGGAGGCGGCGACCGGGAAGGGCGTGACCCGGTCGGGCAGCCCCTCGATCTCGACGGTGACCGTTCCGTCGGCGTTCTCGGTGTCGTCGTCGGCGGGGTCGAGGCCGCCGGCCGCCGGGCGCCCGTCGGGGAGGAGCGCGAAGGGGGAGGGCGTGGCGGAGGAGAGCGGGACGAGGTAGGGGCGGCAGCCGAGCGGGAAGGACAGGTCGCCGGTGTGCACGTCGTACACCGGGTCGAAGCCGCGCCAGGAGAGGAAGGCGAGGTAGCGGCCGTCGCGGGTGAAGACCGGGTTCTCGTCCTCGAAGCGGCCGTTGGTGACGTCGACGACGGTGCGGGGGCCGGAGCCGGAGATCCGGGCCATCTTGATGGAGCGCAGGGAGCGCCCGATGCCCGGGTGGGACCAGGTCAGCCAGTCGCCGTCGGGGGAGAAGGCGAGGTCGCGGACGGGTCCGTTGACGGACCTGATCAGCTCGGTGACCTCGCCGTCGGACTCCTCGGTGGCGTCGAGGAGGAGGAGCCGGCCGTCGTGGGAGGCGATCGCGAGCCGCTCGCCGTCCGGGTCGGACACCAGTTCCTCGACCCGGCCGAGGTCGCCCGAGGCGAGCCGGCGGGGCGGCCGGTCGCCGCTGGCGCGCGGCAGGTAGGCGACCTCGACGGCGTCCTCGCCCTCGGCGTCGGTGACGTAGACGACCTGGCCGCTGCTGCCGAGCATCTCGGGGAGCCGGACGCGGACGCCCGGGGTGTCGACGATGGTGCGGGCGGGGCCGTCGCGGTGGGTGAGCCAGTAGAGGCTGCCGCGCACGGAGACGGCGGAGGCCCGGCCGGTCTCGTCGACGGAGACGGCGTCGACGTGGTGGGCGGCCGGCACCTGGTAGGAGCGGCGGCCGACGCGCTGGCCGCCGAGCCGCACCTCCAGTCGGCGGGGGCGGGAGTCGGCGGTGAGGGCGTCGACGATCCACAGTTCGCCCGCGCACTGGTAGACGACCCGGTGCCCGTCGCTGGAGGCGTGCCGGGCGTAGAAGTCGTCGTGGTCGGTGTGGCGGCGCAGGTCGGTGCCGTCGGGCAGGCAGGAGTAGAGGTTGCCGATGCCCTCGTGGTCGGAGAGGAAGGCGATCCGGCCGTCGACGACCATGGGGGCGTCGAGGTGGCCGCCGATGTCGGGCAGCAGCCGCTCCCCGTGGAGCCAGAGGCGGCCGGTGGCGCCGCCCCGGTACCGCTTCCAGGAGGCCGGTTCGTGCGGCGGCTTGCCGGTGAGGAGGAGCGTGCGGCGCTCGCCGCCGTTCTCGCAGATCGCCGGGTCGTCGGTGAGGGCGATGTCCGAGACGGGGCCCCAGGGCATGCGGAGGCCGGGGGAGCCGTCGGTGGGGACGGTGTAGGCCCAGGAGTAGTACGAGAAGGGCTGCCCGTGCGAGGAGACGGCGAGGATGTCGGAGCGGCCGTCCTTGTCGGGGGGCGTCCAGCCGCAGACCCGGGTGTCGGTGGAGCCCCAGTAGGAGAGTCGCCGGGCGGTGCCGCCGTCTATGGGGACGAGGTGGATCTCGGGGTCGAGGCTGCGCCAGTTCGTGTACGCGATGTGCCGGCCGTCCGGCGAGAAGCGCGGGTGGCCGACCCGCGTCCGGTCGACGGTGAGGCGCCAGGCCCGGCCGGGGCGGTGGCCCTCGGGGGCGAGCGGGGCGATCCACAGGTCGTCCTCGGCGGCGAAGCACAGCAGGTCGTCGTGGAGGTGCGGGAAACGGAGATACGCGACGTCGTCACTCACCTGTTCATGCTTTCCGCGGAGCGGGGGCGAGGCAACTCGTACGTGTATGCGGGCGTCCTGGGGGATGTGGCCCACGACACGTACGAAACGGTTTCGTTTCGCTGAGGGGATGGGTATATCGTCGTGGTGTACGAAACCGTTTCGTTCGGATCGGAGACCGGCCATGGCTCGCAGCAGACTCACTCCCGAGCGGGAGTCCGAGCTGTACGGGGCCGTGCTCGACCTCCTCCGCGAGGTCGGCTACGACGCCCTCACCATGGACGCCGTCGCCGCCCGCACCCACTCCAGCAAGGCCACCCTCTACCGCCAGTGGGGGAGCAAGCCCGAGCTGGTCGCCCGGGCGCTGCGGCACGGCAAGCCGGTCGACATCACCGAGATCGACACCGGATCGCTCCGCGGCGACATCCAGGAGATGCTCGACCGGACCGACGACTGCCAGATGGACAAGGACGCCGCGCTGATGCGGGGTCTCGCCCATGCCGTCCACACCAACCCCGAACTGCACCGGGCGCTGCGCGAGCTGCTCATCGAACCCGAGATGAACGGCCTCGACGAGGTGCTGCGCCGAGCGGTCCGCAGGGGCGAGGTCGACGCCGACAACCCGGCGCTCAAGCTCGTCCCGCACATGCTGATCGGTGCGTTCATCGCCCGGCCGCTGATCGAGGACCAGCCGGTCGACCGCGCCTTCCTCAGCGCCTACTTCGACGCCGTGGTGCTCCCCTCACTCGGCGCCTGATCCCGCCCCACCTTCCTGCTCCACCGCTTCGCTCCACCTGACGACGCACCGCTCACGCCGTCGGGCCGGCTCCCCATGCCCTGTCCCACCCCACACCGGGAGTACGCCCCCGTGGCCACGTTCCTCTACAAGCTGGGCCGCACCGCCTTCAGGCGCCGACGGCTCGTCGCCCTCCTCTGGGTGGCGCTCCTCGCGCTCGCCGGCGTCGGTGCCGCCACCGCTTCCACCCCCACCTCCAGCTCCTTCTCGATCCCCGGCACCGAGGCCCAGCGCGCCTTCGACCTGCTCGAAGAGCGCTTCCCGGGCGCCGGAGCCGACGGGGCCACCGCCCGCGTCGTCTTCAAGGCCCCCGAGGGCGAGAAGATGACCGACCCGGCCCACAAGGCCGTCGTCGAGGAGACCGTCGCCGCGCTCAGGTCCGGCTCGGACCAGATCGTGCAGGTCGCCGACCCGTACACCGCGCACGCCGTCTCCCAGAACGGATCCACCGCCTACGTCTCGGTCTCCTACAAGGTCAACGCCATGGAGCTGACCGACGAGACGCGCGAGGCGCTCAGGCAGGCGGGAGAGAACGCGCAGGGCAAGGGCCTGACCGTCGAGGTCGGCGGCGACGCCCTCCAGAGCATGCCGGAGCAGGGCGCGAGCGAGGCCATCGGCATCGTCCTCGCGGGCATCGTGCTCGTCATCACCTTCGGCTCGCTCGTCGCGGCCGGGCTCCCGCTGCTCACCGCGGTCATCGGCGTCGGCATCGGCGTCTCGACGATCACCGCGCTCGCGAACGTCCTGGACCTCGGCACCACCACCTCCACGCTCGCGTCGATGATCGGCCTCGCCGTCGGCATCGACTACGCCCTCTTCATCGTCTCCCGCTACCGGGCGGAGCTCGCCGAGGGCCGCACGAAGGAGGAGGCCGCCGGGCGCGCGGTCGGCACGGCCGGATCCGCCGTCGTCTTCGCCGGACTCACCGTCGTCATCGCCCTGGTGGGCCTGGCCGTCGTCAACATCCCGATGCTGACGAAGATGGGCTTCGCCGCCGCCGGCACGGTCGTGATCGCGGTCCTCATCGCGCTCACCCTCATCCCCGCCCTGCTCGGCTTCGCCGGCGACAAGGTCGTCAGCCGCAAGCAGCGCAAGGGCACCGCCGAGGTGAGCGACAAGCCCAACGGCGGTACCCGCTGGGCCCGCTTCGTCATCCGCCGTCCCCTGATGGTGCTGATCGTCGGCGTCCTCGGCCTCGGCGCGATCGCCGTGCCCGCCGCCTCCCTGGAGATGGGCCTGCCGGACGACGGCGTGAAGCCCACCTCCACCACCGAGCGCCGGGCGTACGACGCGCTGTCCGACGGCTTCGGCCCCGGCTTCAACGGTCCGCTGCTCGTCGTCGTGGACGGCGACAAGGCGACCGCCGACCGGACGGTCTCCACGATCAAGGGCCTCGGAGGCTGGGCGGCGGTCACCCCGGCGACCCCGAACAAGGCCGGCGACGCGGCGATGATCACCGTGGTCCCGAAGGACCGGCCGTCCTCGACCGCCACCGAGGGCCTGGTCCACGACATCCGCGACGCCACGGGCGACGAGGTCCTCGTCACGGGCGCCACCGCGATGAACATCGACTTCTCGCAGAAGATGAACGACGCGCTCGTGCCGTACCTGGCGCTCGTCGTCGGCCTCGCCTTCGTGCTCCTGACCCTCGTCTTCCGCTCGGTCCTCGTCCCCCTGAAGGCGGCCCTCGGCTTCCTGCTCTCGGTGGTCGCGGCCCTCGGCGCGGTCGTCGCGGTCTTCCAGTGGGGCTGGCTCGGCGGCCTCTTCGGGGTCGAGCAGACCGGCCCGATCATGTCGATGATGCCGATCTTCATGGTGGGCGTGGTCTTCGGCCTGGCGATGGACTACGAGGTCTTCCTCGTGACCCGGATGCGCGAGGCGTACGTGCACGGCCAGCGGCCCGGCGAGGCGATCGTGACCGGCTTCCGGCACAGCGCCCGGGTGGTCACCGCCGCCGCGGTGATCATGATCGCGGTCTTCTCCGGCTTCATCGGCATGGACGACCAGATGGTCAAGATGATCGGCTTCGGCCTGGCCGCCGCCGTCCTCTTCGACGCCTTCGTGGTCCGCATGGCGATCGTCCCGGCCGTCCTGGCGCTCCTCGGCCGCAAGGCCTGGTGGCTGCCGAAGTGGCTGGACCGGATCCTGCCGAACGTGGACGTGGAGGGCGAGGGGCTCGCCGGGTCCGCGGGTGGGCCCGGCGCGGCGAAGCCGGACCTCGTGAAGGTCTGATCCCCGCCCGGTTCCGTACGGACGCCGTCAGTGCGTCGTCATCGACGACGTGCCGGCGGCGTACGTGTGCTTGAGGAAGCGCAGCAGGGCGGTGGTGTCGAACTGCACGACCGTGACCCCGTCGTCCTGGTGGAGCTCCACGACCGTCTGCACCCGGCCGCACGGCCAGACGCCGATGTCGCCGCGGCGGGTCGGGGTGCGCATCCCCGTCTCCAGGACGGCGCGTGGGAAGGACCACTCGACGGCGCCCGGGAAGACGAAGCGGACGGTTCCGGGGGAGTGGTCGGGGTCGTAGCGCAGGGCCACGGGGACCGGGCGGGAGAGGGGGGCGTCGCTGATGATGCGCCCCTTGGCATGGTCGTCGATCACGTGTTCGTCTACGGCGGCCATGGTGACTCCTCACCTTTTGTCCTCTTGTCTACCAATGTCCCACTCCTTCCCGACGGGCGCACGGCGCATGCGTGGACGACCGGGAGTGTGGGCGGGCTCACGCGCCGGGGTTATGTGACCGATGCGCTCTTGCAAGCCCTTCGCAAGAGCGCTCTATCATTTCGAACGTGCATGTACCTGACGGATTCATCAACGCCCCCGTATCGGCCGCCGCCGGTGTCGTCGCCGCCGGCGCCGTCGCCGTCGGCCTGCGCGGAGCCCGCCGCGAACTGGACGAGCGGACGGCGCCCCTCGCCGGGCTCGTCGCCGCCTTCATCTTCGCCGTGCAGATGCTGAACTTCCCCGTCGCCGCCGGCACCAGCGGCCACCTCCTCGGCGGGGCGCTCGCCGCGATCCTCGTCGGGCCCTGGACCGGCGTCCTGTGCATCGCCGTCGTCCTGCTCATGCAGGGCATCCTCTTCGCCGACGGCGGCCTCACCGCCCTCGGCGTGAACATCACGGTCATGGGCGTCGTCACCGTCGTCGTCGCCTACGCGCTCTTCCGCGGCCTGGTCCTCGTCCTGCCGCGCACCCGCCGCTCGGTGACCGTGGCCTCGTTCGCCGCCGCGCTCGTCTCCGTCCCGGCCGCGGCCGCCGCCTTCACCCTCATCTACGCGATCGGCGGCACCACCGACGTCCCCGTCCCCAAGGTCCTCACGGCCATGGTCGGCGTGCACGTCCTCATCGGCGTCGGCGAGGCCGTCATCACCATGCTGACCGTCGTCGCCGTCGTCGCCGTCCGCCCCGACCTGGTGTACGGCGCCCGCGGCCTGACCGCGCCGCTCAAGCTCCGCGTCGACGGCGAGCTCGTCGACGCCGTCCCCGCCGCCCCGGCGGCCGGCGGCTCCCCCAAGAAGCTGTGGATCGGCGGCGTCGTCACCGCCCTCCTCCTCGCCGGCTTCGTCTCCTTCTACGCCTCCGCCAGCCCCGACGGCCTGGAGAAGGTCGCCGCCGACCAGGGCATCGACAAGAACGTCGAGGAGCACGCCGCCGCGAACTCCCCGCTCGCCGACTACGGCGTCAAGGGCGTCGAGGCCCCCCGCCTCTCCGGCGGCCTCGCCGGCGCGATCGGCGTCGGCGCCACCCTCGCCGTCGGCACCGGCGCCTTCTGGGTCGTGCGCCGTCGCAAGACCGCCGCCCTGGAGGCCTGACGTGGGAGCGGGGCACGCGCACAAGCTCTACCGGCACGGGCACTCGCCCGTGCACGAGCTGCCCCCGCACACCAAGCTCGCCGCCGTCCTCGGCTTCGTCGTGGTCGTCGTCTCGACGCCCCGCGAGGCCGTCTGGGCCTTCGCCCTCTACGCCGCGCTCCTCGCGGCCGTCGCGGCGAAGGCCCGGATCCCGGCGGGCTTCCTGCTCAAGCGGCTGCTCATCGAGATCCCGTTCGTCGCCTTCGCGCTGCTCATGCCCTTCGTGGTCCCCGGCGAGCGGACGACCGTCCTCGGCCTCTCGCTGAGCGTCCCCGGCCTGTGGGGCGCCTGGAACGTCCTCGCCAAGGGCACCCTCGGCGTCGCCGCCTCCGTGCTCCTCGCCTCCACCACCGAACTGCGGGCCCTGGTCCTCGGCCTCCAGCGCCTCAAGCTGCCGCCGCTGCTCGTCCAGATCGCCTCGTTCATGATCCGGTACGGCGACGTCATCACCGACGAGATGCGCCGCATGTCCGTCGCCCGCCGTTCGCGCGGCTTCGAGGCGAAGGGCGTCCGCCACTGGGGCGTCCTCGCCAAGTCCGCCGGCGCGCTCTTCATCCGCTCGTACGAGCGCGGCGAACGCGTCCACCTCGCCATGGTCAGCCGCGGCTACACCGGCACCATGCTGGTCATCGACGAGGTGACCGCCACCCGCGCCCAGTGGGCGCGGGCCGCCGCCCTGCCGCTCACCGCACTCCTGATCTGCCTCCTCGGATGGACGACCACATGACCACCCCGCCGCCCTCCCTCGACGTCTCCGGCCTCGCGTACGCCTACCCCGACGGCCACCAGGCCCTCTTCGGCGTCGACCTGACCGTCGGGCGCGGCGAGCGCGTCGCCCTGCTCGGCCCGAACGGCGCCGGCAAGACGACCCTCGTCCTCCACCTCAACGGCATCCTCACCGGCGGCGCGGGCACCGTCACCGTCGCCGGGCTGCCCGTCGGCAAGAAGCACATGGCCGAGATCCGCCGCAAGGTCGGCATCGTCTTCCAGGACCCCGACGACCAGCTGTTCATGCCGACCGTCCGCGAGGACGTGGCCTTCGGCCCGGCCGCCGCCGGCGTCCGGGGCGCCGAGCTCGACGCCGTCGTCCGCAAGGCCCTCGACCGGGTCGGCATGGCCGAATTCGCCGACCGGCCCCCGCACCACCTCTCCTTCGGGCAGCGCCGCCGGGTCGCCGTCGCGACCGTCCTCGCCATGGAGCCCGAGATCCTCGTCCTCGACGAGCCCTCCTCCAACCTGGACCCGGCCTCGCGCCGCGAACTCGCCGACATCCTCAGGACGCTGGACGTCACCGTCCTGATGGTCACCCACGACCTGCCGTACGCCCTGGAGCTCTGCCCGCGCTCGGTGATCCTCAGCGAGGGCGTCATCGCCGCCGACGGGCCGACCGCCGGGATCCTCGCCGACGAGGAGCTGATGGCCCGGCACCGCCTGGAGCTGCCGTTCGGCTTCGTGCCGAGCTCCGTCGCCTGACTTTGGTCCGACCGGCTGGATGTGCCGGTGGGTCATGCCGGGACGCTCCGTGCGGTGGTGGAGCCGGGGTTATGAAGGGAATCGAACGGAATCGGATGAAAGTTCGCCATCCGGTCATTCCCCTCACACCAGGAGACGCATGATGCGCCCCATCAGAGCCGCCTGTCTCGGCGCGGCCACGCTGGTCACCCTTCTCACCTGCACCTCTGTCGCGGCCGGCGCCGCGACGGACACCGATTCCGCCCAGGCCGGGAGCAAAGCCCGGACCATCACACTCCGGGCCGAGGTGAAGGAACTGACCCGCATCCCCGACACCGGCGGCCCCGTGCAGGGCAATCGGGCCATCGCCCGCTCGGACCTCTCCCTCTTCGACGACCCGACGCGCACCAAGATCGGCGAGAGCCACGTCGTCTGCACCACCACCCGGGGCGGCGCCGACGAAGCGGAGCAGTGCGTCGCGACCTACGTCCTCCCGGACGGCCAGCTCACCGTGCAGGGGATGTACTTCGACTACCTCGACCAGGGGCCCTTCGACAACGCGATCACCGGCGGCACCGGGAAGTACGAAAAGGCTCGCGGCTCGGTCCACTCCGACCCCGTCCAGCCGGGCGTGAGGCGCTTCACGATCCACCTCGTCTGACCGCCCCCGGCGTCCACCTGACCCCGGAATCCGGCCGTCCCTCCTCGCGTTGCACCATGGGAACCGGTCGTACGAGAGAGAGTGTGGGTCAGGTGGACGTCCAGGGCACGGTGGCGGCGGGCTGGGAGCCCGTCAGGGACGCGTTCCTGCGCAACTTCGAGCAGCGCGGCGAGCGCGGCGCGGCCGTCGCCGTCCACCGGGACGGCGTGAAGGTCGTCGACCTGTGGGCGGGCAGCCGCGACGCCGACGGCACGGACCCGTGGACCGCCGACACCGCCCAGGTCGTCCGCTCGGCCACCAAGGGCGTCGCCGCCGCCGTCCCCCTGCTGCTGCACCAGCGCGGACTGCTCGACCTGGACGCCCCCGTCGCCACGTACTGGCCCGACTTCAAGGCCCACGGCAAGGACCGGGTGACCGTACGGCAGCTCCTCGCCCACCGGGCCGGGGTGCCCGTCCTCGACCGGCCCCTCAGCCTCGCCGAGGCGGTCGACCTGTCGACGGCGACCGGGGCGATAGCCGCCCAGGCGCCCGTCTGGGAGCCCGGCACCGCCCACGGCTACCACGCCCACACCTTCAGCTGGCTCCTCTCCGGCCTGGTCCACCGGGTCACCGGCCGCACCATCGGCCGCTGGGTCGCCGAGGAGATCACCGGCCCCCTCGGCCTCGACCTGTGGATCGGCCTGCCCGACGCCGAGGCCCACCGCGTCGGCCGGCTCGGCCCCGTCGAGGAGGTCGACCCGCCGGGCGGCGGCGCGCTCAAGCTCCGCCCCAAGCGCTCCGTCACCGAGGCCTACCAGGACCCCGGGTCCCTCACCCGCCGCGCCTTCGGCGTCATCGACCCCAAGCCCGACGAGAACGACCCCGTCTACCGGGCCGCCGAACTCCCCGGCTCGGCCGGTGTCGCCACAGCCCGCGCCCTCTCCCGCTTCTACGCCGCCGCCCTCGGCCCCGTCGACGGCACCGAGCGCCTCTTCGCCCCCGCCACCCTGACCCTCGCCCGTACGGAGGAGTCCGCGGGCCTGGACAAGGTGCTGCTCGTCGGCACGCGCTTCGGCCTCGGCCACATGCTGCACGGCCCGGCCTCCCCGCTCCTCGGCCCGTCCTCCTTCGGCCACCCCGGCCGCGGCGGCTCCCTCGGCTTCGCCGACCCGGACGCGGGGATCGCCTTCGGGTACGTCACCAACGGCATGCGCAGGACGGTCACGGCCGACCCGCGCGCCCAGGCGCTGGTGCGCGCGGTCCGCTCGGTGACGGAGGCCTGAGGCCGGCGGCCCGGGTGTCGCGCGGCTCCGGCGCCCGGTCGACGGGCGTAGGGTCAACGGGCCCGAGCAACCGACCACTTGAAAGCCGGAGGAACCGCATGACCACGGACGCCACGGACCTCGCCGGGGACACGTACGGGAAGCTGCTCGCCCTGCTCGACGAGCGCGGCGCGGCCTACCGGGTGATCGAGCACGCCCCCGAGGGCGCCACCGAGGCGGTCAGCGCGCTGCGGGGCCACGCGCTCGACCGGGCGGCCAAGTGCATCATCGCCATGGTGAAGATCGGCAAGAAGGAGAAGCGCTTCGCGCTCGTCGTCGTGCCGGGCGACCGGCGCGTCGACCTCGCCGCCGTGAAGGCGCTGTACGGCGGCACGTACGTCTCCTTCGCCTCCCCGGAGATCGCCGAGGAGCTCGCGGGCTCCCCGAGCGGCACCGTCCTCCCCTTCGCCTTCGACGAGCGCCTCGAACTCCTCGTCGACCCCGACCTGTTGGAGCACCCGGAGTTCTTCTTCAACGCCGCCCGGCTCGACCGCTCCCTCGCCCTCTCCACCGAGGACTACCGGGCGATCGCCGAGCCGCGCGTCGAGCGCGTGTCCGCCGCCTGACCGGCGGGGTCAGGCGACGGCCGGCGTGAGCGCCAGGACCATCCCGAGCCCGACGAGCACCGTCCCGATCACCTTGTTGAGCACGGCCTGCTTCCGCAGCAGCCGGGCGCGCAGGCCCTGCTGGGAGAAGAGGACCGCGGCGAGGCCGAACCACACCAGGTGCGCGAACGACATGAACAGGCCGTAGCCCACCTGCTGGAGGACGGGGGTGTCGGCGCTGACGACCTGGGTGTAGGTGCTCAGCACGAAGAGCATGGTCTTCGGGTTGAGCGCGTTCGTCAGGAATCCGGTGCGCAGCGCCCCCGCCCTCGACAGGCCGGCGCCCTCCGACAGGTCGATGTCCACCTGGGACTTGGCGACGAAGGTCTTGTACCCGATGTAGACCAGGTACGCGGCGCCGATCAGCTTCATCGCGGTGAACAGCATCGGCGAGCGCGACACCAGGAGGCCCACGCCCAGCATGGTGTACGTGACGTGGACGAGCACGCCCGCCGCGATCCCGACCGCCGCGAGGACGCCCGCCGCCCGCCCGTACAGGTAGCTGTTGCGGACGGTCATGGCGAAGTCCGCCCCGGGACTGATGACAGCCAGGACGGTGATGACCGCCACGGCTATGAGCTGACCCATGAATCCCCCACCCCTCGACGAGAACTGCGAACGTAGTCGATCACCGAGGGGCGGCGCGAGGGCGAGGTGACGCAGTCGGCGCACCGGCGCACGGGGCGGCCCGCCGCGCGCGTACGGCTCACACCACGCGGAAGTTGGCCATCATGGCCATGTCCTCGTGCTCCAGGTTGTGGCAGTGGAGCATGTAGCGGCCCCGGTGCCCGGCGAAGCGGGCGAGGACCTCGACCACCTCGTACGGGCGGACGTCGACGGTGTCCTTCCAGCCGGCGTCGGCGGCCCGGGGCGGCTTGCCGTCCCGGGTGAGGACCTGGAAGTGCGCGAGGTGCAGGTGCACCGGGTGGTGGAAGTCGCTGGTGAAGCGCCAGCGCTCCACCGTTCCCAGGCGGGGCTCGGCCAGCACCTCGGAGGTGGAGAAGGGGCGTCCGTTGACCGTCCACATGGCCCGCTCGTCCTCCGAGCCGGTGCGCCGGAAGTCGAACTGCCGGACGTGGACCGCGTCCGACGGGTCCAGGGCCCCGGCGGTCGACGAGAGCCGTGTCGGCACGTGGGCGTCGTCCCGCTCCCGGCGGGTGACCCGGAAGCGCATCACCTGACGCATCCGGCCCCTGCCGAGGGTGTTGACCAGGGTGACCTCGGTGCCGACCGGGTAGCCGGAGAAGTCGACGACGACGTCGTAGCGTTCGCCGGGCGAGACGGGGACGTCCTGGAGCCCCTGCGGCCGGCCGAGCAGACCTCCGTCGCTGCCGACCTGGGTGAAGGGAACGCCCTGCCGCGGGCCGGGCTCCAGCGCGAGACGGTAGCGCCGGGCGTTGGAGCCGTTGAGGAGACGGAACCGGTAGCGGGTGGCCGCGACGTCGAGGACGGGCCAGGGGGCGCCGTTGACCAGCTGCACGTCCCCCAGGACGCCGTCCATGTAGTCCGCGTGCACCCCTGGTTCACCGGTGCAGGTGGGGTCCTTGGCGGGGTAGCGGAAGTCTCCGTCCGCCTCGAAGGACCGGTCGCACAGCAGCAGCGGCACGTCCTTCTCCCCCCGGGGCAGCGGGAGCCGCTCCTCCTCGTCGTCATGGACGAGGAAGAAGCCCGCGAGTCCGCGCCAGACCTGCGGGGCGCTGAAGTCCATGCGGTGGTCGTGGTACCAGAGCGTGGCCGCGCGCTGCTCCAGGGGGTATTCGTACGCCTTGGAGCCCGGCGAGAGGTGCCAGTCGGAGGCCGGGGCGTGCATGGTGTGGCCGGACGTGCCGGACGTGCCGGGGGCGCCCCGGCGGAGCTTCCGGCCGCACAGCTCCGTGGGGACCACCAGGTCCGTCGGATAGCCGTCGGAGTCCGGCGGGGTGACGCCGCCGTGCAGGTGCGTGGAGGTGGGGACGGGAAGGGAGTTGAGGACCCGGACCACCGCCTTGTGGCCGGTGCGGCCGGTGAAGGTGGGGCCGGGGAAGATGCCGTCGTACCCCCAGATCGTCGTCCTGCGCCCGGGGATGATCTCGACCGACGCCTCCCGCTGCTCGACGTCGAAGTGGTCCACGCCGTTCTCGCGCCCGGTCGGGCGGGCCGTCGGCGGGATCGGCAGCTCCACCGCGAACTGCGGGGCCGGCTCGCCCCTGCTGGCCAGCACCGTGCCGGTGGTCTCCCCGGTGAGACGGGCCCAGGCGACCGCGCCGGCGGTGGTCGCCGCGACCCCCGCGCCGGCGGCGGCTCCGAGGAAGCGCCGACGGCCCATGGACCCGCGTGCCGTCGCCTCCCTCATCGGGATCCCTCCCCGCGCACGGCACGGGGCGAGGCGAACGCCCAGTACGCCAGGGCCACCGCGATCCCGAAGATCGTCATGCCCAGCGGGACGTGCCCGCCGAGCTCCCGGGCCTCGCCGAGGTCGTGCTGCACGCCGACCACCGCGACGAGGACGACGGCGAGCAGCACGGGCCAGCCGCTCCTGTGCGCCGCGCGCCACACGAGCACGGTCGCCGCGCACTCCAGCACGGCCAGCCCGCTCAGCAGCTGCGCGTTCGCCGCGTGCCAGGTCAGCAGGGCGACGTCGCCGGTGACGAACAGACCGGCGAGGGCGGCCTGGAGCAGGGCGTCGAGCAGGAACAGCACCGAGAGGACCCGCAGTGAGACACCGCCCACCCGGCCCCATCCGCCTCCTCGCGGCGCGGGCGCGCTCGGGTGCGGCGAGGGCGTGCCCCCGGGCGCGGGACTCTCCGTCGTGGTGATCATCCAGGGCTTCCGATCGGTTCTGGACGCGCCGGGGCCTGCGGCCGGTCCGGCCGCAGGCCCCGAAGCGGGTCCGTGCTGTCAGTGCGTCGTCCTGCGCTGCCGGGGCGCGGTCAGCGCGGGAGCGAGGACGGTCAGCGCGACGAGGACGGTCAGTGCCCAGAAGGCGCCGTTCTCGGAGTGCGACGAGGTGACCAGTACGGCGGACAGGGCGGCGATGCCGTTGACGCCCACCGCCGAGCCGATGTTGCGCAGCATGGTCGCGGCGGACGTCGCCACACCCAGCTGCTCGGCGGGAGCCTGGTCCTGGAGCAGCGCGAGCGTCGCCGCGGTGACGGCGCCCGTGCCGAGTCCGGCCGTCGCCCCGGCGAGCCAGGGGAGCGCCCCGGTCGCGCTGCACACCGTGCTGGCCAGCAGCGCCAGCGAGCCGACGGCCATCGGAGGCCGGTAGCCGTGCTTGGCGACGACACCGCCGGTCACCGCGCTGCCGAGCACCCAGCCGACCGCCGAGAGACCGACGATCACGGCGATCTTCGTCGTCGACGCGCCGTGCGCGGCGAGCCGCACCGGCAGCACCGTCACCGTCGCGTACATCACCACGACGGCTCCGACGGTCGCCAGCGCCGCGCCCGCGGAGGGCGTCCGGCCGAAGACCTGCCGGGGGACCAGCGCCCCGCCGAACCGGCGCAGCAGGGCCAGGGCCACCAGGCCGACCAGCACGGCCGCGACCGTGCCGATCGCACCGAGCCCCAGCGAGGATCCCTGGAGGCCGATGAGCAGGAGCACGGATCCGCCGGTGACCAGGGCGTACTCCGCGGCCGGGAAGCCGCGGGACGGCTGCCGGCCACCGGAGTCCGCCGGGTTCGCCGTCCCCTTCGGGAGGGCGACCAGCACGACGAGGGCGACCACGACGCACAGCGGCACGTTCATGAAGAACACCCACCGCCAGCCCCAGGCCTCGGTGACGGCGGCGCCGATGACGGGGCCGAGCACGGCGGCGATGCCCCAGACCATGCTCAGCATGCCCTGTGCGGCGGCACGGCGCTCGGGGCCGTACAGCCGTCCCACGAGCACGTAGCTGGAGACGACGATCGCCCCGGCGGCCAGGCCGTGCAGGACCCGCGCCGCCACCAGGACGCCGAACGATCCGGCGAGCCCGGCCGCCGCGGAGGCGGCCAGGAACGCCAGGGTCGCGCCCACGGCGAGCACCCGGTCGTCGAGCCGGTCGGCGATCCAGCCGGCCAGCGGCGTACCGGCGACCTGGGCGAGCATGAAGCCGGAGACCAGCCAGGCGTAACCGCCGCCGGAGCCGCCGCCGACGTCCGAGAGGACGTCGGGCAGCACCGTGCCCATGACGGTGGCGTCCATGGCGGCGAGGAGCAGAGCGAGGACGGCGGCGGCGACGCCGGCCTTGCTCGTCGCCGCGCCGGACCGCGACGTCTCCTGCCCCGTGGAGTAGTCGGCGCCGACCGCGGACGAGGTCACTGGGTGCTTCCCGCCACGCTCGGCACGGCCGCGGACGGCAACCGGCCTTCGGCGCTGTGGACGCGGTCGACTCCCGTGAAGTCCGTTATCAGCCGGCGCAGTTCGTCGTCCAGCACCTCGTCCACGGTGTGCAGCGTGCCGTCGGGCGCGAAGATCTTCTCCGCGAAGCCCAGCGTCATCCTCAGCTGCACCGCCGCCGAGGGGTTCCCGGTGACGAAGTCGATGCCGAGGGCTTCGGCCGTGGTCTCCTGGAAGGCCATGGCGAGGCGGCGGTTGAGGTCCTCGATCTCGGCGAGGAGCACGCGGACGCGGGCCTGCTGCTCGTCGGTCAGGGCCGGGTAGAGCATCTTCATCGCCACGTGGTCGATCTTCACGTGGCGCGCTTCGTCCAGGCCGTGGGTGTGCAGCAGCCGGGTGAAGAAGCGGGCGCGCTGCGGGTCCAGGCTGTCGGTGCGGTGCTCGAAGACCGTGATCACGGACTCGCCCACGTAGGCCGAGCAGCACAGCGCCACGAGCTTCACATAGGGGTGGTCGTCGGTGCGGAAGACGTCGAGCCGCTCGTCGAACAGGGCCTTGTGGATCCGGGGCTCGATGCCGGTGAGCGCGCGCACGTAGCGGTAGAACGTGTTGGCGTGCTGGATCTCCTCCGCCGCGAAGCACGAGAGCGCGTTGTGCAGCTCGTGCCCCACGTTGACGGGGTCGCGCAGGTCGTGCAGCTCTCCCATGACCAGGGCCATGACCGTGCTGACGTGACGCTCGATCTCGGCGAGCTGGGCGAGCTCCTTGGTGATGTAGGCGACCGACTCCGCCTCGTGGCCCGGCTCTCCGTAGACGATGGTGGAGAGGTGGGCCAGCTCGACGGGGGTGTTGGCCTCGGACCAGTCGAAGGCGTTCGGGTGGAAGGTGTTCACGTGCGCCAGCCGCGTCACCGAGTCCAGTTCGCGGCGGACGTCCTCGGCGATGCCGGCGAACTGGTCAGGCGTTGTCATTCTCGTACTCCTTGTAGCCGTCCGGGACGCCGATGGTGATGTCGTGGATGCGCACCCAGCCGCGTGCGATGAAGTCGCTGTCCCGCAGGCCCTCGATGAAGTAGTAGTACGCCTGGAGGTCTTCGGTCTCGATCAGCAGGAAGTCGGAGTACTCGGCGCTGAACGCCTCCGCGTCGAAGTGACGCACGGACAGCCGGTCGACGTACGGGCCGACGATCTCCTTCTCGAAGACGTCCTCGTACGTGCGGCGCTCGTCCCTGCTGAGCCGCAGCCACGCCGGGTCGAACTGGTAGCGGATGATGATGCCGTACTTCATGGTCAGCTCCTCGCGTAGCTCTGCGAGTTGAGAATGGTGCGGTCGGGGTCGGTGATGGCCCGTCGGCCGTGCATGACCCGGGAGTTGTCGATGAGGACGATGTCGCCGTCCTCCCACTGGACCTCCTCCGTCACGGCCTCGGTGACCTCCGTGTACTCGGCGACGATGTCGTCCGGTACGGGAGAGCCGTCCGCGAAGCGGATGTCGGGGGTCTCGTAGTTGAAGGACGGGCCGAGCAGGCTGTTGGCCCAGGCCGTGCGGCTGGACCACTTCGTCGGGTGGGCGGCGTACACCTGGTAGTCGTAGTGCAGGCTGCCGTCCGGGTTCTCGGTGAACTCGACCTTGGAGCCGGGGTTGGCCTGCTCGTACAGGTCGGCGACGGACATGTCGTCGGGGCCGCGCCCGTCACCGGCCATGAACGCCGCCAGGCGTCGCCACAGTTCGGCGGGGACGGTCCGGGCGTAGCGGATCGGCTGGGCGGTGAAGGTCTCCTTCGCCCGGTCGGAGAGCGCGTCCCAGACGCGGTAGCCGTCGCAGACGGTGGTCTGCGAGCCGGACTCGGCGGCCTTGACGCAGTGGAACCAGAGGAGTTCGGGCGCGTACGGGGTGCCGCCGTTCTCCAGGTGGAGCCCGATCGGGTCGTGCCCGGAGTCGACCTTCTGCGCGGCGGAGCCGTGGAAGACCCGGGCGGGGTCGAGCGTGGTGCGCGAGCTGTACCGGTGCACCAGTTCGTTGAAGTCCTCGACCGACGGTCCGAAGCCGCGGATCACCAGGTGCCCGGCGTCGGCCAGCAGGCCGTCGAGGCCGGCGTCGAAGAGCTCGCCGAAGCCGGCGCCGTCAGGGTGCGGAGTGATCAGCATGCCGTCGCCGTCGCCTATGGACGTGAGACGGAGGCTGTTCTGTGCGGTTGTCATGTCATCCCCCATGGACGTGATCGGTGGTCGGTGGCGGTCAGCGGGCGCGGGCCGGTTCGGCCCGCACGATCTCGTCGAAGATCAGGTCCCGCCTGGGGCGGCCGGTCACGGTGAAGTACCGCTCCCGCAGCCGCGTCTCGTCCGGCAGCACGACGAAGCGCTCGGGGCGGTCGGTCTCCGCGAGGTGCTCCGCCGCGTACGCGCGCGCCTGCCGCTCCACCTCGCCGTCGGCCGCCGCCCCGGCGTCCGAGGTGACGAGGACGGCGACGAGGTACTCCATGCCCTCGCCGAACAGCACCGCGTCGACGACGCCGGGGCAGGTGCGCAGACGGCCCTCGACCCACTCGGGTGAGACGTTCCGTCCGTGACCGGTGATGATCACGTTCTTCAGCCGGCCGAGGATGCGGATGCTGCCGTCCGGCTCGATCTCGGCGCGGTCGCCGGTGTGCAGCCAGCCGTCCTCGTCCACGGGGCGGCTGGTCGGGTCCTCGACCGTGTAACCGGCGAAGAGCGAGGTCGACCTGACGAGCAGTTCCCCCTCCTCGGAGAGCCTCACCTCACAGTGCGGCAGGGGCCGGCCGACCGTGCCCGGCCGCCAGTGGTCCGTGGTGTTCCACGAGACCACCGAGCTGTTCTCGGACAGGCCGTAACCCTCGTGGATCCGCAGGCCCGCGGCGTCCAGCCGGCGCAGCGCGGTCGCGTCGACCGGGGCGCCTCCGGCCATCAGGAACGGCCGCCGTCCGGGCCCGAAGACCACGTCGGCATCGGCGCCCGACCCCCGTACGGCCTTGTCCAGGGCGCTGACCACCGCCGGCGGCAGCACGGCCGCGGTCGGCTCTCCCGCCCGCAGCCACAGCAGCGCGTCGTCGGCGCGGGAGCCGGCGGTGCCGAGGAGCGAGACGGACTCCGGGAGCAGGACCATGCGGCCCCCGCGGACCATCGGCAGGTACACCGCGGTCACCTGCTCGATCAGCAGGCTGAACGGCACGAGCGAGAGGTAGCGGTCGAAGATCCCGGGCGGGCAGACGGTGTCCAGGGACTCCAGGAGCGCACCGAGGCCCGCCGCGCGGATCTTGACGCCCTTGGGGGCGCCCGTCGTGCCCGAGGTGTGGATGACCTTGATGATCCGGTCCTCGGCGGACTGCTCCGGAGCGTCCGTGCCGTCGGGCTCCTCGCCGGGTCCGTGCGCGTCTCCGGGATCGACGCGGATCACGGTGGCCGAGGTGTCGAGTCCCCACTGCCCGAGCTTTTCCGCCCCGGCCGCGTCGGCCAGGCAGACGGGCACGTCGCGCAGGAGCGAGGCGGCCTGCTCGCCGGAGAAGGCGAGCGGGACCGGTACCTCCACCAGTCCTTCGAGGAGCAGCGCGAGGTCGGCGGCCACCCACTCGGGGCCGTTGCCGGCGACCAGGCCGACGGAGGTTCCCGCCGGCACGTCCAGCGCGCGCAGTTCGCGCCGGATCCGGCCGCTCCACGCCCGCATCTGCGCGTAGGTGAAGGTCTCCGCGGGCGATCCGTCGGCGGAGAGCCGTTCGACGAACGTCCTGTCCTGGTTCGAGGGCGCGTGCAGCGCCGTCAGGACCGCCTTCATCGGGCACCCGCCGTCTCGGGGGCGCGCTGCCCCCAGGTCACGGCCATGTGGTAGCCCAGCTCCGCGCGCTCGCTGATCTCCGCGCCGAAGTGGCGGAGGTCGACGTAGCCGGCGGTGGGGGCGGTGTCGTAGTACGTGCCCCAGCGTCCTTGCTGCTCGGGCGGCAGGAGGTCCTCGCGGGCCGGGGCCACGGGCGTGAACCTGATGCCGATGCGCGCCAGCATGGCGGCCAGCGGACCGGTGATCGTGCAGAGCGCGTATTCGGCGCCGTTGCACCAGCAGAAGGCGGGCAGCATCCGCAGCAGGGCCAGTCCGGCTCCCGGCTCGACGGAGGCCAGCGGCCCGACCTCGACCAGACCGGTCGGCTCGCAGTCCTCGCCGACGCGTTCGGCGATGGCGTCGGAGGCGCTGCCCCCGAAGTAGTTCTCTATGAGGAGCCCCCGCGACCCCCCATAGGTGAGCCCGGCACAGGCCACCGGTGCCGCGCCGGATTCGTCCGGGCTCAGCGCGATGAAGCAGTCCGGTGTGGGCTGGATGTGGGCCTGGTAGTCCCGCGCGTAGCGCGTACGCGCCAGATCGGCACAGGCCTCCCACAAGGCACTGCCTCGTCGGGCGATGGTGATGCGCATATCCCCTCCGTTCGCATCCGCCCGCCCTGAGGGGGCAGGCGTGGACCACGTTATGACCACTGGTCATTCTTTGACAAGTGGTCATTTAGATCTTGGCGGATGCGCCGCGGCGGAGCGTCGGCTTCCGATCGCGCGGTGATGACGGAGCGTGCTTCCCGTGGGGGTTACGTGGAGGAGCTCTCGATGATGTCCGTGACGACGTCCTGGATGGAGGTCAGCTCCTCGACCTCCAGGCGCGGCCAGCCGAGCCCCTGCACCATGGAGGCCAGCACCAGCAGGCGGTTCCGGGGGTCTCCTTCCGCGGCCCACAGGAACCGCCGCGACAGCAGGTGCATCGCCGCGTAGCCGAGGATGTAGGAGCGCAGGGCGTCCACCGCGACGGCCGGCGAGACGTGCGGATTGCCGTACGGCCCCTCGGCCACCGCGCGCTCCACGACGGAGCCGACCACCTGCGCCATCTGGGCCTCGACCAGGTCGCGCCGCTTCAGCCGCGCCTCGGAGGCGGCCGCGCACACCGCGTCGGTGCGGGCGGTGATGCTGCACTCGAACAGGGCGGGGTCCACCTCCGCGTGCCGCATGTAGGCGAGCATCAGTCCGTAGAGCGCCTGGACCCCGTTCCACGCCAGATCGGCGACGGCCTGGTAGTAGCGCAGCTGGCGCCGCGCGCTCTCCGCGGACAGCTCGATGAGCAGGTCCTCGCGACAGGTGAAGTGGTTGTAGATGGTGCCCTTGGAGTATCCGGCCTCCGCGGCCAGGCGCCCCAGGGTCAGGTTGTGGAACCCCTCCCTCTCGATCATCTCCAGCGCGAGCAGGACCAGCATGTGGTCACGCTCCGCTACTTCTTTAGCTTTCCTTTGCACGGTACGCATGGCGTCAGTATGAGCGACCGGGAGTCGTTAGTCGACTGGTAGTCAAAAATCTGGTCAAGTTCGGAACCGAAGAGGCAGGTCGCCGACCGAGCCCGTGCGGGGGTCGTGAGGCGACTCTGCCGCGCGCCCGGGCCCAGCGCGAATCGGCCCCCCGCCGCGCCCCGCGCCTCCCGGCCCCGGACCACCGCGAACCGGGCACCCCGACGACCGCACCGGAGCCCTGACGGGGTGCGGGATCTGCTGGGATGGGCCCATGGATCTCAGCGAGCGGTTCGAGGGGTACGCGGTACTGGTCACGGGCGCGGCGCGCGGCATCGGCGCGGCCACCGCCCGGCGGTTCGCGGCGGAGGGCGCGCGGGTCCTCGTCACGGACATCGACGAGGAGGCGGCCCGGAGGACGGCCGGGGAGCTCCCCCGGGCGGTGGCGCTGCGCTGCGACGTCGGCGACCGGGCGTCGGTCGACGCGGCCGTCGCGCACGCCGTGGAGACCTTCGGCGGCCTGGACGTCCTCGTCAACAACGCGCTCGGTCCCGTCGCCCCCGACCGTGACCGCTTCGAGGACGAACCGGACGAGATCTGGGCCCTCCAGCACGACGTCACGTTCATGGGCGCCGTCCGCTGCTCCCGGGCGGCCATGCCGCACCTCGCGGCGGCCGGCGGGCGCGGGGCGATCGTCACGATCGGCTCGGTCAACGCGGAGGCGGACTTCGGCGGCCACGCGTACAGCGCGGCCAAGGCCGGCCTCGCGTCCCTCACCCGCACCCTCGCGGGCGACGCGGCGCCGCGCGGGGTGCGGGTCAACCAGATCAACCCGGGCACGATCGCGACCACGGCCTGGGCGGGCAAGGAGGCCGACCTCGCGGCCCTGGCCGCCCGCGTCTACCCCCTGGGCCGGGTCGGCACCCCGGAGGACGTGGCGGCGGCGGTGGCCTTCCTGGCCTCCACGGACGCCTCCTGGATCACGGGCACGACCCTCCGCGTCGACGGCGGCCTGCTCGCGGTGAACACCCACTTCGGGGAGGTGCTGGGCGACGGCCCGGGCCTGTCAGACCCGGACCCGGTCTAGGGCCTGTCTTTCGGATCAGGCCCTAGGCCGCGGCGAGCGCGCGCAGGGTCCACTCGACGGCAGGGGCGCAGCTCTCCGGGGGGACCCATCCGTTGACGACGGCGAGCAGCCGGAGGTACCGCTCGCGCCGGGGATCGACGAGCCCGTGGAGCTGTTCCTCGGTGCAGTGGTCGAGAACGCCCCGCACGAAGGGCTCGGCCTCGGGCGAGAGGGGATCGACCCCGGCGTCGAGGGCGGGCCCGACGAGCTCCCGCACGACGGCGGCGACGCCGGGACGAGGAACGCCCCGGAACCCCGCCGCCACACCCTCCACGGCCTCCCGCAGGGACGACCGGAACCCCGGGTCCCGGCACAGCTCGGCGAGCTCGACCCAGGCGCGGATCTGCTCCGGCTCGGGATCGTCGGGCAGTTCGGGTGTCATCGACCGCCGGACCCCGGCGAAGAGGGGTTCGGATCCGAGTCCCCCGAAGACCGAGTCGAGGAAGTCCCCGACGAGGAGCCGTCGTTCGTTCTCGGAAAGCCGGGCGAGCCTGTGCATGAGTTCCGTCTCCTCGGGAGTCGATCCGCGCGAGGCCACCGCCGTCAGGACCGCCCGCCGCAGCCGCAGCGCGGAGATCTGCACGGCGAGCGCCTCGGCATGCGCCGCGGCGACCTCCGGCAGCGAGACCTCCCGGTCGAGCACCCGCCGGATCGTCGGCAGGTCGATCCCCAGGTCCCGCAGGGTCCGGACGAGCGCGAGCCGCGCGAGGGCGTCGGCGCCGTACAGCCGGTATCCGGCGGCACTGCGGCCGGCGGGCCGCACGATCCCCTCATCGGAGTAGTACCGCACGGTCTTCACCGACACCCCGCCCCGCCGTGCCAGCTCCCCGATCCCCCACCAGGTGTCCTCTTCCATGACCCCACCCTGGGGTCTCCCCCTACGGGAGACGCAAGCCCGCGGCCGAGCCCGCGTCGGCGGACCTCACCCCGCGTGCAGCATCAGCCCGATCCCCACCACCATCAGGCCCGCCGCCGCGACCCTCGGGGCGCCGAAGCGTTCCTTGAAGAAGAGGGCGCCGATGGCCGCGCCCACGATGATGGAGGACTCGCGCAGGGCGGCGATCGGGGCCAGGGGGGCCTTCGTCTGGGCCCACAGCACGAGGGCGTACGCCGCGACCGAGAGGACCGCGCCGAGCAGGCCGCGTGCCGCGTACGGGCGGAGCTGGGGGAGGAGCGCCGCGCGGCGGGTCCAGAGGGCGTACGCCGGGATCGCCAGGCCCTCCAGGACCATCAGCCACCCGATGTAGCCGAGCGGGGTGCCGGAGGCGCGGACGCCGACGCCGTCCACGACCGTGTACAGGGCGATCGACAGGCCCGTCGCGCCCGCCGCGAGCAGCGCGGGCCAGTGCGGGCGGGCGTCCTTGCCCCGGATGCCCCACAGGGCGAGGCCCGTCAGGCCCGCGCAGGCCACCGCCACCCCGAGCAGCTGCCAGCCGTCCGGCACCTCGTGGAGGAGGACCGCCGCGAGGACGGTCACGACCAGCGGGGCCGTCCCGCGCGCGATCGGATACATCTGGCCGAAGTCGCCGAGGCTGAACGAGCGCATCAGCAGGGCGTAGTAGCCGATGTGCAGGAGCGCCGACGCGAGCAGGTACGGCCACGCCCCCGCCGCCGGAAGCGGCGCGAAGCAGGCCAGGACCGCGCCGACCAGCGCCCCGCCGCCGGAGATCAGCGTGAAGGAGAGCAGCTGGTCCTTGATGCCGTGCGCGATCGCGTTCCAGCCGGCGTGCGTGACGGCCGCGACGAGGACCGCGAGCGTGACGAGCGGCGTCACGCGGACGGCTCGCGGACGTCCACCAGCGTGCCGCCGGCGTGTGCGACCAGCGTCTTCGGGTCCATCGCGAAGACCGTGTGCGGGGTGCCCGCCGCCGCCCACACCACCGGGTGGTCGAGGACGCCCCGGTCGGCGAGGACCCGCGTCCTGGTGCGGTGCCCGAACGGCGGGACGCCCCCGATCGCGTACCCCGTCGTCTCCCGGACCGTCTTCGCGTCCGCCCGGGTCACCTCCTCCGCGCCCAGCTCCTGCCGCACCCGCTCGACGTCCACGCGCGAGGCGCCGTCCATCAGGACGAGGACCGGCACCCCGTCGGCCGCGAAGACCAGCGACTTCACGATCTCCGCGACCTCGCAGCCGATGGCGTCGGCGGCCTGCCGCGCGGTGCGGGTCTCGTCCGGGAACCGCCGGATCTCGACGTCGAGCCCCAGCTCCCGAAGGGCGGCGGCGAACTGCGGGTGGGCGGCGGAAGCGGTGTCCTCGTCAGTCGTCATGGCCCGCACGCTAGCGGTCGGTGTACGGGCCACGCGACCGGGTTCCGGCGGGGATCACCCCGCCTTCAGCACCTGCGCCACCACCGGGCCCGCCGCGTCGCCGCCGTGCCCGCCCGCCTGGACGACGGCCGCCGCGGCCAGGTCGCCCGAGTAGCCGGTGAACCAGCTGTTCGACGTGGACTGGCCGTCGACCTCGGCGGAACCGGTCTTGGCGCCCTTCGGCGACGGCACCCCCGCCATCGCCTCCGCCGCCGTACCGTTCGTCGCCGCCGCCTTCATCATCCGGCGCAGCCCACGGGCGACCTCGCCGGGGAGCGGCTCCGCCGTGGCGAACTCGCGGTCGTCGAGGTCCCGCGCCACCAGGTAGGGCTGGAGGAACCGGCCGTTCTTCGCGGTCGCGGAGAGCGAGGCGACGTTCAGGGCGCTCATCGTGATCTTGCCCTGACCGATGTACGAGGCGGGCGTCTCGCTGCCGGCCGATTCGGGGACGCTGCCGTCCGAGGCCTGGACGCCGATGTTCCACTCCTCGCCGATGCCGAACCGGTTGCGGGCGGTGGTGCCGAGGGCGGTGTCCGCGACGCCCTTGTCGCTGAGCTTGCTGATCGCCTTGATGAAGGCGGTGTTGCAGGAGCGGCGGAACGCGTCGGTGAGGGTGCCGTCGGTGATGCTGAACCGCTTGAGGTTCTGGAAGGTGGCGCCCCGCGACATGACGTCCGGAGGACACTCGACCTTGGTGTCGGGCGTGGCCAGACCGTGCTCCATCATCATCGCCGCCGTGACGATCTTCATGGTGGAGCCGGGGGCCTGCTGGCCCTGGAGCGCGGTGTTGAACTCCCTGGCCGGGCTGTTGGCGACGGCCCGTATCGCCCCGGTGGACGGCTCGACGGCGGCCACCGAGGCGGAGCCGTACCCCTTGACGGCCTTCTCCGCCGCCGCCTGGACGTCCGCGTCGATGGTGGTCTTCAGCGTGCCCGGCCTCCCCTTCCGCAGGACGAGCAGGGGGGTGTCGGCGCCGCCCGCGCCGCCCGAGTCGATCCAGGTCTCGACACCGGCGGTGCCGTCGACCTTCGCCCCGTACCGCTTGCGGAGTTCGGCCAGGACCGGCCCGAGCGAGGGGTACTTCTCCGCCGTCAGCTCCACGCCCTCGCGGTCGACGGCCTTCACCTCGGCGGTCTTCGCGACGCCCGTCCGCAGGGTGCCGGCGGCGGTCAGCTTCGGGTGGAGGACGGCCGGCCGCCACTGCACGAGCGGGCGGCCGGTGGTCAGTCCGCGGACCACGGTCAGTTCGGAGGCGTACGACCAGTCCTCGGAGACGTCCTCGTACGTGACCGTCGCCCTCACGGTGAACGGCACCCTCGTCCCGACGGCCGCCCCCGGCGTGATGACCGCCTTCGAGACCTTCGCGTCCTCCCGGTAGGCGGCGATCGCGGGCCCGGCCGTGACCGGGTCGTTCGTCAGCTGGGCCGCCCGTTCCGGCTCCCCGGCGGCCCAGGCCGCCAGGAAGTCCTTCGCGGCCGTCGTGACCTCGTCGGCGGTGAGGGGCCCCGTCCTCGGCGCGTCACCGGCCTTGGCGTCCACGGAGGTCTCGCCGCCCGTGATCCCGTTCCAGAGGTTGTAGCCCCCGTACCCGACGCCGCTCGCCACGACGGCGAACACGCCCCCGACGATCGCGACCTTGGCCCCACTGCGCATGGCTGCGCCTCCCCTCCCCAGGTGGACCGACGAGTCAAACAGCCGCGACATCCGGATGTCGAGCAACTTTCGCCACATCCGTCAGAACCGCCCCACGGGGGAGGGGACGCTACACCCAGGTGTCCAGCCACATCCGGGCCCGCCAGCCGTCCATCGGAATGGGGGTGCCGGTGTAGATGGGCCAGAAGTAGATGAAATTCCAGACGATGAGCAGGACGAGACATCCCGCCGCCACCGCGCCGAATGTCCGGCGCCTTTCCGATGAACCGCGGGGGCCGATGAGCGCGCCCAGCATCATGGTCACCGCCAGGCACAGGAAAGGCACGAAGACGACCGCGTAGAAAAGGAAGATGGTGCGTTCCTGGTAAAGGAACCAGGGGAGCCAGCCGGCCGCGATGCCGCAGGCGATCGCGCCCGCGCGCCAGTCGCGGCGGAAGGCCCAGCGCCACAGGACGTACAGGATCGCGAAGCACGCCGCCCACCACAGGAGCGGGGTGCCCAGAGCCAGGACCTCCTGGGCGCACTTCTCGGTCGCGGTCGCCGGACAGCCGTTCGTGCCGGGGGCCGGGGACTCGTAGAAGTACGAGACGGGGCGGCCGAGGACGATCCAGGACCAGGGGTTCGACTGGTAGGTGTGCGGCGACGTGAGGCCGACGTGGAAGGTGTACACCTCGGACTCGTAGTGCCAGAGGCTGCGCAGCCAGTCCGGGAGCCAGCCCCACGTGCCGCCGCCGACCAGCTTGTCGTGGTCCTCGGCCCAGTGGCGGAAGTACCCCTTGTCGGTGACCAGCCAGCCGGTCCAGGTCGCCAGGTACGTCGCGATCGCCACCGGCACCACCGACACGAACGCCGGCAGCAGGTCCTTCTTGACCACCGCGAGGTACGGACGGACGGCGCCGGCCGTGCGGCGGCCGCCGACGTCCCACAGGACGGTCAGCAGACCGAAGCCGACCATGACGTACAGGCCGTTCCACTTGGTCGCCGCCGCGAGGCCGAGGGACACGCCCGCCGCGAGCCGCCACGGCCGCCAGCCCAGGCGCAGCGACTCCGCGATCTCCGCGTCCGGCCGCAGCACCCCCTCCTCGTCCTCCGGCAGCGCCGCGGCGAGCCGCGCCCGCGCCCGGTCCCGGTCCAGGACGAGGCAGCCGAAGGCGGCGAGCACGAAGAACATCAGTACCTGGTCGAGGAGCGCGGTGCGGCTCATCACGAAGTGCAGTCCGTCGACGGCGAGCAGCAGGCCCGCCAGGCAGCCGAGGAACGTCGAGCGGAAGAGGCGCCGGCCGATCCGGCACAGCATCAGCACCGACAGGGTGCCGAGCAGCGCCACCATGAAGCGCCAGCCGAAGGGCTCGAAGCCGAAGAGCTTCTCGCCGACGCCGATCACCCATTTGCCCATCGGCGGGTGGACGACGTACCCGGGGTCCGTCGGGACCAGGACCGACCCCGGGTCCTTCAGGATCGTCTTGTCGATGTCCTTCGGCCAGGCCCCCTCGTACCCCTGGTTGATCAGGGCCCAGGAGTCCTTGGCGTAGTACGTCTCGTCGAATATCACCGCGTGCGGCCTGCCCAGGTTCCAGAACCGCAGCAGGCCCGCCACCGCCGTGACCAGCAGCGGACCGCCCCAGGCCAGCAGCCGCCACAGCCGGTCGGCGCCGCCGGGGCCGATGCCGAGCAGCGACCACGTCCGGGCGGACGGCCGGGTGTACGGGGGGACGAGCCGCTCGCGCAGTCCGATGGGCGCGGCGTCCGGAGCCGGCGGCGCGTAGCCGAAGCGCCGCAGCCTCCGCTGCCAGGAAGAGGGCTCTGCCACGGGCGCCGCCATGGGGTGCTGGCCCTCCAGGGCCTCGGGTGCGGTACTGGTCACCGCGCCATCGTAGGGAACGCGCCTGTGCGAGTCGCCTGTCCGGGCTGGGAGGATGTTCCGTGTGACAGGAACGCTGGTACTCGCAGGGACCCCCATCGGTGACATCGCGGACGCCCCGCCCCGCCTCGCCACCGAACTGGAGAGCGCGGACATCGTGGCCGCCGAGGACACCCGGAGGCTGCGCGGCCTCACCCGGGCGCTCGGCATCCACACCACGGGCCGGGTCGTCTCGTACTTCGAGGGCAACGAGTCCGCCCGTACGCCCGAGCTGGTCGAGGCACTGGTCGGCGGCGCGCGGGTGCTGCTCGTGACCGACGCGGGCATGCCGTCCGTCTCGGACCCCGGCTACCGGCTCGTCGCCGCCGCCGTCGAGCAGGACATCAAGGTGACGGCCGTCCCCGGCCCGTCCGCCGTGCTCACCGCGCTCGCCCTCTCCGGCCTCCCCGTGGACCGCTTCTGCTTCGAGGGCTTCCTGCCGAGGAAGGCCGGCGAGCGCCTGGGCCGGCTGCGCGAGGTCGCGGACGAGCGGCGGACCCTCGTCTACTTCGAGGCCCCGCACCGGCTCGACGACACCCTCGCCGCGATGGCCGAGGTCTTCGGCGCCGAGCGGCGGGCCGCCGTCTGCCGCGAGCTGACCAAGACGTACGAGGAGGTCAAGCGCGGCCCGCTGGCCGAGCTCGCCGCCTGGGCCGCCGAGGGCGTACGGGGCGAGATCACCGTCGTCGTCGAGGGCGCCCCGGAGACGGGCCCCGCCGAGCTCGACGCGGAGGAGCTGGTGCGCAGGGTGCGGGTGCGCGAGGAGGCGGGCGAGCGCCGCAAGGAGGCGATCGCCGCCGTGGCGGCCGAGGCGGGACTTCCCAAGCGAGAGGTGTTCGATGCCGTGGTCGCGGCAAAGAATGCGGACGCGTCGGGCCCCGGAAAGGGTAAAGGACTAACCTGAAAGGCAAAGCCGAAACCGGCGCCGGGACTCTTCCTAGGGCGCTTGGCAAGGGAAGGGCCAAAAACCTTCCATGGTTCGTCCCCCGCTGATGCGCTCCGGCCCGAAAAGGCGTCCACTGATCAGTGGAGAGGAGCTGGCATGAGCGAGATCACCGGCACCGGCATATCCGTCGCCCATGAGGCGTACGCCTTCGCCTGCATGCGCTGCGGATACGGCTGGGAGCAGGCGTACGACATCGAGCACCACGTCGACGCCGCCGGCCAGGAATTCGTCGTCTACAAGGCCGACGGAGAGCGGGTACCGTCCCCGCTGTCCAGCCCCACCTGCATGAACTGCGGCGGCCACGTCGTCCGCATCATGCGCGCGGGGCAGGTGTCGTCGGTGCTCGACCTGGTCGCCGCGACCGAGAAGCACCAACACGGGGCGCGGGCGACGAAGCCCGTCTCGCCGGCCGGCCCCATCGGGCAGGAGCTGACCGAGGACACCCCCGAGAAGCCGCCGGTACCGCACCACTGGCACCTGTCGGACCTCTTCCACCCCTTCCGGCGTCACCAGTAGGCCACGCGGAGGCACTCATGGTCCTCGTACGATCGGGGCCATGAGTGCCAAGGACGCCCCGCCGCCGCTGCCCGAGCCCCTCCTCGTGGAGGTCGCGGACTCGCACACCCACATGGACCTCCAGTCCGGGACCGTCGAGGAGGCCCTGACCAAGGCCGCCGCCGTCGGCGTGACGACGGTCGTCCAGGTCGGCTGCGACGTGAAGGGCTCGCAGTGGGCCGCCGAGACGGCCGCCGCCCACGAGAACGTGCACGCGGCCGTCGCGCTGCACCCCAACGAGGCTCCCCGGATCGTGCTCGGCGACCCCGACGGCTGGTCCCGCCAGGGGGCCCGCCAGGGCGGCGGCGACGCGGCCCTCGACGACGCCCTGAACGAGATCGACCGGCTCGCCGCCCTGCCGCACGTCCGCGGGGTCGGCGAGACCGGCCTCGACTTCTTCCGCACGGGGCCCGAGGGCATCGCCGCGCAGGAGCGTTCCTTCCGCGCCCACATCGAGATCGCCAAGCGGCACGGCAAGGCCCTCGTCATCCACGACCGGGAGGCCCACGCCGACGTGCTGCGCGTCCTGGACGAGGAGGGGGCCCCCGAGCGGACCGTCTTCCACTGCTACTCCGGCGACGCCGCCATGGCCGAGATCTGCGCCGCCAAGGGCTACTACATGTCCTTCGCCGGCAACGTCACCTTCAAGAACGCCCAGTACCTGCGGGACGCGCTCGCGGTCGCCCCGCTGGAGCTGGTCCTCGTCGAGACCGACGCCCCCTTCCTCACCCCCGCGCCCTTCCGGGGCCGCCCGAACGCCCCGTACCTGATCCCGGTCACCGTCCGGGCCATGGCGGAGGTCCGCGGCATCGGGGAGAACGAGCTGGCCGGGGCGATCGCCGAGAACACGGCCCGCGCCTTCGATTACTGATGCATAACAGTTACGTGCGGTAGTCGGGTCGTCGTGGAGCGTGACCGGGACCGGGGCTAGGGTCCCGGCCTCGTGAGCACTTCCCAGGGCAGTCACCGAGCCGGACGGCGGGCGGCGGGCGCCGCCCTGCCCCTGCACGAGCAGCCGACGATGGCGGCGCCCCTCGTCGTCCCCGCCCCCACGCCCGGCACCGCGCCCGCCCCCGGCACCGTCCCCGGGCAGGGCTCCCGGGCCGGGGCCCGCCGCGCCGCCCGCCGCCGAAAGGCCCCCGGGGGTGCCGGGACCGCCGCGGAAGGGCTGCGGAAACTCGTCCCGCAGGCCCTCGTCGTCGCCTTCCTGGCCGGCGGCACCAGCGCCTTCGTCGCCGACGACAAGGCCGTCGAGCTCACCGTCGACGGCGTCCCGCGCACCCTCCACACCTTCGCCGACGACGTCGCCGAGCTCCTCGCCGACCAGGGCGTGGCCGTCGGCGAGCACGACATCGTCGCCCCCGGCCCCACCGAGGCCCTGGCCGACGGCGACGACATCGTCGTCCGGTACGGGCGGCCGGTCTCCCTCACCGTCGACGGACACCGCCGCCAGGTGTGGACGACCGCCGGGACCGTCGAGGGGGCGCTGCGCCAGCTCGGGGTCCGCGCGGAGGGCGCCCACCTCTCGGTCTCCCGCGGCGCCGCGATCTCCCGCCAGGGCCTCGCCCTCGACGTCCGCACCGAGCGGGCCGTCACCTTCCTCGCCGACGGGCGCGAGCGGACCGTCCGCACGAACGCCGCCACCGTCCGGGAGGCCCTCGCCGAGGCCGGGATCACGCTCTCCGGGCAGGACACCACCTCCGTGCCGGCCGGCTCCTTCCCCCGCGACGGCCAGACCGTGAACGTGCTGCGCATCACCGGCTCCCGGCAGGTGCGGGAGGAGTCCGTCCCGTACGCCGTCGAGCAGGTCCGCGACCCCGCGCTCTTCGCCGGCACCGAGGTCGTCGAACGGCAGGGCGTCCCGGGCGTCCGCCGCGTCACGTACAGCCTGCGCACGGTCAACGGCGTCAGGCAGCGGCCCCGCAGGACCGGCGAGGAGATCGTCCGCGAACCCGTCAGCCGCAAGGTGCGGATCGGCACCCGGCCGCTGCCCACCTCCGTCGCCGGCGCCGACGGCCTCGACTGGGGCGCGCTCGCCGCCTGCGAGTCCGGCGGCCGCCCGAACGCGGTCGACCCCTCGGGGACGTACGGCGGGCTCTACCAGTTCGACCCCGGCACCTGGCACGCCCTCGGCGGCACCGGCACCGCCCAGAACGCGCCCGCCGCCGAGCAGACCTTCCGCGCGAAGAAGCTGTACGTGCAGCGGGGCGCGAGCCCCTGGCCCCACTGCGGACGCCGGCTGCACCGATGAGGCCGGGCCGTGCCGGTGAGCCGTAGGTGGGCCGCACCGGGGCCCCGTAGGCTGTACCGGTGAGCACCACCACCGGCCCCGAAAGCCCCGACGCCCTCCTCGGCCCCGCCGACATCCGTGAGCTGGCCGCCGTCCTCGGCGTGCGCCCCACGAAGCAGAAGGGCCAGAACTTCGTCATCGACGCCAACACCGTCCGGCGGATCGTCCGCACGGCCGAGGTGCGGCCCGAGGACGTGGTGGTGGAGGTGGGCCCCGGGCTCGGCTCCCTCACCCTGGCCCTCCTGGAGGCCGCCGACCGCGTGACGGCCGTCGAGATCGACGACATCCTCGCCGCCGCGCTCCCGTCGACGATCGCCGCCCGCATGCCGCAGAAGAAGGACCGCTTCGCGCTCGTCCACTCCGACGCGATGCACGTCGAGGAGCTCCCGGGACCGGCGCCCACCGCGCTCGTCGCGAACCTGCCGTACAACGTGGCCGTGCCCGTCCTGCTCCACATGCTGGAGCGGTTCCCGACCATCGAGCGGACCCTCGTCATGGTCCAGGCCGAGGTCGCCGACCGGCTCGCCGCCAAGCCCGGCAACAAGGTCTACGGGGTCCCCTCCGTCAAGGCCAACTGGTACGCGGAGGTCAAGCGCGCCGGGGCCATCGGCCGCAACGTCTTCTGGCCCGCGCCGAACGTCGACTCCGGCCTCGTCTCCCTCGTCCGCCGCGCCGAGCCCCTTCCGACCTCCGCGAGCCGCCAGGAGGTCTTCGCGGTCGTCGACGCGGCCTTCGCGCAGCGCCGCAAGACCCTGCGCGCGGCCCTCGCGACCTGGGCGGGCTCGCCCGCGGCGGCGGAGGAGGCCCTCGTGAAGGCCGGGATCTCGCCGCAGGCGCGGGGCGAGTCGCTGACGGTGGAGGAGTTCGCGCGGATCGCGGAGAACAAGCCGGAGGCGAAGGCATGAGCGGCGTGACCGTACGGGTCCCCGCCAAGGTCAACGTGCAGCTCGCCGTCGGCGCGGCCCGCCCCGACGGCTTCCACGACCTGGCGAACGTCTTCCTCGCCGTCTCCCTGTACGACGAGGTGACCGCCACCCCCGCCGACGGGCTGACCGTCACCTGCGAGGGTCCGGACGCCGACAAGGTGCCGCTGGACCGCACCAACCTGGCCGCCCGCGCCGCCGAGCTGCTCGCCGCCCGGCACGGCATCGCCCCCGACGTGCACCTGCACATCCGGAAGGACATCCCGGTCGCCGGCGGCATGGCCGGCGGCAGCGCGGACGGCGCGGGCGCGCTGCTCGCCTGCGACGCGCTCTGGGGCCTCGACACGCCCCGTGACGTGCTCCTGGAGATCTGCGCCGAACTGGGCTCGGACGTGCCGTTCAGCCTCGTCGGCGGGGCGGCGCTCGGCACCGGGCGCGGCGAGAGGCTGACGGCGCTGCCGGTCGGCGGCACCTTCCACTGGGTGTTCGCCGTCGCCGACGGCGGGCTCTCGACCCCGGTGGTGTTCGGCGAGTTCGACCGCCTCGCGGAGGGCGCGGACATCCCCGAGCCGGCCGCGTCGCCGGCCCTCCTGGAGGCCCTGGCGACCGGCGACACCGCCGCTCTGGCCGCCACCCTCGCCAACGACCTCCAGGCCCCGGCGCTCTCCCTGCGCCCCTCGCTCGCCGCGACCCTGACGGCCGGCACGGACGCGGGCGCCCTCGCGGCCCTGGTCTCCGGCTCGGGCCCGACGACGGCGTTCCTGGTGAAGGACGCGGAGGCGGCGACCGCGGTCGCCGCCTCCCTCACCGCCTCGGGCACCTGCCGCACGGCCCGCGTGGCGACGTCCCCGGCACCGGGCGCGACCGTCCTGGGCTAGAGCTTGTTCCTGGAGACGCGGGCCAGGAGGAGGTTCGGGTCCGGGTCCTGGGTGGTGAAGTAGGCCGCGCTGGGGACGTAGACCGACTTGGCGCGGACCGCCACCGAGGTCGGGCCGTCGAGGCCGTCCGCGGCGGTGAGGACGGTCTTGTGGCTGCCGTCGGGGCGGACGAGTTCGAGCTTGTCGGCCGTGACCCGCGCGGCCAGGACCGTGTCGCCGTGCCCGGTGAAGGCGAAGTCGTCGATCCCGACGATCCCGGTCGCCCTGGTCTGGATCGGGCCCGCGGTCCGGTCCTTCCCGAACGGGATGCGGAGCAGGGTGCTGTGGGCGGAGTTGGACACCCAGACGGCGCCGTCGTGGAGCTTCAGGCCGTTGGCGCCGTAGGGGAGCTCGTCGGTCGGCCGGAGGGCGGCTCCGGTGGCCCAGACCGCCGCCTCCACCTCCTCGTTCCCGTCCGGCACCCGCGCGCTCCACACGACGCCGCGCGCCGAGTCGGCGGCGTACAGGGTGCGGCACCTCTCGTCGAGGGCGAGGCCGTTGGGGAAGCCGTCGACGGGCACCTTCACGATCCGCTGGGGCGCGCTGCCGTCGGGGCGGATGCGCCAGATCCCGTTCTCCTCGTCGGTGCCGGTGACGTAGTTGACGTACAGGGTGCCGTCGTGGGCGCGGGCGATGCCGGTGAGGAGGGCCCCCGGCGGGTCGGTCACCGTGGGGAGGGTCGCGACGTCCGTCGGCCCGGACCCGTTCCTGCCGACCCGCACCACCTTGTGGGCGGAGGCGAAGGTCAGGAGGGCGGAGCCGTCGGGCTCCAGGGCGATGTTCTCCGGTGTCTCCCCGGCGGCGAAGTCGAAGTGGGCGACGACACGGGGATCGGTCACGGTCGGGTCGCCGGCCGACGCCGGGCCGGCGGCCAGCAGGGTGAGGGCCGCGACGGCGACGGCGACGGCGGCCAGACGTGGGTGTCTCGACATGGGCTTCTCCTCGTGGAGGGTGCGGGTGACCTGAGGAGAGGCTGGCGGCTCGCCGGCCGGGGAGCGCGGCAGCCGTGGCCGGGAGGTCGCCCACGTGGCCGACGCCATGGAGCCGGTTGGCAGCGCGCGGCGCCGCGCCCGTACGGGCGACGGCCGGTGCCCGGCGGCCCTTTCGACCATACGCCGCCCGGCCGTCCGTACTCAGCCGGTGGTTGAGTATCCGCGCCCTGACGGCCGGCCGGGGTGCCGCGGGACCGTACCCGTATGGGAATCAGCGCGCGTGAACTCGCCGCCGCCACGCCGGCGACGCGGGACCGGTACGTCGATCTGCTCCGGGTCGCCTCGCTCGCGGTCGTCGTCCTCGGCCACTGGCTGATGGCGGCCGTCACCGCCGACGGGCGGGTCGGGAACCTGCTCGCCGTCGTGCCGGGGCTCCAGGCGGTGACCTGGGTGTTCCAGGTGATGCCGGTCTTCTTCTTCGTCGGCGGCTTCTCGCACGCCCTCGCCCATCGCTCCCGCCCCGGGTACGCGGCCTTCCTGCGGGCCCGGCTCCAGCGGCTGCTGCGGCCGACGATGGTGTTCGTGGGGGTGTGGGGCGCGGCCGCGCTGGTGCTCCAGTCGGCCGGCGCCGACGGGGGGCTCACCGGGGTCGCGCTGCGGCTCGTCACGCAGCCGCTGTGGTTCGTCGGGATCTACCTCGCGATGGTGGCCTTCACGCCGCCGCTGCTGCGGCTGCACGAGCGGTGGGGCTGGGGGGCGTTCGGCGCGCTCGCCGGCGGTGCGGTCGCGGTCGACGTGCTGCGGTTCGCGGCGGACGTCCCCTTCGTGGAGTTCCTGAACTTCGCGTTCGTGTGGCTCGCCGTCCACCAGCTCGGCTTCCTCCGCGCCGACGGCATGATCCGCCGCCCGGCCCCGCTCGCCGCCGCGGGCCTCGTCGGCGCGACCGCGCTGGTCGCCCTCGGGCCGTATCCGCTGTCGATGGTGGGGATGCCGGGGGAGCGGGTGTCGAACATGGCCCCGCCGACCCTCGCCCTGCTCTGCCACGGGCTGTGGCTGGTGGGCGCGGTCGAGCTGCTGAGGGGCCCGGGGGCGCGGCTCGTCGCCCGTGCCGGGGTGTGGCGGACGGTGGTCGCCGCCAACGGGATCGCGATGACGGCCTTCCTGTGGCACCTGACGGCCATGCTCGCCGTGTACGGGGTGCTGCTCGGCCTGGGTGCGGAGCTCCCGGCCCCCGCCTCGGCCGCCTGGTGGGCGCAGGTCCCGCTCCGGTTCGCGGCGGCGGCCGTGCTCACGGCCCTGCTCGTCGCCGTCTTCCGCCGCTTCGAGGCCCCGGTCCCGGCCGCCCCGGCGACCGGCGCGGGCGGCCCCCTCGCGGCCCTCGGCATCACCCTCGCCCTCTTCGGCGTCCTGGGCCTGTCCCTGACGGGCTTCGGCGGGCTCCTCGACGGTCACTCGGCGACGCTGATCGCCGTCCCGGTCACGGCCCCGGCGGCCGTCGGCCTGGCCCTGGCGGGCTGGCTGCTGGTGGAGCGGGCGGGACGGAGCCGGCGGGCCGGTTGACGACAGGAGGTCAGTCGTCGAGGCGCTCATCGTCGATGTCCACGGTCACGGTCCCCGGGGGGTAGAGGTCCGCCCGGTCCGTGAGGATCAGGTCCATGGTGGGTCGATGAGGCGAGGGCAGCGCGGTGTAGAGCGCGTGACAGACGTCGGGCCCGCCGAAACCGCCGCGAACCATCCGCGCGACGGTCACGGACGCGACCGCGTCGAGCGGGACGATGTCGATGCCGGGCAGCGCCAGAGCCGCGTCGCCCGCGCCTTCGTCCTCGGTCTCGGCCTGGAGGAGGCAGAGGGCGGGCACCTGGAGGTGGCGGAACGGGGACGCGGCCGCGTTGTCGGCGACACGCTGGAGCTTGCGGTGGCCGCGCGCGAGCGCGAGTACGGCGGAGGCGTCGAGGATGATCACGCCGCCGTGTCTCCGAGAGCCTTGCGGGCGTTCGCGGCGGCGATCTCGTAGACCTTGTCCAGCGCGTTCGGGGTCGCGTCGAACTCTTCGTCGGTGAGGGTGGAGCGCATCCGCTCGCGCATGATCCGCCGGCTCTCGGCCACCTTCTCCCGCGCCTGTGCGGCGGTGAGCTGGGTCGCGGCCAGCTCGGTGACGAGTGCTCCTATCGTGGTGCCCCGCTCGCGGGCCAGCGAGGCGAGGTGGTCGCGGGTGGTGTCCGGCACCTTGATGGTGGAGTCAGCCATACGGCTACGGTACACCGCTGGTGCACCGGGGGTGTACCGGCGGTGGCGCGACGTACCCTGGGACGTCGATCGATCCCCCGTACAGGAGTCAACGTGGCCGTCAACCTGGTCAATGTCGAGGCCGTCAGCAAGGTGTACGGCACCCGTGCCCTGCTCGACGGGGTCTCGCTCGGGGTCTCCGAAGGGGACCGGATCGGGGTCGTCGGACGCAACGGCGACGGCAAGACCACCCTCATCCGGATGCTCGCCAAGCTGGAGGAGGCCGACACCGGCCGCGTCACCCACAGCGGCGGGCTCCGCCTCGGGGTGCTCACCCAGCACGACTCCCTCGACCCGAAGGCCACCATCCGGCACGAGGTCATCGGCGTCATGGCGGACCACGAGTGGGCGGGCAGCGCCAAGATCCGCGACGTGCTCACCGGGCTCTTCGGCGGGCTCGACCTGCCCGGCTTCGAGCAGGGCCTCGACACGGTCATCGGCCCGCTCTCCGGCGGTGAGCGCCGCCGCATCGCGCTCGCCAAGCTCCTCATCGAGGACCAGGACCTGATCGTCCTCGACGAGCCCACCAACCACCTCGACGTCGAGGGCATCGCCTGGCTCGCCGGCCACCTCCAGAGCCGCCGCTCGGCGCTCGTCTGCGTCACCCACGACCGCTGGTTCCTCGACCAGGTCTGCACCCGCATGTGGGACGTGCAGCGCGGTGACGTGCACGAGTACGAGGGCGGCTACTCCGACTACGTCTTCGCCCGCGCCGAGCGCGAGCGGATCGCGGCGACGGAGGAGGCCAAGCGGCAGAACCTGATGCGCAAGGAGCTGGCCTGGCTGCGGCGCGGCGCCCCCGCCCGCACCTCCAAGCCGCGCTACCGCATCGAGGCCGCGAACGAGCTGATCGCCGACGTGCCGCCGCCGCGCGACACCAGCGAGCTGATGAAGTTCGCCAACGCCCGGCTCGGCAAGACGGTCTTCGACCTGGAGGACGTGAGCATCACCGCCGGCCCCAAGGAGCTGCTCAAGCACCTCACCTGGCAGCTCGGGCCCGGCGACCGCATCGGCCTCGTCGGCGTCAACGGCGCGGGCAAGACCTCACTCCTGCGGGCGCTCGCCGAGGCGGCCGTCAGCCAGGGCGAGAAGCAGCCGGCCGCCGGAAGGATCGTCGTCGGCAAGACCGTCCGGCTCGCCTACCTCTCGCAGGACGTCACCGAACTCCCCGCCACGCTGCGCGTCCTGGAGGCCGTCCAGCAGGTCCGCGACCGGGTCGACCTCGGCAAGGGCCGCGAGATGACGGCCGGGCAGCTCTGCGAGCAGTTCGGCTTCTCCAAGGAGAAGCAGTGGACGCCGGTCGGCGACCTCTCCGGTGGCGAGCGCCGCCGCCTGCAGCTGCTGCGCCTGCTGATGGACGAGCCGAACGTCCTCTTCCTCGACGAGCCCACCAACGACCTCGACATCGAGACCCTGACGCAGCTGGAGGACCTCCTCGACGGCTGGCCGGGCTCCATGGTCGTCATCTCCCACGACCGGTTCTTCATCGAGCGCACCACGGACCGGACGTTCGCCCTGCTCGGCGACAGGACCCTGCGGATGCTGCCGCGCGGCATCGACGAGTACCTGGAGCGGCGCCGGAAGATGATCGAGGCGTCGGTCCCGACGCCCGCCGCCGCGCCCGCGCAGCAGAAGCAGGGCGTCTCCGCCGCGGACGCCCGCGCGGCCAAGAAGGAGCTGCAGAAGGTCGAGCGCCAGCTCGACAGGCTCTCCGACAAGGAGACGAAGCTGCACGCCCAGATCGCCGACAACGCCACCGATTTCGAGAAGGTGGCGAAGCTCGACGCGGAGCTCCGGGAACTCGCCGGGGAGCGGGAGGAATTGGAGATGCGCTGGCTCGAACTGGCCGAGGACGCGTAGCCGCACTTCGCGTCCGTGACGCATAACAAGGGCATCACAGGCCGGTCCTCCCTTGGGAACAAGGGGCGGACCGGTCGCTTTTGCGTCATCGCGTGAGTGGTAGAAAGAAAACCCGTTCACGTCAAGGGGGAACCGCTGATGACCCAGCCGCCCAGCAACCAGCCGCCGGGGGGCTTCGGAGCCCCTCAGGACCCGTCCCAGGGGCCGGGCCAGGGCATGCCGCCCGTCCCGCCGGTGCCGCCGCAGGCGCCGCAGACCCCGCCCGCGCCGCAGACCCCGCCCGTCCCGCCCGCGCAGCAGCCCGGTTACGGATACCCGCAGCAGCCGGGCCAGGCCCCGCAGCCCGGTCCGTACGGCCAGCCCGGTCAGGCCCCGCAGCCCGGCCCGTACGGCCAGCCCGGTCCGTACGGCCAGCCCGCGCAGGCCCCCTACGGATACCCGCAGCAGGGCCAGCCCGGCCCGTACGGCCAGCAGCAGAACCCTTACGGCGGCTACCCGACGCAGCCCGTGTACCAGGGCGCTCCCACCCCGCCCCAGGCTCCCGGGGGCGGCGGTCCGTTCAAGGGCCGGACCGGTGTCGTCGCCGCCGTGGCCGCCGCGGCCGTCCTGGTCGCCGCCGTCACGACCTGGGCCGTCGTCGGCGGGGACGACGAGAAGGACCCGGTCGCGCAGCCCACCGCCACGGCCCCCTCCTCCGACGCCCCCAAGCCCACCGAGTCGGTGGACCAGGGCGACGGCACGGGCGACGGCGGCAACGGCGACGAGGACCTCAACGCGGGCCGCCAGGCCGGCGAGGCGAAGGTCAACTGGCTGCTGAAGAACGACGTCGACCTGCCCCGCAACGGCTCCGACGTCTTCGGCCCGTGGATCGTCGGCGACACCGTCGTCAAGGCGATGTACAAGGGCGTGGACGGCTACGACCTGGGCGACGGCAAGCGCAAGTGGCACGTCGACCTGCCGTTCGAGCTGTGCGCGGTCCCGCCGGAGCCCGCCGCCGACGGCTCCATGGTCTTCGGCTACGCCGAGAGCGCCAAGGACGGCGCCAAGTGCACCCAGCTCCAGAAGGTCGACCTCAAGACGGGCAAGCCCGGCTGGAAGAAGGCCGTCCCGAAGGCCACGGGCCTCTTCGCCTTCTCCGACAACACCCTGGCCATCAGCGGCAACACGGTCACCGCCGCCGGTTCCAGCAGCGCGTACGGCTTCTCGCTCGCCGACGGCCACCAGCTCTTCAAGGGCCCCGACAGCGGCTGCAAGCCCTTCGCCTACGCGGGCGGCAGCAAGCTGATCGCCGCCATGGACTGCCCGTCGGGCAGCACCAGCAAGAAGATCCAGGCGGTCGGCCAGGTCGACCCCAACACCGGCAAGCCCAGGTTCACCTTCCAGCTGCAGGCGAACTGGGAGGTCGACAAGGTCTACTCGGTCGACCCGCTGGTCGTCTCGGCCACCCAGCGCGACGAGAAGAAGTGGTCCATCTTCGCGCTCGACGCCAACGGCAGGCTCCGCTCGCAGATCCAGGGCGGCAACGACAAGTTCGCGCCCTCCTGCGGCGGCAGCTTCGTCATCTTCGGCAAGAACCTCTCGGGCTGCACGGGTGTCGCGGCCGACGCGAACACCTTCTACATGGCCACCGACGCCGGGTACGGCAAGACGAACGAGGTCGTCGCCTTCGACCTGAAGAACGGCAAGGCCAAGTGGCGCGCCAAGGCGCCCGAGGGCCGGTCGATGACCCCGCTGCGCATGGAGGGCTCCGACGTCCTGCTGTACGTGGACCCCACGTACGACAAGGGCGGCGCCGTCGCCACCCTCGCCCCGACCGGCGGCGCGCCGAAGATCCTGCTCCAGCACCCGGCCTCGACCGCCGAGATCGAGAGCAACTTCTACGACGCCAGCTTCGCCTACGGCAGCGGCACCTTCGCGGTGGCGAGCGGACGTGTGTCGGCGTCCAACGACAAGGACGAGATGCAGGTCAAGACGATGATGGCCTTCAGCAAGTGAGGTACACGGACCGATGACGCAGCCACCCCCGCCGCCGCCGAACCAACCCCCGGACCCGCAGGGCGGCTTCGGCGCCCCGACGCCCCCGCCGCCGCAGCAGCAGCCGGGGTACGGATACCCGCAGCAGCCGCCCACCCAGGCGGACCCGGGGTACGGATACCCGCAGCAGCAGCAGCAGCCGACCCAGGCCGACCCGGGCTACGGCAACCCGCAGCAGCCGTACGGCTATCCCGCCGCGCCGCAGCAGCAGCCGGGCCCGCCCCAGCCGTACGGCGGCTACCCGCAGCAGCAGCCGGGCCAGCCCCCGTACGGCTACCCGACCCAGCCGCAGCAGGCGTACGGCGGCTACCAGCAGCCCGTCGCCGCTCCGGCTCCGGGCGGCGGCAAGAAGCTGTCGGCGCAGCTCCAGATCGTCATCGCGGCGGCCGTCGCCGTGGTCCTGATCATCGGCGCCGGCATCTGGTACGCCAACTCCGGTGGCGATGACGGGGGCAACGAGGCCAAGGGCTCGGGCGGCACCTCGCAGGGCTCTTCCGCGGGCGGCGACACCGGCGGCAAGGGTCTCGGCGGTGGCGGCAAGGAGAAGCCGCCGGCCGACACGAAGGCGAAGATGGCCTTCCAGATCGGGCAGCCGAAGGTCCAGGACGTCACCGACGTCTCCGGCTCCTGGATCACCGACAAGGCGTTCGTGAAGCCGGGCGTGAACTCGCTCGTCGGCTACGACCTGGACAAGGGCACCGTCCTGTGGACGCTGCCGCTGACCGGCCAGGTCTGCGGAGCCTCGCGGCACGTCACCGCGGACAACAAGGCGCCGATCCTGTTCGAGGCCACCAAGCGGGTCGCGCCGCGCTACTACCAGCCGTGCACCGAGGTCGGCGTGGTCGACCTGAACACCGGCAAGCTGCTGTGGTCGACCTCGGTCACCGGCGGCAGCGCCGGCGACCAGAAGGTGCGGTTCAGCGAGGTCACGCTCAGCGGGACGACCGTCGCGGCCGGCGGCACCGACGGCGGCGCCGCCTTCGACCTCGCCAACGGCAACCCGCGCTGGAAGCCGCAGGCCAACGACCAGAACTGCTACGACATGGGGTACGGCGGCGGTGAGGGCCTCGTCGCGGTCCGCAAGTGCGGGCAGTACGACAGCCCGAAGGTGCTGATCCAGAACCTCAACCCGATGACGGGCGCCCCGATCTCGCAGTACCAGATGCCGTCCGGCGCGAAGTACGCCTCGGTCGTCTCCACCAAGCCCCTGGTCGTCGCGGCCGACATCGGCGACACCGCCGGTGACGGCAGCGGCATCTCGGACTTCTTCTCGATCGACGAGAAGACCGGGAAGCTGAAGGCGAAGATCACGGCGGACGCCGACCAGTACGCGGCCCGCTGCCGCGCGACCGAGGTCGAGTCCTGCACCCAGGCGCTCGTCGGCAACGGCCGGCTGTACGTGCCGACCGAGGAGCACGAGGGCAGCACCGGCGAGTACGGCGACGAGACCAACGAGATCATCGCCTTCGACCTGGCCACCGGGCGCACGGTGCCGGAGAAGGCCGACGCGGGCGACAAGTTCACCTTCGTCCCGCTGCGGATGGACGGCGGCAACCTCATCGCCTACAAGGCGCCGCCCTACAACCAGGGCGGCCGGATCGTCTCGGTCGACGGCGGCACGATGAAGGAGACGCTGCTCCTGGAGAACCCGGCGGACAAGTCGATCCACAACGCCGAGAGCAGCTTCAGCCTGAACGGTGCCGAACTCCTCTACCGGGACGGCCGGTTCTTCATCTCGGAGACGCTGATCAGCAAGCCCCGGGAGTCGACCTCGGCCAACGACATCAAGGAGTACCTGGTCGCCTCCTTCTCCGTCGGGCACTGACGACCCGCCAGACGGCCGTGGGCCCCTCCGGTGATCCGGAGGGGCCCACGCGCATGTCGGCGGCCGGGGCGGGGGAGCGTGTAGCTTGCCGGGTCAGGCCGCCGGGGCGTCCGGCCGGCCAGGAGGAGGGGGGATGACCGGGATGGGCGTACGCCTCGTGGTGGTGGACGACCACCGCCTGCTCGCGGAGGCGCTCGCCTCGGCGCTGAAGCTGCGCGGGCACCGGGTGCTCGCGGCGGCCGCGCCGGTGGCGGGGGCCGCGGAGCTGGTGGTGGGCCGGGCGCCGGAGGTCTGCCTCCTGGGCACGGCGACGCCGGACGCGCCGGGGACCTTCGACCCGGTCGTACGGATCAAGCGGGAGCGGCCGCAGGTGGCCGTCGTGGTGCTCGGCCCGGTGCCGTCGCCGCGCGGGATCGCGGCGGCGTTCGCGGCCGGGGCCTCGGGGTACGTCCGCCACGACGAGCGCATCGAGGGCGTCGAACGCGCCCTGGTGAAGGCGCGGGCGGGGGAGGCGGCGGTGGCGCCGCAGCTGCTCCAGGGGGCCTTCGCGGAGCTGCTGCACCCCTCGGCGCAGCCGGACGACGAGGCGCAGCGGCTGCTCCGGCTGCTCACGCAGCGGGAGGTGGAGGTTCTGGTGCGGGTCGCGGAGGGCGAGGACACCCGGCTGATCGCGGCGGGGATGGGGATCGCGCCGAGCACGGCGCGGACGCACGTGCAGCGGGTCCTGATGAAGCTGGGGGTCGGCTCGCGGCTGGAGGCGGCGGCGCTCGCGGCGCGCACGGGGCTGCTCGACCGGGCGGTGCCGGCGCCCCGCGGTTCCTCCTGAGGGTTTCTCCCGTACCCCCTTCGGGGTGACATCGGCGGGTCCCGGTGCGCGGGGCCCGCTTCGCCATTGACGGCGATGTTTGAATGTGATTCTTTGTGCGTGGTTATGTTTGGTCCCGTCGGAGGGCACCCCCGTGAAGAAGACCGTCACCACGCTCGCCGACGGGCGCGAGCTGATCTACTACGACACGCGCGACGACACCGTCCGCACCGCCGTCGACCCCCGCCCCCTCACCCCCGTCCTCTCCCGCTCCGAGATCCGCCACGACGAGCTGACCGGCGACCCCGTCGCCATCGCCTCGCACCGGCAGGCCCGCACCTACCACCCGCCGGCCGACGCCTGCCCGCTCTGCCCCGCCAGGGACGGCCGCGAGAGCGAGATCCCCGAGGAGGGCTACGAGGTGGCGGTCTTCGAGAACCGCTTCCCCTCCCTCTCCGGCGGCGTCGGCCGCTGCGAGGTCGTCTGCTTCACCGACGACCACACGGACTCCTTCGCCGACCTCACCGAGGAGCGCGCCCGGCTCGTCCTCGACGCCTGGACCGACCGCACCGCCGAACTCTCCGCCCTGCCCGGCGTCGAGCAGGTCTACTGCTTCGAGAACCGCGGCGCGGAGATCGGCGTCACCCTGCCCCACGCGCACGGCCAGATCTACGCCTTCCCGTACGTCACCCCCCGGACGGCCGCCATGCGCCGCCGCGCGGACGAGCACCGCGCGGCGACCGGACGGAACCTCTTCGACGACCTCGTCGCCCGGGAGAGGGCCGACGGCGAGCGGGTGGTCCTGGAGACCGGGCACTGGATCGCCTTCGTGCCGTACGCCGCCCACTGGCCGTACGAGGTCCACCTCCACCCCAGGAACCGGGTGCCCGACCTGCTCGCCCTCGACGAGGGGGCCCGCACAGAGTTCGCACAGGTCTACCTGGAACTCTTGAGGCGCTTCGACCGGATCTTCGGCCCGGACGAGCCGCCGACGCCCTACATCGCCGCCTGGCACCAGGCGCCGTTCACGGACGAGCGGCGCGAGGACCTCGGACTGCACCTGGAGCTCTTCACCGTCCGACGGGCCCCCGGCAAGCTGAAGTTCCTCGCGGGCACCGAGTCCGGCATGGGTGCCTTCATGAACGACGTGCGGCCGGAGGACGCGGCCCGACGACTCCGAGAGGTGGCGAGCAAGTGACCACGGCAGTGAAGAAGTACCTGGTGACCGGAGGTGCCGGGTACGTGGGCAGCGTGGTCGCCGCCCACCTCCTGGAGCGGGGCCACCGGGTCGCCGTCCTCGACGACCTCTCCACCGGCTTCGCCGAAGCCGTCCCCGAGGGCGCCGAGTTCATCGAGGGCCGCGTCCAGGACGCCGCCGCGTGGCTGGACGGCTCCTACGACGGCGTCCTGCACTTCGCCGCCTTCTCCCAGGTCGGCGAGTCCGTCGCCAGGCCCGAGAAGTACTGGGAGAACAACGTCGGCGGCACCATGGCCCTGCTCGCCGCCATGCGGTCGGCCGGCGTCCGCAAGCTGGTCTTCTCCTCCACCGCCGCCACCTACGGCGAGCCGGAGGCCGTGCCGATCACCGAGACCGCGCCCACCGCGCCCACCAGCCCGTACGGGGCGAGCAAGCTGGCCGTCGACCACATGATCGGCGGGGAGTGCGCCGCCCACGGCCTGGCCGCCGTCTCGCTGCGGTACTTCAACGTCGCCGGGGCGCACGGCCCCCTCGGCGAGCGCCACGAGCCCGAGTCCCACCTGATCCCGCTCGTCCTCCAGGTCGCCCTCGGCCGGCGCGAGGCGATCTCCGTGTACGGCGGGGACTACCCCACCCCGGACGGCACCTGCGTCCGCGACTACATCCACGTCGCCGACCTCGCCGAGGCCCACCTGCTCGCCCTCGACGCGATGGCGGCGGACACCGTCCCGGCCGGCGAGCACCTGATCTGCAACCTGGGCAACGGCAACGGCTTCTCCGTCCGCGAGGTCGTCGAGACCGTCCGCAAGGTCACCGGCCACCCGGTCCCGGAGATCACCGCCCCGCGCCGCCCCGGCGACCCCGCCGTCCTCGTCGCCTCCGCCGAGGCCGCCCGCGAGCGGCTCGGCTGGACGCCGTCCCGCCCGGACCTCGCGGACGTCGTCGCCGACGCCTGGGCCTTCGCACGCCACCGCGAGGAGGAGGGCGCATGAGCCTCGCCGCCGGCTTCGAGGCGCTGTACGGCGCCGCGCCCGACGGCCTCTGGGCCGCCCCCGGGCGGGTCAACCTCATCGGGGAGTACACCGACTTCAACGACGGCTTCGTGCTGCCGCTCGCGCTGCCGCACACCACCGTCGCCGCCGTCTCCCGCCGCGACGACGGCGTCCTGCGCCTGCACTCCGCCGACGTCGACGGCGGGATCGTCCACCTGGACGTCGCGGGCCTGGAGCCGCTCTCCGGCGGAGGCTGGGCGGCCTACCCGGCCGGCGTCGTCTGGGCGCTGCGGGAGGCCGGGCACCCGGTCGCCGGGGCCGACGTCCACCTCACCTCGACCGTGCCGACCGGCGCCGGCCTGTCCTCCTCGGCGGCCCTGGAGGTCGTCACCGCCCTCGCCCTGAACGACCTGTTCGGGCTGGGGCTCTCCCGCCCCGAGCTCGCCCGGCTCGCCCAGCGCGCCGAGAACGCCTTCGTCGGCGTGCCCTGCGGGGTCATGGACCAGATGGCCTCCGCCTGCGCGGAGGAGGGGCACGCCCTCCACCTGGACACCCGTGACCTCTCGTACCGCCAGGTCCCCTTCGACCTGGCGCGGGAGGGGCTCCGGCTGCTCGTCGTCGACACCCGCGTGAAGCACGCGCTCGGAGACGGCGCGTACGCCGAGCGGCGCGCCGGGTGCGAAGCGGGTGCGCGGGCGCTCGGCGTGCGCACCCTGCGCGAAGTGGACGCCGCACATCTATCCGAAACGCTCGCACGGCTGAACGACGAGACGGTCCGGCGGTACGTGCGGCACGTCGTCTCCGACAACGCGCGCGTGGAGCGGACCATCGCGCTGCTCGACGCCGGCGACACCCGGGCGGTCGGGCCGGTCCTCACCGAGGGCCACGCCTCCCTCCGGGACGACCTGCGGGTCTCCTGCCCGGAGCTGGACCTCGTCGTCGAGGCGGCGAACGCGGCCGGGGCGCTCGGCGCCCGGATGACCGGCGGCGGCTTCGGCGGCTCCGCCGTCGTCCTCGTGGAGGCCGGACGGTCGGAGGAGGTGTCCGCCGCCGTCGGGAAGGCCTTCGCCGAGGCCGGGCACGCGGCCCCGGGGATCTTCCCGGCCGTCCCCTCGGCGGGCGCGCGGCGCCTCTGAACCACCGCACACACCCGGACTGCTTCGGACAGTTCCGCGAATCGGCCCCCACCGCGGCGCCCCGCCCCTACTCTGAGGGGCAGCGCCGGTGGGGGCCGGTGCTGTTCAGGGGGCGAGACCCGTCGGGTACGGCGCCAGGAGCCGGGGTAACAGTCAACGCACGGCGGCGGCCGTGTCCTTGACGGACCCGCCTCCGGCGCCGTACCCGCGTCGGTCCGTTCCTCGACACTTGGGAGTGTCCGTGGCACGCATCCGCGTCCTGGTGGTGGACGACCACCGCGTCTTCGCCGAATCGCTGGCCGCCGCCCTCGCGGCGGAGCCCGACGTCGACGTCGCCGCAGCCGGCAGCGGCCCGGCGGCCCTGCGCTGCCTGGAGCGCGGCGCGGCGGAGGGCCGCCGGTTCGACGTGCTGCTCGTCGACGCCGAGCTGGGCGCGGGCCCCGCCGGGGCGGCCGCGCCCCGCCCGGCGCCCGCCGACGCCGAGGGCGTCGTGGACGGGATCTCGCTGGTCACGGGCGTGCGACGGGCGCAGCCCGCGCTCCGCACGGTCGTCCTCGCGGAGAAGGACGACCCGCGCCGGGCCGCGCTGGCGCTCCAGGCGGGGGCCTCCGGCTGGGTCGCGAAGGACTGCTCGCTGCAGCGGCTGCTCGCGGTGGTCCGGGGCGTGCTGCGGGACGAGACGCACCTGCCGCCCGCGCTGCTCACGGGGGTCCTGCGGGAGCTGACGGAGGCGCGCAGGCACCGGACGGACAGCGAGCGGCTCGTGGAGTCGCTGACCCCGCGCGAGCGGGAGGTGCTGCGCTGCATGGTGGCGGGCCTGGGCCGCAAGGCGGTCGCCGAGCGTCTCTTCCTCTCCCCGCACACCGTCCGGACGCACATGCAGAACGTGCTCGGGAAGCTGGGCGTGCACTCGACGCTCGCGGCGGTCGCGCTGGCCCGCCGGGCGGGCGTGGGCCCCGCGGAGCCGGTGCTACCCGGGGATGTTGTCGAACGGGGCGGTCAGCCGGCGTAGCAGCGCGGCCAGGTCGCCGCGCTGGGAGCGGGAGAGCTGGGCCAGGATGGCGCGCTCCTGGGCGAGGAGGCCGGCGAGCGCCTCGTCGGCGCGGTCGCGGCCCTCGGGGGTGAGCCGGACCAGGACCCCGCGCCGGTCGCTGGGGTCGGGAAGCCGCTCGACGAGACCCTTCTTGGTGAGCCGGTCGATGCGGTTGGTCATCGTGCCGGAGGTGACCAGGGTCTGGGTGAGGAGCTGGCCGGGGGAGAGCTGGTAGGGCGCTCCGGCGCGGCGCAGGGAGGTGAGGACGTCGAACTCCCAGGGCTCCAGCTGGTGCTCGGAGAAGGCGAGCCTGCGGGCCCGGTCGAGGTGGCGGGCGAGCCGTGAGACACGGCTGAGCACCTCGAGCGGTTCCACGTCGAGGTCGGGGCGCTCGCGGCGCCATGCTGCGACCAGTCGGTCGACCTCGTCCTCCATGACGATCAGTGTAGAGGGTCTGTTGACATAAAGTCTCTTGTGTTCGAGTTTCTCGATGTCGAGTATCTTGGTTTCAAGATATATTTTCCTGGACTATGGGGAAGGGACCCCGCCGGAACTCCGTTCCGCTTCGGCAACTCGTGCCAGCAAGGGGGCTTCGAACATGCATTCCGTGGACACCGCCGCACCGACCTGGGATCCACAGCAGTACCTCCGACACTCCGGCCACCGCACCCGCCCGTTCCTCGATCTCCTCGCCCGAATACCCCAGCTGCCCGCCCAGCAGCGACCCGCCCGCATCGCCGACCTCGGCTGCGGACCCGGCAACGTGACGGTCCTCCTCGCCGACCGGTGGACCGACGCCCACATCACCGGGTTCGACCTCTCGCCGGAGATGCTGGAGCGCGCCGAGAAGGACTGGGCGGGCACCACCCGGGGCGGAGGCTGGCTCGACTTCCGGCGCGCCGACGCCGCCCACTGGACCCCCGACGAGCCCTACGACCTCATCGTCTCCAACGCCGCCCTCCAGTGGGTCCCCAACCACCCCGAGTCCTTCGCCGCCTGGATCGACGGCCTCCGCCCCGGCGGCACCCTGGCCTTCCAGGTCCCCGGCAACTTCACCTCGCCCAGCCACGCCCTGCTCGGCGAGCTCTGCGAGACCCCCGAGTGGCGGGACCGCCTCGGCGACCAGGGCCGCCGCTACGTCCACATCCTCGACACCGCCGACTACCTCACCCGCCTCACCGACCTCGGCTGCGAGGCGGACGTCTGGGAGACCACGTACTGCCAGCTGCTCCAGGGGGAGGACCCCGTCCTGGACTGGGTCAAGGGCACCGCGCTGCGGCCCGTCCTCACCACCCTGGGCGACGACCGGGAGGCGATCGACGCCTTCCTCGCCCAGTACCGCCTGCTCCTGCGCGAGGCCTACCCGCCCGGCCCGCACGGCACGGTCTTCCCCTTCCGCCGGATCTTCGCCGTCGCCCGCAAGAAACTCTGAAGGGGGTGGAGACGCGGGCGCCCCGCACCGGAACTCCGGTGCGGGGCGCCCGCGCGCTGCCGGTCGTCAGGACACGCTGTTGTAGGCGCCGTAGCCGTAGCCGATCTTGACGCGCGGGGCGAACTTGCCCGGCGCGGTGTTCAGGAAGCGGTAGAGGTCGCCGCCCGCGGTGATGCAGAGCAGGTCGGCCTTGCCGTCGGCGTTGAGGTCGCCGGGAGCGACGATCCTGGAGTACGCGTTGAAGCCGGCGCCGATCTTCACGCGGGTCTTGAGCGGCGTGGTCGCGACGCCGGTGCCGGCGTACAGGTAGAGGTCGCCGCCCGGGGTGCGGGCCACGAGGTCGGCGCGGCCGTCACCGGTGAAGTCGCCCGCGCCGACGAGCCTGTCGTACGCGCTCCAGCCGCCGCTGATCCTGATGCGGGTGGCGAGGGCGGTGCCCGCGCCGTTGCCCTTGTACAGGTAGAGGACGCCGTAGGCGTCGCGGGCCAGCAGGTCGCCCTTGCCGTCGCCGGACAGGTCGCCGGGGCCGACGATCGTGTTGTAAATGCTCCAGCCGCCGCCGATGTTGGCGCCGTCGATGTAGAGACGGCCCTGGAAGATCTCCGCGACGTCCGACGAACCGTCCTGGTTCATCGAGGACAGGTGCGCGAAGTTGGCGCCGCTCCAGCCGCCGGCCTGGCCGTACTGGATGCGGCCGTTCAGCCCGCCGCCGGTCGTGGCGGCGTACCAGTACATCGTGCCGGCCGTGGTGCGCGCGAAGACGCCCTCCTTCTCGCCGGAGACCGGGTTGTTGCCCGCCCCGCCGAACTGCGGGACGCCGGCCCAGCCACCCGTCTCACTGATCTGCCGACGGGCCGCGAGGGTGCCGTCGCCCTTGCCGGTGTGGTACCAGAGCGTGCCCTTCAGGTCGCGGCCGATCAGCTCCCCGTTGCCGTCGCCGTCGTCGTCGCCGGCGGCCATGATCTGGTTGTACACGCCCCAGCCGGGGCCGAGGGACGTGCGGACCGCGAACGGATTGGCCTTGTCGCCCGTCCCGGCGTAGAACCACAGGGTCCCGGCCGTGTCGCGGCCGACCATGTCCGCCCAGCCGTCGCCGTTGTTGTCGCCGATGCCGAGCAGCTGGTCGTAGATGTTGAAGCCGTGGCCGATCTTCACGCGCGACGCGAACGGCGCGGTGCGGCTGCCGGTGCCGTAGAACAGGTACAGGTTGCCGTCGACGTCGCGGGCGACCACGTCCGCCCGGCCGTCGTCGTTCACGTCGCCGGGCGCGAAGAGCTTGTTGTAGATGCTCCAGCCGTTGCCCTGCCAGACGTACGTCGCGCCGGTCGGCGTGGCGTCCGCGTACAGCCGGAGGGTGCCCTGCGGCGACAGCGTCAGCAGCTCGGGGCCGCTGGCGTTCCCGTCCTGGTTGCCGATCGGGACGATGTCCTTCGGGGGCGTCGTGACGGCCGTGAACTCGCCGCCCTGGCCGGAGGTCGTGGCCGTGTAGACCTTGCCGTCCGCGTCGCGGAAGATGAAGTCGCTGCTGCCGTCGCCGTCGAAGTCCGACAGCTGCGGAGAGGCGCCGACGCCGGAGGCCGCCGTGGCGCCCTGGCGGAGCGCGACGCTCCCCGGACGCGTCGGGGACGGCGGGGTGAAGCCGGCCGCCGGCTTCTCGGCCACCGGGCGCGGCGCGGGCTGACCGGCCGAGGCCGGGGTCGCGAGCAGGAGGCCCGCGGAGATTACGAGAGCGGTGCAGGCCGCGAGGCGGGCACGTGTGCAGCGCACAGAACGCAAGAGATCCCCCCCAGGGATCAGGTGTCATCGGACCGGGAACAGGGGACCGCGGCACCACCCCACGGCAGAAGGCGCGTGAGGAGGGCGAATCCCTCCGGATGCTCGGGAGCATACCGTCCCGAAGTGACACCGTTCCTTCGCACCGACGCCCCGCACCGGGGTTCCGGTGCGGGGCGTCCCGTGGTGCGCGCTCCGACTAGTACAGACCGTTGTAGGTCTGGTAGCCGTAACCGATCTTGACGCGCGGGCCGAAGAAGTTCTTCGCCGCGCCGCCGTCGAAGCGGTACAGGTCGCCGCCGGGCGTGGCCGCGACGAAGTCGCCCTTGCCGTCACCCGTCAGGTCGCCCGTGCCGACCAGCTTGCTGTAGGCGTTGAAGCCCTCGCCCAGCTTGATCCGGGCCTTGAAGGGCGTGGTCCGCGAACCCGTTCCCGGGAACAGGTAGAGCGTGCCGGTCGTGGTGCGGGCCAGCAGGTCGTTCCGGCCGTCGTTGGTGTAGTCACCGGCGCCGAAGAACCAGTTGTACGTCTGCCACCCGCCGCTCACCAGGGTCCGGGCGTGGAACGCGGTGCCGGTGAGCGTCGTCGGGTACAGGTACAGGTTGCCGGACCGGTCCCGGGCCAGCAGGTCGCCCGTGGCGTCACCGTTCAGGTCACCGGGGCCGGCGAGCAGGTTGAAGGCGTTCCAGCCGCCACCGAAGTCCTTGCCCTCGACGTACAGGTGCCCGTTCCAGATCACGGCGACGTCCGACTCGCCGTTCCGGTCGAAGGAGGAGACGTTGGTGAGGTTCACCCCGCCCCAGCCGGTGCCGAGCAGCTGACGCGCGCTGAGCCGCCCGTCGTTGAGCGCGTAGTACCAGTACAGCGAGCCCGCCTTGTCGATCCCGAGCATCTCCTCCTTGCCGTGGGCGGGCATGTTGCCCGCGCCGCCGAACTGGGAGACCCCGGCCCAGGCGCCGGGCTCGCTGATCGTCTCGCGCGTGTCGTAGCTGCCGCCGCCGTCGCCTCCGTACGCCCGCAGCGTGCCGTTCTTCCAGCGTGCCCAGACCTCGGTGTCGCCGTCGCCGTCCTGGTCGTCCACCGGAAGGATCTGGTTGTAGATGTCCCAGCCGAAGCCGATGTGCGTCGGATCCTTGAAGGGCTTGAGCGGGTCGCCGGTGCTGCCGTGGAAGCTCACGTCCCCGGCGGGCGTGCGGGTGATGACGTCGCCCCTGCCGTCGCCGTCGTTGTCCCCGACGCCGACGATCTGGTCGTAGACCTGCCAGCCGGAGCCGACCTTGACCCGGCCCAGGAACGGCGTCGTCGTGTCACCGGTGCCCAGGAAGACGAACAGGTCACCGGAGTAGGTGCGGGCCATCAGGTCCGCACGGCGGTCGCCGTCCACGTCACCCGGCGAGAAGACCTTGTTGTAGATGTGGAAGTCGATCCCCGACGACCAGCGGCGCTGCGCGACGCCCGTGGTGGAGGCGTCGCCGAACATCTCCAGCCTTCCGGCCGCCGACAGCGTCAGGATCTCCGGCCTGCCGCCGTTCAGGTCCTGGTCGCCCAGCGGAATGATGTCCTTGGCGAATTCGCCCGAACCGCCGGCCCGGACGAACTCCGTCATCTCGGTCTGCGTGACGAACGCCAGCGTGCCGTCGCCCTCACGGACGACCAGGTCGCTCAGACCGTCGCCGTCGACGTCCGAGCGGGGCCCGGCGCCGGCCGGGGCGTCGCCCTCGGCGTCCGCCGCACGGGCGCCGGCCTTCGTCGCGGCCGGCGGCGTGCTCGGCATCAGCGGCCGCGAGGCCGCGGGACGGTCCTTGTCGCCTCCCGGACGCGGGGCCGGAGAGGCGGCCGACGCGGGAGTCGCGAGCAGCATGCCCGCGGAGACGGCGAGAGCCGTGCACGCCGCGAGGCGGCGCCCACGGTTGAAACGCGAAGAGAACAAAGGGATCCCCCCCAGGGATCGGGTGCGTCAGGAAACCCGGCAGGGGCCCGCGCGGGCGCCGGACGGCGTCAGGGCGCGCGAAGACGTGCGCGGAGACGACCTCGTCCGAACGGCGGAACCCCCCGGTTGTTGAACGCGAGTCTACCTGCGGGGGAAATCCATGCCAGAGCTTTACCCTCCGGAACCTCTCCGGAGCCTCCGCTCAGCTCTTCCGGTGCCCTATCAGCCGCGGCTTCTGTTCCAGACCGTCGAGCCCGTGCCACGCCAGGTTCACCAGGTGCGCCGCGACCTCCGCCTTCTTCGGCTTGCGGACGTCCAGCCACCACTGCCCCGTCAGCGCCACGCTGCCCACCAGCGCCTGCGCGTACAGCGGCGCCAGCTTCGGGTCGAAACCCCGCGCCTTGAACTCCAGACCCAGGATGTCCTCCACCTGCGTGGCGATGTCACTGATCAGCGACGCGAACGTGCCCGTCGACTGCGCCACCGGCGAATCCCGTACGAGGATCCGGAAACCGTCCGTGTAGTTCTCGATGTAGTCGAGCAGCGCGAACGCCGCCTGCTCCAGCAGCTCCCGCGGATGCCCCGCCGTCAGCGCCCCCGTCACCCCGTCCAGGAGCTGCCGCATCTCCCGGTCGACCACGACCGCGTACAGCCCCTCCTTGCCCCCGAAGTGCTCGTACACCACCGGCTTGGAGACCCCGGCCTTCGCCGCGATCTCCTCCACCGACGTGCCCTCGAAGCCCTTCTCCGCGAAGAGGGTGCGACCGATGTCGAGCAACTGCTCCCGGCGCTCCGCGCCCGTCATCCGCACCCGGCGCCCACGCCGGGGCTTCTGCTCTCCGCCGCTGCCGCCCGTACCGCCGGTCCTGCCCTCGATCGCCACGTCTTCCATCATGCCGCGTCTGCGGGCGCGCTCTGGCGGCGGGCTTCGATGCGGGACTTCGCCGGCCAGCGCACATCGGTCGCCCAGCCCAGCTGCTCGAACCAGCGGATCAGCCGCGCACTGGAGTCGAGCTGCCCGCGCAGCACCCCGTGCCGGGCCGACGTCGGGTCCGCGTGGTGCAGGTTGTGCCAGGACTCGCCGCAGGACAGCACCGCCAGCCACCACACGTTGCCCGAACGGTCACGCGACTTGAACGGCCGCTTGCCCACCGCGTGACAGATCGAGTTGATCGACCAGGTCACGTGGTGCAGCAGCGCCACCCGCACCAGCGAACCCCAGAAGAACGCCGTGAACGCGCCCCACCACGACATCGTCACCAGACCGCCCACCAGCGGCGGGATCGCCAGCGACACGACCGTCCACAGCACGAACTGGCGCGAGATCGCCCGGATCGCCGGATCCTTGATCAGATCGGGCGCGTACTTGTGCTGCGGAGTCTGCTCCTCGTCGAACATCCAGCCGATGTGCGCCCACCACAGGCCCTTCATCAGCGCCGGGACCGTCTCGCCGAACCGCCACGGCGAATGCGGGTCGCCCTCCGCGTCCGAGAACTTGTGGTGCTTGCGGTGGTCCGCCACCCAGCGCACCAGCGGCCCCTCCACGGCCAGCGAACCCATGATCGCGAGCGCGATCCGCAGCGGCCGCTTCGCCTTGAAGGAACCGTGCGTGAAGTACCGGTGGAAACCGATCGTGATCCCGTGGCAGCCGATGTAGTACATCGCCACCATCAGCCCCAGATCCAGCCAGCTCACCCCCCAGCCCCAGGCCAGCGGCACCGCCGCGAGCAGCGCCAGGAACGGCACCGTGATGAACAGCAGCAGGGTGATCTGCTCGATCGAACGCTTGCTGTCCCCGCCCAGCGTGGCGGAGGGCAGCGCCTCGTCGACGGCCGGCGCCTCGGACGCCGATGTCATCTCGGGGCTCATGGTCATGGGTGTCCCTGGGGGTGAGGGGAAGGGGAAACGCGTCGAAGGACGGATCCGTGGCTACGCCTCCGTAACCTACGGCGTCGTAAGTATGGCAGCGCCGTGGCGCGCGGCAAGAGGGCACAAACAGGGGCCTGCCCGCCGCCCACCATGTGGACACCTATCCTGGGGGCGTCGGACAGCGCGGTCCGCAAGCCTCCAGAACCCCTCCAGACGTGCCCAAACACTGCAAGGAGCCGCACCTGTGAGCAGTGCCGACCAGACCCCCACCGCCAGCACCGAGCTGCGCGCCGACATCCGCCGACTGGGCGACCTCCTCGGCGAGACCCTCGTACGCCAGGAGGGACACGAACTCCTCGACCTCGTCGAGAAGGTCCGCCGCCTCACCCGCGAGGACGGCGAGGCCGCCGCCGAGCTGCTCCGGGGCGTCGAACTCGAGACGGCCGCCAAGCTGGTGCGCGCCTTCTCCACCTACTTCCACCTCGCGAACGTCACCGAGCAGGTCCACCGCGGCCGCGAGCTGCGCGAGAAGCGCGCCGCCGAGGGCGGCCTCCTCGCCCGCACCGTCGACATGCTCAAGGACGGCGACCCCGAGCACGTCCGCGAGACGGTCAAGAACCTCAGCGTCCGGCCCGTCTTCACCGCGCACCCCACCGAAGCCGCCCGCCGCTCGGTCCTCAACAAGCTCCGCCGGATCGCCGCCCTCCTGGAGACCCCCGTCGCCCAGGCCGACCGGCGCCGCACCGACCTCCGCCTCGCCGAGAACATCGACCTCATCTGGCAGACCGACGAGCTCCGGGTCGTCCGCCCCGAGCCCGCCGACGAGGCCCGCAACGCCATCTACTACCTCGACGAGCTGCACGCCGACGCCGTCGGCGACGTCCTGGAGGACCTCGCCGCCGAACTGGAGCGCGTCGGCGTCGAACTGCCCTCCGGCACCCGCCCCCTCACCTTCGGCACCTGGATCGGCGGCGACCGCGACGGCAACCCCAACGTCACCCCCCAGGTCACCTGGGACGTCCTGATCCTCCAGCACGAGCACGGCATCACCGACGCCCTCGAACTCATCGACTTCCTCCGCGGACTCCTCTCCAACTCCATCCGCTACACCGGAGCCACCCAGGAACTCCTGGACTCCCTCCAGCGCGACCTGGACCTCCTCCCGGAGATCAGCCCCCGCTACAAGCGCCTCAACGCCGAGGAGCCCTACCGGCTCAAGGCCACCTGCATCCGGCAGAAGCTCGTCAACACCCGCGAGCGCCTCGCCCACGGCACCCCCCACCAGGACGGCCGCGACTACCTCGGCACCGCCGACCTCATCCGCGACCTCACCCTGATCCAGACCTCGCTGCGCGAGCACCGCGGCGCCCTCTTCGCCGACGGCCGCATGGACCGGGTCATCCGCACCCTCTCCGCCTTCGGCCTCCAGCTCGCCACCATGGACGTCCGCGAGCACGCCGAAGCCCACCACCACGCCCTCGGCCAGCTCTTCGACCGCCTCGGCGAGGAGTCCTGGCGGTACGCGGACATGCCCCGCGACTACCGGCAGAAGCTCCTCGCCAAGGAGCTGCGCTCCCGCCGCCCGCTCGCCCCGACCCCGGCCCCGCTGGACGCCGCCGGCGAGAAGACCCTCGGCGTCTTCCACACCATCAAGGAGTCCTTCGAGCGCTTCGGCCCGGAGGTCATCGAGTCGTACATCATCTCGATGTGCCAGGGCGCCGACGACGTCTTCGCCGCCGCCGTCCTCGCCCGCGAGGCCGGCCTGATCGACCTCCACGCCGGCTGGGCCAAGATCGGCATCGTGCCGCTCCTGGAGACCACCGACGAACTCAAGGCCGCCGACGTCATCCTCGACGACATGCTCGCCGACCCCTCCTACCGGCGCCTCGTCTCCCTCCGCGGCGACGTCCAGGAGGTCATGCTCGGCTACTCCGACTCCTCCAAGTTCGGCGGCATCACCACCAGCCAGTGGGAGATCCACCGCGCCCAGCGCCGCCTGCGCGACGTCGCCCACCGCTACGGCGTCCGCCTCCGCCTCTTCCACGGCCGCGGCGGCACCGTCGGCCGCGGCGGCGGCCCCTCGCACGACGCGATCCTCGCCCAGCCCTGGGGCACCCTGGAGGGCGAGATCAAGGTGACCGAGCAGGGCGAGGTCATCTCCGACAAGTACCTCATCCCGTCCCTCGCCCGCGAGAACCTCGAACTGACCGTCGCCGCCACCCTGCAGGCCTCCGCCCTGCACACCGCGCCGCGCCAGTCCGACGACGCCCTCGCCCGCTGGGACGCGGCCATGGACGTCGTCTCCGACGCCGCCCACGCCGCCTACCGCCGCCTCGTCGAGGACCCCGACCTGCCGACGTACTTCCTCGCGTCGACACCGGTGGACCAGCTCGCCGACCTGCACCTGGGCTCCCGGCCCTCCCGCCGCCCCGGCTCCGGCGTCTCGCTCGACGGGCTGCGGGCCATCCCGTGGGTCTTCGGCTGGACCCAGTCCCGGCAGATCGTCCCCGGCTGGTTCGGCGTCGGCTCCGGCCTCAAGGCCCTGCGCGAGGCCGGCCTCGACGCCGTCCTCGCCGAGATGCACGAGCGGTGGGGCTTCTTCCGCAACTTCCTCTCCAACGTGGAGATGACGCTCGCCAAGACGGACCTGCGGATCGCCCGCCACTACGTCGACACCCTCGTCCCCGAGAACCTCAAGCACGTCTTCGACACCATCGAGGCCGAGCACGCCCTGACCGTCGCCGAGGTCCTCAAGATCACCGGCGGCGAGCGGCTCCTCGACTCCAACCCGGTCCTCCAGCAGACCTTCGCCATCCGCGACGCCTACCTGGACCCGATCTCCTACCTCCAGGTCGCCCTCCTCGCCCGCCAGCGCGCGGACGCCGAGCGCGGCCAGGACCCGGACCCGCTGCTCGCACGGGCCCTGCTCCTCACCGTCAACGGCGTGGCGGCGGGCCTCCGCAACACCGGCTGACGGCCCTTCCGCACGCATGACGGTGCCCCCGTGGAATCCTCCACGGGGGCACCGTCACGACGGAGTGCGTCAGTCCTGCTGGGCCTTGCGACGGCGGGTCACCAGGACCGCGCCGGCGGCCGCGAGGGCCAGGGCGGCGGCGGCGAGGATGCCGACCGGGGCGCTGGAGCCCGTCTCGGCGAGGTTGCCCTCGCCCGAGCCGCCGGTGGCCGAACCACCGGTGGAGCCGCCCGCGGCGGTGGTCTCACCGGTCGCGGAGCCGCCGGTCGCGGTGGTCTCACCGGTCGTGGAACCGCCGGTCGCGGTGGTCTCGCCCGTGGTGGAGCCGCCCGTGGCGGAGGCCTCACCGGTCGTGGAGCCACCGGTCGCGGAGGTCTCGCCGGTGGTGGTCTCGCCCGTGGTGGAGCCGCCCGCGGTCTGCTCACCGGTGGTCGAACCGCCGGTGGTCTGCTCGCCGGTCGTGGAACCGCCGGTCGTCTGCTCACCGGTGGTGGAGCCGCCCGTGGTCTGCTCGCCGGTCGTGGAACCACCGGTGGTGGTGCCGGACTCGGCCGCGCAGGTGTGGGACAGGTTGAAGAAGCCCTGCTTCACCTCGCCGTCGACCAGAGCGACCGCGGAGGTCAGCTTGGCACCGGCCTCCGAGGCCACGTAGGCGTGGTCGTCCTTCGGCGGGCCGAAGGACGTGATGACCTGCTCGCCGCCCGGCTCGAACGTCACCGTCAGCTTGACGAAGTCGACACCGCCGCCGGGGATGACGAAGTGCCAACCGTCCTTGTCGGCCGGGATGGTGTCCGGGCACTCCCCCTGCTGGAAGCCGGCCGCCGTGATCGGCGTCTTCTGGTGCAGCTTGAGCTCGTACGTCGGGCCCTCGGACGCCGAAGCCATCGGCGCGAGGATCAGAGAACCTGCTACGGCGGCGACGAGCGCGCCAGAGGATATGAGGGTACGTCGCATGTGCAGTCGTCCATCTGTGGGATGAGGATGCCGTGGGAGGTGGCTGAGGCAGCCTATCCGTCGCCCCGAACGGCCCTTAAGCCAGCGGTGCATAACAATTGCCCCTGGAATCAGGCCCCGTGGGGCCCCCATGGGATCCCCCAGGGAGATCAGAGCGCGAAGAACGCCGCCACCAGCACCGCCCCGCCGGCCCCCGCCAACGACCACGCCGTCCGCGACAGGCGCATCCCCCCGCCCACCAGCGGCGCCGCCAGCAGCAGCGCCCCGCCCAGCGGGAGCCACGCGTGCAGCCCCCCGCCCCAGCCCGTCCGCACGCCCTCGTCCGTGCCCGGCTTCACCACCACCGGGATCGTCACGCCCTTCTCCGCCGCGACCGAACGCGCGATCGACAGCGTCCGGCGCGTCGACGACGGGTCCTCCGGCACGTAACGGCCGCTGCACGTGTCGTCGGTGCAGTCGGTCACCGTCAACGTCCCGTGCTCACGGCCCTTCGCGAGCAGGACGTGCTGGGCGGAGTTCCACGAGGCCCAGGCGCCCGCGACGACGAGGAGCAGGGCGACCAGGGCCATGGCTGCGGTACGGACGTGCGTCATGACCCGCGATCGTACAGTCGTACGTTCCGGACGCCGACCCTACGAGTTGTACGCCGACTGCGCCCGCTCCAGGCCCTCCGCCACCAGGCACTCCACCGAGTCGGCCGCCCGGTCCACGAACCACTCCAGGTCCTTGCGCTCCGTCGACGAGAAGTCCTTCAGGACGAAGTCCGCGACCTGCATCCGGCCCGGCGGACGCCCGATCCCGCACCGCACCCGGTGGTAGTCCGCGCCCATCGCCTTCGTCATCGACTTCAGACCGTTGTGCCCGTTGTCGCCGCCGCCCAGCTTCAGCCGCAGCACCCCGTAGTCGATGTCCAGCTCGTCGTGGATCGCCACCACGTGCGCCGTCGGCACCTTGTAGAAGTCGCGCAGCGCCGTCACCGGACCGCCCGAGAGGTTCATGTACGACATCGGCTTCGCGAGGATCACCCGGCGGTTCTCGGGCCCCGGAGGCCCCATCCGGCCCTCCACGATCTGCGCCTGGGCCTTCTGCGCCCGCTTGAACGAGCCGCGGATCCGGTCCGCGAGCAGGTCCACGACCATGAAACCGATGTTGTGGCGGTTGGCCGCGTACTCGGGCCCCGGGTTGCCGAGGCCGACGATCAGCCAGGGGGCGTTCGCGTCGTCCGTCATGTGCGTCAGGTCTCCTCGTGTCCGTACAAGAGAAACGGGGCGACGGGCCCGTACGGCCCGTCACCCCGTCACGTCAGGCAGAGCCTACGGCTCAGGCCTCGGCGCCCTCGGCGGCCTCGGTCTCGGCGGCCGGCTCCTCGGCCTGCGCGGCCAGGACCTGCAGGACGACGGCGTCGGCGTCGGTCACCAGGGTCGCGCCCTTCGGGAGGGTGATGTCCTTGGCCAGGACGGAGGCACCGGCCTCCAGGCCCTCCACGGAGACCGTGACGGCCTCGGGGAGGTGGGTGGCCTCGGCCTCGACGGACAGGGTGCCGAGCACGTGCTCCAGCAGGTTGCCGCCGGGGGCCAGCTCACCCTCGGCCTGGACCGGGATCTCGACCGTGACCTTCTCGCCGCGCTTGACGAGCAGCAGGTCGACGTGGATCAGGAAGCCCTTGATGGCGTCACGCTGGACGGCCTTCGGGATCGCCAGCTCGTTCTTGCCGTCGATGTCCAGGGAGAGCAGGACGTTCGGCGTACGGAGCGCGAGACCGAGCTCGTGGGCCGGAAGGGTGATGTGGGCCGGCTCCGAGCCGTGGCCGTAGACGACCGCGGGAACCTGCGAGTCACGGCGGATGGCGCGGGCGGCGCCCTTGCCGAACTCGGTGCGGACGGAAGCGGCGAGCTTGACCTCGGACATGGTGCACTCCTCGTAGAAGGTGACGAAAAAGGTGGTCACCCGGCCACGACTGGCGATGGCCTGCTACGAAGAGCGCGTCGATAACGGACCGCCGTGACCCTCTACGGGCACGGCCTCCCTCGCCGAGCAACTACGGCAGTCTACCCGCCGCCCCGGGACCGCCCAAATGGATCAGCCCGCCCCGCCCCTCCCGCCCGGCCAGGCCCGCCGCCCACCTGCCCGGAAACGCCCCCGCGGTCCGCGCCGCCTCCACGGACACGAGAAAGGGCCGCTTCCCCCCCAAGCGGGGGAAACGGCCCTCCTCACTCAGCTACGCGGCGCTCAGTGCTCCTCGAAGAGGCTCGTCACCGAACCGTCCTCGAACACCTCGCGCACCGCACGCGCGATCGTCGGCGCGATCGACAGCACCGTGATCTTGTCCAGCTCCAGCGCACCCGGCACCGGCAGCGTGTCCGTGAACACGAACTCGCTGACCTTCGAGTTCTTCAGCCGGTCCGCCGCCGGACCCGACAGGATGCCGTGCGTGGCCGTCACGATCACGTCCTCCGCACCGTGCGCGAACAGCGCGTCCGCCGCGGCGCAGATCGTGCCACCCGTGTCGACCATGTCGTCCACCAGGACACAGACGCGGCCCTTCACGTCACCGACGACCTCGTGCACCGTCACCTGGTTGGCGACGTCCTTGTCACGACGCTTGTGCACGATCGCCAGCGGCGCGTCCAGACGGTCGCACCAGCGGTCGGCGACCCGCACGCGACCCGCGTCCGGAGAGACGATCGTCAGCTTCGAACGGTCGACCTTCGCACCCACGTAGTCCGCGAGCACCGGGAGCGCCGACAGGTGGTCCACCGGACCGTCGAAGAAGCCCTGGATCTGGTCCGTGTGCAGGTCCACGGTCAGGATGCGGTCCGCACCCGCCGTCTTCAGCAGATCCGCCACCAGACGCGCCGAGATCGGCTCGCGGCCACGGTGCTTCTTGTCCTGACGGGCATAGCCGTACGACGGGATGATCACGGTGATGCTCCGGGCGGAGGCCCGCTTCAGAGCATCGATCATGATCAGCTGCTCCATGATCCACTTGTTGATCGGAGCCGTGTGGCTCTGGATCAGGAAGCAGTCCGCGCCGCGCGCCGACTCCTGGAAGCGGACGTAGATCTCACCGTTGGCGAAGTCGAACGCCTTGGTCGGAACGAGACCGACGCCCAGCTGGTGCGCGACCTCCTCGGCCAGCTCGGGGTGGGCGCGGCCGGAGAAGAGCATCAGCTTCTTCTCGCCGGTCGTCTTGATCCCGGTCACAGCACTGTCTCCTCAGACGTGTTCTCTGGCCGCGACCCCGCGCCTGTCGAGCGCATGTGCGTGCCAGCCGAATTTGTGTGCACGTATCACGGTACGCCGAGTTCGACGTACCTGTTTCCGGTCAGCTTTCGCCGGCGGACTCCTCAGCGGCGGCCTGAGCGGCCTGCGCGGCAGCGCTGCCGGGCCGCTTCCGGGCCACCCAACCCTCGATATTCCGCTGCTGGCCCCGGGCCACGGCGAGCGAACCGGCCGGCACGTCCTTCGTGATCACGGACCCCGCGGCGGTGTAGGCCCCGTCCCCGATGGTGATGGGAGCCACAAACATGTTGTCCGAACCCGTACGGCAGTGAGAGCCGATCGTGGTGTGGTGCTTCGCCTCGCCGTCGTAGTTCACGAACACGCTCGCCGCACCGATGTTCGAGTACTCGCCGATCGTCGCGTCACCCACGTACGACAGGTGCGGGACCTTCGTGCCCTCACCGATCGTCGCGTTCTTCATCTCGACGTACGTACCCGCCTTGGACTTCTTCCCCAGGTTCGTCCCCGGACGGAGGTACGCGAACGGACCCACCGAAGCGCCCTCGCCCACGGAGGCGGAGAAGGCGACCGTGTTGTCCACCCGGGCACCCTTGCCCACGGTCACGTCCGTCAGACGCGTGTTCGGCCCCACCACGGCGTCCTCCGCGATGTGCGTCGCACCGTGCAACTGCGTACCCGGCAGGAGCACCGCGTCGGCCTCGAAGGTCACCGTGACGTCCACCAACACGGACCCGGGGTCCACGACCGTGACGCCGGCCATCATCGCCCGCTCCAGCAGCCGCCGGTTCAGCAGGGCACGGGCCTCGGCGAGCTGCACCCGGTTGTTGATCCCGAGGATCTCCCGGTGGTCGCCGGCGACGGAGGCACCGACCCGGTGACCCGCCTCACGCAGGATCGACAGCACGTCCGTGAGGTACTCCTCACCCTGGCTGTTGTCCGTCCGCACCTGACCCAGCGCCTCGGCCAGCAGCTTCCCGTCGAACGCGAACACACCGGAGTTGATCTCCCGGATGGCGAGCTGCTCGGCGGAGGCGTCCTTGTGCTCGACGATCTCCGTCACGGCCCCGTCGGCGTCCCGCACGATCCGCCCGTACCCGGTCGAGTCCGGAACCTCGGCCGACAGCACGGTCACGGCGTTGCCGTCCGCGACGTGCGTCCCGGCCAGCGCCTTCAGCGTCTCCCCGGACAGCAGCGGAGTGTCGCCACAGACGACCACCACGGTCCCCTCGGGCGCGGCACCCAGCTCCTCCAGAGCCATCCGCACCGCGTGCCCCGTCCCGTTCTGCTCCTCCTGGACGGCGGTGCGGGTCCCGGCGTAGTGCTCCTCCAGATGCCCCCTCACCTGCTCACGGGCGTGCCCGACGACCACGACGAGGTGCTCGGGCTCCAGCTCCCGGGCGGCGGACACGACGTGCCCGACGAGCGAACGCCCGGCGATCTCGTGCAGGACCTTGGGGGTCTTCGACTTCATGCGGGTGCCCTCACCCGCTGCGAGGACGACGACGGCTGCCGGGCGGTTGGCGCTCACGGGAATGCCCTTCGGCTTTGGGTGGTGGACGCACGAAGGATACCGGGGGACAAGGAGGCGGACATGAGTGCGGGTCCTGACCCGTGAGGGTAGGACCCGAACTGAGCATATTGCTCCCCTGCCAGGACTCGAACCTGGAATAAATCATCCAAAGTGACCCGTGTTGCCAATTACACCACAGGGGATTGCATATGCGGCCGAAACGGACAAGTCGCTAGTCCCTCGGCTTGGCGGCCTCCACTATGCCGTACCAAGACCCTTCGATGCGACGGTACAGGCGGGAGCCCGCGGCCACCCGGATGATCAGACACCCTCGGTATTCGGACCCGGTGTTTTTGCGTACGGTCTTCGGGTTGTGCTTCTTGAGTGTGGTCTTCTGCAGGCGATCGACGGAAACTCCGGCGAGGCCCGCCCAGTACGCCTCTGCGCCGGCCACGTCGGCGGACTCGTGGATCATCACCCGGAAGCTCAGCTGTTCGCGAGGGATTTGAAGGAGATCGAGCCAGGCCAGGTAGACGGTGATGACGCTGGGATCGCTGTTGATAAAGGCAACGGTTTCGTCGCGGCGGTAGGGCTTGCTCTTGGAGCCCTCTGCCCAGTACAAGGCGACGCCTGCAAGGAACAACTCCCGCTGGCTGAGGGCCCCGACCGCGGCTTGCGCCTCACGAATGGCCGCCGTCCGTGCGGCCTCGCGGAGGGGGCCCTCGTGGGCCCATCGCTTCAGGGCTGCCTCCCTGCCCTGCTCCGCAGGAGTCCGGTGGTCGACCTTCGGCAGGTCCCTCACCCACAGCGAGATCGAGCTCTTCGAGCAGCCCAGCTCGACCTGGATCTGGTCGTAGGTCCAGCCCTGGAGGCGTAGCTCGCGGGCGCGGTCGCGGAGGTCGTCCTTGGCGTTGGGGCGCTTGGTCCAGGCCGGCGGTGGCTCGCCCTTCACCAGGCGGTGGAGGAGGTCGTTGTTGTAGATCTTCAGGCGGTCGCGGATCTGGCGGAGGCTGAGGCCTTCTCGGCGCAGGGCGACGGCCTGTTCCCGTAGGTCGTCGAAGTCCGCGTACCGGTTCGTCTCGGCTGTCATACGAACACCATCGTCCGGAATGCGGACGTCCGGGTCGAAGATTCGGGCGATTCAACTGTTCGAGGGACTGGTGTGCGCCGGGTTGACGTGGGGTCCCACCCGTAGGGTGGTGGGTATGACCACAACGGGGGCAGACCGGGACGCCGTGGGCGTCGGGACTTGGTGGTGGTGGGGGAGACGGCGGAGCGCCGTGCTCGACGGGGTGCTCGCGCTCGTGTCCGCGCTGGAGTGTGCCGTCGAGGGCGTCGGGTTCGCCGACAAGGCTTCGCTGCCGGTGCCGCTGGGGGTGGTGTTCGGGCTGCTCGTGGGGTCCGTGCTGCTCGTCCGGCGCCGCTGGCCCATCGCCGTGGTGCTCGTGTCGATCGCCGTCGCGCCCGCCGAGATGGGCTACCTGATGGGGATCGTCGGGCTGTACTCGCTCGCCGCCTCCGAGGTGCCCCGGCGGATCACGGCGGTGCTCGCGGGGATGTCGACGCTCGCGGTGTTCGTCGTGACCGTGGTGCGGATGCGGCAGGACGTCGCCCAGGACATCGATCCCAGTGGCTGGTACGTGCCGAGCGTCTCGCTCTTCATGACGCTCGGGCTCAACGCGCCGCCCGTTCTCTTCGGTCTCTACATAGGGGCGCGGCGTCGGCTGATGGAGAGCCTGCGGGAGCGGGCCGACAGCTTGGAGCAGGAGCTGTCGCTGCTGGCGGACCGGGCGGAGCAGCGGGCGCAGTGGGCGCGGCAGGAGGAGCGGACGCGGATCGCGCGGGAGATGCACGACGTGGTGGCGCACCGGGTGTCGTTGATGGTGGTGCACGCGGCGGCGTTGCAGGCGGTGGCGTTGAAGGATCCGCAGAAGGCGGTGAAGAACGCGGCGCTGGTGGGGGACATGGGCCGGCAGGCGTTGACGGAGCTGCGGGAGATGTTGGGGGTGCTGCGGGAGGAGGCGGTTCCGGCCGCTCCGGCGGCGGTGCCGCTGGCGGCCGTGGGGCGGGCCGCTGCCGCTGCCGCGGAGGCGGCGGCCGAGGACGGGCCGTGTCTGGAGGCCCTGGAGGGGTTGTGCGAGCAGTCGCGGCTGGCGGGGGCGGCCGTGGAGCTGGTGGTGACGGGGGAGGCGCGTCCGTATGCCCCGGAGGTGGAGCGGACGGCGTACCGGGTGGTGCAGGAGGCGTTGACGAACGTCCACAAGCACGCGGCGGGTGCGAAGGTCGTGGTGCGTCTGGCGCATCGGGGCGCGGAGGTCGCGATGCAGGTGGAGAACGGGCCGTCGGACGCGGCGGTGGCGGATGTGGGGCTGCCGAGCGGGGGGAACGGGCTCGTGGGGATGCGTGAGCGGGTGGTGCGGCTGGGGGGTGTGTTCGTGTCGGGTCCGACGGAGGCGGGGGGTTTCAAGGTGTCGGCGGTGCTGCCGGCCCTGCCGGTCGGCTAGCCCGCCGTGAGGCGGGTCGGCTGGGCTCCCGTGACGAGGGCCGACAGGGCGGCGTCGATGTCCTTGCCGAGGTACCAGTCGCCCGCGTGGTCGAGGCTGTAGACGCGGCCTTCGACGTCCATGGCGAGGACGGCCTGGTGTTCGCCTTCTTCGCCGAGGGGGGCGAGTTCGGTGTCCAGGGCGCGGCCGAGGTCGGCGAGGGTGCGGGAGAGGTGGAGTCCGGCGAGGGGGTCGAAGCGGACGGCGGCGGGCGCTATCTGCCGGCCGTGGCCGGGTGCGGTGATCCGCAGGCCGCCGAATTCGGCCCAGGCCTCGACGGCGGCGGGGAAGACGCTGTGCCGGTGGCCGGCGGGGGAGATGTGGGCGCGGAGGGTGTCGGCCCATTCTTCGGCGAGCTTGATGTCCCAGCGGCCGGGTTGCCAGCCGGCTTCGCGGAGGGCGGCGTCGACGTTGACCGGGAAGCGGGTGGTGCTGAGGTGGTCGGGCATGGGGTGCGGTCAGCCGTTCTCGACAGGCGTGGTGGGGTCGACGGCGCGGACGCCGAAGTGGGCGAGCATCGCCGTACAGGAGCGGCAGGGGGCTGCGTAGCTGCCGTGGAGCGGGTCGCCGTCCTCGCGGATGCGGCGGGCGGTGAGTTTGGCCTGCTTGAGGGAGCGGCGGGCCTCGCTGTGGGTGAGTGGTTTGCGCTGGGCGCGTTTGGAGCGGTTGTTCTCGGCGGCGGTGAGGTGCCGGGAGAGCAGGATGGCCTCGGGGCAGCGGCCGGTGAAGCGTTCCCGTTGGCTGCTGGTGAGGGTGTCCAGGAAGTCCTGGACGAGGGCGTGCAGGACGGGGGGCTGGTCGCCGCGGCCCGCGGTGCACGTGAGGGTCTCGCCGCGGACGGAGAGGGCGGCTCCCACGGTGGGGAGGATTCCGTCGCGGCGGTGGCGCAGTGAGGGTGCGCGCGTGGTTTCGGCGCTGCTGCTCCAGTTGAGGCGTGGGTCACCCTGTGTGGGCGTTGTTGCTGCGTACATGGCGCTGGTCTTCCCCTCCTGCAATCCCCCGAGTTGCGTGGACAGCCTGCCAAATAGGGAGCCATATGGGGAAGCTGGGGCGGCGAAACGCGTCTTCGGTGTGTCGGAATCATGGTGCACCTGTCATGGCGTCGTGACAGTTGGTCACTCTCGGTCGCGGAGGGATCGGGTCCGGTTCGGCCTCTTGTGGCAGCGCATAGGCTGTGCGGCATCAGTCGGCCGCAGCCGTCGACTGTCGGTAGCAAGCAGTCAGCGACGCCATGCAGGGGGCAACCGCCATGACGACAGGTCGGCTCGGGCAGGACACCGCGCCACCGAACGCGGCCTACGCCGGGCAGGTCGTGCATTTCCCGGATCCGGTCCGTGCGTCCCGTCACCCCAGAGGGGTACGGGTGGACGAGCGCGGCTATCCGGACTTCTCGCCGTACGCGCGCGCGGCGGCGGAGATCGCGGACCCGCCGGAGGGCTTCGGTGTCGACGAGCTGCGTCTGACGGACTACGTGTCGGCGAACGCGGCGCTGGCGGCGACCGGTCATGAGCTGTGGGACACGATTCCGTCGGTGGCGACCCCGCACGGCTGGACGTGGCACCACGTGGCGCGTTCGCGGCGGATGGAGCTGGTGCCGGTCGAGGTGAAGGCGCTGCTGCGGCACCACGGCGGGGTGGCGACGGCCGCCGTGGACCAGTCGAAGCGGGGGACGCGTCCGCTGCAGGAGACCCGGCCGGTGCACTTCGGGCTGCCGAAGGGCCGTCTGTCGGTGTCGGAGCAGCAGCTCCAGGGCGTCGAGGAGGATCTCGGCTATCGGCTGCCGGGGGCGTACCGCTCGTTCCTGAAGGCGGCGGGCGGTTGTGCCCCGGTGGGGGCGGCGCTCGACGCGGAGCTGGGTGTGCTGGTGGACCAGCCGTTCTTCACGGTGCGGGAGGAGGCGGGGGTCAATGACCTGGTCTACGTCAACAAGTGTCTCCGTGACCATCTGACGAAGGACTACCTGGGCGTCGCTTTCGTCCAGGGCGGTCTGATCGCGCTGAAGGTGCGGGGCGCGGCGGTCGGTTCGGTGTGGTTCTGCGCGTACGACGACGCGCGGGACTCCGGCGAGGTGGCGGCCGGGTGGACGGTGAACGAGCGGGTGGAGCGGCTGCTGCTGCCCTGCGGTGCGGACTTCGACGCGTTCCTCGGGCGTCTGGCGGGCAATCCGCCGGAGCTGGAGACGGTGGCGAACCTGATGGTGGACGGTGGCTTCGCGCGTGCCGTGCCCGTGGTCCCGGTGGGGGAGTGAGCTGGCTGTGGTGACGTTCGCGCAGGCGCAGGAGCGCGCCGAGGAATGGGTCAACGGTGATCTGCCGGGCTATCAGCACCGTGAGGTGCGGGTGCGGGAGTTCGAGCTGGGGTTCGTGGTGTGGGCGGAGGACCGCGAGGGCGGTCCGACGTCGGACGGCGGGCGTCAGCGGCTGGTGATCGCGCGGGACAGCGGTGAGGCGACGCTGTGGCCGGGGCTGCCGGTGGGTGAGGTGATCCGGCGGTACGAGGAGGAGTACGGGGCGACGGACGAGGTTCCGGCGCAGGCGGCGGTGCCGGCGGCGCGGATCGATCTGAACCAGACGTCCTTCTTGTTGAGTCCGCCGGAGTGGTTGCAGGACGCGGCGGACAAGATCGGGTTGCCGAGGGAGGAGTCGCACGCCTCGCAGGAGAGCGTGAGCGCGTCGGCGCCGTTGGACGATTCGTCGGACGCGGTGGGGGTGGCGGGGCCTTCGGCCTCGGTGGCTTCTTCTGCTTCTTCTGCTTCCTCGGCTTCTTCCGCTTCCTCCGTCTCGACGGACTCGTCGGCGTCGGCGTCGGTGACGGGGGCGGAGGACGCTTCGGAGGCCGCGACGGCTCCGGCTCCGGCCGTGGAGCCCGCACCGGCCCCGGTCTCGGCCCCGGCTTCGCCCTCGGCCCCGGCTTCGGAGGACGACGCGTACGAGCCGACGGCGATGGACGGTGTCCCGGCGTCGAGCCCGGCCGTGTCGGGCCCCGCGGCGCCGCCCGCCCCGCCGGTCGCGCCCGCGGCTCCGCCCGTCCCCGCGCCGTCCAGCCCGTGGGTGGACGCGAACGCGAGTTCCGGTGGTGCGGACGGGGCGGTGCCGCTGCCCGCGACGGTCTTCGCGCCGCCGCTGTCGGGGACGGACGACGAGGACGCCCCGCCGCCGTCGGTGGGCGCGGACGCGCCGACCGCCCTGATGAAGGGCGGCAGCGCGCTGCCGCCGACCGCGATCGCCCCCCGTCTGGACCCGGCGGCACCGGCCCCGGGCACGGTTCCGCCCGCCCCGCCGTCGCCGCCCGCGCAGGCCGGTCCGGGCGCGCCGCTTCCGCCGCCCGCGCCCTCGGCGCCGGGTGCCGGGGACATCGCGGGCGCCGCGACCAGCAAGGCCACCCCGCCGCCGAGGGCCGGGCGCGGTCCGACGCCGCCTCCGCCGCCGGGTGTTCCGGGTGTGCCGGGGGCCTCGTCGGGCGGCAACGCGTACATCCCCACGCAGCTGGTGTCGCAGCTCGGGCCCGACGGGCCCCAGCCGCCCGGTCCGCCCGCGCAGCCGGGTCCGCCCGGTCCTCCGCCTCCGCCCGCTCCGGCGCCGCCGGTCGGCGGGCACACGCCGCCGCAGCCGGTGCACCACGCGGCGACGATGCTGGCGCATCCGAACCAGGGCGGTCCGGGCGCGCCTCCGCCGCCCCCGCCGCCGCCGGGTGTGCCGGGCGGTACGCCCGCGGGCGGGATCGCGCACGCGGCGACGATGCTGGCGCACCCCGGTCCGGGTGGTCTGGGCGGTCCGGGGGCTCCTCCGCCCCCGCCCGCTCCGGCGCCGCCGGTCGGCGGGCACACGCCGCCGCCCGGTCCCGTGCCTCCCGGTCCGGTGCCTCCCGGTCCGGTGCCAGGGGCGCCCGTGCCTCCGGCGTACGGCTATCCGCATCCGGCGGGTCAGCCGACGGTCGGCCCCGGCTACCAGGCGGTGCTGCGCTATCGGGCGCCGGACGGTTCGGAGGCGCAGATCATCCGGCGTTCGGCGCCGGGCACCCCGCATCCGGAGTGGCAGATCCTGCACGAGCTGCGCGCGCTGAACGTGCCGCCGCAGCAGGTGCTGGAGCTCCACACGGAGCTGGAGTCCTGCGAGCTGCCGGGTGGTTACTGCGCGCGGATGATCCGGGAGACGTGGCCGCAGGCGCGGATCACGAGCATCGCCCCGTACGGCCGTGATCATGCGGGCCGGCAGCAGGGCATGCGTCAACTGCTGACCCATCAGGGCGAGTTGCATCAGGTCGCGGACGGTCCGGCGCGTCCGGCCCCGGTGCGGGCGCCGCTGCCGCAGGTGCAGCCGGCGCCGCCGATCCCCCCGGAGGGGATCGCGCAGGAGTTGGCGGGCGCGTTCGGCCCGGGCGTGCTCCGGTTCGACCAGCGGGCGGTGTCCCGGCAGGGCGTGCCGGAGATCGTGGCGCGCACGCTGGTGTGGGCGGGGCTTCCGGCGGACTTCGGTCCGTTCTTCTGGGCGCAGCCGGCGGTGCCGGTGGTGCCGACGCTGGCGGAGCTGGCGGCGCAGCGGCAGGTGCAGGCGGCGCCGGACGCGAGCTCGTACCTGGTGCTCGGTTCGGACTTCGGCCGGGCGATCTGCGTCCAGTACGGGACCGCGCACATCGTGGCGGTGCCGGTGGAGGCCGGTCCGGGCGGGCAGTCGGTGCCGCCGCAGTTCGTGAACACGGGGCTGCCGGAGTTCACGCGGTCGATGGCGCTGCTCGGCCGGATGTGGCGGCTGCGGTTCGGGCTGAACCCGGAGCAGGCGGGTCGCTGGACGGTCGATTTCCAGGCGCAGCTGGCGATGCTGGACCCGGCGGCGCTGTCGTCGCCGGAGAACTGGTGGTCGGTGCTCCTCGAGCAGATGTGGGACGGTCTGCTGTAGCGAGGGGGAGTCGGAATGTGATGAAAGGCGCTCGGCGTGTGGCCACGTTGGGCGCCTTTTGTCCGTTCTGATGCCGCATTCTTTATGGGTCGGGCTTTACGGGTCGGGACCAGGGAGAAGGGGCGTCCGGGATGAGTTTCGCCGTGGGGCGGGGGCGCGGGTACCGCCCCGAGCAGGTCGACCGTCACGTCGCCGCACTCGAACGGGAGCGCGACGCCGGCTGGGAGCGGGCGGCGCGGCTCACGGTCCTCGCGAAGGAGATGGAGACGGAGGCCGCCGGGCTCCGCCTGGCCGTCAAGCAGCTGGCCCCGCAGCGGTACGAGTCCCTCGGCGAGACCGCGCAGAAGATCCTGGAGCTGGCCGAGCACGAGGACGAGCGGCTCGTAAGGGCCGCCGAGTCGGAGGCGCAGGCCCTCGCGGAGGCCGCCGAGCGGGCGGCCCGGGAGGCGACGGAGGCCGCCGAGGCGTATGCGCGGGAGGTCAGGACCGCGGCGGACGCGGAGGCCCTGGCGACCCTGGAGGAGGCCCGTGCGCGGGCCGAGGAGATGGTGGCGATCGCCCGCCGGGACGCCGAGGGCGCCCGGGAGGCCGCGCGGGAGGCCTTCGAGGAGACCGAGCGCCGGGCGGAGGCGCTGCTCGCGGAGCAGCGGGAGGAGCAGCGGACCGTACGGACCGAGGCGGAGCGCACGGCCGAGGCGGAGGCGGCGGCCCTGGACGCCCGCCACGAGGAACAGGTCGCGGCGGCGCAGGCCGGGCTCGCGGAGACGCAGCGGGCCCTGGCCGAGACGGAGGAGCAGGCCCGGCACGGCCAGGAGGACGCCGAGGCCCGCGCGGCGGAGCTGCTCGCCGAGGCCAGGGTGAAGGCGGAGCGGATCGAGCGCGAGACGGAGCGGGTGCTGCGGGAGCACGAGGAGGCCCGGGACGAGATCCACTCCCACATGGAGCACATCCGCACCTCGCTGGCGGCGCTGACGGGCCGCCCGACCGCGCCGGAACGGGCCGAGGAGAAGCCCGACTCGGCGGAGGACGGCGGCTCCGAGGACGCCGACTAGGCTCCGTCCCATGCTGATGAGACTGGTGGCGGTCACGCTGGACTGCGCCGACCCCATGGCCCTGGCCGCCTTCTACCACCGGGCCACCGGGCTCCCGCTCGCGGACCGGTCCGACGACGAGTTCGCGGGACTGCGCGGTGCGGACGGCCTCTTCCTCGGCTTCCAGCGCGTCGACGGCTACCGTCCTCCGTCCTGGCCGGGCCAGGAGGTCCCGCAGCAGCTGCACCTCGACTTCGACGTCGACGACCTGGACGAGGCCGCGGCCCGCCTCGTGGAGTGGGGCGCGACCGTCCCGGACGTCCAGCCCCGCCCGGACCTGTGGCGGGTGGTCCTGGACCCGGCGGGCCACCCCTTCTGCCTGACGATCCCGCGCGGGGCCGCGGCCTCGTGACGGGCGGCGCGCCCGGCCGCCCTCCGGGGCGCTACTTGACGGCGATGTCGGCGAAGGCGAGGGCGATGGCCTCGGGGTCGTCGTCCTCGTCCTCGTGGAAGCTGGTGGACGCCCACGCCTTGGTGAGGTGGAGGCGACGGGCCTCGGGGGAGGCCGGGTCGCCGACGATGAGGACGACGTCCTGCTCGGTGGTGAGGTCTTCGACCGCCTGCACCCAGCGGCCGGCGGCGGCGTTGCGCTCGTCGTTGCGGACGATGATCAGGCTGCCCCGGCGGGGCTCGTCGGAGCCCTTGTCGGAGGCGACGAAGGCGTCGACGTCGAACTCGTCGCCGTCGACGAGCAGGTTGATGACGTCGTCGAGTTCCTCGGTCCGCGCGTCGCCGAGGTCGAGGTGGTAGGTGCCCATGCGGATGCTCCAGGGGGTGGGGAGGGTCAGTAGAGCTCGGGGGAGGTGCGGACGGGCATGCGCATCTTGAAGACCTTGCCGGTCGACAGGAAGAAGATCACCCGGGCGTTGTCGCCGGGGGTGATCAGGTGGGTCGGCTTCTCGAACATGAGGTGGTACTTGCCGGGCGTCAGCTTGAACTCGCCCTTGGCCGGGATGGTGACCTTGTCGACCTTCACCATCTTCGAGGACTCCGAGTCCACGACGGTCTGGTAGATCGTGATGTTCTTGTAGTCGGGGCTCTTGACCTTGGTGACGTCGATGGGCTCCTCGGAGGAGTTCTTGAGCGTGGTGTAGCCGGCGGCGGGCAGCGCGTTGGGCAGCCACCGCACCCAGGTGGTCTCCGGAACCGTGGTGACATACGTCGAGACGGGCGTCTTCATCGGCGCGCCTTTCGGTCGTGAACGTCAGCGGCCCAGCTCCTGGGCCGCTGTGATCAACGACCGTCGAACCCCCGGGGCGTCAAAATCGGCCGATACTCGCCACATCGTCCGAAACCATGTCCTCTGTCAGGAAAACGTCCGCCCACACCGTCTTCCCCGGCGCCCGCAGCCTCGGACACCACCCCCACCGGTCGGCGAGCGCTTCGACGAGCAGCAACCCCCTTCCACCCTCCCGGAGTTCAGGCTCCTGAAGGCGGCCGGGCCGGGGCGGTACGCGCTCCGCCCGGGTGTCGCTCACCTCGATCCGCGCCGTGGGGCGGGGCCCGCCCGCGACCCGCAGGAGCAGCTGGAAGTCCCGCCCCGGCACGTGCCCGTGCCGCACCGCGTTCGCCGCCAGCTCGGCCGCGACCAGCACGACGGTCTCGTGCGCCTCGGTCCCGTACGGGACGCCCCACTCGTCGAGCCGGACGGCGACGAGGCGGCGCGCGAGCCGGGCGCCCCGGGCGGTCGACGTGAACCTGAGGGTGAAGATCCGGCCGCCCAAGTAAGGAGAGACACCTGAGAGTTGGCTGGTGCCGGTGGGGCTGTCGTTGTTGCTCGTCATGCCTCCCACGCTCCTCTTGGTGGCGTAGCGTGACCAGGGGTGACGCGCTGACGCGATCTGCTTGTACGTGCCGTGTCGGTGCCGGTACGAGAGGTGGGGTGCGTTGGCGGAGGAAGAGCCCGAGGCCGAGGTGGGCCAGGCGGCGGACAGGTCGGGCCTGGGGGCGGTGGCGGCGTTCGGGCAGAGCCTGAAGACGCTGCGGGTGAGGGCGGGGATGGAACGGGAGGAGTTCGGCAAGCGGCTGGGCTACTCGGCGTCGACCATCGCCTCGTTCGAGCAGGGGCGGAGGATCCCGCCGCCGAAGGCGATCGACCGCGCGGACGAACTGCTCGACGCGGGCGGGCTGCTGAAGGTCTGGAAGGACCAGCTGGAGCGGGCGCAGTACCCGGCGTTCTTCCAGGGGATGGCGCAGCTGGAGAAGCAGGCCATAGAGCTGCTGATGTACGACACGATGGTGGTCAACGGCCTGCTCCAGACCGAGGAGTACATGAGGGCACTCCTGGACATGCGGCGCCCGCCGCTGGACGAGGAGACGATCGAGCAGCGGGTGACGGCCCGACTCGTACGCCAGGACATCTTCGACCGGCGCCCTGCTCCCCTGCTGAGCTTCGTCATGGACGAGTCGGTGATACGGCACCGGTACGGCGGCAAAGAGGTGCTTCGAGGCCAGCTGGAGCATCTGCTCCTGATCGGCCAGCGACGGAACGTCGAGCTCCAGGTCATGCCGACCGAGTGCGAGGACAATGCGGGCGTGAACGGGCCGTTCACGGTCGTCACGCGCAAGGACGGAAAGAAGTTCCTCTACGTC
>NZ_JBIAMM010000016.1:104822-225953 GCF_042874095.1 Streptomyces sp. NPDC004266
GAACGTCGAGCTCCAGGTCATGCCGACCGAGTGCGAGGACAATGCGGGCGTGAACGGGCCGTTCACGGTCGTCACGCGCAAGGACGGAAAGAAGTTCCTCTGCGTCGAGGCGCAGAACACCAGCTCCATGGCAACCGACCCTGAACAGACCGTTCTTGCCTCCGCGCGCTATGGGATCATCCGGTCGCAGGCTCTCGCTCCGCAAGAGTCGCTTGCGTTCATCGAGAAGTTGCTGGGAGAGCTATGAACAACGCCGAGCCCCTCGCCTGGTTCAAGAGCAGCTACAGCGGAACCGAAGGCGGTCAGTGCATCGAGGTCGCGGCCGGCGCGGGAACCGTTCACATCCGGGACTCCAAGGACGTGGCCCGGCCGGCCCTGCGGGTCTCGCGCGAGGCGTGGGCCGGGTTCGTCGGGCTCGCCTCGGCGGAGTAGTACAGGCCGCCGTTGTACGTGGGGGAGCCCTGCTCGTCCGAGTCGGACGAGCAGGGCTCTCCGGCCGGGCGCCGGTGCGTCAGGCGCGCGCCAGTTCCGCGTTCGCGCGTTCGGTGACCAGGGCCAGGACGCGGCCCGCGACGGCCAGGTCCTCGGCGGGGATGTCCGCGTAGAGGCGGGCGGTGATCTCGGCGGTCTCGGCGGTCGTGGTGTCGAGCAGTTCCTGCCCGGCGGGCGTGAGGCGGAGCCGGGACGCGTCGGTCGGGTCCGTCTCCAGCAGCCGCGCCGCCGTCAGCCCGTCGACGACCTCCCATACGGCCGACTCCTCGATCTTCAGCGAGTGGACGACGTCGGCGACGAGGTGGTCCGGGGTGACGGAGCCGCCCGCCAGGGAGACGGACTTGAGGGTCACGCTCTGCTGGAACGTGGTGTCGTGGCGGGTCAGCACGCTCTCCAGGACCGCGCGGGCGGCGTAGTGGGCGAGGGCGATGACGCGGCCGTTGGTGGTGAAGGCGGTGGTGGTCATGACTGCTCCTTCTCGTTCTCGGCGGTGCGGGTCGGATCAAGAGGTACGTCGAGCAGGGTGGCCAGCTCGCGGGCGAACACGTCCGCGCGGGGGCCGTGTCGGCCGCCCAGGGGCTCCAGGAGCTGGTCCAGCAGCGCCTGGATCACCTTGATGGCGCGGCCGGTCACCTCCCGGCCCTGCTCCGTGAGTTCGAGTCGCATGGCGCGCGGGTCGTCCGGGTCCCGGGTGCGGGCGACGAGTCCCGAGCTCTCCAGGGCGCGGGCCAGTTTGGACACGTAGAGCGCTTCGAGCCCCGTGTGATCGGCGAGCTCCCGCTGGCTGGGACGCTGACCGGAGCGGCCCAGGCCGTGCAGCGAGGCCATCACGGCGTACTGCGCGTGGGTCATCCCCAGGGGTGCGAGGGCCCGGTCGACGGCCACCCGCCACTTCACCGACAGGCGCCAGACCAGGAAACCGGCGGTGGCGCTCTCGGCTGCTGAGCTCATGATGAATACAGTACATGGCTACTATGTACATGGCTACTGTTTTCTGGAGGGGGTCGCGGGGAGGAGCGCACGGGGCCCGCGCCTCCTCAGCCGGCCGGGTCCCGGCGAGGCGCCCCCTGCTCCTCTTCCTTCAGGACCGGGAAGCGGCGGGGTGCCAGCGTGAGGAGGGCCAGGAGGGCGAGGGCCGCCGCTGCCGCCGCGCCCCAGTAGACCCGGTCCACCGCCGCGTCGACCGCCCGGCGGATGCGGTCGGTGGCGTCGAGGGAGCGGGCCAGGGTGTCGAGGTCCGTGTCGGCGCCGAGGCGGGAGGCGAGGACGCCGTTCGCGACGGCGCCGAAGAGCGCGGCGCCGACGCTCTGGCCGACCTGGCGGCAGAAGAGGACGGAGGCGGTGGTCGTGCCGCGTTCCTCGTACGGGACGGTCGACTGCACGCCGACGATCAGGGGGAGTTGGAAGAGGCCCAGGGCTCCGCCGAGGAGCAGCATCAGGAGCGCGGGCTGCCAGGGTTCGCCGGGGAACGGCAGGAACGGGAACGCGAGCAGCAGGAGCAGGGCGAGCGAGATGCCCACGATCGCGGTGAGGCGGAAGCCGATGCGGGTGTAGACCCGGTTGGAGAGCGCGGCCGTGATGGGCCAGCTCAGGGTCCACGAGGACAGGACGAAACCGGCGGCGATCGGGCCGAGGCCGAGGACGGACTGCGCGTACGTGGGCAGGAAGACCGTCGGGGCGACCATGAGCAGGCCGAGGGCGCCGAGGGAGAGGTTGACCGCGGCTATCGTGCGGCGGCGCCAGACCCAGCCGGGGATGATCGGTTCGGCCGCGCGCCGCTCGACGGCGACGGTCAGGGCGGCGAGGGCGGCGGCGCCGCCGAGGAGGCCGAGGGACGGGGCGGAGAGCCAGGGCCAGGCGACGCCGCCCTGGACGAGCGCGGTGAGCAGCAGGGCGCCGGTGGCGAAGATGGCGAGGGCGCCGGCCCAGTCGACGCGGACGCGTGCGCGGGGTGCGGTGCGGGCGGGTTCGCGGAGGTGGCGGCCGATGAGCCAGAGGGCGATCAGGCCGACGGGGACGTTGACGAGGAAGATCCAGCGCCAGTCGGCGTAACCGGCGAGGAGGCCGCCGACGGCGGGTCCGGCGACGGAGGAGGCGGCCCACACGGAGGACAGCTTCGCCTGGATCCTGGGGCGTTCCTTCAAGGGGTACAGGTCGGCGGCGATGGTCTGGACGGTGCCCTGGAGGGCGCCGCCGCCGAGGCCCTGGACGACGCGGAAGGCGATCAGGGAGGCCATGTTCCAGGCGGCGGCGCAGAGCAGGGAGCCGACGAGGAAGAGGACGGTCCCGGCGATGAGGACGGGCTTGCGGCCGAAGGTGTCGCTGAGCTTCCCGTACACGGGCAGGGTGACCGTGACGGCGAGCAGGTAGCCGGAGAAGAGCCAGGAGAAGACGGAGAGTCCGCCGAGGTCGCCGACGATCTGGGGGACGGCGGTGGAGACGATCGTCCCGTCGAGGGCGGCGAGCCCCATGGCGAGCATGAGGGCGGCCACGACGGGCCCGCGGCGGGCGGCGGCGGAGGCGGGCGCGGGCGCCGGATCGGCTCCCGCCCGGGTCGTCGACGGTTCCGTCACCGCACACCGTTCCTTTCTTCGTACACCTAAATGTGCGCGGCCAGGGTCTCACTCGACCCCAGGGTGGAGAAACCCCTAGGGGCCCCTCCCCCATGCGGCCCAGGGATCGTTCGTACCGGCGGAGGAGGAGAAGTGCCGTGCCCGCTTCTTAACTTGAACCTACAAACCCACCCATCGCTCCAAGGAGAAATCCGTGACTTCGGCTGTGACCATCCCCAGGCACGGGGGTACTGGCGAGGGGACGGCCGTCGCGGCGCGGGCGCGGCAGGTCGTCAAGGCGTACGGCTCGGGGGAGACCCGGGTCGTCGCGCTGGACTCCGTCGACGTGGACATCGCCCGCGGTCGGTTCACCGCGATCATGGGGCCCTCCGGCTCCGGCAAGTCGACCCTGATGCACTGCCTCGCCGGGCTCGACACCGTCACCGGCGGGCAGATCTTCCTCGACGAGACCGAGATCACCGGCCTCAAGGACAAGAAGCTCACCCGGCTGCGCCGGGACCGGATCGGCTTCATCTTCCAGGCGTTCAACCTGCTGCCCACCCTGAACGCCCTGGAGAACATCACGCTGCCGATGGACATCGCCGGGCGGAAGCCGGACGCCGAGTGGCTGCGGCGGGTCGTCGACACCGTCGGGCTCGGCGAGCGGCTCAAGCACCGTCCGAACCAGCTCTCCGGCGGACAGCAGCAGCGTGTGGCCGTGGCCCGCGCGCTCGCCGCCCGGCCCGAGATCATCTTCGGTGACGAGCCGACCGGAAACCTCGACTCGCGGGCCGGCGCCGAGGTCCTCGGCTTCCTCCGCGCGTCCGTGGACGAGCTGGGGCAGACGATCGTCATGGTCACCCACGACCCCGTCGCCGCCTCCTACGCGGACCGGGTGCTCTACCTCGCCGACGGACGGATCGTGGACGAGATGGAGCGGCCCACCGCCGACGCCGTCCTCGACCGCATGAAGGACTTCGACGCGCGCGGGCGGACGTCGTGACCGTCCTCAAGACCTCGCTGCGCAACTTCTTCGCGCACAAGGGCCGCATGGCGCTCTCCGCCGTCGCCGTCCTCCTCTCCGTCGCCTTCGTCAGTGGGACGCTCGTCTTCACCGACACCATGAACACGACGTTCGACAAGCTCTTCGCGTCGACCGCCTCCGACGTCACCGTCAGCCCGAAGGGCGCGGCCGGCGACGACGAGATCCCGCAGAACGGCCGCCCCGAGTCCCTGCCCGCCTCGCTCGTCGAGAAGGTCAGGAAGGTCGAGGGCGTCAAGGACGCGCAGGGCTCGGTCACCTCCATGAGCGTGACCGTCGTCGACGCGAAGAACCAGAACGTGGGCCCGACCGGCGGCGCGCCCACCATCGCCGTCAACTGGAGCCCCTACGAGCTCCGTTCGGTCGAGCTGGCCTCCGGCCACGAGCCGCGCGGGCCCACCGACGTCGTCGTCGACGCCGGCACCGCCGAGAAGCACCACCTGAGGATCGGCGACACCCTGCGCACGATCGCCGTCACCGGCGACCTCACCGCGAGGATCTCCGGCATCGTCGAGTTCAAGGTCACCAACCCCGGCGCCACCGTCGTCTACTTCGACACCGCCACCGCGCAGCGCGGACTCCTCGGCAAGGAGGGCCTGTTCACCCAGGTCATGGTCGACGCGAAGCCCGGTGTCGGCGACGACGCCCTCAAGGCGGAGGTGGCCGCCGCCCTCGGCGCCGACGCGAAGCACTACAAGCTGCACACCGCCGCCGAGGTCGCCGACGCGGGCCGCGAGGACATCGCCGGCTTCCTCGACGTCATGAAGTACGCCATGCTCGGCTTCGCCGGGATCGCCTTCCTCGTCGGCATCTTCCTCATCGTCAACACCTTCTCCATGCTGGTCGCCCAGCGGACCCGCGAGATCGGCCTCATGCGGGCCATCGGCTCCAGCCGCAGGCAGGTGAACCGTTCCGTCCTCGTCGAGGCGCTCCTCCTCGGCCTCGTCGGCTCCGTCGCCGGTGTCGCCGCGGGCGTCGGCCTCGCCGTCGGACTCATGAAGATCATGTCCTCGATGGGCATGGAGCTCTCCACCCGCGACCTCACCGTGGCGTGGACGACGCCGGCCGTCGGCCTCGCCCTCGGCATCGTCGTCACCGTCCTCGCCGCGTACGTCCCCGCCCGCCGCGCCGGCAAGGTCTCCCCGATGGCGGCCCTCCGCGACGCGGGCACCCCCGCCGACGGCAAGGCGGGGCGCGTACGGGGCGTGCTCGGGACCGTCCTCACCGGCGCCGGAGCGGCCGCCCTGGTCGCGGCGGCCCGCGCCGCCGAGGCCGGCCCCGGCTCCCTCTGGCTCGGACTCGGAGTCGTCCTCTCCCTCCTCGGCTTCGTCGTCGTCGGCCCGCTCCTCGCCGGCGGGGTCGTCCGCGCCCTCGGCGCCGTCGTCCTGCGGATCTTCGGACCCGTCGGCCGCATGGCCGAGCGCAACGCGCTGCGCAACCCGCGCCGCACCGGCGCCACCGCCGCCGCCCTGATGATCGGCCTCGCGCTCGTCGCCGCCCTCTCGGTGGTCGGCTCGTCCATGGTCGCCTCGGCCACCGAGGAACTGGACCGCTCCGTCGGCGCCGACTTCATCGTGCGGTCCGCCACCGGACAGCCGATCGTGCCGCAGGCACAGGCCGCGCTGGAGAGGACGCCCGGCCTGGACCACGTCACCGAGTACAAGTGGGTCGACGCCGAGGTCACCGACCCGCACGGCAAGGTCTCCACCGCCGACCTGGCCGCCACCGACCCGACGTACACGAAGGACCTGCGCCGCGAGACCACCGCCGGCACCCTCGCCGACGCGTACGGCAAGGACGCGATGTCCGTCGGCAGCGACTACGCCGCCGAGCACCGCGTCAAGGTCGGCGACGTCCTCACCGTCGCCTTCAAGGGCGGCGACACGGCGAAGCTGAGGGTCGCGGCGATCACGGCGGACGTCGGCCAGGTCGACAAGGGCGCGATGTACACGAACGTCTCCACCGTCGCCCGCCACCTGCCCGCCGAGCGGGTGCCGAACAGCCTGCTCGTCCTGGCCAGCGCCAAGGACGGCCAGGAGGCCCCGGCGTACCGGGCGCTCAAGGACGCCCTCGCGCCGTACCCGCAGTACAAGGTCAGCAACCAGGCCGACTACAAGGAGGAGCTGCAGAACCAGGTCGGGCAGCTGCTCAACATCGTGTACGGGCTCCTCGCGCTGGCGATCGTCGTCGCCGTCCTCGGCGTCGTGAACACCCTGGCGCTCTCGGTGGTCGAGCGGACCCGCGAGATCGGCCTCATGCGGGCCATCGGCCTCTCCCGCCGGCAGCTGCGCCGCATGATCCGGCTGGAATCGGTGGTCATCGCCCTCTTCGGCGCGCTCCTCGGGCTCGGCCTGGGCATGGGCTGGGGAACCGCCGCGCAGAAGCTCCTCGCGCTGGAGGGGCTCGGCGTCCTGGAGATCCCCTGGCCGACGATCGTGACGGTCTTCGTCGGCTCGGCGTTCGTGGGGCTCTTCGCGGCGCTGGTCCCGGCGTTCCGGGCGGGGCGGATGAACGTCCTGGGGGCGATCGCGAGCGAGTAGACGTCCTGAACGCGGCCGCGGGCGAGCGGCGGCCGCGGGACGGAACGGGGGGTGCGGCCCCGGCGGATCCTGCCAGGTCCACCGGGGCCGTACGGCTGTCCGGAGATCGGGCGTGAAAACAGCGGAACCCTCGCGTCGGCGGGAACGCCCGGACCCGCCGTGAATCGGCCGGGCGCGGGCATCGAGCCGGAACTCCTTTCCCCTTCGGGTGTCAGGAATGGAAAAGATTAATTGTTTGTTTCCGCTTCGGATTTGATCATAGGATGCCGGACAACGGGCGTACGACACATGCGACTTCGTCATGCCCCCGCGTCGACTCGGACTGACCACCGAGTTCTGTCATCGACAGGAGAAGCGGGGCCATGACAAATGTAATGGGCCGACCGTGCGGGGGGAATGAAAATCGGTTACGCATGGCACTGCCTCGGCGCGGAACGCGCCACAAGGCTTGAGCACATGAAAACGGACGACTACGAGAACGACGTCGTGATCGACGTGCGTGACGTACGCAGGACCTACGGAGCGGGAAGCCGGTCCGCGTACGAAGCGGTGCGGGGCGTCAGCCTGCAGGTCCGCCGGGGGGAGGTGTTCGCGCTGCTGGGAACGAACGGCGCGGGCAAGACCTCGACGGTGGAGCTGATGGAAGGCCTGGCGCCGGCGGACAGCGGACACGTGCGCGTCCTGGGCCGTGACCCCTACCGGCAGCGGGCCGAAGTCCGCCCGCTGACCGGGGTCATGCTGCAGAGCGGTGGTTTCCCGGCGGACCTGACGGTGGAGGAGGTCACCCGCTTCTGGTCCAGGTGCTCCCCGCCGGCGCGTACGGTCCCCGAGGCGCTGGACCTGGTCGGGCTGACCGGCCGGCGGACGGTGCCGGTCAAGCAGTTGTCGGGCGGCGAGACCCGGCGGCTGGACCTGGCACTCGCCGTCATCGGCGGCCCGCAGGTCCTCTTCCTGGACGAGCCCACGACCGGCATGGACCCCGAAGGGCGCCGCGACACCTGGGACATCGTGCGGCAGCTGAGGCAGGACGGCACGACGGTCCTGCTGACGACGCACTACCTGGAGGAGGCGGAAACGCTCTCCGACCACCTGGCCATCCTGCAGAAGGGCCGCGTGGTCGCCGAAGGAACCGCCTCCGAGGTCATCGCCGGCCAGCCCTCGCGCATCAGCTTCGCCCTCCCCGCAGGACGGGGCCCCGAGTCCATGCCTTCGCTGGAGGGCGTCACGCACCGGGAGACCGACGGCCGGAGCGTCGTGCTCCACACCCGGGACCTGCAGCCCGTCCTCACCCGCCTGCTGAACTGGGCCGCCGAGCAACGCATCGGTCTGGAAGGGCTGGACGCGCGCACCGCCTCGCTGGAGGAAGCCTTCCTCGCCATGACCGTCGGCGCGGAGCCCCACCCCGCGAGGAGCGGCTCATGACCGCCGACGCGTTCCCCGGCCCCGTCTCCCGCAGGAGCAGGATGGGGGCCCTGGGGCACATCGAACTGATCATGCTGCTCCGCAACAGGAGCGCCCTCGTCTCCGCCCTCGTCCTGCCCCTCGGTTCGCTCTGGCTCCTGCACACCGTCACGCCCTCGACGTTCGCCGCCGGGGACGGGGAGCGGGTGGCGGCCGGTCCGGCCCTCGCGACGGGCACGATCGGCATGGTCCTGCTCTTCGTCGTCTATTCGACGCTCGTGGGCGCGTACGTCGCGCGCCGCGAGGCGCTGGTCCTGAAGAGACTGCGCACCGGGGCCCTGACGGACGGCGAGATCCTGGTGGGGACGGCGCTGCCGGCGGCGGGAGTGGCATGGGCCCAGTGCGCCCTGGTGATCGGCGTCGGCATGACGATGCTGGACGTGCGGGCGCCGGCGAGCCCGGAGCTGTTGGTCGTCGGGGTGGCCGTCGGGACGGTCCTCGTGGCGGCGCTGGCCGCGTGCTCCGCCGTGTTCACGAGGACGGTGGAGATGGCACAGCTGACCACGATGCCCTTGATCCTGGTCTCGGTCGCCGGCTCGGGACTGGCGATGCCGCTGGAGGCCATGCCGTCCTGGGCCGCAGAGGCGTGCCGTTTCCTCCCGTTGACCCCGGTGATGGAAGTGGTGCGGCTCGGCTGGCTCGGCACGGACGGCGGCGCGGCCGCGTGGTCCGCGGCGCTGCCCCAGCTCGGGGGCGCCCTGCTGTGGACGGGCGCCGCGGTGTGGGGCGCACGGACCTGGTTCCGCTGGGAGCCGCGTAGATGACCGCCTCACAGGGCCCTCGGGGGGAGTCCCCGCACGGGAAGCGCCGGCAGCGGTGGCGCGGCGCCCTCGCCGCGCGGGGGAGGGTGGAGGGGCAGAGCAGCTCCGAGCGGTTCCACCTCTACACCCGTGCGTCGCTGCACCTGCTGGGTCTGCTCGAACCCGTTCTCGTGGGCATCTGGCTCCTCGACACCCGCGCGGAGCAGACCACCGGCGTGTTGCCCTGGGCGATCGCCGCTGTCTGCGCCGTGCACACGGCCGGGTGCGTGAGCCTGCCGTACTCGCTGCCCGCCCGCCCCGAGCTCCGCAACCGGGCGCGGGTGGGCGGCGCGGCGATCGCGACGGTGGGAGCCTGCGCGGTCGCACTCGGGCTGAACACCGATCCGGCCCGGCTGGGTTCGTCGTCCACCGAGCTGCTGGTGGCCGGGGCCCTGGTCTTCCTCGCGGGCCCCTTGTCGGTCACCTGGCCGCCGAAGGCCACGGCCGCCCTCCTGCTGGGGGTCGCCGCCTGTGTGGCCCTCATCGGCGGTGTCCTGGGGACCGGGACCCGCGTGCTGTCCGGGGCCGGGCTCCTCGCCCTCATCGGCGCGGGCGCTTTCGTACCGGCCTACCGGTTCTCCGCCTGGGCGGTCGGCGTGGTGCGCGAGCTGGGGCGGTCCCAGGAGATCCAGGCCCGTCTCGCGGTCGCCGAGGAGCGGTTGCGGTTCGCCCGTGACCTGCACGACGTCCTAGGGCGCAACCTCACCGTGATCGCGTTGAAGAGCGAGCTCGCGGCGGCCCTGAGCGGTCCTGGCGCACCGGCCGATCAGATGGTCGAGATCCAGCGGATCGCGCACCAGTCGCAGGAAGAGGTGCGTGCCGTGGTGACGGGCTACCGCGCCGCGGACCTGAGCACCGAGCTGGAGGGTGCCCGCGCGGTGCTGCACTCCGCGGGCATCCGATGCCGGGTCAGCGATCCGGAGGGGATCGGGGCGGGGGCCCCGCAGGCCCTGGGGTGGGCGGTGAGGGAGGGCGTGACGAACGTGCTGAGGCACAGCGAGGCACGGCAGTGCCTCGTCGCGCTGTCCTCCCACGAGGACATGGTGACCCTGACCATCGAGAACGACGGTGTGCACGGGCCCCTGGTGCCCGGCACGGGCGGCAACGGTCTGGCCGGCCTGCGCGAGCGGCTCGCGCCGCTCGGCGGCACGGTGCAGGCCCGCGCCGACGACGCGGGCGACTTCCTGCTGACCGTCCGCATGCCGCGGCACACCCGATCGAACCTTCCCACCGACCGTGAAGCGAGAGCATCGTGACGGACCGCATCCGTGTTCTGCTCGCCGACGACGAGCACCTCATCCGCGGAGCCCTGGCCAGCCTGCTGGCACTCAACGACGACATCACCGTGGTGGCCGAGGCCGCCACGGGACCGGAAGCCCTCTCCATGGCCAGGGCGCACCGACCCGACGTGGCCGTGCTGGACCTGCAGATGCCCGGTCACGACGGCATCGAGGTGGCGCAGACGCTGCACAGCGAGATCGAGGGCTGCCGCACCATGATCCTCACCAGTTTCGGCCGGCCCGGGCACCTGAAGCGGGCGCTGGCAGCCGGTGTCCGCGGGTTCCTGCCCAAGACCGTCTCCGCGCACGACCTCGCCGACATCATCCGCACCGTCCACTCGGGCCGGCGCTACATCGCCTCGGAGCTCGCGGCCGACGCCATCAGCGCGGGGGACTCCCCGCTGACGCCCAGGGAGACGGACGTGCTGAGCCTGGCGGTCGACGGTGCCCCGATCGCCGAGATCGCGCAGCGCGTGGGCCTGTCGGCGGGGACGGTCCGCAACCACATCTCGTCCGCGCTTTCCAAGCTCGGGGCCGACAACCGACACGCGGCGGCCCGGATCGCGAAACAGCATGGCTGGATCTGACAGCCTCCGGCTCCACGAGGCGAGGGCCGGCCCGGCTCGTACGCCTCACCTCCCCTCTGGCAACGCTCTACAAGGATTTCGGAGAAGAAGATGGGACGCCCGGAAATACCGATCAACCCGGCCGACGGCCCCCTGCAGCGCTTCGCCCACGACCTGCGCGAGCTGCGGAAGGCGGCGGGAAGCCCCTCGTACCGTCTGCTCGCCGGCCGGGCCAACTACTCGGGGACGTCGTTGTCCGAAGCCGCCCGCGGTGTCTCCCTGCCCAGTCTCGACGTGACCCTCTCCTACGTCTCCGCCTGTCAGGGCGACGTCGAGTACTGGGAGAGGTACTGGAAGCGCACCGCGGCCGAGCTGTCGGCCGATTCCGCGTACGAGGAACCACCACAGGCGCGGATCGAGCGGACGCCCCGCCGTCACGGCCGTACCGCGCCGGCCACCCGGCCCGTCGCCCCGGCGGCGGCCTCCACGCGGTCCGGCCGTCCCGGCCGCCGCCCCGGGACGAGCTACGCGCGGATGGTCAGCCGGGCCGGGTCGGTGCTGAGGAAACCGGAGACCGTGTTCGCCCTGATGGCGGGCAGCTGGGCCCTGGCCACGGGTTTACGAGTGAGGAGGAGCGCTCATGGTGCGTGACGATATCCACGGCGGCGTCGAGGCCGGCGCGATGCCCCGGCGGTCGGCCCTCACCTGGTCGGGGACCATGCTCCGCGATCTCGGCGACTGGCTGACGCGCAAGCCCGTCGCGCTGCACGGCGCGCACCGCTCGATTCCGCACTCCGCCGATTCCCGGATGGTCGTCTGGGCGGTGACAGCGGCCGATCTCGTCACCAGCGTCGTCGTGGACGCGATCGTTCCCGCGGCCTACCGCCCCCTGCACCTCGCCTGGGTGATCCTCACGATCGTCCTGTCCGTCGGGTTCTGCGCGATGACCGCGCGCACCCCCCACCTGGTCGACGACCGGGCGCTGTACCTGCGCACCGGTCCCTTCCGGGCGCTCGTCGTCCCGATCGACCACATCCGGACCGTGCGCACCGCGCACGGCATGACCACCGGTCACGGGCTGCGCCGCCCGCTGGACCAGGACGACGCGGTGGCCTGTTCGGTCAGCAGCGCCACGACCCTGACCCTCGAACTCACGGAGCCGCTCCTGGTGCGGCTCCGCAAGGGCGACCCGGTCATGGCCCGCCGCGTCCACTTCGGCGCCGACCAGCCCGCGAAAGCGGTCGAAACCATCAGGAGCGCGATGAGCAGGGACATCCAGTCATGACGGTCACGCACCACGGTGCCGCGTCCGTACCGGCCACGGACGACGCGGCGCTCCGGGAGGTGGACGACTTCCTCGTACGTCTGGGGCTGGGGACGCTCGCCGGGCAGCCCGACCGCAGGTCCCTGCCCGGCCGCAACACCAACGTGAGCGGCACCACGGACACCGGCCGGGGCGTCTTCGTCAAGAAGCTGGAGGGCCCGCCGGACGTGGTCGCGACACGCATCCGGCAGTGCCTGGCCTTCGAGCAGCTCCTTCGGCAGAGTCCGGAACCCGGGCTCTCCTCGCCGCGCTGCCTGGGCTCCGACCCCGCGTCGCAGCTCATGGTGTTCGAACTGGTCGAGGACGCCGTGACCGCCGTGGAACTGGTCAAGAACCGTGAACTGACGGACGACCTCGCCCGCTCACTGGGCAGAACGGTCGGTCACCTCCACAGCCTGCCGGTCGACCGGCTCCGGCAGACCGAGCGGAAGACGCCGCTGCTTCCCTCCACCGAACTCCTCGACGGCATTCCGATGGCACTGTTCGAGGCATCGTCCGCGGCGGAGCTTCAGGTGTGGAACCTGCTGCAGAACGACGCCCCGCTGGCGGACGCCCTGCGGGTGCTCCTCGCGAGGGAGGCGCGGGCCGAACCGGTGGCCGCCCACTGCGATCTGCGCCTGGACCAGTTCCTGATGTCCGGCGACCGGGTCCACCTCACCGACCTGGAGGAGTTCCAGGCGGGTGACGCGGCCCGTGACCTCGGCGGCGTCGTCGGCGACCTGCTGCACCGGGCGGTGCTGGACGCCGCCACGGCGGAGGACCCCGACCGGGAGGCGGCGCCCTCGCGGGAACGGATGCTGGCGCAGGTCACGTCCGGCATCCGTGCGGCGCGCCCGAGCATCCGCGCGTTCTGGGACGGATACCTGGAGCGGCGGCCCGGGGCGGTCGCCCTGGCGGCGCGGGTGGTGGCGTTCGCCGGCTGGCACCTCCTCGACCGGCTGCTCGCGGGCGCGCGGACGGCCCCACGACTCGCGGCCCTGCCCCGCGCGGCCGCCGGCATCGGGAGAAGAGCGCTGATCACACCGGAGAAGTTCGTCCTGACCCTCGGACTCACGGAGGAGGTCGCATGAGAGACCTGGCCGAATCCCCGCGAACGGAAGGCCGGGAGGGGCGGCAGCCGGCACGGCAGCTGTCCGATCGGCTCCGGGACCTGCTGGACGTGGTGCACGTGGAGGCGGACGGACTCACGGCCGCGGTGGGGGAGAGGACCGTGACCGCGCCCTCCTCCCCGGCACTCGTCTCCCACCTCGCCACCGCCCTCTACCGGGTCGTCCACGTCGGCCGACCGGAGACCGACACCGAAGGGGAGGCCGCCACCGCCCCCGAGAGGGATCTCGAAGCCCTGCTGGCGGGGGCCGTGCCCCACCGTCACACCTCGTACCACGCTCCGGTGCTGTCCGCCGCGGAGGGCGGCCCGGCCGTCATCGGGCTCAGCGGCGTTCGCGTCCGTCTGGATCCGGACCGGCTCGTGTCCACCGGTCGCGACGGACGACAGGCGCACGTGCGCGTCTCGGCCGCCCGCCCCATGCTCTCTCCCGGCTTCTTCCTCGTCGACGGGTCGCTGCCCCTTCCTCCCGATGCCCAGGTCCTCAGGGTGTACCTGCACGTCGAGACGCCCGAGGCCGCCGTGGAGGCCTGGGGCCGGGCGCTGGAATGCCTGGAAGGCCGTGGTGTCGCCTTCCGGGCCAAGGCGTCCTCCTCCAGCGCGGCGCTGCCACGGCGCGACGGCGTGGTGGTCTACCTGGACGGGCTGGACCGGGATCTGCTCGCGTCCCTCGTCGGTGCCGTGGAGGGGATCGCCGGGCTGGGCGCCGGCTCCTCCCCCTTCACCATGCCCCTGGCCGCCGGGGTTGCCGTGGCCTGGGAACCGGACGACGCGCGGCCCGGCATGCGCCACACGAGTCTGGGCGAGCACCGCTCCCGGGCCCTCGCCTCGGGACTGGTCGATCACGCGGTGCGACCGGACGGGCGGACGCGCGCGGAGCGGGTGCGGGACGCCCTCATCGAGGGGGGAATCGACCCGTCCGCCCCTGCCCGCAATCTGTCGTCCCCGCATTTCCCCTGGAATTGACCGGCGCGGGGGCGGAATTGATGAAAAGCGGCGGCGTACAACCGGTCATCAAAAAGATCTTCCATGTTCGAATCATTCACGCCTAGATTCGAACTGTCGCCGGGGGGCATCCGGCCAGGACGTTCTCAGGGACGTTCCGTTCGGGTGGTGCCGGCTTTGTCCATCGAATCCTTTTGAGGAGTTCATCATGAACGAGATCGAACTGGCCGACGGCTTCGACACCTACGCCGACGTGAACGAGATGGTCGCCGAGGTCGCCACCGACGAGGCTCCCTCGCCGCAGACGATCGTCTCCCTGAGCATCGTCGCCAGCATCAAGTGGGGCTGCTGAGCCGGTCCGGCATATGCGTGCACGGCCGGCAGTCGCGACTGCCGGCCGTGCACGGCCTCCCGCGGTACCCATTCATGAGGTCAGGGTATGACGATTTCCATCCTCCTTCCTTTCATGCCGACAGAGGGGAATCAGGTACTTCCCTTCACCGACCTGATCCAGGAGGGCCTCGCCGAACGCCTGTGGACCGGACAGTCGCTGTTGCTCGAACCGCACACGGCACTCGCCCACGCCGCCGGCGCGGGCGCCCGCGTCCCCTTCGGCACCAGCGTGACGCTCCTGCCGCTGCGACACCCCTTCCAGGCCGCCCTCCAGGCACGGTCGCTGGCAGCCCTCAGCGGGCACCCCTACGTCGCCGGACTGGGCGCCGGAGCGCAGCCGTTCGTCCAGGCGCTGCGGGGCCGCCCCTATGCCGGCCCCCTGGGCGCGGTGCGCGAGTACACCACCATCGTCCGGCGCCTGCTGGCCGGTGAGACGGTGGACCTGACCGGCGACCACTACGAGATGCACGGCGCTCTGCCCCCGCTGGAGACCCCGCCCGTCGAACTCGGCCTCGGTGTGCTCAGGCCCAGGATGGCCGAACTCGCCGGAGAGGTCTCCGACGTCGCCATCACCTGGCTGACGCCCCCGAGTTACCTGGCCCGGACCCTGCTGCCCGCACTCGCCCGCGGGGCGGAACGCGCGGGGCGGCCGCGACCGCGGGTGACCGCCGTCGTCCACGTCTCCCTCGACGCCCCGCGGCGCGATCACGCACGCGTCATCCTGGCCGCCACCCACGCCCACCTCCGGGCCCCGCACTACCGGGCCATGCTCGGGCTCGCCGGGATCGAGGTGAACCCCGACGACCTCCTCGCGACGGCCGTGCGGCTCATCGAGAGCGGAACCGTCGCGGTGGGCAGCGTCACGGAGATCCTCCGCACCGTGCGCGCCTACCACGCCGCGGGGGCGGACGAAGTCGTCCTCAGCACGATCGGCCTCCACACCGTGAACGGAACGGACGCGTCCCTGGCCGCACTGAGCGCCGTCGGCCGCGCCGCCCGGGCGGAGGCCCCAGCCCTGGAAGAGAGCCGCAGATGACGGGACGGACAGCACAGGCCCCGGAGTTCTCCGCCCGGCGACTCCTGATCGTCGGCACCGGAGCCCTGGGCGTCTCCTCCCTGCCCGGCTGGCTCGGCTGGCTGCGCGAGACCTACCCCGAGACCGAGACGAAGGTCCTGCTCACCCGGCAGGCCGCCACGTTCGTCTCGCCCGCCGCCCTCACCGCGATCGGAGGCCGGCCCGTGCTCCACGACGTCTGGCCCACCGAGCCCGAGGTCGCCGCCCCCCACGTCCGACTCGGCGAATGGGCGGACGCCATAGCCGTCTACCCCGCGACCTTCCACTTCGTCAGCCGCTTCGCGACGGGACTCGCCGACACCCCGGCGATGCTGGCGCTGCAGTGCACCACCGCGCCGATCGGCATAGCACCCGCACTGCCGCCGGGCGGATACGAGAGCCACGCCTTCCGATCCCACCTGGCCGCACTCGGGCACCGCCCCAACGTCGTGGTCGCCGCGCCGGAGCCGGGCCGCAGCGTCACCAGCGGCCGCGTCGAAGCGTCCACGGCCGCGCCGCTCACCACCCTGCTGCCGCTGATCGAGGAGCTCCGCGCCAAGGCCGGTGGAACCGAAGCGCCATGACCACCCCTCATGACACCGCCCACGACACCGTCGTCGAGCGCTACGGCAGCGGCCACGTGGAGACCGAGGTCAGGCGCTCCCCGAGCGGACGGACCACGTGGATCCGTAGCGCCGGCAAGAAGCGGACCCAGCCGTTCGGACCTCCGCGTCCCGCTCTCGTCACCGCTCTCGAAGCCCTCGCCCCCACCCGCCCGGACGCCCGCTTCGTTCCGCCCCGCCCCCACGGCCAGGCACTGCACTACGCGGTCCCGGGAGCCGCCTCCGCGGCGGACCTCCTCCTCTCGGGCGACCCCCGGCTCCACGCCAGAGCCGCTTCGTCGCTGGAACACCTCGGAGGGCTGCTCCGCTCACTGCACGCCGTACCGACGGCAGCCGTGGACACGGCCCCCGACGCGCCCCTGAGCTGGCTGCGGCTGTCGGGCTGGCTGGACGGCCCGCGCCCCGGCCCCGCGGCCGTCCTGCACACACGCCTTCGGCAAGCCCTCGGCACCACCAGGTGGCAGCTGCTCGCCTCCTGGCTGGAGGGCCTGCGCACCGGCCCCCGGGTGCTGCTGCACGGAACGCCGAGCCTGGGACTGCTCGTCCCCTCCGAGTCGGACGGGGCCGACGCCCTCCTCACCGGGGAGGATCTGGGACGCGGCAGCCGGCAGCAGGACGTCGGCTGGGTGCTGGGCGAACTCCACGAACTGCGTGCCGTGTCGGCGCGGTTGCGGCCGTCGAGGCGCCCCCCTGACTGGGACGACCTCACCGCACGCTTCATCGAGGGCTACGGACTTCCGCCCGACCCGCCGGCCCACCGCGCGGCAACGCTCAAGACCCTGCTCCACCTGCACGATTTCTGCGTCTTCGTGACATGGGACGACGCGGAGATCCTCCGCTGCGCCGCAGACCTCGCCCAACTGGTCGACGAACACGGAAAGGGCTGAGAAGTGCCTGACGACACCCCCCTCGCCTACCCCGCCGCCCGACGCCAGGACCTGGTGGAGAACCTGTTCGGCCACTCCGTCGCCGATCCCTACCGGTGGCTGGAAGAGCACGACAACAGGGAAACCCGGGACTGGCTCACCGGACAGGACGGCCTCACCCGCGCCACGCTCGAGTCGCTGCCCGGCCGGGACCGTCTCCGCGCCCACCTGAACGAACTGATCTCGGTGGGCGTGACCGGCCCGCCCGTCTGGCGCGGCGCCCGGCACTTCTTCATGAAGCGCGAACCGCGACAGGAGCACGCCGCCCTCCACATGACCGACGAGGACGGCACCAGCCGCCTTCTGATCGACCCCGTCGACCTGGACCCCACGGGACGCACGACGCTGGACAGCTGGCACCCGGACGGGACGGGCACCCGACTCGCCTACCAGGTGTCCGTCGAAGGGGACTCCGACAGCCGCCTCTACGTCCTCGACGTCGCGTCGGGCTCCCTGCTCGACGGGCCCGTCACCCGCTGCCGCCACTCCCCGGTCGCGTGGCTGCCCGGCGGCGACGCCTTCTACTACGTGCGCAGCCTTCCCCGGTCCGCCGTGCCCGAGGGGGAGGAGCACTACCACCGGAGGGTCTGCCTCCACCGAGTCGGCACCGACCCCGACGCCGAGGACTCCGTCGTCTTCGGCGCCGACCGCCACAAGGCCACCTCCTACGGCATCGCCGTCGGCCAGGACGGCCGGCGGCTCGTCCTCACCGCGACCACCGGCGCCGTACGCCACAACGAGGTGTGGCTGGCCGACCTCACCGACGGCGACCCCCGCCGCCCGGCCTTCGTGCCCGTGCAGGGGCACTCCCGCGCCCACACGCGCCCCTTCGTCGGCCACGACGGACGGCTGTACCTCCACACCGACCTCGACGCCCCCCGGGGCCGGCTCGCCGTCACCGACCTCGACTCCCCGGTGTCCGGCCCGTGGCGGGACGTCCTGCCCCAGGACCCGGAGGCGCGCCTCGACCACGTCGCCGTCCTCGACAGCCCGGAGCTGGGGCGCCCTCTCGTCCTGGCGGGACGGACCCGGCGCACCTTCGGCGAGATCACGGTCCACGACCTGGCCACGGGCGAACACCTCGGCCGCGTCGAGCTCCCGGGCCACGGCGTCGTCGGCGAGATACGCGGCCGGGGACACGAGGCCTGGTTCACCTATACCGATCCGTTCACCCCGCCGACCGTCTTCCACTGGAACGCCCTCACCCGCACCCGCACCGTCTGGGCGTCGCCCCCCGGACGGAAGGCCGTCCCTTCGAGGCCCCCGGGAACCGTGCACCACCTGGACTGCGCGGCGCCGGACGGCACCCCGGTCCGCGTCACCGTCCTCGCCCCGCACGCGCGACCCGGGCCCCTGCCCACGATCCTCTACGGCTACGGCGGCTTCGGGCTCTCCCTGGCCCCGGTCTACAACCCGGAGATCCTCGCCTGGGTCGAAGCCGGCGGCGTCTACGCCGTGGCCCACGTACGGGGCGGGGACGAGGGCGGAAAGGAGTGGCACGCCGCCGGCGCCGGAGCGAACAAGCAGAAGGCGGTGGACGACTTCCACGCCGTGGCCGAGTCCCTCATCGACGGTGGCTGGACCACCGGCTCACAGCTGGTGATCAGCGGTGAGTCGAACGGCGGGCTGCTGGTCGGCGCGGCGCTCACCCAGCGCCCCGGTCTCTACCGGGCCGTCCTCTGCGGAGCCCCCGTCCTGGACATGGCCCGGTACGAGCGCTCCGGGCTCGGGCCCTCCTGGACCGCCGAATACGGTTCGGCCGAGGTGGAGGAGCAACTCGGATGGCTCATGGGCTATTCGCCGTACCACCACGTCACCGCGGGGACCGTCTACCCCGCAGTGCTGTTCAGCGTCTCCGAAGGAGACGCGATCGTCGATCCGCTGCACGCCCGGAAGATGTGTGCCGCGCTCCAGCACGCCGCCGGTGGCCGTCCGGCCGCCGGCGGCGACGGGATCGTGCTGCTCCGACGCGAACCCGGAGCGGGCCACGGGGCCCGTTCCATGAGCCTCATGGTCGACCTCCTCGTCGACCAGCTCGCCTTCGCCGCCTGGCAGTCCGGACTGCCGCTCACCCCTCACAGCACCGTTCCGCCCCCCGGCTCCGTGCGAGCGTGCACCGTGCCGCACCCACCCACCCGAGAAGAAGGATCCCGAAATGACCCGGTCGCTTCTGCGTAGCTCTGCCCCCGCCGCGGTCCTGGCCGCGGCGGCCGCTCTCCTCCTGGGCGCCTCGCCCGCCTCCGCCTCCGCTCCGGTCCAGCAGCGCGTCGCGTCCACGACGAACGCCTGGCCCCCTCCGGCCGGCTACACCCACCAGGGCTCCTTCTTCGGCGCCGCCGCCTGCCAGACCGCCGGGAAGGACGGCGTCGCGGCCGGCGAATGGAGCGCGTACCTCTGCCGGCAGGAGCTGCCCTTCTCGGTGATCCAGGAGCTGTACGTCAAGAAGTGACGTCCTCGGACGACGTCGGGCGCCCGGGAGCGGACCCTCCCGGGCGCCCCTCTCCTCCGGGCGAGTGACGGTGGCACGTCGTAGGCTGGGGGCGACCGGGTCCCCCAGGGGCCCGGGACCACCCGGCCCGTGACACGTGTCGGGCTGTTCGCGTTGCCCGACCCGTCGTACGAACCCGGGATGGAAGTTCCATGAGCCTGCACGGTCTGCTCGATGTCGTCGTCAAGGACGCCGCCCTCGCCGAGGCGGTGAAGGCCGCCGCCGACGGCAACCGCCCGCACGTGGACCTGGTCGGCCCGGCGGCCGCGCGCCCGTTCGCCGTGGCCGCGCTCGCCCGGGACTCGGGGCGGCCGGTGCTCGCGGTGACCGCGACCGGCCGGGAGGCCGAGGACCTCGCCGCCGCGCTGCGGTCGCTCCTCGACCCGGACACGGTCGTCGAGTACCCCTCCTGGGAGACCCTCCCGCACGAGCGGCTCTCGCCCCGCTCCGACACCGTCGGCCGCCGCCTCGCCGTGCTGCGCCGCCTCGCGCACCCCCGCGACGACGACCCGGCCGCCGGGCCCGTCTCCGTCGTCGTCGCGCCCATCCGGTCCGTGCTCCAGCCGCAGGTCAAGGGGCTCGGGGACCTCGAACCCGTGGCGCTGCGGTCCGGCCAGACCGCCGACCTGAACGAGGTCGTCGAGGGGCTCGCCGCCGCCGCGTACTCCCGTGTCGAGCTCGTCGAGAAGCGCGGCGAGTTCGCCGTGCGCGGCGGCATCCTGGACGTCTTCCCGCCGACCGAGGAGCATCCGCTCCGGATCGAGTTCTGGGGCGACGACGTCGAGGAGATCCGGTACTTCAAGGTCGCCGACCAGCGGTCCCTGGAGGTGGCCGAGCACGGTCTGTGGGCGCCGCCCTGCCGTGAGCTGCTCCTGACCGACGAGGTCCGCGAGCGGGCCGCCGCGCTCGCCGTCGAGCACCCCGAGCTGGGCGAACTCCTTGGCAAGATCGCCGAGGGGATCGCGGTGGAGGGCATGGAGTCCCTCGCGCCGGTCCTCGTCGACGACATGGAGCTGCTCCTCGACGTGCTGCCCAAGGGATCGATGGCCGTGGTCTGCGATCCCGAGCGGGTCCGGACCCGGGCCGCCGACCTCGTCGCCACGAGCCAGGAGTTCCTCCAGGCCTCCTGGGCCGCCACCGCCGGCGGCGGCGAGGCCCCGATCGACGTCGGCGCGGCCTCGCTGTGGGGGATCGCGGACGTACGGGACCGGGCGGCCGAGCTGGGCATGGCCTGGTGGTCGGTGTCGCCGTTCGCGGCGGACGTCGACGAGGCCGCCGACACGCTCACCCTCGGCATGCACGCCCCCGAGTCGTACCGCGGCGACACCGCCCGCGCGCTGGCCGACACGAAGGGCTGGCTGGCCGAGGGCTGGCGGACGGTGTACGTGACGGAGGCGCACGGTCCGGCGTCCCGCACGGTCGAGGTCCTCGGCGGCGAGGGCATCGCCGCCCGGCTCGACGCGGACCTGTCCGAGATCTCGCCGTCCGTCGTGCACGTGGCGTGCGGCTCCATCGACCACGGCTTCGTCGACCCGGCGCTCAGGCTGGCGGTGCTGACGGAGACGGACCTGTCGGGGCAGAAGGCGGCCGGCAAGGACGGGCAGCGGATGCCCGCCAAGCGCCGCAAGACGATCGATCCGCTGACCCTGGAGGTCGGCGACTACATCGTGCACGAGCAGCACGGCGTCGGCCGCTACATCGAGATGGTGCAGCGGACCGTGCAGGGCGCCACCCGCGAGTACCTGCTCGTCGAGTACGCGCCCGCGAAGCGCGGCCAGCCCGGCGACCGCCTCTACATCCCGACCGACCAGCTGGAGCAGGTCACCAAGTACGTGGGCGGCGAGGCGCCGACCCTGCACCGGCTCGGCGGCGCGGACTGGACGAAGACGAAGCAGCGCGCGAAGAAGGCCGTCAAGGAGATCGCGGCCGATCTGATCAAGCTGTACAGCGCCCGCATGGCGGCGCCCGGCCACGCCTTCGGCCCGGACACGCCCTGGCAGCGGGAGCTGGAGGACGCCTTCCCGTACGCGGAGACGCCCGACCAGCTGTCGACGATCGCCGAGGTGAAGGAGGACATGGAGAAGACGGTCCCGATGGACCGTCTGATCTGCGGCGACGTCGGTTACGGCAAGACGGAGATCGCGGTGCGGGCGGCCTTCAAGGCCGTCCAGGACGGCAAGCAGGTCGCGGTCCTCGTGCCGACGACGCTGCTGGTGCAGCAGCACTTCGGCACGTTCAGCGAGCGGTACTCGCAGTTCCCGGTGAAGGTGCGGGCGCTGTCCCGGTTCCAGTCGGAGAGCGAGTCGAAGGCGACGATGGAGGGGCTGCGGGAGGGCTCGGTCGACGTCGTCATCGGCACCCACCGCCTCTTCTCCTCCGAGACGAAGTTCAAGGACCTGGGCCTGGTCATCGTCGACGAGGAGCAGCGCTTCGGCGTCGAGCACAAGGAGCAGCTGAAGAAGCTCCGGGCGAACGTGGACGTCCTGACGATGTCGGCCACGCCGATCCCGCGCACGCTGGAGATGGCGGTGACGGGCATCCGCGAGATGTCGACGATCACGACGCCCCCGGAGGAGCGGCACCCGGTCCTCACCTTCGTCGGGCCGTACGAGGAGAAGCAGATCGGCGCCGCGATCCGGCGCGAACTCCTGCGCGAGGGCCAGGTCTTCTACATCCACAACCGGGTGGACTCGATCGACCGGGCGGCGGCGCGGCTGCGCGAGATCGTCCCGGAGGCGCGGATCGCGACGGCCCACGGCCAGATGTCGGAGCAGGCGCTGGAGCAGGTCGTCGTCGACTTCTGGGAGAAGAAGTTCGACGTGCTCGTCTCGACGACGATCGTCGAGTCCGGCATCGACATCTCCAACGCCAACACCCTGATCGTCGAGCGCGGCGACAACTTCGGGCTGTCGCAGCTCCACCAGCTGCGCGGCCGCGTCGGCCGTGGCCGCGAGCGGGGCTACGCGTACTTCCTGTACCCGCCGGAGAAGCCGCTCACGGAGACCGCGCACGAGCGGCTCGCGACGATCGCCCAGCACACCGAGATGGGCGCCGGCATGTACGTCGCCATGAAGGACCTGGAGATCCGCGGCGCGGGCAATCTGCTGGGCGGCGAGCAGTCCGGTCACATCGCGGGCGTCGGCTTCGACCTGTACGTGCGGATGGTCGGCGAGGCCGTGGCGGACTACCGGGCCTCCCTGGAGGGCGGGGTCGAGGAGGAGCCGCCGCTGGAGGTCAAGATCGAGCTCCCGGTCGACGCCCACATGCCGCACGACTACGCGCCGGGGGAGCGGCTGCGGCTCCAGGCGTACCGTTCGATCGCCTCGGCGAACTCCGAGGAGGACATCAGGGCCGTCCGCGAGGAGCTCACCGACCGGTACGGCAAGCTCCCCGAGCCGGTGGAGAACCTGCTCCTCGTGGCGGGCCTGCGGATGCTGGCGCGTGCGTGCGGGGTCGGCGAGATCGTCCTGCAGGGCTCCAACATCCGCTTCGCGCCGGTGGAGTTGCGCGAGTCGCAGGAGCTGCGGCTGAAGCGCCTCCACCCGCGCACGGTCGTCAAGCCGGCCGTCCACCAGATCCTGGTGCCGCGCCCGACGGCCGGGAAGATCGGCGGGAAGCCGGTGGTGGGCCGCGAACTCCTCGCGTGGACGGGCGAGTTCCTGACGACGATCCTCGGAGGCTGAGGCGGGCGTCAGGGCGTGAAGAGCAGGCCGGCCAGCGAGCGGAAGTACTCCTCGGGGTCCCGGTCGCCGATCGCCGCCGTCACGTTGTGGGTGAGGAGCAGCGTCGCGAAGCCGTGGGCGAGCGACCAGGCGGCGATGCCGGCCTGCCGGGCGTCGGGGACGTCCGGCAGGTCCGCGACGCCCGCGCGGAGTTCGGCGGAGGCGCGTTCTTTCGCGGCGAGGAGGTCCGGGTCGTCGGCGCGCAGCAGCTCGGGCCGGAACATGACCTGGAAGTGCGCGGGGTGGGCGACGGCGAACCGGACGTAGCGCACGCCGCGCTCGCGCAGCGCGGGTGAGCCGTGCTCCGGGTCCGCGAGGGCCGCGGCGAGGAGTTCGTACCCCTCGGTGGCGATGGCCGTGAGCAGTCCGGTGCGGTCCTTGAAGTGGTGGGCGGGGGCGGCGTGCGAGACGCCCGCGCGGCGGGCGAGGTCGCGCAGGCTCAGCGCCCCGGGCCCCTCGGCGGCGATCGCGTCGAGCGCGGCGGCGAGGACGGCCTGCCGCAGGTCGCCGTGGTGGTAGGTGCCGCGGGGTGTCCGCCCGGCCCGGCCGTTCGTCTTGTCGTCGCTCGTCATGGCAGCAGCCTAACCCCAATCTAGTCATTGACAAGTTCGTGGGGGCGCGGACACAATCTTGTCAGTGGCAAGTCGGTGACGATGTGCAGGAGGACCCCGTGGAAACCGCTCGCGTACGTCAGATGTGGCACCTGCTCGAACCCCTGCACTCCGTGCTCTACTACGCCCCCGAGGCCTTCGACGAGGCGGGCGCCCTCGGCTACGGGACGGCCGACCGCTGGCCCTCCTACTTCGCCTGGCGCGCCGCCGCCCTCGGCCCCGTCGGACCGGTCCGCGTCGCCTCCGCCTTCTACGGCTTCAGCCCCGAGAAGGTCGCCCGGCACGTCCCCGCCGCCTGGGAGGTCGCCGCCCCCGCCGACGTGCTCGCCGCCCGGCTCCGCGCCGTCGACCGGATCTACCGCGCCCTCCTCGGCGAGGAGCTGCTCGGCGGCCCCGCGCTGGCCGAGGCGGCCGGGCTCGCCCGCCGCGCCGCCGGGGCGGCCGGCCTCGAAGGCCGCCCGCTCGCCGCGGCCCACGCCGAACTGCCCTGGCCCGACGCCCCGCACCTCGTCCTGTGGCAGGCGGCGACGATCCTGCGCGAGCACCGGGGCGACGGCCACATCGCCGCCCTGGTCGCCGCCGGCCTCGACCCGGCCGAGTCCCTCGTCTCCTTCGCGGCGATCGGGGCCGCGTCGGAACCGGTCTTCGAGAGCCGGGGCTGGAGCGCGGACGAGTGGAACGCCGCCCGCGAGCGCCTGAGGGTCCGGGGGCTCCTGGACGCGAACGGCGCCGCCACGGACGAGGGCCGCGCCCTGCGCGCGGAGGTGGAACGGCGTACGGACGAACTGGCCGCCGGGCCGTGGGACGCCCTCGGCCCCGAGGACACGGCCCGGCTCGCCGACCTCCTGGGCGGCCCCTGGCTCACCGTCATCGGCTCCGGCCTGCTGCCCTCCGAGAACACCCTCGGCATCGGCAAGGTGTGACGGCCCGGGGCCCCGGCTCCGGGCCCCGGTACCGCACCAGGGCCCCGGCTCCGGCTCCGGCCCCGCACCAGGGCCCCGGCTGCGGCTCCGGCCCCGGCTCCGCCGGTGGCCCCGGTCCGGAGCCGCAGCCGGGGCCATCGGTACGAACCGGGCACAACCGTTCGTCCTAGGATTCGAGGGTGCTGACGTACCGAAGGACCCTCGCCGCCTCGACGCTCGCCGTCTCCGTGCTCCTCGCCGCCGCCTGCTCGCCCGGCACCGGCACCCCGGGAGACGCCGGCCGCGGGTCCGCCGCCCCGGGTACGGCGCTCGCCGCCGTGGACACCCTCACGGTCAAGGGCCGGGCACCGAAGACCGGTTACGAGCGGGAGAAGTTCGGCCGGCCCTGGGCGGACGTCGACGGCAACGGCTGCGGCACCCGTGACGACGTGCTCAAGCGGGACCTGACCGGAGTCCGCTTCACGGACGGCCACTGCAAGGTCGCCTCCGGCACCCTCACCGACGACCCGTACACCGGAACCACCGTCCGCTACGTCCGGGGCCGCTCCAAGGTCGACATCGACCATGTCGTCGCGCTCTCCGACGCCTGGCAGAAGGGGGCGCAGACGTGGGACGGCGAGACCCGGCGCCGCTTCGCCAACGACCCGCTCAACCTCCTCGCCGTGGACGCCGCGACCAACCGCCGCAAGTCCGACGGCGACGCCGCCACCTGGCTGCCGCCGAACGGGGCGTACCGCTGCACGTACGTGGCCCGGCAGATCGCGGTGAAGAAGAAGTACGGGGTGTGGGTGACGCCGGGGGAGCGGGACGCGATGAAGCGGGTCCTCGGCACCTGCCCGCAGCAGAGGCTCCCGTAGCGCCGGACCGCCACGAAAAAACGTTTGAGCGGCCGGACGGGCGATCTTTAGCCTGGCCGCATGGACCTGAACGTCACCACCCTCGCCGAACGTCCCGAGCTCGAAGGGGCGATGTGGTCCATGAAGGACCTGTGGCCCGATTTCATGATGTACGACCCGGTCGGGTGGGCCAACATGGGCCGGATCGTCCGGGAGTTCCCGGAGTACGTGCTCGTCGCCACCGACGCCGGGGGCGCGGTCGTCGCCCGCGGCTTCAGCGTGCCCTTCCGGCTCGACGCGGAAGGCCGCCGCGAGCTGCCCTCCCGGGGCTGGGACGAGGTCCTCAACTGGGCCTTCTCCGACCTGCGGCACGGCCGGGAGGCCGACACCGTGAGCGCGATCGAGATCACCGTCCACCTCGACCACCTCGGCAAGGGCCTCTCGCACCGGATGCTCGCCGCCATGCGGGAGAACGCCGGCGGGCGGGGCTTCGCCGAGCTCGTCGCCCCGGTCCGGCCCAACGGCAAGCACCTGGAGGCCGGGGCCTCCATCCACGAGTACGCCTTCCGCACGCGTGAGGCCGACGGCCTGCCGCACGACCCGTGGCTCCGCGTCCACGTGCGCGCGGGCGGTGTCATCGAGTCCGTGGCCCCGGCCTCCATGACGGTCTCCGGCTCCGTCGAGCAGTGGCGGAAGTGGACGGGCCTCCCCTTCGACACGGACGGGCCGGTCGAGGTCCCGGGCGCGCTGGTCCCGGTCCACTGCGAGGCGACGCGCGGCTACGCGGTGTACGTGGAGCCCAACGTGTGGGTCCGCCACCGGATCGCCTGACGGCGCCCACGGGGGACCCCGGGGGCGATCTTCACGGCGGGGGATGTACCGTACGGCGTCCCCTGCCGTACATGCGTACGTGTCCGTGCGCGTACACCCGTGAGAGGTTCCGAGCGTGAACCAGGCCGTCTCCTTGGAGAAGGGCGCGGAAGCCCCGCGCCGAACCGGACTGCCCGGCCGGCGGGCCCGGCTGGCGCTCGCCGCCGTGCCGCTGCTGAGCCTCGGGGTCCTCGGTCTCGTGCCCTCCCTGGTCCTCGCCCTGCGCCGAGGGTCGCGCGGCGACTGGCTGGCCGCGCTGCTGTTCACGGCGGTCTCGGTCGGGTGGTGCTTCCAGATCGCCCTGACCCCGGTGGAGACCAGCGGTGTCCCCTACCTCCTGGATGTCCTGCTCCTCGCGACCTCCACCCTGGGCGCGGCGGTGCACTGCCTCGCGGTGAAGGACGCGAAGGGTGCGGATGCCGCGAAGGACGCGACGGACGCGAAGGACGCGACGGACGCGAAGGACGCGACGGACGCGACGGAGGCCGGTCGGTGAAGCTCCGTCGCACCTGGCGCGTCGCGGAGCGCGAAGCGGCCAGGAAGGAGGCGGCGGAGGCGGGCGTCGACGTCCGCGGCGTGCTCGCCGCGACGGCGGGGGCGCTGCGCGGCCGGGCCGGCTGGGCCCTGGGGTCCGTCCTGGTCATCCTCCTCGGCCTCTTCGGCGTCTGGCGGTTCGCGAACACGGACGACGCGGGCACCCCGCCCGACACGCGGGCCCGCGCCTACAAGGACTACGACGCCTGTCTGCTCACCGACGACAAGGGCATCGTGACGGGCGCGCCGGCGGCCCCGGTCTGGGAGGGGATGCAGGCCGCGTCCCTGGACAAGCGGATCCGGGTGACGTTCGTGCCGGTGATGGGGGAGCAGTCGGTGGCGAACGCCCGTCCGTTCCTCAACGGTCTGGTGCAGCGGGACTGCGAGATCGTCGTCGCGTCGGGCGCGCCGCAGGTGAAGGCGGCCGAGGCGGCGGCCGAAAAGAACCCGGAAGTCCGGTTCGTGACGGTCGGTGAGGGCGGCGGTGCCGCCCACGGCAACGTGGCCCGGGTGGCTCCCGGTGCGTCCCTCAAGGACGACATCACGGCGACGGTGAAGCGGCTGGCGGCCGACAGCTGAGCGGCCCCGGGTCCATTGCAGTCGGAAAGGTCCGGAAGGGTTCCTTCCCTCCGGTAAAGCAAAGGTAAAAACCGGCACCCTGCATGGAACTGGTGCGCGGTCATGAGGCAGTCTCGCGAGGCTTTGTAAGCATCGTGTGAGTAAAGGCTGACCCATGCATATACGCCGGGTCCGTAGCCCTCGACCACAGCCACCGGGTCGCACCGGCAGGCGCAGGTGGAGGGCTACGGCTCTTTCCGTACTGATTGCCATGTTCCTCATGGTCTCCACCGAATCGGCGGTCGCCGCGGGCGTCACGCTCGAACCGGTGAAGATGCCCCAGCTGTCCCTCTCGGGACTGTGGACCTGGCTCCACCAGAATCCGCTCGACACGCCCGACCAGCAGGGCGGCACCGCCCGCGGCAAGAGCCACAAGGCTTCCGCCGACTCGACCAGCAACGAGGGTGGGGCCGGTCGCAAGCCGGGCAAGGGCAAGGGCGAGCTGCCTCCCTTCGCGCGGGAGACCGACGATCCCGCCGACGTCACCACGGGCAAGGCGCCGGGTGGCAAGAACAGTTTCGACGCGCGCACCAGTCGGCGTGACGCGAAGAGGTCGACGGCGACGTCGGACTTCTTCGTCAACGCCGACGGTTCGACGACCGTCCGGCACTACACGGGCCGGGCGAACTTCAAGGCGGCCGACGGCACCTGGAAGCAGATCGACACGAGCCTGACGGAGGACAAGGACGGTCGTCTGCAGCAGACGGCCAACTCCCTGGACGTCGAGTTCGCGCCGACCGCCGCCGACCGGCAGCTGGCCTCGGTGGACTTCGGCTCCGGCCGGTCCCTGGCGTACGCGCTGCGCGGCGCCGCCAAGGCCGAGCCCGTTGTCGGCGGGAACGGGACCGTGACCTACGCGGACGTCCTGCCGGACACCGACGTGCAGCTCGTGCCGCTGGCGGAGGGGTTCAAGGAGAACATCGTCCTGCGCTCTGCGCAGGCCGCGAACTCGTGGATCTTCCCGCTGGAGACCCAGGGGCTCACCGCCCGGGTCGCGGCCGACGGCGACGTCGAGTTCACGGACGCGACGGGCAAGGTCGCCGCGACCATCCCGCACGCGTACATGGAGGACTCGAAGGTCGATCCGCGCTCCGGTGACGCCGCCCAGTCGCGGGACGTGACCTACGAGCTGACGGCCGTCGACGGCAAGCCGGCCCTGCGGATGACCGCCGACCGCGCCTGGCTCGACGCCCCCGAGCGGGTCTACCCGGTCACCGTCGACCCGACCGTGACCGCCTCCAACTCGACGTACACGCAGAACACCATCGGCGGCGACCACTCCACCGAGACGCAGATCAAGGTCGGCTCGTACGACTCGGGCACGAACAAGGCGAACTCCTTCCTGCAGTTCTCCTCCCTGGCCACCACGCTCGCGGGGCAGCGGGTCACCGCCGCCACCCTGAACGTGTACGCCCTGTGGTCCTCGACCTGTGCCGCCGAGTCCTTCTCGGTCCACCCGGTCACCCAGTCCTGGACCCCGTCCGGCGTCACGTCCTACCCGGGACCGACGTACGGCGCGGCCCTCGGCACCGCCACCCCGGCGCCCGGAGCCTCCTGCTCCAACAGCTCCGGCTCGGCGAGCGTCGGTGTCCGGATGCCGGTCACGCTCTCGACGACGTGGTTCAACAACGTCGCCGGCGGCGCGGCCAACTACGGTCTCGCGCTCACCGCGCCGACCAACGACATGCTCCACTGGAAGAAGTTCCACTCGGACAACTCGGCGACCGCCGGCTTCCGCCCGGCCCTCGACCTGACGTACACGCCGAACACGGCGCCGCAGATCAACGCCCAGTACCCGCCGCAGAACTTCCAGGCCAACACCCTCCAGCCGGAGCTGCTCGCCTACGCGACCGACGCCGACAACGGCCCGAGCCCGCTCTCGTACACCTTCGAGATCTACGACGGCGACGCCACCGGCACCCCGGTCCTCGTGGCCACCTCCGGCTCGATCACCAAGAGCAGCTGGAAGGTGCCCGCGGGCAAGCTGAAGTGGTCGAAGAACTACGACTGGTACGTGGCGGCCGACGACGGCACCTCCGAGGTCGTGGAGGAGAGCCGCTTCACCACGGCCGTGCCGCAGCCGCCGGTCACCTCGGGCCTGTCGATGAACAACGACGGCCACGACTTCGACCCGTCCGACGGCAACTACACGACGGACGACACCGACGCCGACGTCCCGGTCATCGGCCCCTCCCTGGAGATCGAGCGCGCGTACAACAGCCTCGACCCGCGGGTGGACAACGCCTTCGGCGCCGGCTGGTCGACGATCGTCGACATGAAGGCCGCCGAGGTCAAGGACAGCACCGGCGCCGTCACCAGCGTGATCATCACCTACCCGGGTGGTGAGCAGGTCGCCTTCGGCCGCAACGGCGACGGCACCTTCGTGCCGCCGCTGGGCCGCTACGCCCGGCTGGAGGCGGTCACCACCGCCCCCATCGGCTACAAGCTGACGGACAAGGACTTCACGGCCTACTCCTTCCAGCAGCCGACGGCGAAGGCCGGGACCTACGCGCTGACCACGATCAAGGACTTCGCCAACCGCACCGAGACGTTCACGTACGACGCGAACAAGCGGCTGACGAAGATCGCCAACGTCACGTCCAAGCGGAACCTGGGCCTGACCTGGATCCAGCCGAGCCCGACCAGTGCCTGGCACGTCGACACGGTCTACACCGACCCGTCCACCGCCGGCGACTCCGCCACGGTCCAGACGTGGAAGTACGGCTACTCCGGCGACCAGCTGACGAGCGTCTGCCCGCCGGCCGACTGGTCGAAGTGCACCACGTACACGTACGCGACCGGCAACCACTACCGCACCACGGTCCTGGACGCCGACCCGTTCGCCTACTGGCGCCTCGGCGAGACGTCCGGCACGCTCGCGCGTGACGCGATCGACTCCAACCAGGGCCAGTACAACGGCACGTACAAGAACGTGACCCTGGGCGGCACCGGCCCGCTCGCCGGCTCCACCCAGAAGGCCGCCGCCTTCAACGGCACGACGTCGTACGTCGAGATGCCGAGCGCCCCCGGCGCGACGCCCTCGTACACGACGGTGTCCCTGTGGTTCAAGACGTCCACCGCGGGCGGCGTCCTCTTCTACTACGCCGACAAGCCGCTCAGCGACCCCAACCCGGTCGCCAACACCCGCTACAACACCCCCGCGGTGTACGTGGGCACGGACGGCAAGCTGCGCGGCTGCCTGGCGATGTCGCCCGGCTGCGGGACGACGATCACGTCGACCCCGACCGTCACCGACGGCAAGTGGCACCAGGCCGTCCTGACCGGCGTCGCCAACGGACAGACCCTGTACCTCGACGGTGCCGTGGTCGGTTCCCTCAGCGGTGCCATCAACGACTGGGTCCAGCCGTACATCTCGCTCGGCGCGGGTGTGAACACCCACGGCTGGCCGGCCATGAACCCGAACGACACGCTCGGGCACTTCAACGGCCAGATGGCCGAGGTCGCCATCTACTCCGAGCCGCTCGCGGCCGACGTGATCGCCACGCAGTACAAGGCCGCCACGCAGGCCGCCGGACTGCTGCAGAAGATCACCACGCCGAACCTGAAGACCCAGGCGTCGGTCGTCTACGACACCACCGACGACCGCGTCCTCCAGGCCACCGACGGCAACGGCGGCACGTGGAAGCTGAACCCGCCGACCATCACGGGCTCGTCCCAGGTCTACCGGTCCGCCGTCATGGGCTCCGCCCCGGCCGGCTACTGGCGCCTGGACGACACCCAGGGCGCGGCCCAGGCCGCCAACCAGGTCCACACCGGATTCGGCACCTACAACAGCGTCATCCAGGGCGTCGAAGGCCCCTTCGGCGCGGACGACGTCTCCGCGGCGACCTTCGACGGCACCGGCTCCTTCGTGGAGATCCCGTACGGGCCGCTGCACGCCAAGCCCGACCGCTCGGTCGAGCTGTGGTTCAAGACGGCCGAGCCGGGCGTCATCATGAGCGACCAGAGCGTCGCCCCGAACAACCCCGGCGGCGTCACCGGCAGCTGGAGCGACCTGCTCTACGTCGGCGCCGACAACAAGCTGCACGGCCACTGGTGGAGCAGCAGCTGCAACGGCACCGCCACGATGGGCTCCACGGGCACCGTGACCGACGACAAGTGGCACCACGCCGTCCTGTCGGCCACCGGTACGACGCAGACCCTGTACCTCGACGGCGCCAAGCAGCAGTCCTGCACCGGGGCCCCGAACGACCAGACGACGTCGCGGACGTTCCTCGGCGCCGGCTTCAGCAAGTGGTACAGCTCGCCCGGTGACGTCTCGTTCTTCACCGGTTCGATCGCCGAGGTCGCGGTCCACGCCAAGGGCCTGACCGAGTCGGACGTCGCCGCCCACTGGTCCGCCTACAAGTCGTCCTCCGGCATCGCCCCGGTCAAGACGGTCACGCTGACCGACCCGACCGACAAGACGCTGACGTACGTGTACGACGCGGAGATGGGCAACCGCCTCCTCGCCGCGATCGACACGAACGGCAACCGGACGACGTACGGGTACGACACCGGCGGCTTCCTGCACACGATCACGGACGCCAACGGCAACCGGTCGATCACCGGCCACGACGTGCGCGGCAACGCGGTCTCCCAGACCACCTGCCAGGACACGGCCGCCAACAAGTGCTCCACGGAGTACTTCACGTTCTACCCGGACTCGACGACCGCGTTCCCGACGATGGACCTGCGCAACGACCTCGTGCTCACCGAGCGCGACGGCCGTTCCTCGGGCCCCACGGACAACGCGTACCTGACGAGCTACTCGTACGACACGGCCGGCAACCTGCTGTCCGTGACGACGCCGCCGGTCGCCGGGTTCCCGAACGGGCGCACGGCCACGACGACGTACACCACCGCCACCACCCCGGCGGCGGAGGGCGGCACGGCCGTGGCCCCGGCGGGACTCATCGCCTCGGTGACGACGCCCGGTGGCCGCAAGACGTCGTACACCTACTTCGTCAACGGTGACCTCGCGCAGGTCACGGACGCCAACGGCGCCACGGTGAAGTACACGTACGACAACATCGGCCGGCAGATCACCAAGACGGAGATCTCCGACGCCAATCCGGCCGGTCTGGTCACCAGCCAGACCTACGACAAGAACGACCAGGTCGTCACCGAGACCACGCCGGCCGTCACCAACCGGGTCACCGGTGCCAAGCACCAGGCGAAGACCACCACGGCCTTCGACCCGGACGGCAACATCCTGTCGCAGACCGTCTCCGACCTCACCGGCGGCGACGCGGCACGCGTGACGTCGATGACGTACGACGCGTACAACCAGATGGCGACCAGGACGGACCCGGGCGGCGACACCACGTCGTTCGAGTACGACGTCTACGGCAACAAGGTGAAGGAGACCGACCCGGCCGGGAACGTCAACACCTACACCTTCGACGGCGAGCAGCGTCCGCTCACCACCAACCTGCTCAACTACACCGGCGACCCGTACAACCCGACGCCTCCGACGACCCTCGTCCAGGAGTCCCGGGCCTACGACCCCGCGGGCCGGCTCGCGTCGATCACGGACGCGATGGGCTGGGTGACGGCGTACACCTACACCGACGACGGCCTGTCGGCGACGGTGGTCCGCAAGGACCCGCAGTCCGGCAAGCAGTTCACGGAGCAGGCGAACACGTACGACGCCGCCGGCAACCTGATCGAGCAGATCACCAACGACGGTCAGACCCGCTCCACCTTCACGGTGGACGCCGCCGACCGCACGGTCTCCGAGATCCTCGACCCCAACGGGCTCGCGCGGACGACGCAGACCAGCTACGACCCGGACGACAACGTGGTGACGGAGACGGAGCGGGACCCGGCGACGGGCGACGTCTCCACGACCGACACCCGCTACGACGCCCTGGGCAACATCACCGGCAACACCGTCCACGACGGCACGACGGCCCCGGTGGCCCGCTACAAGCTGGACGAGACGACGGGCTCCGGCCTGGCGGACTCCTCCGGCGGCAACAGCACCGGCAGCCACGGCACGGGCATGCACTGGAACACCGACCGGGGCGGCAGCGCCGTCTTCGACGGTGACGCCAACTCGTACGCCCAGACCACGGGCCCGGTCGTGAACACGGCCGGCAGCTTCACGGTCTCGGCCTGGGTCAAGCTGACGTCGACGGCGGCCAACCGCACGTTCGTCGCGCAGGACGGCAAGGAGGCCAGCGGCTTCCAGCTGTACTACTCGACGAGCGCCGGCTGGACGTTCAACCGGCACGCCACCGACACCTACGACCCGGTGATCGTCCGGGCGTCGTCCGGCACCGCCGCGGTCACGGTCAACACCTGGACCCACCTGGTGGGCGTCTACGACCAGGCGACCTCGCAGATCCGGCTGTACGTGAACGGCACCCTGGCCCAGGAGACGGCGTTCACCACGCCGTGGGAGTCCACCGGTCCGCTGCAGCTCGGCCGCCGCTGGTACAAGGGCACGTACGCGGAGAACCACCTCGGTGGCCTGGACGACGTCCAGGTCTACCAGGAGGCCCTCACCGCGGCGCAGGTCACCGCCGTCAAGGGCGGCACCCTGCCGGCCGCGACCAGCACGGTGCGCACCACCAACTGGAAGCTGGACCAGCGCGGTCTGCCCACGTCCATGACGGACACGGGCGGCAACGTCACCGACTACGGTTACGACGAGGCCGGACAGCAGACCTCGGTCACCGAGCCGGCCGTCAACGCGGAGCAGAACGGCGGGACCCCGGTCTCCGTCCGTCCCGTGACGATGACCGGCTACAACACCTTCGGCGAGCCGACCGAGGTCTCCGACCCGCTCGGCAACGTCGACACCACGGCGTACGACGCCGAGGGCCAGGAGTCCTCGACCACCTCGCCCGACTACCTGGCGCCCGGGGCCACCACCCCGATCAGGGCGACCTCGTACAACGAGTACAACAAGCTCGGCCAGGTGACCGCGGAGGTCGACCCGCTCGGCAACCGCACCACCTACACCTACACGCAGCTCGGCGACCTGGCCTCGGTCACGGAGCCCGGCGGCGGCACCACCAAGTACACCTACGACACCAACGGCGACCAGCTCTCGGCCACCCGGCCGAACGGCGCCAGGCAGGAGACCACCTACGACTACCTGGGCCGGGAACTGACCAGCACGGACATCGTGCGCCAGCCGACCCAGCGGGCGTACACCGCGATCAACGAGTACAACGCTCCGGGCGGCGAGCTGTCCCGCATGGTCTCGCCGACCGGCGTGAGCGAGTCGTACAAGTACAACGCCGTGGGCGACGTCATCGAGTCCACGGACACCGCGGGCAACGTCTCGAAGTTCACGTACGACATGGACAGCCGACCGCTGACGGTCACCGAGGCCGACGGCACCGGCACCCGCAACACGTACGACGGCTTCGGCCAGCTGATCAAGACCGAGGACCTGGACGAGACGGGCGCGGTCCTGCGCACCGGACGGACGGTGTACGACCGCAACGGCAACATGGTCTCGGCGACCGACCAGCGCGGTCACACGAAGACCTTCACGTACGACCCGACGGGTCTGATCACCAAGGTCGTCGAGCCGGTCTCCGCGACCGAGTCGATCACCACGACCTACGGGTACGACGCGGCGGGCAACCAGACCCGGTTCACCGACGGACGGGGCAACCCGTTCCTCACGACGTACAACACGTGGGGACTGCCGGAGTCGACGATCGAACCGTCGACGCCGACGCACCCGAACCTGGCGGACCGGACGTTCACGGCCGTCTACGACCAGGCCGGACGGATGAAGGAGTCCCGCGCCCCCGGCGGGGTCACGATCTCCTTCGCGTACGACGTGAAGAGCCGTCTCGTGCGCCAGACGGGTACGGGTGCGGAGGCCGCCACGGTCGACCACACGTACACGTACGACGCGGACGACCAGGTCACGGCCGTCGCCGGTGACGGAACGACGGACAACACCTTCACGTACGACGACCGCGGTCAGCTGCTGACGGCGAACGGCCCGTCGGGCTCCTCCTCCTTCGCCTACAACGGCGACGGGGCGGTCACCTCGCGGACCGACGCCTCGGGCACGTCGACCTTCGACTACGACACCGCCGGCCGCCTGAAGACGGTCAACGACGGTGCCACGGGCTCGACGGCGACCTATGCCTACGACGTCAACAACAACGTCACGTCGATCGACTACGGCACCGGGAAGGCGAAGCGCAGCTTCGGCTACGACAAGCTCGAACGCCTGACGAGCGACAAGCTGACGTCGCCGACCGGCAAGACGCTCGCGTCCTTCACCTACGGGTGGGACGAGAACGACAACCTGACGTCGAAGACGACGACGGGCCTCAACGGCTCGACGGCCAACACGTACGCGTACGACTGGGCCGACCGTCTGACCTCCTGGAACAACGGGACGACGACGGAGACCTACGGCTACGACGCGTCCGGCAACCGGACCCGCGTGGGCGGCGACACGTACACGTACGACGCCCGCAACCGGCTCACGTCGGACGGACACAGCGCCTACACGTACACCGCGCGCGGCACGCTGAGCTCGGTGACGGACGAGGCCAGCCGGGTCACGACGATGAAGGTCGACGCCTTCAACCGGGTGATCCAGGAGGGCGACCGGACGTACGCGTACGACGGTCTCGACCGGGTGCTGAACGCGAAGGACGAGACGGGTACCGCCGTCTACGCCTTCCAGTACAGCGGTGTCGGCAACGACGTGGCGTCGGACGGCGTGGCGAAGTACAGCCGCGACGCGGCCGGCTCGCTCGTCGGCGTGAAGACGGCGGCCTCGTCGGTGTTGGCCATGACGGACCTGCACACCGACGTGGTGGCGCAGTTCACCGCGACGGGCGAGGCGCTGACCGGTTCGACGACGTACAGCCCGTTCGGCAAGGTCCTGCAGACCGGCGGAATGGTCGGTGCGCTCGGCTACCAGTCGGGCTGGACCGACCCGGAGACGGCCAAGGTCAACATGGCCGCGCGCTGGTACTCGCCGGAGAGCGGCCAGTTCAACAGCCGTGACACGGTCGCGACCAGCGGGCTGCCCGACTCCGTCGGCGCCAACCGCTACGCGTACGCGAACGACAACCCGATGACGGGCATGGACCCGACGGGCCACTGGCCCGGCTGGGCCGACAAGATCGTCAAGAAGGTCAAGAAGAAGGTCAAGAAGGTCGTCAAGACGGCTTACAAGCACGTCAAGAAGGCCGTGAAGAAGGTCGCCAAGGTCGTCAAGAAGGCCGCCAAGGTCGTCAAGAGGGCCGTGAAGAAGGCGGTGAAGCGCGCCAAGCGGGCGGTCCGGAAGGCCGTGCACTACGTCGCCGACAGCGTCAGAAAGGTCAAGAGATACGTCAAGCGCGTCTACAAGCGCGTGAAACGTGTCGTCCACAAGGTCGTCAAGCACGTCAAGAAGGCCGTACGGAAGGTCGCCAAGGCGGTCAAGAACGTCGCCCACAAGGTGGTCAAGGCAGCCAAGAAGGTGGGCCGGGCCGTCAAGAAGGCGGCGAAGGCGACAGCCAACTTCGTCAAGCAGCACGCCTCGACCATCGCCTCGGTCGCCGTCGGCATCGCCGTCTTCGCGGGCTGCACCGCGATCACGGCCGGTGCGGGCGCGATCGGCTGTGCCGCACTCGCGGGTGCGGCGGGCAACGCGGTCGGCTACGCGATGAGCGACGGACCGAAGACGCTGGGCGGTTTCGCCATGGCCGTCGGCATCGGCGCGCTGACCGGCGCGGCCGGTGGTGTGGGTGGCCGGCTCGCGGCGAGCGCCGCGGGCAAGCTGCTCTCCGGCGCGGCCGGCAGGATCGGCACGAACATCGCCGAGAACGCCGGTGAGGAAGCCCTCTCGGGCGCCGTCGAGTACGGCACCTCCTGTGTGAACAGCGAGGAGGGCTGCTCGGTCGCGGGCGCCGCGAAGGCGGCCACGATCGGCGCGGTCATGGGCGGCGCGTTCGGAGCGAAGGGCAAGGGCAACAGTCCGAAGTCCAAGTCGTCTCCGGATCCGGACGGCGGCTCGGGTCCTGGTTGCCCGATCCGGCGCGGCAGCACCCCGCACAGCTTCACGGGCAAGACGCCGGTGCTGCTGGCGGACGGCAAGGCCAAGGAGATCGCCAAGGTCAAGGTCGGTGACAAGGTCCTCACGGCCGAGCCCGGCAAGAAGACCAAGGAGGTACACGAGGTCAAGCAGGTCATCGTCACCAAGACCGACCGCGACTACGTGGACGTCACCCTCGCGACGAAGACCGGCCGGAAGACAATCCAGACCACCGAGCACCACCAGTTCTACGAGTCCACCCGCAACTCCTGGACGCAGGCGGGCGACCTCAAGGTCGGCCAGAAGCTCCAGAACGGGGAGGGTGCTCCGACGGTGATCATCGACATCAAGGCGTACACGGCCCAGCGGACCACGTACGACCTGAGCGTCGAGGGCCTGCACACGTACTTCGTGGTGGCGGGCGCCTCGGTGTCCTCCGCCGACGTGGCGGCCGGGTCTGGTGGCGACGGTGCGGACTCGAACGCCGCAGTCCTGGTGCACAACTGCAACGTGAACGGCGAGGCCGAGGTCCGCATCCCGCCATGGGCCACGGACGACCAGGCCAGGCAGTTCCAGGACTACGTCGTCGCCGCGAACGACGCGATCGCGAACGGGCAGATGTCGCCCACGGGTCGTGTCTCCACCGCGGGCAAGGTCCGAAAGGATGCCGCCCGTCAGGCCAAGAAGGAGCGCAAGCGGGCCGAAGCAGCCGGCACTCCCTACACTGGTGTCGCCGGGCATGCACCGGACGCCATGTGGCTCGGGCACGGAACACCGCCGACCTGGATCGACATGGATCTGGAGGTGAACAGCAGTCTGTCGGGACAGGGCCAACGCTGTCCGGTCGGCTGCAAGCCCAAGAAGTTCGTCATCGTCGACAACAGAAATCCGAGTACGCCATGACCGACTGGCCTGCCGAGATTCGACGCATGCGGGAAGCCAAGGCACGCGTGCGCGAGTGGGACGCCGAGGAGCTCTGGCGTTTCGAGGAGCCACGACCGCCAGCGAACGCGGAGCAGTTGTACGAGGTGGTCCGAAGGCTTGGACACGACCTCGACAACGAGTACGTCTCGTTCCTGCTCGAAGCGGACGGATGGCCTGCCCTCATGCAGGACGTCGACCTCTTCGGCACCGAAGAGCTCCGGGGCTCTCCTGCTCTGGAGACGGCTCGACGTCTGCTGAAGACGCTCGAACCCGAGGCGCTCGCGAGCGCGGGGCTCGACCTCGACGCGGTGCTGCCGATCGCGGCTTCCACAACCACGATCGACTTCTTCGTGATGCCTGTGCTGCGGGGGAGCGGACCGGCTCCGGTGGTCTGGATCGCCGGAGCGGAGGTGGAGCGCTACTCGTCGTTCACGGATTTCTTCCGGCACATGATCGACGAGAACCTCAGCGAAGCGGACAGCCTCCGAGAGGAGAACGCGGAGGACGGCGGATGAGCAGCCGCTAGCCACGCCGCCGGTTCATGGTCGCGGCCCGTCCCGAGTCTCTCGGGGCGGGCCGCTTCATGCTGTCGGGGCAGGGTGCGATGCGCCTCGTGCCGCGTTCGCAGAGTGGGCGGTTCCGAAGGGTGCCCCTGAAAAGAGGAGACGATGCGACCGTGTCTTTCACGATCACGCATCTGGACGGCGGCATGGACGGGGCGAGCGGCGGGGACACTCGGTGGGTAGGTCCTGACCGCGGCCCTTCTGTCGGTCACGAGCGAGGTGAATCCATGGCCAGGTCGGGCGCCCCCACCGCCGGGCGGGTGACGAAGGAGTGGGCCGCGGAGTTTCCGGACTTCGACGTCTGGAAGCCCCTGCGCCTGCTGCGCCGGATCGGGCCGGTCGTGCAGGGCGTCTGCCTCGACCGGACGACCGGCGGCGACGGGTACCTCCCGACGGCGCACGTGCACGCGCTGACCCGTGAGTTCCCGGTGGTGTCCTTGACGCTGGGCCGGCGCTTGACGCGCCCTTCCGGGACGCCGGACCCGGTGCTCTTCGCACGTCACGAGAGGGATTTCGGCCGCGCGACGGGCGCCCTGCGCGAGCAGAGCGCACTGCCGCTCGACGAGCCGCCGTCGATCGAGGCGATCGTGCGGGAGTACCACGCGGAAGCCCGGCGACGCGTGGAGAAGGGGCACGGTCCCGCCGTGCCGGAGGTGGAGGACGGCATCCTCGTCGCCGCGGCGGCCGGGCAGCACGACCTGGCCGAGGAAGGGCTCTCCCTCGCCCGGGAACTCACGGGAGTCTGGCCCAGGTCGTCGATGCCGCTCGACTGGCCCGGCGCGGAGGCGTGGCTCGACGGCCTCGTCGCCCGCGCGGGCGACCGCGAGGCGCTCGTGGCGGTGGTTCGCGGGCAGACGGTCGCGCACAAGCTCGCAAGGGTGCGTGACCGCTTTCCGTGGGACTGCCGCCTCTAGGATCTCTCTCCATGCCGAAGAGATACGTCGTCCACGAGGACCCGGCGGTCCGTACCGCAAGCCAGCGCATCGCCATGGCCGACCTGGCCCCGTTCGGCTTCCCTGACCTCCAGGAGCAGATCTGGCTCGGCCGCCGTGAGGACGGCCTCTTCGTCGTGCAGTGCGTGCCGTTCCGGATCTACGGCCTCAACCTCTTCGACGTCGTCCGGCTCGACGAGGACGACGTGCTCGTCGAGGTGGTGGAGAAGGGCGGCCACCGCACGCTGAGGGCGCTGCTGGAGGCGGGTCTCGCGCCCCAGGTCTTCGATGAGGTCGCCGGCGGTATCACCGAGCAGGCCCGGAGCGGGGGCTTCGCCGTCGAGTGGAGCGGCGACCGGCACGCGGCGATCGACGTTCCCGCCGACGGGGACGCGGCTTCCCTGGTGGCGTTCATGGACGCGCACGAGGAGGCCGGGCGGCTGTTCTGGGAGTGGAGCGACTCCCAGCCGTTCCAGGGTCCCCAGCGGTGATCCCGGCGCTGACGAGGGCCGTGCCGATCGACCGTTTCGAAGCGCGGCTGGGTGGGCTCGAAGGAGCCTGATCGGCCGCGGAGCGAGCCCCCGAAGGGGCTCCAGAGGTGGGTTGCTCCACCGGCGGAGTCCTGAAGGGCACTCACAGTGCGTCCGCTTCCGGGTCCCTGGGCTGAACCTCTTCGATGTGGCGCGTCGGAAAGTGGCTGGGACGTGACGTTCTCCCGGCCGGTACCTGTGGATGCGGTGGCCGACGCGCGCCGCCAGGTAAAGATCACGCAAATCGATCACTCGTTCGTGGCACAAGTTTGCGCACGTCAGGCAGGATCGTGAGGTTTTGTAAGCGCAGCGTAAGCAAAGGCTGACCCATGAGTGTTCCTCGGGTCCGTAGGCCTCGTCCGCAGCCACCGGGTCGTACCGGTAGGCGCGGACTGAGGGCTACGGCTCTTTTCGTTTTGACCTCCCTCGCGTGCGGGCTCACCACCGAGACGGCGATGGCCTCCGGCGCCACGCTCGAAGCGGTGCGCATGCCCGAACTCTCGCTCTCCGGGCTGTGGGGGTGGGTCTCCGACGGCGGTCCGCTCGACACGCCCGACCAGCAGGGCGGCACCGCCCGCGGCAAGAGCCACAAGGCCTCCGCCGACTCGACCAGCAACGAGGGCGGGGCCGGTCGCAAGCCGGGCAAGGGCAAGGGCGAGCTGCCTCCCTTCGCGCGGGAGACCGACGATCCCGCCGACGTCACCACGGGCAAGGCGCCGGGTGGCAAGAACAGCTTCGACGCGCGCACCAGCAAGCGGGATGCGAAGAGGTCGACGGCGACGTCGGACTTCTTCGTCAACGCCGACGGTTCGACGACCGTCCGGCACTACACGGGCCGGGCGAACTTCAAGGCGGCCGACGGCACCTGGAAGCAGATCGACACGAGCCTGACGGAGGACAAGGACGGTCGTCTGCAGCAGACGGCCAACTCCCTGGACGTCGAGTTCGCGCCGACCGCCGCCGACCGGCAGCTGGCCTCGGTGGACTTCGGCTCCGGCCGGTCCCTGGCGTACGCGCTGCGCGGCGCCGCCAAGGCCGAGCCCGTCGTGGCCGCCGACGGCACGGTGACCTACGCGGACGTCCTGCCGGACACCGACGTGCAGCTCGTGCCGCTGGCGGAGGGGTTCAAGGAGAACATCGTCCTGCGCTCTGCGCAGGCCGCGAACTCGTGGATCTTCCCGCTGGAGACCCAGGGGCTCACCGCCCGGGTCGCGGCCGACGGCGACGTCGAGTTCACGGACGCGACGGGCAAGGTCGCCGCGACCATCCCGCACGCGTACATGGAGGACTCGAAGGTCGATCCGCGCTCCGGTGACGCCGCCCAGTCGCGGGACGTGACCTACGAGCTGACGGCCGTCGACGGCAAGCCGGCCCTGCGGATGACCGCCGACCGCGCCTGGCTCGACGCCCCCGAGCGGGTCTACCCGGTCACCGTCGACCCGACCGTGGCTTCCAGCAACTCCACCTACTCCCAGAACACCATCGGCGGCGACCACTCCACCGAGACGCAGATCAAGGTCGGCTCGTACGACTCGGGCACGAACAAGGCGAACTCCTTCCTGCAGTTCTCCTCGCTCGGCACGACACTGAAGGGCCAGCGGGTCTCCGCCGCCACCCTGAACGTGTACGCCCTATGGTCCTCGACCTGTGCCGCCGAGTCCTTCTCGGTCCACCCGGTCACCCAGTCCTGGACCCCGTCCGGCGTGACCAGCTATCCGGGCCCGGCCTACGGCGATGCCATCGGCACCGCCACCCCCGCGCCCGGGGCGTCCTGCTCGAACGACTCCGGTGCCCCCACCGTGGGCGTGAAGATGCCGGTCAGCCTGACGACCGACTGGTTCACCCAGGTCGCCACCGGCGGTGCGAACCACGGCCTCGCGCTCACCGCGCCGACCGGCGACGCGTTCCACTGGAAGAAGTTCCACTCGGACAACTCGGCGACCGCCGGTTTCCGTCCGGCGCTGGACCTGACCTACACGGCGAACATCAAGCCGCAGGTCAACGCCCAGTACCCGCCGGAGAACTTCCAGGCCCACACCCTCCAGCCGGAGCTGCTCGTCTACGCGAGCGACGCCGACAACTGGCCCGAGAAGGCCCTCACCTACCAGTTCGACGTCTACGACGCGGACTCCACCTCCAGCACCCCCGTCGCGACCTCGGGCGTCATCGCCGAGCGGTCGTGGAAGGTGCCGACGGGCAAGCTCACCTGGTCGAAGAACTACGTCTGGTACGCCAACGTCACCGACGGCTACGACGTCCTGAACTCGGCGAGCCGCTTCACCACGGCCGTGCCGCAGCCGCCGGTCACCTCGGGCCTGGCGATGAACAACGACGGCCACGACTTCGACCCGTCGGACGGCAACTACACGACGGACGACACCGACGCGGACGTGCCGGTGATCGGTCCGTCGCTGGAGATCGAGCGCGCGTACAACAGTCTGGACCCGCGGGTGGACAACGCCTTCGGTGCGGGCTGGTCGACGGTCGTCGACATGAAGGCCGCCGAGGTCAAGGACAGCACCGGCGCCGTCACCAGCGTGATCATCACCTACCCGGGTGGTGAGCAGGTCGCCTTCGGCCGCAACTCCAACGGCACCTTCCAGCCGCCGCTGGGCCGCTACGCCCGGCTGGAGGCGGTCACCACCGCCCCCATCGGCTACAAGCTGACCGACAAGGACTTCACGGCGTACGCGTTCACGCAGCCGACCGCGAAGACCGGCGTCTACGCCGTCTCGTCGATCACCGACTACGCGGGCCGCGCCGAGACGTTCACGTACAACGCCTCGAAGCAGCTCACGAAGATCAGCAACACCACGTCCAAGCGGAACCTGAGCCTGACCTGGTCCACCCCCGCCGGTGCGACCGCCGCCCACGTGGGCACGGTGGCGACGGACCCGGCGGTCGTCGGCGACGCGAGCAGCGCGCAGACGTGGACGTACACCTACACGGGGGACCGGCTCACCGCCGTCTGTCCGCCCGCCGATCCGCTGAAGTGCACGACGTACACGTACGCCACCGGCAACCACCACCGCACCACGGTGCTGGACGCCGACCCGTACGCGTACTGGCGCCTCGGCGAGGCGGCCGGACAGACCGTCTCCGCCGACACGGTCGACATCAACCAGGGCAAGTACAACGGTCTCTACCGGAACGTCACCACCGGCTCGGCCGGCCTCCTCGCGGGCTCGACGCAGACGACGGCGACGTTCAACGGCACGACGTCGTACGTCGAGATGCCGAGCGCCCCCGGCGCGACGCCCTCGTACACGACGATCTCGACGTGGTTCAAGACCACGCAGGCCGGTGGCGTCCTCTTCTACTACGGTGACAAGCCGCTGAGCGACCCCGACCCGGTGGCGAACACCACCTACAACACCCCCGCGCTGTACGTCGGCACGGACGGCAAGCTGCGCGGCTGCCTGGCCACCGGCCTCTGCGGCACGACCCTGACGTCCACCGCCTCCGTCAACGACGGCAAGTGGCACCAGGCCGTCCTCACGGGCGCGGGCACGACGCAGACCCTCTATCTGGACGGCGTGTCGCAGGGCAGCAAGGCCGGTCAGATCAAGGACTGGAACACCCCGTACATCACGCTCGGAGCGGGTGTGAACACCCACGGCTGGCCCGCGATGAGCACGACCGACACCCTCGGTCACTTCTCCGGTCAGCTGGCGGAGACCGCCATCTACACCGAGCCGCTCACCGCGGAGGTGATCACCGCCCAGTTCCAGGCCGCGTCCCGCGCGGCGGGGCTGCTCGGCTCCGTGAAGACGCCCGGCGGCAAGACCCAGGCGTCGGTCGTCTACGGCACCACGGACGACCTGGTCCTCCAGGCGACGGACTCCGACGGCGGCATATGGAAGCTTAATCCGGCGACCGTCACCGGCTCCTCGCAGGTCTACCGTTCGGCGGTGATGGGCTCGGCCCCGGCCGGCTACTGGCGCCTCGGTGACACCGGGGGCGCGGCGCAGGCCGCGAACGAGCTGCACACCGGCTTCGGCACGTACAACACCGTCACGCAGGGTGTGGCCGGGCCGTTCGGCACCGGTGACAACAGCGCGGTGACGTTCAACGGCACCAGCTCGTACCTGGAGCTGCCGTACGCGAACTGGCACGCCAAGCCGGACCGCTCGGTCGAGCTGTGGTTCAAGACCGCCAAGCCCGGCGTGATCATGAGCGACCAGAGCCTGGCGCCGAACAACGCGGGCGGCGCCGCCGGCTCGTGGAGCGACCTGCTCTACGTCGGTGCCGACAACAAGCTGCACGGCCACTGGTGGAGCAGCACCTGCAACGGCAACGCGACCCTCGGGTCGACGGCGACCGTCACGGACAACGCCTGGCACCACGCGGTGCTGGCCGCGTCCGGCACCACCCAGACGCTGTACCTCGACGGCGCCTCGCAGGGCACCTGCACGGGCGCTCCGAACGACCAGACGACGTCGCGCACGTTCGTCGGTGCGGGTTTCGGCAAGTGGTACAGCTCGCCGGGTGACGTCTCGTACTTCACCGGCTCGATCGCCGAGGTCGCCGTCCACCAGGACGGTCTGACCGCCGACGAGGTCGCCCGTCACTGGTCGGCCTACAAGGCGTCCTCCGGCATCGCCCCGGTCAGGACGGTCAAGCTGACCGACCCGAAGGGCAGGACCCTCACCTACGTCTACGACGCCGAGATGGGCAACCGCCTCCTCGCCGCCGTCGACACGGACGGCAACCGCACCACGTACGGGTACGACACGGCGGGCTTCCCGCACACCGTGACCGACCCCAACGGCAACCGCGTCGTCACGGGGCACGACATCCGCGGCAACACGGTCTCCAGCACCACCTGCCAGGACACCCTGGCAGGCCGCTGTTCCACCGAGTACTTCACGCACTACCCGGACGCGACCACCGCGTTCCCGCCGATGGACCCGCGCAACGACCTCGTGCTCACCGAGCGCGACGGCCGCTCCTCGGGCCCCACGGACAACACCTATCTCACCAGTTACAGCTATGACACGGGCGGCAACGTCACCGCCGTGACCACCCCGGCGGTGGCGGGGAGCCCCGCCGGCCGGACCACGACCACGACGTACACCACCACCGCCACCCCGGCGGCGGAGGGCGGCACCGCGAAGGCGCCGGCGGGCCTCGTGGCCCAGGTCGTGACCCCGGGCGGCCGCAGGACCTCGTACTCCTACTTCTCCAACGGCGACCTCGCCGAGACCGTCGACGCCAACGGCGCCAAGGTGAAGTTCACCTACGACAACCTCGGCCGGCAGATCACCACGACCGAGATCTCGGACGCGTACCCGGCGGGTCTGACGACCACGCTGGTGTACGACAGGAACGACCAGGTCGTCAGCGAGACCGCGCCGTCGGTCGTCAACCGGGTCACGGGTGCGACGCACCGCGCCCGGAAGACGACCGCGTTCGACGCCGACGGCAACGTCCTCTCCCAGACGGAGGCGGACCTGACCGGCGGTGACACGGCACGCACGACGTCCATGACGTACGACGCGTTCAACCACGTGAAGACGCAGACGGACGGGGGCGGCGACACCACGTCGTTCGAGTACGACGTCTACGGCAACAAGGTGAAGGAGACCGACCCGGCCGGGAACGTCACCCTGTTCACCTTCGATGCCGAGCAGCGTCCGCTGACGAGCGGGCTGCAGAACTACATCGGCGATCCCAACAGCCCGTCCGCCCCCACCTTCCTCACCGAGGAGTCCAGGGCGTACGACCCCGCGGGCCGGCTCGCGTCGATCACGGACGCGATGGGCTGGGTGACGGCGTACACCTACACCGACGACGGCCTGTCGGCGACGGTGGTCCGCAAGGACCCGCAGTCCGGCAAGCAGTTCACGGAGCAGGCGAACACGTACGACGCGGCCGGCAACCTGATCGAGCAGATCACCGACGACGGCCGGACCCGCACCACCTTCACGGTGGACGCCGCCGACCGCACGACCCGGACGGTCCTCGACCCGAACGGACTCGCCCGCTCGACCACCGTCTCGTACGACCCGGACGACCGGGTCGTGACCGAGGCCGAGACCGACCCGTCGACCGGTGACGTCGACGTGACGGACAAGCGGTACGACCCGCTGGGCAACGTCACGGGGACCACGGTCCACGACGGCACGACGGCCCCGGTGGCCCGCTACAAGCTGGACGAGACGACGGGCTCCGGCCTGGCGGACTCCTCCGGCGGCAACAGCACCGGCAGCCACGGCACGGGCATGCACTGGAACACCGACCGGGGCGGCAGCGCCGTCTTCGACGGTGACGCCAACTCGTACGCCCAGACCACGGGCCCGGTCGTGAACACGGCCGGCAGCTTCAGCGTCTCGGCCTGGGCCAAGCTCGCCGATCTCACCACCAACCGGACCGTGCTCTCCCAGGACGCTGATTCGACGTACGGCTTCGTGCTGTACTACGACGCCGGGGCGGGGTGGACCTTCGCCCGCCCGCGCACGGCCCAAGCCCCGTACTCCTTCGACCGGGTGGTCTCCGCTCCGTCGGCCGCGGTGGCAGGGGCCTGGACCCACCTCGTCGCCGAGTACGACGTTGCGGCCGCCAAGATGCGGCTCTACGTCAACGGCACCTTGGCCCAGGAGGCGGCCGCGACCACGCCGTGGGAGTCGACGGGCCGGTTCCAGATCGGTCGCAACCTCTACAACGGCGTGTACGGCCCCGGCTTCAAGGGGGGCATCGACGACGTCCAGGTCTACCAGGAGGCCCTCACCGCGGCGCAGGTCACGGCCGTGAAGGGCGGCACCCTGCCGGCCGCCGGCAGCGCTGTCCGCACCACCACCTCCCTCCTCGACCAGCGGGGTCTGGCGCTCTCGACGACCGACGAGAACGGCGACACCATGGACTTCGGCTACGACGAGGAGGACCGGCAGACCTCGGTCACCGAGCCGGCCGTCGACGCGGAGCAGAACGGCGGGCCCCCGGTCTCCATCCGGCCCGTCTCGCTCACCGGCTACAACACCTTCGGCGAGAAGACCGAGAACTCCGACCCGCTCGGCAACGTGACGGTCACGGCGTACGACGGGGAGGGCCGGGAGACGTCGACGACGCTGCCGTCCTACACCCCGCCGGGCGCTTCCGCGCCGGTCACGGCCACGTCGTGGAACGAGTACGACGTCCTCGGCCGGCTCACGGCGGAGGTCGACGAGCTCGGCAACCGCACCTCGTACACGTACACGCAGCACGGCGAGGTGGCCTCCACCACCGAGCCGAGCGGCACCACCAGCCGCACCTACACCCCGACCGGCGACCTGCTCTCGACCACCCGGCCGAACGGCGCCCGACAGGAGACCACCTGGGACTACCTCGGCCGCCGCGTGACGGCCACGGACATCGTGCGCCAGCCCGCGCAGCAGGCGTTCACCGTGAAGAACGAGTACGATGCGCCGGGCGGCGAGCTGTCCCGGACGATCTCGGCGGCCGGCGTCCCGGAGTCGTACACGTACAACGCGATCGGTGAGCGGACCGGGGTCGTCGACGCCTCGGGCCACACCACGCGGACCACGTACGACAAGGACGGCCACGTCCTGAAGACGACGGACGCGAGCGGCACCGCCACCCGCAACACGTACGACGGGTTCGGGCAGCTGACCAAGGTCGAGGACCTGGACGCGCAGGGCGCGGTGCTCCGCACCAAGCGCACCACGTACGACCGCGCGGGCAACGCCACCTCGACGACGGACTACCGGGGCCACACCACCTACCTGACGCTGGACTCCTCGGGGTCCGTCACGAAGGCGGTGGAGCCGGTCTCGGCGACCGAGTCGATCACCACCACCTACGGCTACGACGCGGCGGGCAACCGGACGCGCTTCACCGACGGCCGGAACAACGCGTTCCTGACGGCGTACAACAGCTGGGGCATGGTCGAGTCGCAGATCGAGCCGTCCACCCCGGCGCATCCGGACCTCGCCGACCGGACGTTCACCGCGGTGTACGACGCGGCCGGCCGGGTGAAGGAGACCCGGGCCCCGGGCGGGGTCACCGTGGTCAACGAGTACGACGCCAAGGACCGTCTGGTGAAGCAGACGGGTACGGGTGCGGAGGCCGCCACGGCCGACCACACGTACACGTACGACTCCGACGACCGGCTCACGGCCGTCGCGGGCGCCGGTGACGCCAAGGACGCCTTCACCTACGACGACCGGGGTCTGCTCCTGACCGCGACCGGTCCCTCGGGCGACTCGTCCTTCGCCTACAACGCCGACGGGTACATGACGTCGCGGACCGACGCCTCCGGCACGACCGCGTACGGCTACGACTCCGCCGGCCGGCTCAAGACGGCCGCCGACGCGGTCACGGGCACGACCCTGACCTACGGCTACGACGTCGAGGACCGGGTCGAGCGGATCGACTACGGCACGGGCGGGTCCGTGCGGACCTTCTCGTACGACGCGCTGGACCGGACGACGCAGGACAAGCTGACGTCCCCGTCGGGCGCGGTGCTCTCCTCGATCGCCTACGGGTGGGACGAGAACGGCAACGAGACGTCGAAGACGACGACCGGTGTCGCGGGCGCGTCGACCCACACGTACACGTACGACTGGGCCGACCGTCTGACGTCCTGGAACGACGGGACCACGACGGAGGCCTACGGCTACGACGCGTCCGGCAACCGGACCCGGGTCGGCGCCGGCACGTACGCGTACGACGCCCGCAACCGCCTCACCTCGGACGGCCGCAGCGTGTACTCGTACACCGCGCGCGGCACGCTGAGCCAGGTGGCGACCGTCGGCGGCGGCACCGCCGCCGTCAAGGCCGACGCCTTCGACCGCGTGGTCGTGGACGGCGACCGGACGTACACGTACGACGGCAAGGACCGGGTCCTGGCGGCGAAGGACGAGACGGGCACCGACCTGTTCTCGTTCCGGTACAGCGGCATCGGGAACGACGTGGCCTCGGACGGGGTCACGTCCTACAGCCGCAACGCCGACGGTTCGCTGCTCGGCGCGAAGACGGCCGTCTCCTCCGTGCTGACCCTCACGGACCTGCACGACGACGTGGTGGCCCAGTTCACCGCGACGGGCGAGACGCTGGCCGGCTCGCGGACGTACTCGCCGTTCGGCGAGGTGTCCCACACGAGCGGAATGATCGGCAGCCTCGGCTACCAGTCGGGCTGGACCGACCCGGACTCCGGCAAGGTCAACATGGCCGCGCGCTGGTACACCCCCGAGGTCGGCCGGTTCAGCAGCCGGGACTCGGCGAACCTCTCGCCGCTGCCGGATTCGGTGTCCGCGAACCGCTACGCCTACGCGGACGACAACCCGATGTCGGCGACCGACCCGACCGGTCACTGGCCGAGCTTCATCAACAAGGTGAAGAAGGCGGTCAGCGGGATCAAGCGGCACTTCGTGAAGACCGTGCAGCGGATCCACAAGCCGAAGCACCGGGTCGTCAGGGTGGTCCACCACCGCTCGGTCAGGACGTTCGTCTCCCGGGTCCGCGACGGCGTGAAGAAGACGGTGAACCACGTCAAGCGGGTCGCCAAGCGCAAGACGCACGCGGTGCTCAGGATCGTCAAGAGCCCGCAGTACCGGGCCAACCTGGCGAAGGCGAACAGGGCGAAGGCCAAGGCCGCCATGTTGCGCAAGCTGAAGATCAAGATGATCCGGGCGAAGTACCTGAGGGACAAGAAGAAGCGCGAGTACATCGAGGCCTACAGGGCGGCGGACAGGAAGGCGAACCGCTTCGCGTTCGTCTGGCGTGTCGGCGTCCAGAGCATGGCCGACATGCACGGTGGCTGGATGAGCCATTCGAAGCCCCTGGCGCGCCTCCTCATCCCGGGCTCTTCCTGGGGGACGGACAAGGACCCCTCGGCCTTCGACCTCGGCTACGAGTGGCTGAGCGGCAAGGGACCGAAGAACCGGGTCCTCGACGGCGACAGCAGGTTCACCAAGACCCTGAAGGAGCACGAGCACGTCGCGTTCACGAAGAACTCCATCTCCAAGGACCTCGGGAGCGGGAAGCTCAAGGCCGACGGGAAGTGGCACGGGAAGCCGTACCGCCTCGGTGAGGACGACGAGGAGGGTTCGTCGCTGATGAAGCTCGGGCGCGACTTCACCACGAACTCCTCCGCGGCGTACCTCGGTTCGTACACCCTCAAGTACAAGGTCACCGGGGTGAACAAGAAGAAGGGCACGGCGACCGTCGACTTCTCGGTGCGCAACGAGAGCACCATCTTCTCCGCGACGCGCCCGAGTCCCGGCTGGGGCGGTTACAGCCCTTGGTACGCGAAGAAGGTCGGCGACCCCCTCAACAAGCACTACGGTACGGGCCGGTTCTCCGCGAAGAGCCAGGACATCGTGTGGACGGAGGAGGTGCCGATCCGGCGCTGACCTGACGTGACATGAACGAAGGGGAGCCCCGCCGAGTCGCTCGGCGGGGCTTTCCCGTTCTCGGGGCCGGCGGTCCGCGCGTCAGCCCGTCAGCCCGTCAGCCCGTCTTGACCCAGTCGCCGCAGCCCGTGGTCTTGAAGTAGGCGTCGGAGGCGGCGACCTTCACGATGGCCGTGCCCGTCACGTTGTCGTTGGCGATGATCGAGTCCGTGCTGTGGGAGGCGTCCTTCGAGCGCTCCCAGTAGCACTCCGCGTCCTTGTTGCCCGTGGACTTGTACGTGCCGGGGGCGATGTCGACGCCCACCTTCAGCATGCCGCCGTTGCCCTTGGGGGCGCCCTTGGGGGTGCCGGTCGCCTTCGCGTCGACGGCCTCCCACGTCCCGCAGCCGGTGGACTTGAAGAGCTTGTCCGAGGCCTTGATCTCGACGTAGCTGGTGCCCGTCACGTTGTCGTTGGCGAGGATCGAGTCCACGTCCCCGGAGGCGCTCTTGGCGCGCTCCCAGTAGCACTCCGCGTCCTTGTTGCCCGTGGTGCGGTAGAGGCCGGGCTTCACGTCCGAGCCCACCTCGAAGTCGCCGTCGCCGTCGATCGTGACGGCCTTCTTCTCGGGGGCCTTGGACTCCGGGGCCTTCTCGTCGCCGCCCGGCTTCGCGGACTGCTCCTGCTTCGCGCCGGCCTTGGGGGAGCCGGTGTCGTCGCCGCCCCCGCCGACCGCCGCGCCGATCACGACGACGGCGACGATCGCGCCTGCGGCGGTGAGGAGCTTGTGGCGGGCGAACCAGTTGCGCTGCTGCTGAGACTGCTGAGACATGGCTGTGGCACCTTCCGTGGCGCTGCGGGGACTTCGTGTTTCGATGACGTAATCACAGCAGAGCTTGTGAACCGAGTCAACCAGATTCACAAGATTCGAGTCTGCTCACGCCGTGAACCGGTGTGAGCGGTAAGCTCGGTGTGTTCACACACGTACGAGGGGAGACGGACAGGTGCCTGAAGAGAGCGCGACAGAGGTCACCGCCGCCGGCATCGCCCGGCTGGCGGGCGTCGGCAGGGCCGCCGTCAGCAACTGGCGCCGACGCCACGCCGACTTCCCCCGGCCCGTCGGAGGGACGGAGACCAGCCCTTCCTTCGCCCTCGCCGAGGTCGAGCAGTGGCTCCGCGACCAGGGGAAACTCGCCGAAGTCCCGCTCCGTGAGCGTGTCTGGCAGCAGCTCGCCGGCCACGCCGCCGGGACCGTCGCAGGTCTCGTGCACACCGGCTGCGTCCTGCTCCTGCTCCGCGAGCGGCCGGGTGCCTGGACCGGGCTCGCCGGGCTTCCCGACGCCCGGCTCGCCGGCGCCCTGCCCGACGCCCTCGACGAGGTCCTCACCGCCCGCTTCGGCGTGCCGAGGGTCGTCCGCACCCCCACCCCGGCCGAGACGGCCCCCGCCGTCCCCCTGCTGCGTGCCGCCGCCGAGCTGGCGGTCGAGCTGGGCGGCGCGCGGCAGGCCTTCGAGTTCCTGCTCGGTCGCCACCTGGACGCCAACCCGCGCCAGTACACCCTCACCCCGCCTCCGCTCGCCGAACTCATGGCGGAACTCGCGGCCGCCGCGGCCCCCGACGGCCGTCCCCCCGCCACCGTCGTCGATCCGGCCTCCGGCACCGGTGGCCTGCTGCGCGCCGTCCCGCACCCCACCGCGCTGTACGCCCAGGACGCCGATCCCGACCTGGCCGCCCTCACCGCCCTGCGGCTGGCCCTCCACGGCGACGCCGACATCCGCTGCGCCACCGCCGACACCCTCCGCGCCGACGCCTTCCCGGACCTGACCGCCGACGCCGTCCTGTGCCACCCGCCGTTCAACGAACGGACCTGGGGCCACGACGAGCTCGCCTACGACCCGCGCTGGGAGTACGGCTTCCCGGCCCGCACGGAGTCCGAGCTGGCCTGGGTGCAGCACGCCCTCGCCCGGCTCCGTGACGGCGGGGCCGCGGTCCTCCTCATGCCGCCCGCCGTGGCCTCCCGCCGCTCCGGCCGCCGCATCCGCGCCGACCTCCTGCGCCGCGGCGCGCTCCGCGCCGTGATCGCCCTCCCGGCCGGTGCCGCGCCCCCGTACGGCATCCCGCTCCACCTCTGGGTCCTCGTCCGGCCCGGTGCCGGCCGGCGGCCCCCGGCGGAGGCCCTGTTCGTGGACACCGCCGGGCTCGTCCCCGACGCCGGCCGCGACAAGCTCCCCTGGACCACCCTCCGGAACACGGTCCTCGACGCCTGGGCGGCCCGGGGCGGCGAGGAGTCCGTGGCGCGCGCCGTCCCCGTCATCGAACTCCTCGACGACGAGGTCGACCTCGCTCCCGCCCGCTATCTCGCGGCTCCCGCCGCCGGCGGCACCGCCCCCGAACTCTCCGCCGTCCGCGACCGCCTGGACGAGACGCTGCGCCGCACCCGGGGGCTCGCCCCGAATCCCGTTCCCGCGCGCTCCGGTCCCCGCCCGCTCACGACCGTCGGCGAACTGGCCCGCACCGGCGCCCTCCAGCTCCGGAGCGGCGGCTCGGGCACGGTCCCCGAGGGCGGGGACGACGTCGCGGTCCTCACCGAGTACGACGTCCTGTCCGGCACCGCCCCCTCCGGCACCCTCCCCGGCGGCGGCCCGGCCGAGGAGCCCGTCCTCGTCGCCGAGGGCGACGTCGTCGTCCCCGTGCTCGGCGGGGGCTCCGTGGCCCGCGTGGTGGACGCGGCCACGGCCGGTGCCGCGCTCGGCCGCAACCTCCAGCTGCTGCGGCCCGATCCGGCCGCCCTCGACCCCTGGTTCCTCGCCGGGTTCCTGCGCGGAACCGCCAACAACCGGCAGGCGAGCAGCTTCGCCTCGACCGCGACCCGGCTCGACGTGCGCCGCCTCCAGCTGCCCCGGCTGCCCCTCGCCGACCAGCGCCGCCACGGCGCCCACTTCAAGTCCCTCGCGGAGTTCGAGGAGGCCCTGCGCCTCGCCGTCCGCCTGGGCGAGCAGCTGGTCCAGGGCCTGTACGACGGTCTCGCCGACGGCAGCGTGGAGCCCGGGTGACGACAGAGGCGTGGAGACCCGGTGAAGAGCGTCCTATTCTCTTAGCCTGATCATCCGTCTGGGGGAGCGTCGTATGTACGGCCAGGTGCCCACACCCGTACCGCCACGGGCCGCCGGTCCGTCGGCGGCCACGATCACCGTCCGCGTGCTCATCACGGTCCTGGTGGTCCTGTCCCTGGGGTTCCTCGCCTGGGTCGCCATGCTCCGCATCGCGATCATGCGGCGTGCCGGCCGGGACTGGGCGCTCTTCTGGGGTCAGCTGGTCCTCAACGTCGCCTGTGTGGTGCCGCTGGAGCAGCGGTTCGCCGGCACGTGGATGAACACCGCCGGCATGGTGGTCCTCCTCGTGCAGATGGCGCTGGTGGCCTGCTACTTCCTGGTGGTCGACATCCGCCACCATCAGCCCGCCCCGGTCGTGATCATGGTTCCGCCCGCGGGAGCGCCGCCGTACCCGTACGGGGCTCCCGGCTACGGCTATCCGCCGGGCGAGGTCACGGCGCCGCGCCCGGTTCCGGGTCCCGGCCGAGGGCCGGGACCCTACGCGGCCGCCCCGCCGCCGCCGCGGGTCCCGCCGTCGGCGCCCGCCCAGGCGCCCCGCATCGACCAGGTCCGCGCCGAGCTCGACGAGCTGAGCGACCTGCTCAGGAGGGACCCCGGGCACACCGGGGAAGGCGAAGGCGGCAGGTGAACGGGCGGGTCGTCGGCGGGCGTTACGAGCTCGCCACCGTCATCGGCCAGGGCGGCATGGGCCAGGTCTGGACGGCGTACGACGGACGCCTCGACCGCCGGGTCGCGGTGAAGCTGCTCCGGCCGGCCACCATGACGGGCCCCGCCACCGCCGCGGAGGAGCTGCGGCGCCGCTTCGTGCGCGAGTGCCGGGTGACCGCGCAGGTCGACCACCCCGGTCTGGTGACCGTGCACGACGCGGGCAGCGACGGCGACGACCTCTACCTCGTCATGCAGTACGTGGAGGGCGCGGACCTCGCCGACCACCTCGCCGAGCACGACCCGTACCCCTGGGAGTGGGCGGTCAGCGTCGCCGCCCAGCTGTGCGCGGTGCTCGCCGCCGTGCACGCGGTGCCGATCGTGCACCGCGACCTCAAGCCGCGGAACGTGATGATCCGTCCGGACGGCACCGTGACCGTCCTCGACCTGGGCGTCGCCTCCGTCCTGGACACCGACACCACCCGGCTCACGCAGACCGGTTCGCCCATCGGCAGCCCGGCGTACATGGCGCCGGAGCAGGCCATGGGCGGCGCCGTCGGCCCGTCCACCGACCTGTACGCGCTGGGGGTGCTGCTCCACGAACTCCTCAGCGGGAACGTGCCGTTCGCGGGCTCCACCGCGCTCGGCGTGCTGCACCGGCACCTGTACGAGCCGCCCGCCCCGCTCCGGCAGCTGCGGCCCGAGGTCCCCGAGGCGCTCGAAGCGCTGGTCCTGCGGCTGCTCGCCAAGGACCCCCAGGCCCGGCCGTCCGGCGCGCACGAGGCGTACGAGCACCTGCTGCCGCTGCTCCCGGCGCGCGGGGCCCCGACGGGGCCGATGGACCCGACCCGGCCGTTCCTGCGCCCGCACGCGCCCTGGCCGGACCGCGCGACGGCGAGGGCCGTCCCGGTCCCGCCCGTCCCGGTCCCGCCGGTCCCGGTCCCGCCCCTCCCGGTGGCGCCTCCGCGCCCGCAGGCCGATCCCCGGACCGACCCCCGGGTGTACGGGAGCGGGCCGCAGCCCGCGCGCCCGGACGTGGCCGCGGCCGTCGACGAGGTGAAGCGGCTGCTCGCGGAGGGCTCGCTGACCCAGGCCGTGGACATGCTCGGCGCCATCCTGCCCGCCGCGACGGCCGAGCACGGCGAACGGTCGCCGGTCGTCCGGATCCTGCGCAAGCAGTACGCGTCGACGCTCATGGACGACGGCCAGTACCGGCGCGCGCTGCCGGAGCTGCGCCGGCTCGCGGAGGACCGCGGCGCGGAGGCGGGCCCGACGGACCCGCAGTTCCTGCAGTTCCGCTACGACGCGGCCCTCTGCCTGGAGCAGCTGGGGGAGACGGCCGCCGCGCTCGGGGAGTTCCGCGCGGTCCTGCCGTACTACGAGCGGGACCCGGGGCGGGCCTTCGACATCCGGCAGCGGATCGGGCTGCTGCTCCTGGCGGCGGGCGAGCACGCGGCAGGTCAGGAGGAGCTCCAGCGGCTGCTGTTCGACGCGGAGCGCGCCCACGGCCCGTACCACCCGCTTCCGGTGGAGCTGCGGCGGGCGCTCGACCATCAACGGCAGCTGGGGCGGCCCTGAGGAGTCCTGGCGGTGGCCCCCGGGGGTCCTGACGGTGGCTCGACCGTGACCCTGACGAGGCGACAGGATCACGACTCGGCAACTGATCACGCAGTGGATCTTCATGATCCTTTTTGCCGGTTTTGCTGCATGTAACGTTCGCGTCTGATCATGTCCGCGTCCCCCAAGGAATCCCTATGACGACGCCGTCCGCTCCCTTCGCCCCCGAGCAGCAGCCCGCCGCCCCCGCCAAGAAGGGCTCCGCGGTCCTCAAGAAGGTCGGCGGCGTCATCGTCGCGATCGTCGTCGCCGTCGCCGTGAAGCTCGGCCTCCCGCACCTCACGGGCGACGCCCCGGTGCACGCCGAGGCCGGCGAGTGCGTCACCGTCACCGGTCCCGACAACGACCCCAAGGTCGACACCGTGGACTGCTCCTCCGGCAAGCCCGACCTGTTCAAGGTCGTCAAGGTCGTCGACGACACCTTCGACGTGAACAAGTGCGGCGAGGAGCTCTCCGCGCTCGCTCAGCAGCTGGGCTCGGACAAGTTCGTCCTCTGCCTGGACGAGGTCGCCCCGAAGAAGTAGCCGCGCGCCCGCGGGAACGCGAAGGGCCGGAACCCGATGGGTTCCGGCCCTTTCCGCTATCTCAACGTATAGCGCACAGGGGGCCTTGCGGCAAGGCCCCCTTCGTGGCGCAGAATCACTCCTCGAAGCAAGTCAGATGCTACGAAAACGGGGTATCCACCACATGACGTCCCTTATTGCCGGCGTGTTCGACCTCTCCGGCAACCTCTCCCCCAAGGCCGACCCGGCGCTCATCGCCGCGGACGAGCAGCACTTCGCGGCCATCGCGCGGTGCCTCGACGAGACGACCGCCGAACTGTCGGAGCGCCTCGACGCCGAGCGGAAGGCGCCCGGCGGGATCGGCCGGGAGGCGATGGACCGGGACGCGGAGATCCACCGGCTCTCCGGCCGCCTGCGGACGCTGCGCCGCTTCGGCCTGGACCTCTGCCTGGGCCGCGTGGTCGGCGCGGACGACCCCGAGCCCCTCTACGTCGGACGGCTCGGCCTCACCGACAGCACCGGCCGCCGGCTGCTCGTCGACTGGCGCTCCCCCGCGGCGGAGCCGTTCTTCGCGGCCACGCACGCCACCCCCATGGGCCTGGCGAGCCGCCGCCGCTACCGCTGGTCCGGCGGCCGGATCACCGACTACTGGGACGAGGTCTTCACCGCCGAGGGCCTCGAAGGGCACGCCGCGCTCGACGACCAGTCCGCCTTCATCGCCAGCCTGGGCGGCAACCGCTCGTCCCGCATGCGGGACGTGCTCTCCACCATCCAGTCCGACCAGGACGCCATCATCCGCGCCGGCTCGCGCGGCGCCCTCGTCGTCGACGGCGGCCCCGGCACCGGCAAGACGGTCGTCGCCCTGCACCGCACCGCGCACCTCCTCTACTCCGATCCGCGCCTCGGGCACCGCCGGGGAGGCGTGCTCTTCGTCGGTCCGCACCAGCCCTACCTGAACTACGTCTCCGACGTGCTGCCCAGCCTCGGCGAGGAGGGCGTGCGGACCTGCACCGTGCGCGACCTGGTCGCCGAGGGCGCGAGGGCGACGGCCGAGACCGACCCGGAGGCGGCCCGCCTGAAGTCCTCGCGGGAGATGGTCACGGCCATCGAGAAGGCCGTCGCGTTCTACGAGGAGCCGCCGACCGAGGGCATGACCGTCTCCACCCACTGGTCGGACATCCCGCTGACCGCCGCCGACTGGGCGGAGGCCTTCGACGCGGCCGAGCCGGGGACCCCGCACAACGAGGCCCGCGAGCAGATCTGGGAGCACCTGGTCTCCCTCCTGTTCGACAAGTACGACGGCGAGGAGGTCCCGGAGGAGCAGTTCCGCGCGTCGCTGCGCCAGGACCGGGAGTTGACCGGCGCCCTCCACGGCGCCTGGCCGATGCTGGAGGCGGCCGACCTCGTCGGCGACCTGTGGACGGTCCCCGCGTACCTGCGGATGTGCGCGCCCTGGCTGACCCCCGACGAGGTGAAGCGGCTGCGGCGCGCGGACGCCCAGGCGTGGACGGTCTCGGACCTGCCCCTCCTGGACGCGGCCCGGCAGCGGCTCGGCGACCCGGCGTCGGCCCGGCTCAAGCTGCGGCGCAAGGCCACCGTCGCCGCCGAGCGCGAGCGCATGGCCGGCGTCATCGACAGCATCGTCGCGGCCGACGCCGACGGCGAGGGCGCGGTCACGATGCTGCGGGGCGAGGACCTCCGGAACCGCCTGGTCGACGAGGACGCCCTGCCGACCGCGGAACACGAGCCGCTCGACGGCCCGTTCGCGCACATCGTGGTGGACGAGGCGCAGGAACTGACCGACGCGGAGTGGCAGATGCTGCTCCTGCGCTGCCCGTCGAAGAGCTTCACGATCGTCGGCGACCGCGCCCAGGCCCGGCACGGCTTCACCGAGTCGTGGCGGGAGCGCCTGGAGCGGGCCGGCTTCGACCGCATCGAGACCACGTCCCTGAGCATCAACTACCGCACGCCGGAGGAGGTCATGGCGGAGGCCGAGCCGGTCATCCGCGCCGCGCTCCCGGACGCCAACGTGCCGACGTCCATCCGCAGCAACGGCGTCCCGGTCACCCACGGTCCCGTCGCCGAGCTGGAGGAGATCCTCGACGCCTGGCTCGCGGAGAACGCCGAGGGCGTCGCTTGCGTCATCGGCGCCCCCGCCTTCCGCGAGCGCCCCCGGGTCCGCTCGCTCACCCCCTCGCTCTCCAAGGGCCTGGAGTTCGACCTGGTCGTCCTCGTCGACCCGGACTCCTTCGGCGAGGGCATCGAGGGCGCGGTCGACCGCTACGTGGCGATGACCCGCGCGACCCGGCGCCTGGTGGTCCTGACGAGCACCGCGACCCGGGGGGCCTGAAAAGGAAGTGAGCGGCGCGGGCGCCCCTTGTTACGGTGGCCGAATGGCATCGATCAAGGAATTCCAGGTCACGTTCGACTGCGCGAAGCCCGTGCGACTCGCCGCCTTCTGGTGCGAGGTCCTGGGGTACGTCCTGCCGCCGGCCCCGGAGGGCTTCGACACGTGGGAGGAGTACGACCGTTCGGTGCCGGCCGAGGAGCAGGACACCTACTTCGCGTGCAGCGACCCCTCGGGCAAGGGGCCGCGCCTGCTCTTCCAGCGCGTCCCCGAGGGCAAGGTCGTCAAGAACCGGGTGCACCTCGACGTGCGGGCCGGCACGGGCCTCGTGGGCGAGGAGCGCCTCGCCGTCCTGGAGGCCGAATGCGCGCGCCTGGTCGAGCTCGGCGCGACCCATCTGAAGACGCTGTACGCCGACGGGGAGAACGAGTCCTGCATCAACATGCAGGACATCGAGGGCAACGAGTTCTGTCTCGACTGAGCGCGTGCCGGAGGCCCCGCGCGGGCGGGGCCTCCGGCGAACGGCGTCAGGCGCCCCGCGGGTCGCGCTTCATGGACCACAGGACGGGGCCGCCGCCCGGCAGGGAGAACTCCCCGCGGACCCTGAAGCCGAAGTGCTCGTAGACCGGCAGGTTGTCCGGCTTGGAGGACTCCAGGTAGACCGGCAGGCCCGCCGCGTCGGCCTTGGCGAGGCCGGAGCGGAGCAGGGCGGAGCCGTGGCCCAGGCCGCGGGCGGCGGGATCGGCGCCGATGACGGCGAGGTACCAGTGGGGCTCGGCGGGCCCGTGCTCGGCGGCCGCCGTGACGGCCTCCTGGAAGGCCGGGGCGCGGTCGCCGAGTATCTCCACGAGCTCCCGGACGGTCTCCGCGTCGGGGACGGCCTTGTCCGCCCCCTCGGGCGAGACCCAGAAGGCGGCGGCCGACCCGGTCCGCTCGCAGACGCCGTGGAGGCCGTACTGCCGGGTGAAGAGGGTCGTGAAGTAGCGGCCGAGGCCCGCCTCGCGGGTGGCGGCGTCGGGGAAGAACCAGCGCATCATCGGGTCGTCGCCGAAGGCGGAGGCCAGGGTGCGGCCGACCGTGTGAGCGTCGTCGATCGTGGCCGTTTTCGGTGTGTTCGACAGGGTCATACGGGTCATTCTGCACCCGTGATGATCTTGGTCGGCGGGCGGGTGGCCCCTGTCCTTCCGGGCCTGGTCAAGCGGCCTGTGCCGGGGCCCGGAGCAGACGGACCGCCGCCGTCGCGGGCAGGGCGATGCTCACGGCGAGAAGGATGAGCAGCTCCACCATGCCGAGGCGGGCGGCCAGGAGGAGCATGCTGAGACCGACCGTGACCGGCGCCGCGAGGGTCAGGGCGGTCGCGACCGCCTTCGTCCGCCGCTGCCACGCGGCGGACGTCCACAGCAGGCCGAGCCCCAGGGCGAGGGCGGCCAGGCCGGCGAAGGGGGAGGTGAGCGCGGCGAGGCCGCTCACGCCGAGCAGGACGGCGGTGAGGACGCTCCGTGACCGGGGCTGGGGGGCCGCCGAAGGGGCGGCGGGAACGGCGGTGGTCTCCGGCTCCTCCGCGCGGGCGGCCGCGACGATGGCGGAGGGGCTGCCGAGCCGTTCGAGCGCCGCGCGGACGGCCTCCGGGTCCTGCTCCTCCCCGACGGCGACCGCGAGGTGTTCGCGCAGGTCGGCGAGGAGTTCCTCGCGGCGCCCTGCGGGCAGGAAGGACGCCTCCCGCTCGATCGTGGCCAGGTAGTCGGTCACGAGGGGGTGTTCGGTGCCGGTCATGCGGAGCCTCCGTGGGATGCGGTCAGGAAGTGGTCGACGCCGTCGCGGAAGCGCGGCCAGCTCTCGGCGAACTCGGCGAGCGCGGTCCTGCCGGGCGCGGTGAGCGTGTAGTAGCGGCGGGCGGGGCCGGTGGCCGACTCGCGCAGCTCGGTGTCGACGAGTCCGTCGCGGCGAAGCCGGGACAGCAAGGGGTAGATCGTGCCCTGGCTGGTGGTCATGACGCTGACGGCGGCCAGCTCGTCGAGGATCTCGACGCCGTAGCGCGGGCCGTCGCGCAGCAGGGCCAGGACGCAGTACTCCAGTACGCCCTTGCGCAGCTGACTGGCGACCTTTCCGGACGCCTCTGATCTTGCTTCGCCAGGAACCATGCAATGCAAGATACCCCCGGAAGTGCCGTCGATCAACGGAGAACCGCGGCGGAGCGGCGCGTGCGACGATGCCGGGGTGCGAGAACTGCGTGGACTGAGCGAACTGACCGAGGTCGAGGACCCGGCGTGGCCGCTGCTCGAAGAGGAGCTGCGGACGGCACAGGTGCCCGTCGAGGTGCTGGACGCCGACCCCGCGCGAGGAGCGGCCACGCTCCTCCAGACGCAGGTCACCGTCCGCTCGTACCTGGGCGCGTTCCTCTTCCGCACCGGCGGCGCCCTCGTCGACGACGGCTGGCTGCGGGTGTACGGCAGCCCGGCCGTCCACAACGACCGGCGCCTGCCCGGCCTCGCCCGGGTCAACGGCTACCCCGCCGAGCCCGACCCCGCCTGGCGGCCCGCCGCCGGACTCGTCGTCGCGCACGACGTGCTCGGCGGGGCCTTCGCGATCCAGGGCGGCACGGAGGAGGAGACCGGACTGCCGGGCAGCCCCGGCGAGATGGTCTACTTCGCGCCCGACTCGCTGCGCTGGGACGCGATCGGCGCCGGGTACGGGGCCTGGCTGTCGTGGGTGCTCGCCGGGGGGATCGAGGAGTTCTACGAGGGCCTGCGCTGGCCCGGCTGGCGCGACGAGGCACCCGGCCTGACCGGCGGCGAGGGACTCAGCCTCTACCCGCCCCTGTGGTCCGCCGAGGCGCACCAGGACCTGGCCGGGACCAGCCGCGCGGTCGTCCCCCTGGGGCAGCTGCTCGGGCTGGGACGCGAGACGGCCCTGCAGCTCGACGGCACCGACCCCGGCTTCCTGGGGGACGTGTGACCCTCCGGACCGCGACCGTGCGCACCCGGCGGCTCGACCTCGTGCCGCTCGCCGTCGCGCACGCCGACGAGATGGCCGGGGTCCTCGCCGACCCCGCCCTCCACGCCTTCATCGGAGGCGCCCCGCTCACCGCGCCCGAACTGCGCGCCCGGTACGAGCGGTTGGTCGCCGGACCGCCCGATCCGGCGGTCGTCTGGTGCAACTGGGTGGTGCGGCTCCGCGAGGAGGACCGGCTCGCCGGGACGGTCCAGGCGACGGTCACCGACGGCGGGCGGACCGCCGAGGTCGCGTGGGTGACCGGGACCGAGTGGCAGGGGCGGGGGATCGCCCGGGAAGCGGCCGGGGCCCTCGTCGGCCTGCTGGCCGACCGGGGCGTCCGCACCGTCGTCGCCCACGTCCACCCCGGCCACGCGGCCTCCGCCGCCGTCGCCCGCGCGGCCGGCCTCGCGCCGACGGGGGAGGAACGGGCCGGCGAGGTCCGCTGGGAGCTGCGGCCGTGAGCGGGGACGGGCGGCGTCGCCTCCCGCCAGGGCTCCGGGACGAGGCGCTCGTCGTCCCGCCCGCCGGCGGGGCCGTCAGCGAGGCGACCGCCCGGCCCTGACGCGCACCAGGACCACCCCCAGCAGCCCCAGCGCCGCCACCGCCCCCGCCGCCAGGCCCGCCCGCAGGCCCGGCGGGCGGAACGTGCAGGAGAGCTCGCCGCCGCCGGCCGGGACGGCCAGGAGGCCGCCGTACGAGGCCGGTTCGGCGCCCCCGCAGTGCCAGCCCGCGATGCGGGGCGCCGCGACGACCGCCGTGCCGGCGCCCGGCGGGAGGGTGGCCCGTATGCCGTCCGGGGTGACGCGGACCGAGGTCGCCGCGCGGGCGCGCAGGGCGGTCACCGCCGAGCGGAGGCGGTCGTGGTCCAGGCAGCCCAGCTCGCCCGGCCCCGGCAGGTCCGGCCTCAGGCCGGGGACCCGCTGGACGCCCAGCGAGGCCAGGGCCGCGCGGCGCTTCGGGGTGCCGCCGAGGAGGTGGACCGGGGCGTTCCCGCCGAGGCGGGCCGTGCCCGTCGCGTCGGGGGACCAGAGGAAGACCTCCGTGTCGACCCGGCAGGCGCCCGCGCGCGGAGCCCCGTACACCCGGGCGCCGAGCAGGAGTTCCTGGTTGCGGAAGGGCGACGGGCCGTAGACCGGGGGCGGGCCCGGGGGCCGTACCGTCACCAGCGGCAGGCGCGTGTCCGTACGCACGACCGCGCCGTCCCGCCAGCGCGCGCCCACGCCGAACAGCGCGTCCGTCACCGGATTGTCCAGGCTCGGCAGGTTCCGGCCGCGCGAGGTCCAGCCGCCGCCGAGCGCGGCCAGGGTCTCCGTCAGGACCGCCGGGGTGTGGCTGCTGTAGTACGCCGCGCCCTGGCCGCCCAGGAGCAGCGGATCGTTGCCCGCGACCCGGGGCAGCCCGGAGTCCGTGCGGTAGGCGGGCCAGCCGTCCGCCGCCGCGAGCGCCGCCGCCCGCCGCTCGTGCTCCGCGCCCCACGGCGGGTAGTCGTCGAGCCGGGCGAGCCGCTCCCGGTCCGCGTACGCCGTGGTCGCCGCCGCCTGCCCCAGCAGGGTTCCGGTCACGAGGAGCGCGGCGAGGAGTCCGTACCGGCCCCGGCGGGGCAGGAGGAGCGCGCCCGCCACCGCCGCCAGGCCGACGCCCGCGAGGAGCAGCGCCCAGGGGGTGAGGAGCGGGCTCGGCAGGGCCCCGGCCGTGAGGGCCAGGACGACCGCCGCCCCGCCGAGCAGCGACCTGCGGTCCGGGAGGCCGTGGGCGAGGCCCGTCCAGGCGGTGAGGACCAGGACGCCGGACAGGACGAAGGTCTGGCGGTACGGGCTGCCGTTCGGGGTGGCGAAGACGTGCCAGACGAGGTGCGTCGGACCCCACTGCATCGACGCCGCGGCCGCCGCGCACAGACCGCCCCACAGCCACCGCTCGCGGCCCGGCGCGTCCCGGCGGAAGAGCAGCGCCCCCGCGAGCAGCGGCACCGCCGTGCAGACGAAGGCCGCTGGCGTCGAGAAGCTGTAGGTCGCCGGGAGCAACCGGGCAAAGAAGTCCGTGCCGGCCGCCGGGACGAAGTCCCGGACGACGCCCGGGTAGGCGTGCCGGGAGCCGAGGAGGACGGGCACCAGGACGGGGGCCGCGAGGCCCACGCCGAGGGCCGTCGTCACCGCCGCGCGGAGCAGCGTCCGCCACCGGAAGGAGTCCGTGACCGCCAGCCGGACCAGGAGCACCAGGGCGGCGCCCAGGGTCGCCATGTACGCCGTGTAGAAGTTCGCGAACCAGCAGCCCGCCACCACCAGGGACCCCAGGAGCGGCCGCCGGCCCTCCCGCACCCACTCGCCCACCAGGCAGAGCAGCGGGAAGGCGACCAGGCCGTCCAGCCACATCGGGTTGTACGTGCCCTCCGCGAGCGACCACCCGCACAGGGCGTACGAGGCGCCGAGCACCGCCGCCCACCACCACGCCCCGGCCGGGCCGAGGCGCCGCAGCAGGAACGTCATCGCCGCCGCCGCGACCGCCGTCTTCAGGACGGTGATCCCGTACACCGCGTACTCGACGTCGCCGCGCGGGAAGAGCGCGACCAGCGGCGCGAAGGGGCTCGACAGATAGGTGCCGTAGTCGGGCAGGAAGCTCGTGCCCCAGCCGGCCCCCCAGTCCAGCAGCAGCCCGCCGTCCGCCCGGCCGCGCAGCAGGTCCCACAGGTGCGCGTGGAACGGCACGAACTGGTTGGCGAGGTCGTTGACGGCCCGGCGGCGCGGCCCGAAGGGGAACACCCGGGCGACGGCGTCCCCGCCGCAGACGGCGACGACGGACAGGGCGGCGGCGAGCGCCGGAGCGAGCGGGCCGGAGGGGCGGGCGGGGGGCGGCTGGAAGCGCGTGGCGTTCGGCATGGCCGTTCGAATATGCCAGCGCCCCCACGGGAAGGGGCGGGCCCGCCGGGCCAGTTCACGAGATGGTCGTCTGAAGGTCATCCACCCGGACCGGCCGGGACACCGGGCTCCGTTGTCGTGGTCCGCGTGCTGCTCTCGATCGTCGTCCCGTGCTTCAACGAGGAGGACGTCCTCGCCCGCTTCCACGACCACGTGACCGCCGAACTGGACCGCCTCGACGGGGAGTTCGAGATCGTCTACGTGGACGACGGCAGCCGGGACGGGACCCTCCCCCTGCTCCAGGAGCTCGCCGGCCGCGACCCGGACCGGGTCCGCTACCTCTCCTTCAGCCGCAACTTCGGCAAGGAGGCCGCGATGCTCGCCGGGCTCCGGCACGCCGCCGGAGACGCCGTCGTGATCATGGACGCCGACCTCCAGCACCCGCCGGAGCTCGTGCACCGCATGGTCGCCCTGCACGCCGAGGGGTACGACCAGGTCGTCGCCCGCCGCACCCGCGAGGGCGACCGGGTCACCCGTACCCTCACCGCCCGCCTCTACTACCGGGCGATCAACCGGCTCGTCGACGTCGAGCTCGTCGACGGCGTCGGGGACTTCCGGCTGCTGTCGCGGCGCACCGTCGACGCCGTCCTCGGACTCGGCGAGTACAACCGCTTCTCCAAGGGCCTCTTCGCCTGGGTCGGCTTCCGCACCACGACCTTCTCCTACGAGAACGCCGTCCGCGAGCAGGGCCGCTCCAAGTGGACCTTCGGCAAGCTCCTCAACTACGGCCTCGACGGCCTCCTCTCCTTCAACAACAAGCCCCTGCGGGCCGCCGTCCACCTCGGGCTCCTCCTCACCGTCGTCGCCCTCGGCTACGCGGCCTGGATCGTCGGCGACGCCCTCGTCAACGGCGTCGACACCCCCGGCTACGTCACCCTCCTCGTCGCCGTCACCGCCCTCGCCGGGGTGCAGATGGTGATGGCCGGGCTGATCGGCGAGTACGTCGGACGCATCTACTACGAGGTGAAGCGGCGGCCGCACTACCTGCTGAAGGAGACGAGCGGCGCTTCGCGGGCGGCCGACACCCGGGTGACGGGTGAGTCGTTGTGGGAAACAGTCGCTCCGAAGTAGTGGCTCCGGCCCCGGCGACTCCCTACCATCGATCACCGCAAGGTCGTTCAACTGACGCACGACCAGCCCGGGAGGCTCCTTTGCACCGCCGCACTGCGCTCACCGTCTCCGCCGCCCTCCTCGCCGCGGCCCCGCTGCTCACCGCCTGCGGCAGTGACGCCCATCCAGGAGCGGCGGCCGTCGTCGGCGGCCAGCGGATCGAGGTCGCCGGCCTGCAGGCGCAGGTCGAGGACGTGCGGGACGCGCAGGCGGCCTCGCCGCAGTCCGCGCAGCTCGTCGCGGCCACCGGTGACCTCAGCCGCCGCAAGCTCAACGTCATGATCTTCGACCGGGTCGTCGACGAGGTCGCCCGCGACAACGGCGTCACCGCCGGCCGCGCCGAACTCCAGCAGGCCCGGGACTCCTTCGTCCGCCAGGCCGGCGGCGAGGAGCAGCTCAAGGCCGTCCTCCTCCAGGAGCAGGGCGTGGCGCCCGACCAGATCGACGCGTTCGTCCGCCGCAACGTCCTCATGAACAAGATCGCCCAGAAGCTGGGGGTCACCGAGAGCCCCGAGGGCCAGAAGAAGCTGACGGACGTCTTCTCCGCCGCCTCCAAGAAGCTCGGCATCGAGGTGAACCCGCGCTACGGCCGCTGGGACGACGCCCAGGTCCGGCTCTCCGACACCACGGCCCCCTGGCTCCGCCAGATCAGCCAGGACCCGGCCGCCGTCCCGTCCGGAGCATGAGCCGAGGTAGGTTCGAGGGGTGACTTCTGAGAGCCCCGGCCGCATCGTCCTGCTCACCGCCAGCCACCGCGTGGCGCCCGGACTGCTGTCCTGGCCCGCCTGGCAGGCGCTGCACGGGGCCGACCGGGTGCTCTGCCCCGACGAGGACCACCCCCAGCTGCCGTACCTGCGGGAGGCCGGCGTCGCCGTCGAGCACGTCCGGCCCACCGCCGAGGAGCTCGTCGAGGCCTGCGCCGGAGGCCGCACGGTCCTGCTGCTGCCCTCCGGCGAGGGGGACAGGGCGCTGACCGACGGCCTCGCCCGGCTCGCCGGTTCAGGCCGCGTGTCCATGCCCGACCTGGAGCTGCTGCCCGGCTCGTACGACCTGCCCGGCGCCCGCCTCCTCGACCTCGTGCAGATCATGGACCGCATCCGCCGCGAGTGCCCCTGGACCTCCCGCCAGACCCACCGGGGGCTCGCCAAGTACGCCATCGAGGAGGCGTACGAGCTCGTCGAGGCGATCGAGGAGGGCGACCGGCGGGAGCTGCGCGAGGAGCTCGGGGACGTGCTGCTCCAGGTCGTCTTCCACGCCCGGATCGCCGAGGAGGACGCGGAGGAACCGTTCTCCGTGGACGACGTCGCCGGGACGCTCGTCGAGAAGCTGATCCACCGGCACCCGCACGTCTTCGGGGACGCCACCGCCGAGACCCCCGAGGACGTCCACGCGCACTGGCTGCGCACCAAGGCCGTCGAGAAGCAGCGGGAGTCCGTCACCGACGGGGTGCCGCTCGGGCAGCCGGGGCTCGCGCTCGCCGCGAAGCTCGCGGGCCGGGTCCGCACGGCGGGCCTCGACGTCGAGCTCCCGGCGGGCGAGGGCATCGGCTACGAACTGCTCGCCCTCGCCGCCCGCGCCGACGCGGCCGGCGTGGACCCGGAGGCGGCCCTGCGGGCGGCGGCCCGGACGTACCGCGACACGATCCGCGCGGCGGAGGGCGTGAAGGACATCCCCTAGGTGTGCTGTCCGGTCACGGTCCGAAGGACGTCCCCCGGCTCCGGGCGCGCGGCGCCCGGGCCTCCGGGTCGTGCCAGAGGGGCGCCGGGGGGCTCAGGAGGCGTTCGGCCGCCGTGCTCGGGCGGGTGGTGAAGCGGCCCACGGGCGGCAGGGTGTCGTGGTGGATCCGCGCCGGGTCCGTGCCCAGCTCCTCCAGGAGCTCGGCGACCTCCGCCACGAAGGCCGGCGGCCCGGCGAGGTACACGTCGTGCGCGGACCATCGGACGCACGCCCGCAGCGCCTGGAGCAGCCGCTCGGTCGCCCGGTCCTTGCGCTGCCGGGGCGCGGCCGTGATGTAGGTGACGTTCAGGCCGGGGAGGCGCTCCTTCAGGAGCTCGGCGGCCTCGCGCGCGTACAGGTACTCCCTGGAGCGGGCCACCACGAACAGCCGGCCCTCCAGCCCCGGCTCGGCCCCGGCGGCCTCCGCCAGGAGCGCCCGCACCGGGGCCCAGCCCGTGCCCCCGCATATATAGGTGCGCAGTCCGCCCGGCGGCGTCCGCGCGACGAGCCCGCCGCCGGGGGCGCTGAGCCGCAGCACCTCGCCCGGGCCCGTCTCCTCGACCAGCGCCGTGCTCATCGCGCCGCCCGCGACCCGGCTCACGTGCAGCTCCACCGTGCCGTCGGGGCGGGGCGCGTCGGCGAGGGAGTAGGTGCGCCAGACGCGCGGGACCCGCAGCGAGCTGACGCTGACGTACTGGCCGGGCAGGTAGGGGAGGGGCCGGCGGGGGCGGAGGGTGAGGACGGCCAGGTCGTCGCCGTACCGCTCGTGCCGCACGACGTCCGCGTCCCACCAGGCGGGCTCCCCGGCCCCGGCCGCCGCGTCGGCGCCCGCCAGCATCAGATCGGCGACGTGCCCGTACGCCTCGGTCCAGGCCTTCTCCGCCTCGATCGTCCAGGCGGCGCCGGCCGCGTGCGCGAACGCGGCGACCAGGCTCTGCCCGACGGCCGCGTACAGCGCGGGGGAGGCGAGGAACCTGCGGTGGTCGCGGCCCAGCTGCCCGAGGTAGGCCGCGAGCCCGGGGTCCTCCAGGTGGGTCACCACATGCGTGAGCGCGGCGAGGAGCCGGTCCCGCTGGGGGAGCATGTCCTCGGGGAAGAGCTCGCGCACCCCGGGGTTGTGCCGGAAGAGGTGCGAGTAGAAGAACGTGACGGCGTGCTCGGCCCGTCTCTCGACGACCGCGAACGTGCTCCGGAGCAGCTGGTGATCCACTGACAGGAATCTAGGGCACAACCCGCACGGGTCGATCACGGATTCTCCACATGGTCTGCCTCCCGGGACCGCCCTGTACGGTCGTGGCGTGAGTACGACCCCCGGCCCCGCCCCCGCGCCCGAGCTCTTCACCTGGGAGTTCGCCGGCGACCCTTACCCCGCCTACGCCTGGCTGCGGGAGCACGCCCCCGTCCACCGGACGACGCTGCCCAGCGGGGTCGAGGCCTGGCTCGTGACCCGGTACGCGGACGCCCGGCAGGCCCTCGCCGACCAGCGGCTCTCCAAGAACCCCGCGCACCACGACGAGTCCCCGCACGCGAAGGGGAAGACCGGCATCCCCGGCGAGCGCAAGGCCGAGCTGATGACGCATCTGCTCAACATCGACCCGCCGGACCACACCCGGCTGCGGCGGCTCGTCTCGAAGGCCTTCACCCCGCGCCGGGTCGCCGAGTTCGCCCCGCGGGTGCAGGAGCTCACGGACCGTCTCATCGACGCCTTCGCCGAGCGGGGGAGCGCCGACCTCATCCACGAGTTCGCCTTCCCGCTGCCCATCTACGCGATCTGCGACCTGCTCGGCGTGCCGCCGGAGGACCAGGACGACTTCCGGGACTGGGCCGGGATGATGATCCGGCACGGCGGGGGCCCGCGCGGCGGGGTCGCCCGGTCGGTGAAGAAGATGCGCGGCTACCTCGCCGAGCTGATCCACCGCAAGCGCGAAGAGCCGGGAGACGACCTCATCTCGGGGCTCATCAAGGCCTCCGACCACGGCGAGCACCTCACCGAGAACGAGGCCGCCGCCATGGCCTTCATCCTGCTGTTCGCCGGCTTCGAGACGACCGTCAACCTCATCGGCAACGGCGTGTACCAGCTGCTGCGCCACCCCGGGCAGCGCGCGCGGCTCCAGGCCTCGCTCGCCGCCGGGGAGACCGGCCTCCTGGAGACCGGGGTCGAGGAGCTGCTGCGGTACGACGGGCCCGTGGAGATGGCGACCTGGCGGTACGCGACGCGGGCGCTGACCATCGGCGGGCAGGAGATCCCGGCGGGCGATCCGGTGCTCGTGGTGCTCGCCGCCGCCGACCGGGACCCGGAGCGGTTCGACGGGCCGGACACCCTCGACCTCGCCCGGCGCGACAACCAGCACCTCGGCTACGGGCACGGCATCCACTACTGCCTGGGCGCGCCGCTCGCCCGCCTCGAAGGGCAGACGGCGCTCGCGACCCTGCTGACCCGGCTGCCGGACCTGCGGCTCGCCGCCGATCCGGCCGAACTGCGGTGGCGCGGTGGCCTCATCATGCGTGGTTTGCGCACGCTTCCGGTGGAGTTCTCCCCTTCCGTACCGGTCCCGCCCACTGACGTGCCATCAGAAATGTGATCTTCGTGTGATCGTGGCGCCATCGACTTGTGACGGACGTTCGAATGCCGCTACGTTTCCCGGCAGTCTCAGCCGTCACGCGAAAGGCGTTCCTATGCGTTCCGGGAACGGACGACACCGTCGCCCCCGTCAGGCCCCCGCCCTCGTCGTCGCCGCAGGTGTGACCGGATCCGCCATGGCGCTGCCGTTGCTCGCCACCGGATCCGCCTCCGCCGCCGACGCCGCCACCTGGGACCGGGTCGCCGAGTGCGAGTCCGGTGGCCAGTGGAGCGCCAACTTCGGCAACGGCATGTACGGCGGCCTCCAGTTCACCCAGGACAGCTGGGAGCGCAACGGCGGCCTCGCCTACGCGCCCAGCCCCGACCTGGCCAGCCGCGCCCAGCAGATCGCGGTGGCCGAGAAGGCCCTCGCCAAGGGCAGCACCGAGTGGGCCACCTGCGCGCCGATCGCGGGCCTGACCAACGACGGCAAGGCCACCGGCGTGAACCCCGGCCCGGCCGTCGTCCCGGCGGCGCCCACCGGCCCCCTTCCCGAGTCCGACCGCACCGCCGGCACCCCGACGGCTCCGTCGGCGACCGCGGGGACGGCGGACCGGTCCGCCGCGTCCGCGACCCCCTCCGCGCCGGCCACGCCGACCGCTCCGGTGACCTCCGCCACGCCGACCGCGCCGGCCACGTCCGCCACGCCCGCCGCGCCGACGGCTCCGGGCGCTCCCGGTGCTTCCGTTACGCCCGGTACGCCGGATTCGTCCGTCACGCCGGGAGCTGACGCGCCGTCGGCCACCCCCGGCACCGGCAAGCACCGGGGCGAGGCCGCGCCTGAGGAATCCGACAAGACGGGTGGTTCGCCCGAATCGGGTCGACACGCTTCGAGTGTGGACAAGATGGGTGAAAAGGTCGACGCCACGCCCGCGACTGACGAAGCGAAGAATTCGGGCGCAACGGACAGTCAGGACACTCCGGGCGAGTACACCGTGCAGCCGGGCGACAGCCTGTCCGGCATTGCGCAGGAGAACGAACTCTCCGGGGGCTGGACCGCCCTCTACGACGCCAACCGGCAGACGGTGGGCACCGATCCGAACCTCATCCTGCCTGGTCAGAGCCTCGACCTGACGGTGGGTTCGACGACGGCGGCCGGTTAGTTCGCGGGCTTATGTCCGGTTCTGGGGAAGTGAGACATGGGTCTCTTCGCCCCAACTGGCGTGTCGCGTCCGCAAACTTTGCTTCCGTCACCTCTCACCTGCACAAACACCACCCGCCGGAGGGTGGACAAGGGCGATTTTTCCTCATTGCGCCTCTTTGAACTTCCGGCGGGTCTGTGTCTACGGTCGTCACCGCTCGCCACCGCGGGCCCCGTCGACCGAAACGCCGAATCCTGCCGTCGGCCGATGGGAACAGTCGTCGCGCAAGCGCCGAAGGCAGGAGTGGGGGACCCAAGGTAAGTGCCGGTCCCGGCCGTTGAGACAGACGGCCGACGACCGGCTTGGGGTGAAGCCGCGTGCAAGGACACGCGGCCGGGCAACTTTCCGGCCCGAACCCGACAGCTCACCTCACAGGCGTCGGTGAGGAGAATCCCCATGCTGTTTTCCGCCAAGGGCAAACACCGCCGTCCCTCCAAGGCCACCCAGGTCGCCGCCCTCGTCGGCGTCACCGGCATCGCCGTCGCCGCCCCGCTGATGACCGCGGGCACCGCCTCGGCCGCCACCTCCGCCGAGTGGGACGCCGTCGCCCAGTGCGAGTCCGGCGGCAACTGGGCCATCAACACCGGCAACGGCTTCTACGGCGGCCTGCAGTTCACCAACTCCACCTGGGCCGCCTTCGGTGGCACCGCCTACGCCCCGCGCGCCGACCTGGCGTCGAAGTCCCAGCAGATCGCCGTCGCCGAGAAGGTCCTCGCGGGCCAGGGCAAGGGCGCGTGGCCGAGCTGCGGCGTCGGCCTCTCCGGTGCCTCCTACGACGGCGGCGCCGCCGAGAGCACCCCGCAGCAGAGCGAGCCCCAGCAGGCCGCCCCGAAGCAGGCCGCGCCGCAGCAGGCCGCGCCGAAGCAGCAGGAGCGTCGCGCCGAGCAGCCGACCACCCGCAGCGAGCAGCGCAAGGCCCCCAAGACCGTCACCACCCCGACCGGTGAGAAGGTCAAGAAGGGCGACGGCGAGTACAAGGTCGTCACCGGCGACACCCTCAGCAAGATCGCCCAGGCGCACGGCGTCAAGGGCGGCTGGGCCAAGCTCTTCGAGTTGAACGAGGACGTCGTCGAGAACGCCGACCTCATCTACCCGGGTCAGCAGCTCCACCTGAAGTGAGCCCGGCGGCTCGCGTGAGTCCGGCGGCTCACGCGGCCCCGACGACCCTCCCGCGGTGACCACCCCGGTCCGGCGCGCCCTTCCCCCGTGCGCGCCGGACCGGGGTTCCCCCGTTCACGGAGACCGTTCGCGGGGGGCCGCTCGCGGAGGCCGCTCGCGGAGCCCCGGGGCCCCTGGCGGTTACCGTCCAGTAGATCTGGGGTCCTTCGTCCCGGGATGCGTGCCCTTGGGTCCTTTTTCGTCCCAGCGGGCGGGCGCCCGGCCGGTCGGAGCCCCCGAGCCGGTTAGGCTCTTGCCGCAAGGCCACGCGACCCTGCACCGACCTTGCGTCACATCCAGCGTCACATCCCAGAAGGAGATGCTCGTGCCGTCCATCGACGTCGTCGTAGCCCGGGAAATCCTGGACTCCCGAGGCAACCCCACGGTCGAGGTCGAGGTCGGCCTCGACGACGGCAGCACCGGCCGTGCTGCCGTTCCGTCCGGTGCCTCCACCGGTGCCTTCGAGGCCATCGAGCTCCGCGACGGTGACCCCAACCGTTACCAGGGCAAGGGTGTCGAGAAGGCCGTCCTCGCCGTCATCGAGCAGATCGGCCCGGAGCTCGTCGGCTACGACGCCACCGAGCAGCGCCTGATCGACCAGGCCATGTTCGACCTGGACGCGACCGAGAACAAGGGCTCGCTCGGCGCCAACGCCATCCTCGGCGTCTCCCTCGCCGTCGCGCACGCCGCCTCCGAGGCCAGCGACCTCCCGCTCTTCCGCTACCTGGGCGGCCCGAACGCGCACCTGCTGCCCGTTCCGATGATGAACATCCTCAACGGCGGTTCGCACGCGGACTCCAACGTGGACATCCAGGAGTTCATGATCGCCCCGATCGGCGCGGAGTCCTTCTCCGAGGCCCTCCGCTGGGGCGCGGAGATCTACCACACCCTCAAGAGCGTCCTGAAGCGCAAGGGCCTCTCCACCGGCCTCGGCGACGAGGGCGGCTTCGCCCCGAACCTGGAGTCGAACCGCGCCGCCCTCGACCTCATCGTCGAGGCCATCAAGGAGGCCGGCTACACCCCGGGCACCGACGTCGCGCTCGCGCTCGACGTCGCCGCGTCCGAGTTCTACAAGGACGGCGCGTACGAGTTCGAGGGCAAGTCCCGCTCGGCCGCCGAGATGACCGAGTACTACGCCGAGCTCGTCTCCGCGTACCCGCTGGTCTCCATCGAGGACCCGCTGTTCGAGGACGACTGGGCCGGCTGGAAGGTCATCACCGAGAAGCTGGGCGACAAGGTCCAGATCGTCGGCGACGACCTCTTCGTCACCAACCCGGAGCGCCTGGCCCGTGGCATCGAGGAGGGCACCGCCAACGCCCTCCTGGTCAAGGTCAACCAGATCGGCTCGCTGACCGAGACCCTCGACGCCGTCGAGCTCGCCCAGCGCAACGGCTTCAAGTGCATGATGTCCCACCGCTCCGGCGAGACCGAGGACGTCACCATCGCCGACCTCGCCGTCGCCGTGAACTGCGGCCAGATCAAGACCGGCGCCCCGGCCCGCTCGGACCGCGTCGCCAAGTACAACCAGCTGCTGCGCATCGAGGAGATCCTCGACGACGCCGCGGTCTACGCCGGCCGCAGCGCCTTCCCGCGCTTCAAGGGCTGACCTCGCCTGACGCTGTAGTTACGTCCGTCCCCGTACTCGGTCCCGTACCGTGTGCGGGGACGTACGCGTGAACAGGGGAGGCGACACGACATGGCCGCGAAGGACCGGGACCGGTTCTCGACCGCGACCCGGATCAGACTGCTCGGCGAGCAGACCGCCGCCCGTGTCTACCGCTCCCAGACCCGCCGTCAGGCCCGCCGCTCCCGGCTCACCGGCCGCGCGGCCTTCCTGGCCCTCGTGGTCTGCTCCCTCGTCGTGGCGCTCGCCTACCCGATGCGGAGCTACGTCTCCCAGCAGGGCGAGATCGCCGAACAGGAGCGCCGGGCCGCCGAGGCCGCCCGGCGGGTCGAGGAGCTGAAGGACGAGAAGGCCCGCCTCCAGGACCCGGCCTACGTCCGCCGCCTCGCCCGCGAGCACCTGCACTACGTGATGCCCGGCGAGACCGGCTTCACCGTGGACGACCCCGACGCGGAGCGACGGCCCCGCGCCGACCAGGGCGCGGCCGACCGCCCCTGGTACGACAACCTCTGGGACGGCGTCGACCACGCCGACCGTCCCTGACCACTCCTCCGCGACACACGAGCAAGGCAGACATGGAAACGCCCCCTCCGCAGACCGAACGCACCGAGCCCACCGAGACGGACATCGCCGCCTTCGAGCTCCAGCTCGGCCGCCCGCCCCGCGGCCTGCGCGCCATCGCGCACCGCTGCCCGTGCGGCAACCCGGACGTCGTCGAGACCGCGCCCCGGCTCCCCGACGGCACGCCCTTCCCCACCACGTACTACCTGACCTGCCCCCGGGCGGCCTCGGCCATCGGCACCCTGGAGGCCAACGGGGTCATGAAGGAGATGCAGGCCCGGCTCGCCACCGACCCGGAACTCGCCGCCGCCTACCGGGCCGCGCACGAGGACTACATCGCCCGCCGCGACGCCATCGAGGTCCTGGAGGGCTTCCCGAGCGCCGGCGGCATGCCGGACCGGGTCAAGTGCCTGCATGTCCTCGTCGGCCACTCGCTGGCCGCGGGCCCGGGCGTGAACCCGTTCGGCGACGAGGCGCTCGCGATGCTGCCGGAGTGGTGGGCGAAGGGCCCCTGCGTGAACCCCTGCGCCGACGAGGAAGAAGGCGAGAAGTGACCCGGGTCGCCGGAATCGACTGCGGTACGAACTCCATCCGCCTCCTCGTCGCCGACGTCCACCCGGAGACCGGCGAGCTGATCGAGCTGGACCGGCGGATGACGATCGTCCGGCTCGGCCAGGGCGTCGACAAGACGGGCCGGCTCGCCCCCGAGGCCCTGGAGCGGACCTTCGCGGCCTGCCGCGAGTACGCCGAGGTCATCAGGGAACTGGGCGCCGAGCGGATCCGCTTCGTCGCCACCTCCGCCTCCCGCGACGCCGAGAACCGCGCGGACTTCGTGAACGGGGTCGTGGAGATCCTGGGCGTCGAGCCCGAGGTCATCACCGGCGACCAGGAGGCCGAGTTCTCCTTCACCGGCGCCACCGGCGAGCTGCACGGGGACGACCGGCGCCTCGTCGTGGACATCGGCGGCGGCTCCACCGAGTTCGTGGTCGGCAACAAGCACGTCGAGGCCGCCCGCTCCGTCGACATCGGCTGCGTCCGGCTCACCGAGCGGCACGTCCGGCACGACCCGCCGACCGCCGAGGAGGTCGCCGCGATCCGCGCCGACGTCCGGGCCGCGCTCGACCTGGCCGCCGAGGCCGTGCCGATCGACACGGCGGAGACCCTCGTCGGGCTCGCCGGCTCCGTCACCACGGTCGCCGCGATCGCCCTCGGGCTCCCCGAGTACGACTCCGAGAAGGTCCACCACTCCCGTCTCTCCGCCGCCCAGGTCGCCGAGGTGACCGAGCGGCTGCTCGCCTCCACCCACGACGAGCGGGCCGCGATCCCCGTCATCCACCCCGGCCGGGTCGACGTGATCATCGCCGGGGCGCTCGTCCTGCGGGAGATCGTGGAGCGCGTCGGAGCCCGCGAGGTCGTCGTCAGCGAGCACGACATTCTCGATGGGATCGCCCTATCCGTCGCATAGTGGGCGCCTATCGAGCCCTCCGGCGACACCCCGTCGGAAAAGGTTCGTGAAGTTCTTCACAAGGAAAAGGGCCCCGATGGCGCCCGAGGAGGGTCCTTAGGCCCTTCGAGGGGTGCCTCGGGGCCCTTTCGCAGGTTCGGAGGCCGATTGGCTCGATGTTTCCATCGTGTGAAGCGGGGGTCCGCTTCAGCGTTAACGGAGGCTCTCCAGACCAGTTCACGGGGGGTGAACAACGTTCACCAGTGCACCCCGGTTCCTTTGCAGCGCCATGACATGGATCACGTGGGCGGCGGAGTGTAGCAGAGGTGTCCCAGAACCTTGTGAAGGGGCGCACGAGCACCCCCCTCGGGAGGGGTGGATACTCGATCCCATGAGCACCACGGAGCGTCCCAGGATCCTCGTAGTAGGCGGCGGGTACGTAGGCCTGTACGCAGCTCGGCGCATCCTCAAGAAGATGCGCTACGCGGAGGCGACCGTCACGGTCGTCGACCCGCGGTCGTACATGACCTACCAGCCCTTCCTCCCCGAAGCCGCCGCCGGCAGCATCTCCCCGCGTCACGTCGTCGTCCCGCTGCGACGCGTCGTCCGCGGAGCCGAGGTGCTCACCGGCCGGGTCACCACCATCGACCAGGACCGCAAGGTCGCCACGATCGCGCCGCTCGTCGGCGAGGCGTACGAGCTGCCGTTCGACTACCTGGTCATCTCGATGGGCGCGGTCTCCCGCACCTTCCCGATTCCCGGTCTCGCCGAGCAGGGCATCGGCATGAAGGGCATCGAGGAGGCCATCGGCCTGCGCAACCACGTCCTCGAGCAGCTCGACAAGGCCGACTCGACCACCGACGAGGAGGTCCGCCGCAAGGCCCTGACCTTCGTCTTCGTCGGCGGTGGCTTCGCCGGCGCCGAGACGATCGGCGAGGTCGAGGACATGGCCCGCGACGCCGCGAAGTACTACCAGAACGTGTCGCGCGAGGACATGCGCTTCATCCTGGTCGACGCGGCCGACAAGATCCTCCCCGAGGTCGGCCCCAAGCTCGGCCAGTACGGCAAGGAGCACCTGGAGTCCCGCGGGATCGAGATCTACCTCGAGACCTCCATGGACTCCTGCGTCGACGGCCACGTCGTGCTGAAGAACGGCCTCGAGGTCGACTCCAGCACGATCGTCTGGACCGCCGGCGTGAAGCCGAACCCGGCGCTCTCCCGCTTCGGTCTGCCGCTCGGCCCCCGCGGCCACGTGGACTGCAACGAGAAGCTCCAGGTCAACGGCATGGACTACGTCTGGGCCGCGGGCGACAACGCCCAGGTCCCGGACATGGCCGCGATCAAGGCCGGCGTCCCGCGCGAGCGCGCCTGGTGCCCGCCGAACGCCCAGCACGCCCTGCGCCAGGCCAAGGTCCTCGGCGACAACGTGGTGGCCGGCATGCGCGGCTTCCCGCAGAAGGAGTACAGCCACGCCAACAAGGGCGCGGTGGCCGGCCTCGGCCTGCACAAGGGCGTCGCCATGATCGTCATGGGCAAGATGAAGATCAAGCTCAAGGGCCGTCTCGCCTGGTACATGCACCGTGGCTACCACGGCATGGCGATGCCGACCTTCAACCGCAAGATCCGCGTCTTCGCCGACTGGACCCTCGGCATGTTCCTCAAGCGCGAGGTCGTGTCGCTCGGTGCCATGGAGACGCCGCGCGAGGAGTTCTACGAGGCGGCCAAGCCCGCCCCGGCGCCGGCCGCCCCGGCGCAGGAGAAGGCCAAGGCCTCGTAAGACCCCCCGCAGCAACAGCAGTAACTGCAGTAACACGCAAGGCCGTAAAAGGGCCGTCCGCCATCCGTGGTGCGGACGGCCCTTCGCGTGTTTTGCCGACTCGTTGCGCCGTTTCGGGACTGCGACGCCTACGGACGGTGTTCCCTTGGTGACGAACATTTCTGGGGCACGAAGATCACGGAGGTGTGCACCATGGCCGACGCCGCGTCGCGGCTGACGACTCTCGCCGAGGAACTCCTCGGCGAACCGCTCCCGGTCCGTCTGCGAGCCTGGGACGGCAGCGAGGCCGGGCCCGTCGGTGGTCCCGTCCTGATCGTCCGCGACCGCCGGGCCCTGCGGCGACTGATCTGGAAGCCCGGCGAACTGGGCCTCGCCCGCGCCTGGGTGGCCGGCGAGATCGACGTCGAGGGAGACCTCTACGCGCTCCTGGACAGCCTCTCCGGCCTCCTGTGGGAGCGCGGCGAGGAGACCAGGAGCCTGCTGGACTCCGTGCGCGACCCCAGACTGCGCGCCGCCGCCCGCGCCCTGCTGCGGATCGCCGGCCCCCTTCCGCCGCCGAAGCCCCCGGTCGAGGAGGTGCGCGGCCGCAGCGGCAGCCGGCACAGCAAGCGCCGCGACAAGCAGGCGATCAGTCACCACTACGACGTGGGCAACGACTTCTACGAGCTGGTCCTCGGCCCCTCGATGGTCTACTCGTGCGCCTACTGGTCCGAGGACGGCACCCTCGAGGACGCCCAGCGCGACAAGCTGGACCTCGTCGCCCGCAAGCTGAACCTCAAGGAGGGCGACCGGCTCCTCGACGTGGGCTGCGGCTGGGGCTCCATGGCCATCCACGCCGCCCGCGAGTACGGCGCCAGGGTCGTCGGCGTCACCCTCTCCCGCGAGCAGGCCGCCCACGCCCGCAAGCGGATCGCCGACGAGGGCCTCACCGACCTGATCGAGATCCGCGTCCAGGACTACCGGGACGTCACCGACGGCCCGTACGACGCGATCTCCTCGATCGGCATGGCCGAGCACGTCGGCGCCGCGAAGTACCGGGAGTACGCCGACGACCTGTACGACCTCCTCAAGCCCGGCGGGCGGCTCCTGAACCACCAGATCTCCCGGCGCCCCGAGCCGGACGAGGACGCCTACGAGATCGACGCCTTCATCGACGCGTACGTCTTCCCCGACGGTGAACTCTCGCCCATGGGCAGCACCCTGACGGTCCTGGAGGACGCCGGCTTCGAGGTCCGGGACGTGGAGGCGATCCGCGAGCACTACGCGCTGACCCTGCGCCGCTGGGTGGCCAACCTGGAGGCCGACTGGGACCGGGCGGTCCGGCTCACCTCGGCCGGCCGGGCCCGCGTCTGGCGGCTCTACATGGCGGCCTCGGCGGTCTCCTTCGAGCGCAACCGGATCGGCGTGAACCAGTTCCTCGCGGTGAAGACCCCGGTGTCGGGGAAGAGCGGGACGGCGCTGCGGCCGCGCGTCTGGAACGAGAAGGTCTGACGCACGCGCGCGAAGGGCCGGCCTCCCGAGCGGGAGGCCGGCCCTTCGCCGTCGTGCGGGGTCTACTCGGCCTTGATGGCGGAGAGCATGTTCAGCTTCGCCGCGCTCCGGGCCGGCCACAGGGAGGCGAGGACGCCGACCAGGGCGGCCAGGACCAGGAAGAGCCCGATCCGGTCCCAGGGCAGGACCAGGCTGTAGCCCGGCAGGCTGCTCTTGATGGTCTCGCCGACGGCCCAGCCGAGGAACGAGCCGAGGCCGATGCCGACGACCGCGCCGAACACCGAGATGACGACGGCCTCCAGACGGACCATCCGCTTCACCCGGCGCCGGTCGAGACCGATCGCCCGCAGCATGCCGATCTCCTGCTGGCGCTCGAAGACGGACATCGCGAGGGTGTTGACGACACCGAGGACGGCGATGATCAGGGCCATGCCGAGCAGGCCGTACATGATGTTCAGCAGCATGTTGATCGGGCCGCCGAAGGTGTCACGGATGTCCTTGTGGTCCATGACGGTGATGGCCGGGTTGTCGCCCATGGCCTTCGACAGGGCCTGCTCGTTGGCCGCGGAGGCGCCGCCGTCCGTCTTCACGAAGATCTGCGGGACGTAGGGCTGCTCCTCGTGGGCGTCGAGGATCTTCTTGTCGAGGAGGACGGGCGAGACGAACTCGCTGTCCTCGTAGATCGCGCCGACGGTCAGCTTCGCCTTCTGCTTGTCCAGGTACTCGACCGGGACGGTGGCGCCGACCTTCAGGCCGCGCTTCTCTGCGGTCTTCTCGGCGACGGCGATCTTCCCCTCGCCGAGCGAGGCCATCGAGCCGTTCACGACGGTGAGCTTGAGGACCTTCTCGACGGCGCCGGGGGTGACGCCGGAGGCCGAGGTGTAGGTGCCCCCGATGTCGAGCGCGCCGGCCTGCTGGGGCGAGACCGCGGTGACCCCGGGGGCCTTCTCCAGCGCGGTGAGCGCCTCCTGGCTGAGGCCGGTGCCGCTGGCCATGGTGACCATGTAGTCGGCCTTGATCTGGTCGGTCGTCGCCTTGTCGAGGGCCGAGCCGACGGTGGCGCCGAGCACCGAGAGGCCGGTGACGAGGGTCAGGCCGATGGCGAGCGCGGAGGCGGTGGCGCCGGTGCGGCGCGGGTTGCGGACCGCGTTCAGGCCGGCCAGCTTGCCGGAGACCCCGAAGGCGCCGACGAACAGCGGGCGGATCAGGGCGATCACGGGCCGGGACAGCATCGGGATCAGGACGATGACGCCGATGAGGGTGAGGAACGCGCCGCCCGCGATGAACATGCGGCCCTCGTCGCCGCCCTGGCCCGCGCCGAGCACGATCAGGACGGCACCGAGCGCGGTGAGCGCGGCACCGAAGGAGTTGCGCAGGACGAGCGACTTGGTGCTCGCGGTGGCGTGGACGCTGCCCATGGCGGCGACCGGCGGGATCTTCGCGGCGCGGCGGCCGGGCAGCCAGGCGGCGAGCATGGTGATCAGGACGCCGACGCCGAAGGCGGCCAGCGCCGGGGTGGCGCCGAGGACGAGGTCGCCGGCCGGGACCTTCAGGTCGAAGGCGCTCATGGCCGAGCGGAGGCCGACGGCGAGGCCGATGCCGAGGACGTAGCCGACGGCGGAGGCGACCAGGCCGACGAGACCGGCCTCGGCGAGGACGGAGCGGGTGATCTGCTTGCGCGAGGCGCCGACCGCGCGCATCAGCGCGAGTTCCTTGGTGCGCTGGGCGACCAGCATGGTGAAGGTGTTGGAGATCAGGAAGATCCCGACGAAGAGCGCGATGCCGGCGAAGCCCAGGAGGACCTGGTTGAGCGCGCCCATGCCGGCCTCGATGTCCTTGGCCTGCTGGTCGGCGAGGGCCGCGCCGGTCTGCGCGGTGGCCGCCTTCGGGACGACCTTCAGGACCTCGTCGAGGAGCTTGGCGTCGTCGGCCCCGGGGGCGGCGGTGACGGTCAGGCTCTGGAACCAGCCGGGCTTCAGGTAGAGCTTCTGCGCGACGGACGTGTCGAAGACGACCAGGCTGCCGCCGGCGTTGACGGCGCCGTCCTCGGTGGTGAAGACACCGGAGAGGGTGTACTCCTTCACCGGGCCGTTGGTGGCGACGCGGACGGTGTCGCCGACCTCGTAGCCGCCCTTGTCGGCGGTGTCCTTGTCGAGGGCGATCTGGGTGTCCCGCACCGGGCCCGCGCCCGAGGTGAAGGCGTACGCGCGGTCCTTGCCGTCCTTGCCGGGGGTGAAGTTGGCGCCCTTGTTGGCCCAGCCGAGGCCGATCAGCTTGCCGTTCTTGTCGGGCACTCCGGCGAAGCCGTCGACGCGCGGGGAGACGGAGGCGACCCCGTCGAGCTTCGCGACCTCGTCGACGACCTGCTGGGAGAGGCCGGGGGTCTTCCGGGCCTCCTCGGGGTTCGGGTACATCTCGACGGCGACGTCGACGTCGTCGTAGCTCTTGGCCGACTGGTTGCGGAAGGCCTGGGAGAGGGTGTCGGTGAAGACGAGGGTGCCGGAGACGAAGGCCACGCCGAGCATCACGGCGAGGACGGTCATCAGCAGTCTCGCCTTGTGCGCGAGGACGTTGCGCAGGGCGGTACGGAACATGGGTGGGTCCTGGAGGTTCGAGTGGGCGGCGGACGGGGCGGCTCGGGGCCGCGTCAGCTCGTACGGCCCTTGGCGTCGAAGGCCTTCATGCGGTCGAGGACGCCGTCCGCCGTCGGGCGCAGCATCTCGTCGACGACCCGGCCGTCCGCGAGGAAGATCACGCGGTCCGCGTAGGAGGCGGCCATCGCGTCGTGGGTGACCATGACGACGGTCTGGCCCAGTTCCCGCACCGAGTTGCGCAGGAAGCCGAGGACCTCGGCGCCGGAGCGGGAGTCCAGGTTTCCGGTGGGCTCGTCGCCGAAGATGATCTCGGGGCGGGAGGCGAGGGCGCGGGCCACGGCCACGCGCTGCTGCTGGCCGCCGGAGAGCTCGGACGGGCGGTGCTTGAGGCGGCCGGAGAGGCCGAGCATGTCGATGACCTGCTGGACCCACTGCTGGTCGGCCTTGCGGCCGGCGATGTCCATCGGGAGCGTGATGTTCTCCATGGCCGTCAGCGTCGGCAGCAGGTTGAAGGCCTGGAAGATGAAGCCGATCTTGTCCCGGCGCAGCTGGGTGAGCTGCTTGTCCTTCAGGGTGGAGAGCTCCGTCTCGCCGATCCGGACCGAGCCGGAGGAGAAGGAGTCCAGGCCGGCGACGCAGTGCATGAGCGTCGACTTGCCGGAGCCGGAGGGTCCCATGATCGCGGTGAACTCGCCCTGCCGGAAGTCCACGGTGACATGGTCGAGCGCGACCACCTGGGTCTCGCCGTGTCCGTAGACCTTCGTGAGATCCGTGGCGCGGGCGGCCACCGCGGTGGCGCGGGACACGGTGGGGGTGGTGGTCACGGGAGGACTCCTGTCACTGCGACTGCGATTCGGGAACCCCTCCATCGTGTCGAGCGTTCCGGCCCGGGACGTCCGTCCACGTGCCCGTTCCGGGGGCAGCCTGGAGTCTGACCGGGGGGTCGTTCCGTCCTCCTGAGGTATGACGGCGCCCCTGAGAGACGCCGTCGCGCCGACGTGACAGAAGTGCGACGACTTTTCGTCATTCCAGGGGGTGCGGCTTTGCGCCCGCGACCCGTGTCACAGTTTGACGAAAGGGCCCCCACCTGCGCTGACGCACCCTCAGACGTCAATAAAATAAGACAACATCGGGCCGGAGTTCCGCTGATCGGGGGAAACCGTCCCGATAGGCTCGTGCTGCCGACACGGAGCTTCGCGGCGACGCCCGGATGGTGGAACGCAGACACGGCGAGCTTAAACCTCGCTGGCCTTCGGGCCGTACCGGTTCGAGTCCGGTTCCGGGCACCACGGTCCCGCTATCGCGGGAGGTTCTTCAGCAGCCAGGAGCCGTACTCCTCGGAGAGGACCGGCCCGCCGGAGGCCGCTCCCGCACCGGTGACCGTGTCCTCGGCGATCTCCTCGGTCAGGCCGTCGGTCACGCCCTCGTCGACGAGCCGCAGGAAGCGGGGGATCCGGGGCCGCTCGCCCATGCGGCTCAGCTCGGCCTCGTCCTCCAGCTCCGGGACGGCGCCGTTGTGGGAGAAGAAGACGCCCGTCCGGTGGTCCAGTCGCTGGTACTCCATGCCCGCGAGGGCGTAGCGGGCGGCGAGGGCTCCCTGCCCGGTGCCGCCGACGGTCAGGGGGTGGGGGCCCGACTGCTCCGCGGCCGCCCGCGTGACGGCGTTCTGCACGGTCCCGCCGTCGCCGGTCATGGAGCCGTCGTCGGGCAGGCCGAGCAGGACCAGGTCGTGGCCGCGCGCCCTCAGCTCCGAGAGGAGCGAGTACGAGCCGTGGTCCGCGGCCGCGGCGAGGGCGGCGGGCTCGACGCCGGCGTCGCCGACCAGGATCACGGGCCTGGTGAGGGAGCCGTTCGCGGTGAAGACCCACGCGGTCGCGTGGCGCAGGGTCCAGGTCTCGTCGGGTGCGGTGGTCAAGGGGGCTCTCCCGGGGTAGGGGGTGTTTCCGACGGGAAGAGCCTGGCCGGACGGGGAGGCCCGCAGCCGACGAAGATCGAAAACTTACGGGAAAAGATCCTCCCCGAGCACTAGGGTCTTTCTTTTGCCTACGCATTACCCTTGACGCAAGACCGCGCCGTGCGGTCCGCCATGGAGGAGTGAGATGAGGAGCAGCAACCCGGTCTTCTCGCGACGGGGGTTCAGCCGCGACGCGGGCTACGCGGGCTTCAACGCGCAGCAGCCGCAGGCCGGGGGCCCCGCCGTGGGAACCAACCCGTACGCCACGGGCAACCCGTACGCCCAGGGCGCGGCGAACCCGTACGCCACCAACCCGTACGCCCCGCAGGACACCCAGCTCGGCGCCCCGCAGCAGGCCCGCGGCAACGTGATGACGATCGACGACGTCGTGAGCCGTACGGCCATGACGCTCGGCACGGTCGTGCTCACCGCCGTGCTGTCCTGGCTGCTGCTGCCGGTCGACCCGGCGAACCTGGGCAAGTCCTACGGCATCGCCATCGGCGCCGGTCTCGTCGCGCTGGTCCTGTCGCTCGTGCAGTCCTTCAAGCGCAAGCCGTCTCCCGCGCTGATCCTGGGCTACGCGGCCTTCGAGGGCGTCTTCCTCGGCGTCATCTCGGCCGCCGTCTCGACGTACATCGCCGACGGCGTGGTCATCCAGGCGGTCCTGGGCACGATGGCGGTCTTCGCCGGTGTGCTCATCGCCTACAAGATGGGCTGGATCCGCGTCACCCGCCGCTTCTACGGCTTCGTGATGGCCGCCGCGATGGGCTTCGTGCTGCTCATGGCGGTGAACCTGCTGTTCTCGATCTTCGGCGGCGGTGACGGCCTCGGCTTCCGCAGCGGCGGCCTCGGCATCGTCTTCGGCATCGTCGGCATCATCCTCGGCGCCTGCTTCCTCGCCCTCGACTTCAAGCAGGTCGAGGACGGCGTGACCTACGGCGCGCCGCGCGAGGAGGCCTGGCTGGCCGCCTTCGGTCTCACCATGACCCTGGTGTGGATCTACCTGGAGATGCTGCGTCTGCTGTCGATTCTGCAGGGCGACGACTGACGCGCCCCCCGACTCGGGGGGAAGGGCCCGTCCGGCTTCGTGCCGGGCGGGCCCTTCCGCGTCCTCAGGGGCGGGCCGCGTCGAGGAGGACGCGGGCCGCCGCCTTCGCCTGGGCGGCCGGTTCCGGGGAGCCGGTGATGCCCGCGACGGCCATGGCGCCGTTGGCGAGCAGGGCCAGCTGGTCGGCGAGGACGGGCGGGGCGCCGAGGGCGTCCGTCTGCTCGGCGAAGTACGCCCGCAGGGCCTCCTTGTGGTCGCGGGCGATCGCGGCGACCGCCGGGGTGACCCCGCCGAGCTCCCCGAAGGCGTTGATGAACGCGCAGCCGCGGAAGCCGGGCTCCGCGAACCAGCCGGCCAGCCAGTCGAAGACCGCGAGCGCCCGCCCGCACGGCCCCTCCGCGGTCCGCGCGCCGTGCTCGGCGAGCGCTGTCCGCACGGCCTCGTCGCGGCGCCGCAGGACGGCCTCGACGAGCAGGTCCTTGGAGGGGAAGACCTGGTAGAGCCGCTTCAGCGAGACCCCCGAGGCGGTGCGGAGGGCGTCCATGCCGACGGCCTGCACCCCCCGCTCGTCGAAGAGCCGTTCCGCGGTGTCGAGCAGCTTCAGCTCGGCCGTCTCGGCGTCCATCGTCCGATCACCCCTTGCGTGGAGAACCATCGTTCTCGTAGTCTACAGGGCATCGGGAGAACGACCGTTCTCTCGTTCGGGAAAGACCACGGGGAGACACCCATGTCCGCCTTCGCCCTGCGCGCCCGCACCGCCACCGTCGACGGGCTCGACGTCTTCTACCGGGAGGCCGGCGACCCGGCGAACCCCACCCTCGTCCTGCTGCACGGCTTCCCGTCCAGCTCGCACATGTACCGGGGGCTCATCGCCGACCTCGCCGACGAGTACCACCTGATCGCCCCGGACCACATCGGCTTCGGCGCCTCCGCCGCCCCGGCCGTCGAGGACTTCCCGTACAGCTTCGAGAAGCTCACCGAGATCACCCTCGGACTCCTCGACCGCCTGGGCGTGGAGAGGTTCGCGCTCTACGTCCAGGACTACGGCGCGCCGATCGGCCTGCGGATCGCCTCCCGCCACCCCGAGCGCGTCACCGCGATCGTCAGCCAGAGCGGCAACGCCTACACGGAGGGGTTCACGCCCTTCTGGGACGTGCTCTTCGCCCATGCCCGGGACCGGGCGGCGCACGAGGCCGACGTACGGGAACTGCTGACCGCCGGGGCCACCCGCTGGCAGTACACCCACGGCGTGCCCGCCGACCGGCTCGACCGGATCTCCCCCGAGACCTGGACCCTGGACCAGGCCGGCCTCGACCGGCCCGGCAACAAGGAGATCCAGCTCCAGCTCTTCTGGGACTACCAGTTCAACCTGGACGGCTACCCGGCCTTCCAGGAGTACTTCCGCACCCACCGGCCGCCGCTGCTCGCGGTCTGGGGGCGCGGCGACGAGATCTTCGGGCCGGCCGGGGCGGAGGCCTTCGCCCGGGACCTGCCCGATGCCGAGATCCACCTCCTGGACGCCGGGCACTTCGCCCTGGAGACGCACGGCGAGGAGATCGCCGGACTCGTCCGCGGCTTCCTCGGCCGGCACGTGAAGTGACCCGTTGGCAGGGGGCCCGGGCGGCCGCGTAGGGTCGCGGGGTGCACGATACGAGTGAACTGACCGCCGCCGTCGAACGGTTCGCCGACCGGCTGCGGTCCGCCCCGCAGAGCCGCCTCCGGAACGGCGCGGCGGCCGAGGGGCTGGCCCTCGCCCGCGAGTTGGCGGTGCGCGCCCAGCGCGCCGAGGACCCTGCCCGGGAGCCGAGGATCATGCCGGACGCGGGCCTGTTCGTGGTGGGCGACCAACTCGCCGTCGCCGGGAACGATCTGGCCGAGGTGCTGCGAACGGCCCCGGCCGGCTCCCGCGAGGGAGAGCTGGACGAGGCCGTGAGGCTGGTACGGGAGGCGATGGAGCGCGCGGGGCTGTAGGAGGCCTCCGGGGGCCGCCCTGCGGGCCCTGCGGGGCCCCCGGGTCCCCCAGGGGGCTGCGGGCCCTACAGGGAGGCGATCACGCGGTCCGCGAGGATGTAGACGTTCTCCTCGTCCGTGTCGCCGTACGAGAAGGTCAGGGCGAAGGCGCCCGAGACGCCCGAGCCGCCGAGCAGCACCGGGGTGCGGCCCGCGCGCAGGGCCTCGGCGAGGCGCTCCGCGGTCTCGCGGTGGCCGGGGGTCATGCAGAGCGTGGTGCCGTCCGCGAAGACGTACACGTCGAGGGTGCCGAGCGGACCCGGGCGGACGTCGGTGAGCGCGGTGCGGGTGTCCGCGAGCTCCTCCAGGCGGGCCACCGTCCGCTCGTGGTCGGTCACCACGGGCGTCTGCACCGGCACGAAGTCCGGGTGCGAGGGGTGCCGGCGGCGGGCCGCGGCCAGCTCCGCCGAGTCCTCGGGGTACTCGTCGAGGGAGTCCAGCGCCTCGGGGCCGTCCAGCGAGGCGGCCTCCGCCTCCATGGCCTCCAGGGCCATCGCCTCCAGGCCCACGAAGTCGGTCTGGCGCGGCACGAAGAAGGTGCCGTCGTCGGCCGGGCCGCCCAGGCCGCCCAGCAGGGACGGGGCGTCGGCCGCGTCACGGGCCTCCTGCGCGGCCCAGAAGGCGCGTGCCTCCGCGAGCTCGCGCTCGCGCTCCTCGGCCAGCGCCTCGGCGACCGCGGCCCGTATCTCGGCGGCGGGCGAGGTGCGGGCGGCCGGGACCGTCCCGCCGTGACCGGCGGCCAGCTCGCCCCGGAGGGCGGTGACCTCCTTGCGGAGACCGTGGACGGCGTGCAGGGCAGCAGCGCCCACGGCCGTGGCAGCGGCCGTGGTCAGCAGCAGGGCAAGAGACATGGCGCTCACTGACGTACTCCCGATTCCGAGTCGATCCCCCGACTTCCTACATCAGCTTGTCCCGGGGTGGTGCCCGCTGTCAGTGCATTACGTCACGAATTGGACAGGTATTTCTGCCAGGCGTTTAGTCCCGAAACTGCTCTGACCTGGGAAAACGAACTCCCCCGGGATGTAGGTCACATCCTGGGGGAGATTCGGTCACGGCTCGGACGCGACACGGTTGACCCGCCCGGCCGTCGGTTGGCTCAGACCGCCACGGCTCAGCTCAGTCGCTCGGTTCCTTGGTCGCACCGAGCTTCGCCACCGCTGCGGGCAGGTGCCGCCTTCGTTCCTCAGGCGACCCCTACCCTCCGCCACGGCTCAGCTCAGTCGCACGGTTCCTTGGTCGCACCGAGCTTCGCCACCGCTGCGGGCAGGTGCCGCCTTCGTTCCTCAGGCGACCCCTACCCTCCGCTACGGCTCAGCTCAGTCGCACGGTTCCTCGGTCGCACCGAGCTTCGCCACCGCTGCGGGCAGGTGCCGCCTTCGTTCCTCAGGCGACCCCTACCCTCCGCTACGGCTCAGCTCAGTCGCTCGATGACCATGGCCATGCCCTGGCCGCCGCCGACGCACATGGTCTCCAGGCCGAACTGCTTGTCGTGGAACTGGAGGCTGTTGATCAGCGTGCCGGTGATGCGGGCGCCGGTCATGCCGAAGGGGTGGCCGACGGCGATGGCGCCGCCGTTGACGTTCACCTTGTCCAGGTCCAGGCCCAGGTCCTGGTAGGACGGGATGACCTGGGCGGCGAAGGCCTCGTTGATCTCGGCGAGGTCGATGTCGCCGATCGTCAGGCCGGCGCGCTTGAGGGCCTGCTTCGAGGCCTCGACCGGGCCGAGGCCCATGATCTCGGGGGAGAGGCCGGAGACGCCGGTGGAGACGATCCGGGCCAGCGGGGTCAGGCCGAGCTCGCGGGCCTTGGTGTCGGACATGATCACGAGCGCGGCGGCGCCGTCGTTCAGCGGGCAGCAGTTGCCGGCGGTGACCAGGCCGTCGGGGCGGAAGACCGGCTTGAGGCCCTGCACGCCCTCCAGCGTGACGCCCGCGCGCGGGCCGTCGTCCGCGGAGACGACCGTGCCGTCCGGCAGCGTCACCGGGGTGATCTCGCGCTCCCAGAAGCCGTTCTTGATGGCCTGCTCGGCGAGGTTCTGCGACCGCACGCCGAACTCGTCCATCTCCTGGCGGCTGATGCCCTTCCAGCGGGCCAGGTTCTCCGCGGTCTGGCCCATCGCGATGTACGCGTCCGGGACGAGGCCGTCCTCGCGCGGGTCGTGCCAGGTGGAGCCCTCGGACTCCGCGACGGCCTTCGTGCGGGCCTCCGCGTCGGCGAAGAGCGGGTTGTGCGTGTCCGGCAGCGAGTCCGAGTTGCCCTTCACGAAGCGGGACACCATCTCGACGCCGGCCGAGATGAAGACGTCGCCCTCGCCCGCCTTGATCGCGTGCAGCGCCATGCGGGAGGTCTGCAGCGAGGAGGAGCAGTAACGGGTGATCGTGCAGCCCGGCAGGTGGTCCATGCCCATCTGCACGGCGACGATCCGGCCCAGGTTGTTGCCCTGCTCGCCGCCGGGGAGGCCGCAGCCGAGCATCAGGTCGTCGATGTCGCGCGGGTCCAGCTCCGGCACCTTCGCCAGGGCGGCCTGGACGATGGTCGCGGTGAGGTCGTCCGGCCGCAGGTCCTTGAGGGAGCCCTTGAAGGCCCGGCCGATGGGCGAGCGGGCGGTCGAGACGATCACGGCTTCGGGCATCACGGCTCCATGAGGGTGCGGAGTGAGCGGGCTGAAAGGGAAGTTACCCGTACGTACCGCACGGGTCACCGCTTGGACGGTGTGACGCGGACCTCTTTTCTAAGCGAGCGCTCAGTCGTGGGGCCTCCCCGCGGGGCGCCCCACGACGGGGTCACGTCTGGGCGTCCTCCGGGGAGGGCTCCGGGGGGACCGGGAGGCGGCGCCGGCGGCGGTGCTTCAGGAGGGCCCACGGCGCACGCGCCCCCGTGACCTCCGTCCCCGCCTCCCGTACCGCCTCCGCCGCGGCCTTCGCCACCGGCAGCATGTTCTCCCGCCGCTCCGGCTGCAGCCGGTCCGCTTCCGGCCAGACGCCCAGCGCGGCGCAGAGCGTCGGCAGGACGGCCATCGCCGCCGTCGCGTACCCCTCGGCCGAGGGGTGGAAGCTGTCGATCCCGAACATCTCGCGCGGGTTCGCCGCGAACTCGGGTCCGAGGAGGTCGCCGAGCGACACGGTGCGGCCCCCCTGCTCCACGACCACGATCGTCTGCGCCGCCGCCAGCTGCCGCGACGCCCGCCGGGCCAGCCAGCGCAGCGGCTGGTAGACGGGCTCGATCGTGCCCAGATCCGGGCAGGTCCCGACCACCACCTCCGCGCCCGCCGTCCGCAGCCGGCGCACGGCCGAGGCGAGTAACCGCACGGACTCCGTGGGCGGCAGGCGGTGCGTGACGTCGTTCGCGCCGATCATGATCACGCACACGTCCGGCGGCCCGAGCGGCTGCGCGAGGAGCAGGGACACCTGGCGCTCCAGGTCGTCCGAGCGCGCCCCCGAGAGCGCCACGTTCCGCAGGACCACCGGCCGCTCGGCCACGGCCGCGAGTCCGGAGGCGAGGAGCGCGCCCGGTGTCTGACCCGAGCGGCGGACGCCCTGGCCCGCCGCCGTGGAATCACCCAGAAGGGCCAGCCGCAGCGGGTCCTCCGTGCCGAAGGCGCGGCCGTAGAGCCCGTCCGCCACCGGCGGCAGCGGTGCCGGGGCGCCGTAGACCGTGCGCTTGGCCAGCTGCGCCTCGGCCAGGAGGATCCCCACCGCCGCGACACCGATCAGCCCGATGCTCCCGCCGCCGTACGCCGCACCCGCCGCGATCCGTCGCGCCACCCTCGCCCTCGACATGGGGGCCGTCACCTCCTTCAAGCCGTTCAGGGTCTAAGTGCCCCGTAACCCGCTCCGACTACGCATACGCTGGCCACACCATTACGGAGACCCCGGAGATTACGGTGCAATTCCACGACTCGATGATCAGCCTCGTCGGCAACACCCCGCTGGTGAAGCTCAACAACGTCACAGCGGGCATTCAGGCGACCGTTCTGGCCAAGGTCGAGTACTTCAACCCCGGAGGCTCGGTCAAGGACCGGATCGCCCTGCGCATGATCGAGGCGGCGGAGCAGAGCGGTGAGCTCAAGCCCGGCGGCACCATCGTCGAGCCCACGTCCGGCAACACCGGCGTCGGCCTGGCGATCGTGGCCCAGCAGAAGGGCTACAAGTGCATCTTCGTCTGCCCCGACAAGGTGTCGCTCGACAAGATCAACGTGCTGCGGGCCTACGGCGCCGAGGTCGTGGTCTGCCCCACGGCCGTCGACCCCGAGCACCCCGACTCGTACTACAACGTCTCGGACCGGCTGGTCCGTGAGACGCCGGGCGCCTGGAAGCCCGACCAGTACTCGAACCCGAACAACCCGCGCTCGCACTACGAGACCACCGGTCCCGAGCTCTGGGAGCAGACGGACGGCAAGATCACCCACTTCGTCGCGGGCGTCGGCACCGGCGGCACGATCTCCGGCACCGGCAACTACCTCAAGGAGGTCAGCGGCGGGAAGGTGAAGGTCGTCGGCGCGGACCCGGAGGGCTCGGTCTACTCGGGCGGTTCCGGCCGTCCGTACCTGGTCGAGGGCGTCGGCGAGGACTTCTGGCCGACCGCGTACGACCGGAACGTCACGGACCGGATCGTCGCGGTGTCCGACAAGGACTCCTTCCAGATGACCCGCCGCCTCGCCAAGGAGGAGGGCCTCCTCGTCGGCGGCTCCTGCGGCATGGCGGTCGTCGCGGCCCTGGAGGTCGCCAGGGAGCTCGGTCCCGACGACGTCGTCGTCGTGCTGCTGCCGGACTCGGGCCGCGGCTACATGTCGAAGATCTTCAGCGACGAGTGGATGGCCGGCCACGGCTTCCTGGAGGACACCTCCACCGCCACTGTCGCCGACGTCCTGCGCCACAAGGAGGGCGGCATGCCGTCCCTCGTCCACATGCACCCGGACGAGACCGTCGGCCAGGCCATCGAGGTGCTGCGCGAGTACGGCGTCTCCCAGATGCCCATCGTGAAGCCCGGCGCCGGCCACCCCGACGTCATGGCGGCCGAGGTCGTCGGCTCGGTCGTCGAGCGCGAGCTCCTCGACCACCTCTTCACCAAGAAGGCCTCCCTGGAGGACCCGCTGGAGCAGCACATGAGCGCGCCGCTGCCGCAGGTCGGCTCGGGCGAGCCGGTCGCCGACCTGATGTCCGTCCTCGGCGAGGCCGCCGACGCGGCGATCGTGCTGGTCGAGGGCAAGCCGACGGGCGTGGTGAGCCGTCAGGACCTGCTGGCCTTCCTGGCCAACGGCGGCACGAAGTAGCACGTCGGCAGTTCGTGCAAACGGTACGAGGGCGACACGTGGCCGCAGCACCGGCTTAACACGAGTCGGGCACATTGGTGGTCGTCGGCGTCACGGACTTCCGGAGCGGCTCCCGGGTTTCTGCCAGACGCCGCGGACGCGGAGACCGGCCCTGACCCGGACCCGCGTCCCCGCGGGGACCGCCGTCGTCCCGCCCCCCGGTCACGGGGGTGCGGCGGTCCCCGCGCCATCCCGCCCTGTGAACGGGCCCCCGCTCGCGGGGGCCCGTTCGCGTGTCGCCGCCCCCTCCGGCCGGCGGGCCCGGTGCGCCGGCCGTGAGGGCCGCCCCCCGGCACGTCCCGGCGGACACCCCTGCCGCCCGGCGCCCGATGTGCATATCCTTATGCAGGAAGTTCAGAGATGAATAGGCGAAAGGGGGCGGCATGAGCGACAGCCCGGCCGGCCGGCTGCAGGCGCTCTTCGAGGGGCACCGGCTGACACCCACGCAGCGGCGGATCGCGCACTGCATGGTGCGGCGCGCCGGCGACGTGCCGTTCCTGTCCAGCGTCGAGCTCGCCGAGCTCGCCGGCGTCAGCCAGCCCTCCGTCACCCGCTTCGCCGTCGCCCTCGGCTTCGACGGCTACCCGGCGCTGCGCAAGCACCTGCGGGAGAGCATGCCCGCGGCCGCCGAGGAGGCCTCCGGCCTCAACGAGTACCAGCAGGCCGTCCTCGCCGAGATCGAGAACCTCCAGCACCTCGCCGGACTCCTCGCCGACCCCGCCCCCGTCGAGCGGGCCGGCCGGCTCCTCGCCGGCTCCCGCCCGCTCCCCGTGCTCGGACTGCGGGCCGCCTCCTCGCAGGCGCGGGGCTTCGCCTACTTCGCCGCCAAGGTGCACCCGGACGTCCGGCTCCTCGACGAGGGCGGCTCGATGCTCACGGACCGCGTCGACGCGGCCGTACGGGCCGGGGCCACGGCCCTGCTCTGCTTCGCGCTGCCCCGGCACCCCCGGGAGGTCGTCGAGGCCCTGGAGTACGCGCGGAAGGCCGGGCTCACGGTCGTGACCGTCGCCGAGTCGGCGTTCGCGCCCGTCGCCGCCCACAGCGACCTGCTGATCCCCGCCGCCGTCGGCACCGGACTCGCCTTCGACACCGCCTGCGCGCCGATGCTGCTCGGCCGGGTCCTCCTGGAGGCCATGGCGGACGAACTCCCCGACGCGCAGGCGCGCCTGGAGGAGTTCGACACGAAGGCGGCGGCCCGGGGCCTGTTCGTCGAGTAGGCCCCGGGGCGCCGCCCCGGATCAGACGTCCAGCTCGGCCTCGATCTTCTTCAGCTGGTGGCGGGCCATCGCCAGGTTCGCGCGGTTCTTGTCGAGCGCCAGGTAGAGGAAGAGGCCGCCGGCGCCGCGCCCCTTGAGCAGCCGGATCAGGTGGTACTGACTGTTGAGGGTGATCAGGATGTCCTCGATGTCCTCCTGGAGCCCCAGCATCTCCATCGTCCGGACCTTGGCCCGGACGACGTCGGTGTTGCCCGCCGCGGCCATGTTCAGGTCGAGGTCCTTGCCGCCGCCGATCGTGCCGAGCGCCATGCCGCTGGTGTAGTCGACGAGGGCCGCGCCGATCGCGCCTTCGATCGCGACGGCTTCCTTGAGGGAGGTCTCGGTGTTCGCCATGGTGTCGTACTTCTTCCTTCTCGGTGCTGTTCGGACGGTTCGGTTCAGGTCTTCTCAGTTCAGGTCTCTGCGTTCCAGCGCGCCGTCGACGAGCTCCCCTATCCGGGCGCTGGACCTGCGGGCCTCCAGGTGGAGCCGCCCCACGTTGATCCGGGGTTCGGCGAGCAGCGTCAGGACGGCCGAGCCGCCCGCCGCGTACGTCGCCACGTAGCCGTTCTCGCCGCGCACGAGCAGCTCGCGGAAGCGGCCCTGGCCGGTGGTGTCGGTCAGCCGCTGCCCGACACCCAGCGCCGCCGCGGTCAGCGCGGCCATGGTCTCCGCCTCGCCGTCCACCGTGTCGTGGGCGAGGACGAGGCCGTCGGCGCTGGCCGCCAGGGCTCCGGTGAGCTGGGGCAGCCGCGCCCGCAGCCGTCTGAGCTCGCCGAGGACCTCGGCTTCTGCCGTCATGAGCTGTCTCCTCTCGGCGCGCATGCGCAGGGCACGCCTCATCACAGATGTGCCTCCAGGGCGTCACGGAGCCGGCGCAGCAGGGCGATGTCGGGATCGGCCACCGGCAGGGCCGGTAAGGGCACCTGCGGCGGCGGTACGGGGTCGGGGGCGAGCGGTGTCCCGACGAGGCCGGCCGCGGCCAGGCGCCGTACGTCGAGCAGCGTGTGGAAGGCGGGCCGGCCGAGCAGCCGGGCCAGCTCCGCCGGGGTCCGCCGTCCGTCGGCGGCGGCGAGCAGCGCGCGCTGCCGGGCCCCCACGGTCTGGCCGGGGGAGGCCGGGCGCGGCACGACCGGGGCGGTGTCCACCGCGGCGTACGGCCAGACGGCGTCGAGGAGTTCGCGGCGGCGGACGGTCTCGCGCTCGACGGCCTCGGCGGAGACCGGCCGCACCGTCCCGAACCAGTGCCCCACCCCGTACCGGAAGCGGGTCGGTCCGCTGGTGGGGGAGAGGGCGAAGAAGGCCGCGTCGAAGACGGCGCCGAGGTGGCAGATCTCCAGCTCGCCGTCGTGCAGCCGGCCGCTGTCGACGAGGAAGCGGCCGACCGCGCGGTGCGCCCCGGCCCGGTCGACGGCCTCGTCCCAGCCCTCGCGGGGCAGCCGGCCGCCGGTGGTGAGGAGGACGTCGACGCCGGGGGCGGCGGGCGACTCGGCGTGCACGATCCGGCCGTCGACGAGGTAGAGCGTGCCGTGGTCGCGCAGCAGGGCGCCGGTGGCCTTCTCGGCGGCGAGCCGGACCAGCATCGGGGAGACGGCCGTCCTGCTCATCCGAGGACCAGTCTCTCGGCGAGGTCGCGGAGCCGGAGCCGGGCGAGGGCGAGGTTGCCGGAGTCGCGGTCGAGCCAGAGGTGGAGGAAGACGCTGCTGTCGAAGGAGGTCTCGACGAAGCGGAGGACGTGGTAGCCGGCGCGGGTGGTGACGATCAGGTCCTCGACGGGCGGGCCCGCCCCGGCGTCGTCCTCCGTCGCCGTGAAGGAGTCGAACTCGGCTGCGGACCGGGCGAGTTCGGCGGTCTCGGCGGCCGTCGTCTCGTGGTCGCCGACCGGTGAGTCGCCCGCCGTGCCGAGCGCGAGCCCGCTGGTCCAGTCGACCAGGGAGGCGCCCCGGGCTCCCGGCAGGGTCATGGCCTCCAGCAGGCACTCGTCGATTCCGGGCACGCGGAATTCCCCTCCCGATGCGGCGTGCGGACGTGCGGCAGTGACGGTGACGCTACTGAACGTTCCGGCCGCAGGGAGGGGTTCTGGCATTTTCCATCGGAACATGCCCGTGTCTGACTCGAATTGATCCGAGGGGGTGGGGGCCGGCCGTACGCGCCCACGGCGTGGGCGATGCCGGGCGGGTCCTACCCGACGGGCTGCCGGACCAGCGCGTCCGCCCGTTCCCCGCCCGCCTCGGCGACGATCTCGTCGAGCGTCTGGGCCCTGCGCACGGTCGTGAACCTCACCGCTCCGTCGTCCTCGACCGTGAAGCCGTGGATCCCGGGCCGGGGCAGGCTGTTGTACGCGTAGTGGTGGGCGAAGTAGTACGCGCCGGTGTCCGGGACCGCCACGACGTCGCCCGGGTGCAGCAGCGGCAGCGAGCGCCCCGTGGCGAGCAGGTCCCCGGCGAAGCAGGCGGGGCCCGCCACGTCCTGGACGGTGACGTCCCCGGTGCGGGGCCGGCCCTCGGAGTCGTACGCGAGGACGCGCAGCGGCCAGGAGCCGGGGGCGTAGACCGTGCGGGCGGCCAGCTGCACGCCCGCGTGGGTGACGGCGATCGGTCGGCCCCCGGAGGTCTTCGTGTACTCCACCCGGGCGAGGACGGTGCCGTGCTTGGCGAGCAGGGAGCGCCCGAACTCGGTGACGAGCCGGTAGCGGCCGTCGAGGAGGCCGGGGACGGTGTCGGCGAGCAGCCGGGCGTACTCCGCGTACGTCGGCGTCTCCTCGTCGGAGGCGAAGTTCACCGGAAGCCCGCCGCCGATGTCGAGGGTGTCGATCTGCTGCCGGCCGGCCGCCCGGTTGATCTCCTCGGCGAGCGCGTACGCCTCCCCGACGCCCTGGGCCATGAGGGCGAGCGGGATGCCCTGGGAGCCGGTGTGGGTGTGCAGCCGGGTCAGCCAGGGCCGGTCCAGGAAGGCCCGGACGACGGTCCCGCGGGCGCCCTCGTCGCGGAGCGCCACGCCGAACTTGGAGGTGGCGGTCGCGGTCGAGAGCGCGTCGATGGAACCGGCTCCGACCTGCGGGTTCACCCGGAGGCCGAGCGGTGAGGCGGTGGGGGCGGAGGCGACGAGCGCGTCGAGGCGGGTCAGCTCCTGGAGGTTGTCGGCGTTGACGGCGATCCCGAGCGCGAGGGCCTGGCGGAGCTCGGCCGGGGTCTTGGCGGGGGAGTCGAGGACGGTGTGCGCGGGCGGGACGCCGGCCGCGCGGGCGAGGGCCAGCTCGCCGGGGCTCGCGACCTCGACGCCCAGCCCCGCCTCGTGGAGCAGGCGCAGGACGGGGACGAGCGGGGCGGCCTTCACGGCGAAGGCGTGCAGCACGGGTGCGTCGGTGACGGCGGCGAAGGCGCTGGTCAGGGCGGCGGCGGAGGCGCGGATGCCGGCGGTGTCGAGGAGGGCGACGACCGGTTCGGCGGGGGAGAGGAGTCCTTGTTCGACGGAGGCTCGGACGGCGAGATCACGGCGGTAGGAGGCCATGCGGCCCATCCTCGTCCATCGTCCGGCCGGAGCGCCCTGTTGACTACAACTATTCAGCGGGCCAAGATGTGAATATCTGAACGACATTCCGAGGAGGCACCCCCATGTCAGGACCCCGCCCCGTGCGAGCAGCCCGCGGTACGGAACTGAGCGCCCTGGGATGGCAGCAGGAAGCCGCCCTCCGGATGCTCCAGAACAACCTCGACCCCGAGGTCGCCGAGCACCCCGACAAGCTCGTCGTCTACGGCGGCACCGGCAAGGCCGCCCGCGACTGGCGCTCCTTCGACGCCATGGTCCGCACCCTGCGCACCCTCAAGCAGGACGAGACGATGCTCGTCCAGTCCGGCCGCCCCGTCGGCGTCATGCAGACCCACGAGTGGGCCCCCCGCGTCCTCCTCGCCAACTCCAACCTGGTCGGCGACTGGGCCAACTGGGAGGAGTTCCGCCGCCTGGAGCACCTCGGCCTCACCATGTACGGCCAGATGACCGCCGGATCCTGGATCTACATCGGCACCCAGGGCATCCTCCAGGGCACCTACGAGACCTTCGCCGCCGTCGCCGCGAAGAAGTTCGGCGGCACCCTCGCCGGGACGATCACCCTCACCGCCGGCCTCGGCGGCATGGGCGGCGCCCAGCCCCTCGCCGTGACGATGAACGACGGCGTCGCCATCTGCGTCGACTGCGACCCGCGCGCCATCGAGCGCCGCATCGAGCACCGCTACCTGGACGTCAGGGCCGACAACCTGGCCCACGCCCTCCAGCTCGCCACCGAGGCCCGCGACGCCCGCCGCCCGCTCTCCATCGGCCTCCTCGGCAACGCCGCCGAGCTGCTCCCGCAGATGCTCGCCGAGGGCGCCCCGATCGACATCGTGACCGACCAGACCTCGGCCCACGACCCCCTCTCGTACCTCCCCGTCGGCGTCGCCTTCGAGGACATGGCCGACGCCGCCGCCAAGGACCCGGCCGGCTTCACCCAGCGCTCCCGCGAGTCGATGGCCAAGCACGTCGAGGCCATGGTCGGCTTCATGGACGCCGGCGCCGAGGTCTTCGACTACGGCAACTCGATCCGCGGCGAGGCCCAGCTGGCCGGCTACGACCGCGCCTTCGCCTTCCCCGGCTTCGTCCCCGCCTACATCCGCCCGCTGTTCTGCGAGGGCAAGGGCCCGTTCCGCTGGGCCGCCCTCTCCGGCGAGGCCTCGGACATCCACAAGACGGACAAGGCGATCCTCGACCTCTTCCCGGAGAACGAGTCCCTGCACCGCTGGATCAAGATGGCCGGCGAGCGCGTCCACTTCCAGGGCCTGCCCGCCCGCATCTGCTGGCTCGGCCAGGGCGAGCGCGACAAGGCGGGCTCCATGTTCAACGACATGGTCGCCGACGGCACCCTCGCCGCGCCCCTCGCGATCGGCCGCGACCACCTCGACTGCGGCTCCGTCGCCTCCCCGTACCGCGAGACCGAGGCCATGCTCGACGGCTCCGACGCCATCGCCGACTGGCCGCTGCTCAACGCCATGGTCAACGTCGCCTCCGGCGCGTCCTGGGTCTCCATCCACCACGGCGGCGGCGTCGGCATGGGCCGCTCCATCCACGCCGGCCAGGTCTCGGTCGCCGACGGCACCAAGCTCGCGGGCGAGAAGATCCGCCGCGTCCTGACGAACGACCCCGGCATGGGCGTCATCCGCCACGTCGACGCCGGCTACGACATCGCCGAGCGCGTCGCCGACGAGAAGGGCGTCCGCGTCCCGATGCGCGAGGGCTCCGAGGACGAGGCCTCCGCGTGAGCGACAGCTTCCACGCCATGTGGCGGTCGCTGCGGCCCATCGGCCGCAGCGCCGCCTCCGGTGGCTACCGCCGCTATGCCTGGACCGAGGCCGACGCCGACTGCCGGCTCTGGTTCCGGATGCAGGCCGAGGCCCGCCGTCTGGACGTCGAGACCGACCGCAACGGCAACCAGTGGGCCTGGCTCGGCGACCCGACGGCCGGCGACGCCGTCGTGACCGGCTCCCACCTGGACTCCGTCCCCGACGGCGGCGCCTTCGACGGCCCCCTCGGCGTCGTGTCCGCCTTCGCCGCCCTCGACGAGCTCCGTGCCCGCGGCGCCTCGTTCAAGCGGCCCCTCGCCATCGTCAACTTCGGCGACGAGGAAGGAGCCCGCTTCGGCCTCGCCTGCGTCGGCTCCCGCCTCACCGCCGGCCGGCTGACGAAGGAGCAGGCGTACGAGCTCCGCGACGCCGACGGGATCAGCCTCCCGCAGGCCATGGAGGCGGCCGGGTACGACCCCTCGGGGATCGGCCCCGACCCCGAGCGGCTGGCCCGCGTCGGCGCCTTCGTCGAGCTCCACGTCGAGCAGGGCCGCGCCCTGGACCTGTCCGGGGACGCCGTCGGCATCGCCTCCTCCATCTGGCCGCACGGCCGCTGGCGGTACGACTTCGCGGGCGAGGCCAACCACGCCGGCACCACCCGGCTCGTCGACCGCCGCGACCCGATGCTCACCTACGCCGAGACCGTCCTCGCCGCCCGCCGCGAGGCCGGACTCGCGGGCGCCGTCGCCACCTTCGGCAAGATCGCGGTCGAGCCGAACGGCGTCAACGCCATCCCGTCGATGGTCCGCGGCTGGCTCGACGCCCGCGCCGCCGACCAGGGCTCCCTCGACAAGGTCGTCGCGGGCGTCGAGGCGGCGGCCCGGGAGTACGCCGACCGCCACGGCATCGACCTCGCCGTCGTCCAGGAGTCGTACACCCCCGTCGTGGAGTTCTCGCACGCCCTGCGCGACGAGCTCTCCCGGATCCTGGGCGCCTCGGGCAAGGTGCCGGTCCTCGGCACGGGCGCGGGACACGACGCGGGCATCCTGTCCGAATCGATCCCGACCGCCATGCTGTTCGTACGGAACCCCACCGGCGTCTCGCACTCCCCTGCCGAGTTCGCGGCCGAGGACGACTGCGTGGCCGGGGTCATCGCACTCGCCGACGTACTGGAGGAGCTGGCGTGCCGCTGACGACGTACTGGCTGGAACACGCCTGGCTCGACACGAACGTCGAGCCGGGCGTGGCCCTGGAGGTCGGCCCGGGCGGCCGGATCGACGCGGTCCGCACGGGAGTGGAGACGCCCCCGCCGGGCGCCGTCGTCCTGCGCGGCCTCACCATCCCCGGACTGGCCAACGCCCACTCGCACGCCTTCCACCGCGCCCTGCGCGGCACCGTCCAGGTCGGCTCCGGCACCTTCTGGACCTGGCGCGAGGTCATGTACACGGTCGCCCAGCGACTCACGCCCGACAGCTACTTCGCGCTCGCCCGCGCCGTGTACGCGGAGATGGCGCTCGCGGGCATCACCTCCGTCGGCGAGTTCCACTACCTGCACCACGCGCCCGGCGGCACCCCGTACGCCGACCCCAACGCGATGGGCGAGGCGCTCATCGCCGCCGCCGCCGAGGCGGGCATCCGCATCACCCTCCTCGACACCGCCTACCTCTCCTCCGGCTTCGGCGCCGCCCCCGAGCGGCACCAGCTCCGCTTCACGGACGGCACGGCGGAGAAGTGGGCCGAGCGGGTCTCGGCCCTCAAGGACCGGGACGGCGTACGCATCGGCGCCGCGATCCACTCCGTACGGGCGGTCCCGGCGGACCAGCTGTCGACGGTGGCGCAGTGGGCGCGGGACCGGCAGGCCCCGCTCCACGTCCACCTCTCGGAGCAGACCGCCGAGAACGAGGCCTGCCTCGCGGCCCACGGCATGACGCCGACGCGGCTCCTCGCGGAGCACGGCGTCCTCGGCGCGCGGACCACGGGCGTCCACAACACGCACATGACGGACGAGGACATCGCGCTCATCGGCGGGTCCGCCACCGGCACCTGCATGTGCCCGACCACCGAACGGGACCTCGCCGACGGCATCGGACCGGCGGTCGCCCTCCAGCGCGCCGGCTCGCCGCTCTCCCTCGGCAGCGACAGCCACGCGGTGATCGACCTCCTGGAGGAGGCGCGCGCGATGGAACTGGACGAACGCCTCCGCACCCGCACCCGCGGCCACTGGACGGCCGCCGCGCTGCTGCGCGCCGCCACCGCCGACGGCCACGCGGCCCTCGGCTGGGCCGACGCGGGCGTCCTGGAGTCCGGTGCCCTGGCCGACTTCACCACGATCACCCTGGACTCGGTCCGCACCGCGGGCCCGGTCCCGCGCCTGGCGGCGGAGACGGCGGTCTTCGCGGCGACGGCGGCGGACGTGCACCACGTGGTGGTGGGCGGCCGGACGATCGTCCAGGACGGCACGCACGTCGCCGTACCGAACGTGGGCGAGGCCCTGGCCTCGGCGATCGCCACGCTCAGGAACTAGGCGCGCCGGCCGGTGGTGGGCATGCGTTCCGCGGGGCGGAACGGCTGGACACCACCGGCCCACCGGCCCGCACCCGAACCGCCCGCCCCCACCGGAGAGCAACATGACGACGACGCTGATCACGAACATCGGCAGCCTGGTGACGAACGACCCCGCCCTCGGCGAAGGCCCCCTCGGCCTGGTCCGGAACGCGGCCCTCGTCCTGGAGGACGAAAAGGTCTCCTGGGTGGGTCCGGCGACGGCGGCCCCGGCCGCCGACCAGGCCGTCGACGCGGCCGGCCGCGCCGTCATCCCCGGCTTCGTCGACTCCCACTCGCACCTCGTCTTCGCGGGCGACCGCACGGCGGAGTTCAACGCCCGCATGTCCGGCCAGCCCTACAAGGCCGGCGGCATCCGCACGACGGTCGCGGCGACCCGCGCGGCGAGCGACGCCGAACTCTCGGCGAACGTGGCCAAGCACATGTGGGAGGCCCTGCGCCAGGGCACCACCACCTTCGAGACCAAGTCGGGCTACGGCCTGACCGTCGAGGACGAGGCCCGCGCCCTGCGCATCGCCGCCGAGCACACCGACGAGGTCACCTACCTCGGCGCGCACATCGTGTCGCCGGACTACGCCGACGACCCGGCCGGGTACGTGAAGCTGGTGACCGGCGAGATGCTGGACGCCTGCGCCCCGTACGCCCGCTGGGTGGACGTCTTCTGCGAGAAGGGCGCCTTCGACGGCGACCAGGCCCGCGCGATCCTCAAGGCCGGCCAGGCGAAGGGCCTGCAGGCGCGCGTCCACGCCAACCAGCTCTCGTACGGCCCCGGCGTGCAGCTCGCGGTCGAGCTGGACGCGGCGAGCGCCGACCACTGCACGCATCTGACGAGCGCCGACATCGACGCCCTCGCCCAGGGCGACACGGTCGCGACCCTGCTCCCCGGCGCCGAGTTCTCCACCCGCGCCGAGTGGCCGGACGCCCGCCGCCTCCTCGACGTGGGCGTCACGGTCGCCCTGTCCACGGACTGCAATCCCGGATCGTCCTTCACGTCCTCGATGCCCTTCTGCATCGCCCTCGCGGTCCGGGACATGCTGATGACGCCGGACGAGGCGATCTGGTCCGCCACCGCCGGCGGCGCGGCGGCCCTGCGCCGCACCGACGTCGGCAGGCTGGGCGTCGGCGCCCGCGCGGACCTCGTCGTCCTCGACGCCCCGTCCCACGTCCACCTGGCCTACCGTCCGGGCGTGCCGCTGGTCGCGGAGGTCTGGCGGAAGGGCGCGCGGACGGTCTGAACGGGGGCCTACCCTCGGGTGCCATGACGACCGCCACCGCCCTCTGGTCCTTCGCCCTGGTCGTGGGTCTCCTGACCCTCACCCCGGGCCTCGACACCGCCCTCGTCCTGCGCACGGCGGCCCTCGGTCACCGCGCGCGGGCCTGGGGCGTCGTCCTCGGCATCCAGACGGGCGTCCTGGCCTGGGGCGCGCTCACCTCCCTGGGCGTGACCGCGCTCCTCACGGCCTCCCACCTGGCGTACGAGGCGCTGCGCTGGGCGGGCGCGGCGTACCTGGTGTGGATGGGCGTCCAGATGCTGAGGAAGACGTTCGGCGGGCACGCCGTGCGGGAGGCGGTCCGGGAACGGGCCACCCCGGACACCTTCACGGCGGGCTGGCGCCAGGGCACCCTCACGAACCTGCTCAACCCGAAGGTGGGCGCCTTCTACGTGGCGGTGCTCCCGCAGTTCCTCCCGGTGGACACGGACCACCTGGCGATGGGCCTCCTCCTCACCACGGAGCACATCCTCCTCGGGCTCCTCTGGTCCGCCGTCCTGATCGCCGGAGCCCGCCTCCTCTCCGCCTGGCTCCGCCGCCCCACGGCCCGCCGCACCCTCGACCGCCTCACGGGCACGGTCATCACGGCCTTCGGCCTCCGACTGGCCCTCGGCGACTGAACCCCGTCAGCTGAACCGGTGGACGACCTCGATCTCGCCCACGACGTGCGCGTTGAACTCGTCCAGCTCCTCCGCCGGGACCCACAGCTCCAGGATCGTCCGGCCGCCCGCCTGCCGGACCGGGTACCTGCGGAGGAACTCCGTGTCGACCTCGAAGCGGGTGACGTAGCCGGCGCCGTCGTGCTTCACGTTCCAGTCGCGGGCGATCATCACCGCGTACTCCTCGTCGAGGACCGGGTAGAAGATCGGCTGCTCCGGCAGCCGCGGCGGCCAGGCGCGCCATCCCGACTCCCGCACGAGCTCCAGCTCGACGGGGCCGGTGGGGCGCCACAGGGTGGTCGTCGGGCGGGGGCGGGTGGTCATGGCTGTTCGCTCTCCGTGCGCGGGGTCGGGGTCCTGAACCGTAGCGGCGGCCCCGTGGGGCGTGCACCTCGATTCCGTCAGGTCGGGCCTTCCCGGCCGCGGGGGCCCCACCGGCGGCTCCGCCGCCCCTCGGCCCTCGTCCGGCGACGGCGAAGGGCCCGTCCAGGGTCCTCGGACCGTGAACGGGCCCTTTCCACGGCCGTCTCGGAGGTTCGGTGGTGCCGGTGGAGCTCACTCCTCCAGCGTCAGCCCGCGCCGCAGCCGGCCGAGGGTGCGGGAGAGCAGCCGGGACACGTGCATCTGCGAGATGCCGAGTTCCGCGCCGATCTCCGACTGGGTGAGGCCGGAGACGAAGCGGAGGGAGAGGATCTGCCGCTCGCGGGTGGGCAGCGACGCGATCATCGGCTTGAGGGAGGCGATGTACTCGATGCCGGTGAGGCCGTGGTCCTCGTAGCCGAGCCGGTCGGCGAGCGCGGCCTCGCCGCCGGCGCCGTCCTCCTCGTCGGGCTGTGCGTCGAGCGAGGCCGCGGTGTAGGCGTTGCTGGCGGCCAGGCCCTCGACGACCTCCTGCCGCTCGATGCCGAGCTCCTCGGCGAGTTCGGCGACGGTCGGGGCGCGGTCGAGGCGCTGGGCGAGCGCGTCACCGGCCCTGGCGAGGTCGAGCCGGAGCTCCTGGAGCCTGCGGGGCACGTGCACGGACCACGAGGTGTCGCGGAAGAAGCGCTTGATCTCGCCGATGATCGTCGGCATCGCGAAGGTCGGGAACTCGACGCCACGGGTCAGTTCGAAGCGGTCGATCGCCTTGATGAGGCCGATGGTGCCGACCTGGACGATGTCCTCCATGGGTTCGCTGCGGGTGCCGAACCGGGCGGCGGCGAACCTGACGAGGGCGAGATTGAGTTCGACGAGGGTGTTGCGGACATACGCGTACGCGTGGGTGCCCTCCTCCAGCTCGGAGAGCCGGGCGAAGAGCTGCTTCGACAGGGCGCGGGCGTCGACCGGGCCGATCCGGTCGAGCGGCGTGTCGAGCAGTCGGTCGGGCAGATCGACGACAGGGGGGACGGGGTGCTGGGGAAGTGCTGCCGACGGCGCGTCGGGGGTACGCGGGGCGTCGAGCCGGGGTGACATGGGTCTCCTTCTGGTGCTTCTCGCTGCGGTTTGCGGCGCCTCCAAAGCCGGCCGGGTCGGACGTTCCCTTCTAGCCCTACCGGGTCGACCCCGATGGTTGCAAGTGGCAATAATCCGTTTCGTTCTGATATGTGAGGTACCTCGTGTGCATTGAGGGGCGTGCCGCTTGTAGGGTTCGAGGCACGTCAGTCGGCATCCGCGAGAGCGAAAGAGGCACGGCCATGGACCGCCAGCACATCGGCAGCGCGCCGCCCGCGCGACTGCGGGTCGAGGTCCGGGACGTGGCGGGGAGCACGCTCCTCACGCCCGTCGGTGAGCTCGATCACCACACCGCCGATCTGCTGCGCACACCCCTCGACGACGCCCTCGACGAGGGCAGCGCACGACTCGTCGTCGACTGCTCGGGCCTGGAGTTCTGCGACTCGACCGGGCTCAACGTGCTGCTCGGCGCCCGGCTGAGGGCGGACGCCGCCGGCGGCGGCGTCCATCTGGTGGCGATGCCGCCCGCGGTGGCCCGGGTGTTCCACATCACGGGTGCGGACGCCGTCTTCACCGTCCACGAGACGCTCGCCACAGCCCTTCCGGAGTGAGGCCGCCCCTCCGCGCCCTCGCTCGGCCACGCTCCGTGGCGCCCGTACATTCCCACTCCTCCGTCCCGTCGATAGGTGAGGTGAAGCGTTGATGGACCAAGCTTCCGACGTCCGTACGCTCGCCCTCGGCGAGACCAGCGGCACCGTGCCGCTCGCGCGTGACTTCACGCGGACGGCCCTCTACGAGTGGGGCTGGCTGCCGGCCGCCACCGCCGACCGCAGGGCCGCCGCCGAGGACGTCCTGCTCGTCGTCTCGGAGCTCGTCACCAACGCCTGCCTGCACGCCGAGGGCCCCGAGCGGCTGCGCGTCCTGCGGACGCCCCGGACGCTGCGCCTCGAAGTCACCGACCGCGGCGCCGGACAGCCCGCGCCGCGCACCCCGCACCGGTCCGGGCGGCCGGGCGGACACGGCATGTTCATCGTGCAGCGGCTCTGTCTGGACTGGGGCATCGACCGCACCCCGGGAGCCCCCGGCAAGACGGTCTGGGCCGAACTGGCCGCGCCCGCCTAGGACTTTCACAAGTTCACCCGTTCCCCTGCCTTCCCTCCTCAAGGCCCCGGGCGTACCTTGACGGCCGATCTGAAAGACCGTCAGTTACGTTGCGGTGAGGGGTGCTCGGGGTGTCCAAGGTGCCGAACCGGAGGAGAACGACCGCCGCGCTCACGGCGGCGGCCGCGGTGGCGGGCGCGACCGTGCTGGCCGGAGCGCCGGCCGCCCACGCGGCCGTCGTTGACGTCGACTACGCCTGCGAGACGAAGATCGGGCCCAAGAGCGCCGTCTCGCCCGTCGACATCAAGGCCGTCAGGAACGGCAGCGCCTACACGGTCACGATGTCGTTCGAGAAGGGGGTCTCCGACAGCCCGGTCGAGCTCCCCAAGGGCGTCATGACGCCGCGCGCCGAGCTCGTCCTCGGCGGGGACGCGAGCGGCAGGGTGAAGGTCACGGGGACGCCGAACACGGTGGCCGTCCCGCCCGACACCCCGATCAAGATCGGCACGCTGACCGGCACGTTCACCCCGAAGAAGAACGGCAGGGTCACCTTCACGGCGGGCGTCCTCACCGTGCACGCCCTCGGCATGGACGCGGCCGTCTGCACACCGAAGAACAACCCGAAGCCGTCGCTGGAACTCCAGGTCACGGGGGTGTCCGGGGGCTCCGACACGCCGCCGCCCGCCGACGACGACGGCTCCGACGAACAGCTCCCCAAGACCGGCCCGCTGGACTCCGCCCCGGCGCTCGGCACCCTCGGCGGCACCGTCCTGCTGACCGGCGCCGCCGGAGTCCTCTGGCTCACGCGGCGCACGGCACGCTGATGCGCACGGCGGACCGCTCCGGACGGCGGGCGGCGGAGCCCTTCGGCCGGCGTACGGCGGACCTCTCCGGGCGCCGCACGGCGGCACGCCCAGGACGGCGTACGGCGGACCTCTCCGGGCGCCGCACCGCCGCACCCTCCGCAGGCCGCGCGGCGGCCCGCTCCGGGCTCGTGGCCGCCACGGCCGCCCTCCTCGGCGTGGTCGCGGCGGCGCCCCCCGGCGCCGGGGAGTGGACGGCGGGGCCCGCCGCCGGACGGCCGTACGCCTACCTGGAGGGCCCGGCCGGCAGCGTCCTCCAGGACACCCTGTCGGTCACCAACCCCGGCACCGCCCCCCTCACCGTCCGCCTCACCGGCCAGGGCGCCCCCGTCTCCTTCGCCGCGCGGACCGTGCGCGTGCCCGCCAGGACCCGGGCCGACGTGCCCTTCGCCGTGACCGTCACCGCGGACACCCCGCCCGGCGAGCACCGCGGCACCGTCCGGGCCTCGGCCGCCGGCCGGGAGGTCCGCGTCGACCTGCGGCTACGGGTCAGCGGACCGCACCTCGCCGCGCTCACCGTCGAGGACGTCCACCTCGACGGGGCCACCGGAGACCTCCGCTACACCCTGGTCAACCGCGGCACCACGCTCCTCGCCCCGCGCCTCGCGGTCCGCGCCGAGGGCCTCCTCGGCACCGTCCTCGACCGGCCGGACCGCCCCCTGCCGCTCACCCTGCGCCCCGGCGAGCGGGCCACCCGCACCGACTCCTGGCCCGACCCGCCCGCCCTCGACTCCGTCACCGTCCGGCTGACGGCCACCGCACCGGGCGCCGCCCCCGCCACCGCCCGCGCCGGGGCCGCCTTCGCCTCGGGCCCCGCCCTGACCGCGGCGGCCGGACTGCTCCTCGCGGCGGCGGCCGGAGCCGGGTACGCGGCACGGCGGCGCGGAACGTCCCGTACCCCGTCGGCGCCGGAGGCGGCATGAGGACGATCCGTACGGCCGCCGCCCTCCTCACCGCCCTCGCCCTCGTCCTGCTGCCCACCGCCCCCGCGGCGACGGCGGCCCCGGGACCGGTGGTCGAGCTCTCGAAGACCGAGGGCGGCAAGGGCGGCGAGATCACCGTCAGCGGCAGCGGCTGGAAGCCCGGCGCGCTGCTCATGCTCCTGATCTGCGGCCAGGGCACCCCCGGCACGGGCGTCATCGGCGGCACCAACTCCTGCGCCAACTCCGAGGGCCGGGCCGCCACCGTCGACGCGAGGGGCGCGTTCAGCGCGAAGCTCCCCGTCGCCGAACCGCCCAAGCCCTGCCCCTGCGTGGTGCACGTGGCCGGGGTCACCGGACAACAGGAGGCCGTCGACAAGGAGTTCACGGTCGCCGGCCACCCCACGGCCCCGCTCCCCGAGGCCTCCGGCGACGGCCGCCTCGCCGTCCTCGCCGCCGTCCGGCTCGACGGCTCCAGCGGACTCCTCGTCTGGTTCGGGGCGCCCCCGCGCCGCGAGGTCGTGTTCACCGTCGGCAACCTCGGGACGGCCCCCGTCAAGGACCCGGTCTTCCAGGTCGGCACCGGCCACGGCGTCTTCGCCCCGCAGTACGAGGAACGCCAGTGGCGCGGCACCGTCGAGCCGGGCCAGAAGGCCCTGATCCGCCTCCCCGCCGAGCTCGCCGCCGGCGCGCACGGCGACTACCAGGTCTCCGTGAAGTACGCGGGCAAGGTCCTCGTCGAGCAGCCGTGGGGCGTCGGCAGGCCCTGGGGCGTGACCCTCTTCTGGGTGCTCCTCGCCGTCGTGGTGCCCGCCGCGCTGTTCCGGATCGGCATGGCCGTGGTCGACCGCGCGCGGCCCGCTTCCGGGGCCGGCCGGGCCTCGGGGCCCAGGACCCGGACGGGGCCGCGCGGACGCCGTCGCGCCCCGGCCCGTACACCCGCTTCCGCCCCCGCACCGGGGGACGGGGAGACGACCGCGGCCCTGCCGTGGTTCAGCCCTGACTCCGCACCGTCAGCGCCAGAGAGCAGCAGCCCGACGACGAAGGGACAGGTGTGAGTACGCAACGGAGGATGAGCGCGGCCGGAGTCGCGCTGATGCTCGGCGGCGCGGGGATCCTGTATGCCGCCGGCCCCGCCCAGGCCGCCGAGGTGAGCTACGCGACGGAGTGCATCCCGCCGTCGATCTCGGGCCTTCCGCCCGTGCAGGGCACGACGAAGGTGCTGATCACCGCGCCCGCGGAGGCCAAGGTCGGCGACGAGGTCGAGATCGTCTGGAAGACGGTCCAGGCCGCCTCGAAGAACCCCGACGTGCTCGACCTCGACAAGGACACGGTGAAGCCGACCGGGGTCCTCACCGTCGGCGGCGCGGGGAGCGGGACCGTCGCGATGGAGGGGCCGCGGCAGAACCCGCCGATCCCCAAGAACTCCCCGATGGTCCTGCCCGACATGAAGGGGAAGCTGAAGCTGGAGAAGGCGGGCGAGATCACGCTGACGCCCGGCAAGTACACGATCAACGTCTCCAAGCCCCTGTCGACGGACACCAAGTGCTCCCCGAAGGAGACGGTGCCGGTCGGCGCGACGATCAAGGTCACGGACGGGGGAGGGGGGACGACGTCCTCGGGCGGTTCGACGACGTCGGGCGGCACCACGTCGGGCGGCACCACGTCGGGCGGCACCACGTCGGGCGGTTCGACCACCTCGGGCGGCACCACGACGACCTCGGGCGGCTCCTCCGACTCCGGCGGTACGAGTTCCACGGCCGGCGGTTCCACCGCCTCCGGCGGTACGAGCTCCACCGGCGGCGGCTCGAACAACACCGGCGGGGCCGCGACGAGCTCCACCGGAGGAACCGGCGGCGGCTCCGGCGGGCAGACCGACTTCCCCGGCAAGGAGGTCACCGTCGCCTTCGCCTGCCAGAGCCCCGGCCCGGCCGCGATCAACTCCAAGGTGACGATCGACGCCAGGAAGAACGGCAACGGCTACGACCTCACGGTCAAGACCGCCAAGGGCGTCATGGACAGCCCGGCGGCCCTGCCCGCGGGCGCCCTCAAGCCGTCCATGGCGGTCAAGCTCGGCGGGGCCGACAGCGGAACGGTGAAGGTCACCGGCCCCGCCAACGCGGCCCCCCTCGAAGCGGGCAAGCCGGTCGACCTGCCCGACATGAAGGGCACCTACACCCCGGGGGCGACGGGCAAGTCCACTCTCAGCCCGGGCACGCTCACCATCAGCGTCTCGCTCGGCGGCTCGCCGATCGTCATCCCCTGCCAGGTCAAGGGCGCCGTGCAGGCCTCCCTGGAGCTGGACACGAGCAAGCAGGCCGGCGGCGCCTCCGGCGGCTCCGACGGCGGGACGGACACGGGCACCGCCTCGGGCTCCGGCTCCGGCGGCTCCGACGGCGGGAACCTCGCCCACACCGGTGCCGAGAACGACGGCGCCCTGCGCGCCCTCGCCCTCGTCGCGGGCACGATCGTCCTGGTCGGCGGCGCGGTCTTCACCTTCACCCCCTGGGCGCGGCTCAGGCGGTGAGGAACGACGGAGGGCCCGTCGCACCGGTGCGGTGCGACGGGCCCTCCGTGCGGGCGGGTGACGTCAGTGGACGTCGCCCATGAGCGCCTTGACCTTCTTGCGGTACATGAAGACCGCGACGGCGGCGACCGTGGCGGCCGCGGCCTGCAGCGCGATGATCCCGGTGCCGTTCAGGTCCACGCCCGCGAGGGAGAGCAGACCCGTGGTGCAGTCACCGGCGGTGACGGCGAGGAACCAGACGCCCAGCATCTGCGAGGCGTACTTCTGCGGCGCCATCTTCGTGGTGACGGAGAGGCCGACCGGGGACAGACACAGCTCGGCGATGGTCTGGATCAGGTAGATCCCGACCAGCCACATCGGGCTGACCTTGGCGTCGCCGCCGGCCAGGCCGATCGGGGCGAGGAAGACGAAGAACGAGATGCCGATGCCCAGCAGGCCCAGCGAGAACTTCACGATGGTGCTCGGCTCCTGGTTGCGGCGGGCGAGCCACAGCCACAGCCAGGCGAAGACCGGGGCCAGCGCCATGACGAAGAGCGGGTTGAGCGACTGGAACCAGGTGGCCGGGAAGCTCAGCGGACCGAGGTGGTCGGCGGTCTTGCTGTCCGCGAAGAGGGACAGGGTCGAGCCGCCCTGGTCGTAGATCATCCAGAAGACGGCCGCGGCCACGAAGAACCAGATGTAGCCGGTGACCTTCGACTGCTCGACCTTGTCGAGGTCCTTGTCGCGCTTGATGCGGACGATCACGGCGATCGGGATGATCAGACCGGCGAGGGTGATCGGGACGAGCGCCCAGTTCAGGGTGTACATGCCGGCGGCGACGACGATGCCGTAGAAGACGGCGGCGACGACGATCGCGGCGCAGACCTTGACGATGACGGACTTGCGCTCGGCGGCGGAGAGCGGGTTCGGGACCACGCTGCTCTTCTCGCTCAGGTGGCGGGTGCCGAACAGGAACTGGCCCAGACCGATGGCCATGCCGATGGCCGCGAGCAGGAAGCCCAGGTGCCAGTTGTAGCTCTCGCCGACGGTGCCGATGACCAGCGGGGCGAGGAAGGCGCCGAGGTTGATGCCGACGTAGAAGAGCGTGAAGCCACCGTCACGGCGCGGGTCGTCCGGGCCGTCGTAGAGGTGGCCGACCATCGTGGAGATGTTGGCCTTGAGCAGACCGGAGCCGGCGGCGACCAGAGCCAGGCCGACGAAGAACATCGCCTGACCGGGGATGGCCAGCGAGGCGTGACCGGCCATGATCACGAAACCGGCGATGGTGACGGTCTTGCGGGCGCCCCAGACACGGTCGCCGAACCAGCCGCCGGGCATGGCCATCAGGTAGACCATCGAGACGTACACCGAGTAGATGGCCGTCGCCGTGGCCGCCGTCATGGCGAGGCCGCCACCCTGGCTGCCGGTCGCCGCGTCCGCGCCGCCGGAGACCAGGTACAGAACCAGCAGGGCCCGCATGCCGTAGTAGGAGAAACGCTCCCACATCTCGGTCATGAAGAGGGTGGCCAGACCACGAGGGTGGCCGAAGAACGTCTTCTCGGAACCAGGGGTTCCGGTCGAAGTCGTCGTCAGGCTGGACGCCATGTCGATCCTTGCTCTGTCGGGACGCACGCCTTGTGAGCGTGATGCGCCCGGTGGGGGAGGCCGGCACCGGCGGGGTCGTGTGACTCCGCCGGGATCCACGCCCCGGGAGACGCGTTTACGCGTCCAGGGACCCGGCCCACAGGTCGTTCACCGTCTCGAGGTTCGGCCGAGCCGACCCTACGCAGAAAGAGGACCTTGCCCCGTGAAGCAGGCCAAAGGTCCCCGATTACCGCTACTGACGTCTCGCCACCATACGACACGACAGTGCCGGATATGGAAGGACTTGAGAGATGGATCACAGGAAACGAAGGAACCGTACGCGATCATTCGAAGGTCATCTGCTGGATGCCCACAAGATCCCCAGGGGTCATTCGGGCCCTGCGGATCCCGCCCCGGCCCGGGCGCCGTGCGGACTACCATCACCCCATGACCCGTGTACTGCTCGCCGAGGACGACGCATCCATCTCGGAACCGCTGGCCCGCGCCCTGCGGAGAGAGGGGTACGAGGTCGAGGTCCGCGAGGACGGCCCGACCGCCCTCGACGCCGGCCTCCAGGGCGGGGTCGACCTGGTCGTGCTCGACCTGGGCCTGCCCGGCATGGACGGCCTGGAGGTCGCCCGACGGCTGCGCGCCGAGGGCCACACGGTCCCGATCCTGGTCCTCACCGCCCGCGCGGACGAGGTCGACACCGTCGTCGGGCTCGACGCGGGCGCCGACGACTACGTCACCAAGCCCTTCCGGCTCGCCGAGCTCCTCGCCCGCGTCCGGGCCCTGCTCCGGCGCGGCTCCACCGAGCCCGCCGTCGCCCCCGCGACCCACGGCGTCCGGATCGACGTCGAGTCGCACCGCGCCTGGATGGGCGACGAGGAGCTCCAGCTCACCGCGAAGGAGTTCGACCTCCTCCGCGTCCTGGTCCGGGACGCCGGCCGGGTCGTCACCCGCGACCAGCTGATGCGCGAGGTCTGGGACACCACCTGGTGGTCCTCCACCAAGACCCTCGACATGCACATCTCCTGGCTGCGCAAGAAGCTCGGCGACGACGCGGCGAACCCCCGCTACATCGCGACCGTCCGAGGAGTCGGCTTCCGCTTCGAGAAGAGCTGAGCCGCCGTTCCGCCCTGCCCGAGATGAGCCGAGCCACCCTTAAGCCATGCGTCGCCGCCTGATCAACTCCACGCTCGCCGTCGTCCTCGTCGTCATCGCCGTCTTCGGCGTCTCCCTGGTCGCCGTCGAGACCCGCACGATCTCCAGCAGCGCCCAGGAGAGCGTGGACTCGGAGGCGCTGAGGCTCGTCTCCATCGTCGACGGCCGGCTCATCGGCGGCGAGCCGGTCAACCCGGACATCCTCGCCGAGCAGGGCGGCGCCAAGCGGTACGCCCGGATCAGCATCCCCGGCCGCGACGCCATCGAGATCGGCGACCGCCCCGACGGCGAGGTCATCCGGGGCACCGCCCGCGGCGAGCGCGGCGAGACCGTGGTCGTCGAGGAGTCCCGCTCCGCGGTGACCGCCGAGGTCGGCCGCACCCTGCTGATCATCGGCGCGGTGGCCCTGCTCGCGGTCGTCGCCGCCGTCCTCCTCGCCGTGCGGCAGGCGAACAAGCTGGCGTCCCCGCTCACGGACCTCGCCGAGACCGCCGAGCGGCTCGGCTCCGGCGACCCGCGGCCCCGGCACAAGCGGTACGGGGTGCCCGAGCTGGACCGGGTCGCGGACGTCCTCGACGCCTCCGCCGAGCGCATCGCCCGGATGCTCACCGCCGAGCGCCGGCTCGCCGCCGACGCCTCCCACCAGCTCCGTACGCCCCTCACCGCGCTCTCCATGCGCCTGGAGGAGGTCGCCCTCGCCGAGGAGCTGGACACGGTCAAGGAGGAGGCGACGATCGCGCTCACCCAGGTCGAGCGGCTCACCGACGTCGTCGAGCGGCTCCTGACGAACGCGCGGGACCCCCGCACCGGCTCCGCCGTCGCCTTCGACCTGGACGAGGTCATCAAGCAGCAGATCGAGGAGTGGCGCCCCGCCTACCGCAGCGCGGGGCGGGCCATCGTGCACTCCGGCAAGCAGGGCATGCGGGCGGTCGGCACCCCGGGCGCGGTCGCCCAGGTCCTCGCCGCCCTGATCGAGAACTCGCTCATGCACGGCGGCGGCACGGTCGCCCTGCGCACCCGCGTCACCGGCAACCAGTCGGTGATCGAGGTCACCGACGAGGGCCCGGGCGTCCCCGCCGACCTCGGCGCGCGGATCTTCGAACGGGCGGTGAGCGGGCGCAGCTCGACGGGGATCGGCCTGGCGGTGGCCCGGGACCTGGCGGAGGCGGACGGCGGCCGGCTGGAGCTGCTCCAGCAGCAGCCGCCGGTCTTCGCGCTCTTCCTGAGCCGCGAGGTCAGGAGCGTCGCGACGGAGCCGCGGGAGCGCCCCGTGCGGTAGCGCCCCGGCCGGCGGATTCCTCGGGGGAAGGGCGGGTCAGACGTGGTCGGGCTGGCGGCGGACCGCCTGCCGGGGGGTCTTCTCCAGGAACGATTCCGCGGTCTGCACGGCCTCCTTCGCCGGCAGCGCGCGGAACACCCACGTGCGGTACGACCAGAAGCGGAACAGGGTCGCGACGCCGATGCCGAAGAACTTGAAGAAGTTGCTCTGCAGCGGGGTGTCCCAGCCGAAGCCGTACGTCGCCGCGTACAGCAGGCCGTTCTGGATCACCAGGCCGACCAGGCTGAAGAGGAGGAAGAGCACCAGTTCCTTGGTGCGGCTGCTCTTGTCCCGGTCCCGGTAGGTGAAGTACCGGAAGCCGAGGTAGTTGAACACGATCGCCACCACGGTGGCGATGATGCTCGCCCGTACGACCGGCAGCTCCGAGAAGTGACGGACGAGGTTGAACACGCCGAGGTCGACCAGGACCCCGACGGCCCCCACGGCACCGAACTTGGCGACCTCGCGGACGAGCCCCTCGAGTCGCATACGCAGTGCGCCGGGTTCACTCATGGTGATCGCTGTGTCCGTCCGTCCGGATGACGTCCGGGCGACGTCAACCCATCCATGCTAACCAGGGCCCCTGTCACCCGCCCGTGTACCTCGCAAACCCGTGGACGACCCGTTTCCCGGGCGGGTCCTACCCACCTGGAGCTTGTGCCAAAGCACAGCCGGACGAGTGTTCCCCGATGGTGCGGATACCCTAAGAGGGTGACGTTCCCCGTAGTAGGCATGGTCGGAGGCGGGCAGCTCGCCCGTATGACCCACGAGGCGGGTATCCCCCTCGGCATCAAGTTCAAGCTCCTCAGCGACACCCCGCAGGACTCCGCGGCCCAGGTGGTGAGCGAGGTCGTCCTCGGCGACTACCGCGACCTGGACACGCTGCGTGACTTCGCGCGCGGCTGCGACGTGATCACCTTCGATCACGAGCACGTGCCCGCGGAGCACCTGGCGGCCCTGGAGGCGGACGGCGTCGTCATCCGCCCCGGCCGCGAGGCCCTCGTGCACGCGCAGGACAAGGGGGTGATGCGCGCGAAGCTCGACGAGATCGGCGCGCCCAGCCCCCGGCACCGCATCGTCGCCGATCCGGCCGACGCCGCGGCCTTCGCGGCCGAGGTCGGCGGCTTCCCGATCATCCTGAAGACCGTGCGCGGCGGCTACGACGGCAAGGGCGTCTGGTTCGTCCGCACGCCCGAGGACGCCCACGACCCCTTCCGCGCCGGGGTCCCGGTCCTCGCCGAGGAGAAGGTCGACTTCGTCCGCGAGCTCGCGGCGAACATCGTCCGCTCCCCGCACGGCCAGGCCGTCGCCTACCCCGTCGTCGAGTCCCGCCAGGTCGACGGCGTCTGCGACACGGTCATCGCGCCCGCGCCCGGTCTCGACGAGGAGCTCGCGGGGCAGGCGCAGGAGCTGGCCCTCCGGATCGCCAAGGAGCTGGGCGTCGTCGGCCACCTCGCCGTCGAGCTGTTCCAGACCCGGGACGGCCGCATCCTCGTCAACGAACTGGCGATGCGCCCGCACAACTCCGGCCACTGGACCCAGGACGGGGCGATCACCTCGCAGTTCGCCAACCACGTCCGGGCGGTTCTCGACCTGCCCCTCGGCGATCCGCGCCCCCGCGCGCCGTGGACCGTGATGTGCAATGTCCTGGGCGGCGACTACCCGGACATGTACTCCGCGTACCTGCACTGCATGGCCAGGGACCCGCAGCTCAAGATCCACATGTACGGCAAGGACGTGAAGCCCGGTCGCAAGGTGGGCCACGTCAACACCTACGGCGACGACCTCGACGACGTGCTGGAGCGCGCCCGTCACGCCGCCGGCTATCTGCGAGGAACGATCGTTGAGTAATCCGCTCATTGGCATCGTCATGGGGTCCGACTCCGACTGGCCCGTGATGGAGGCCGCGGCGCAGGCCCTGGACGAGTTCGAGATCCCGTACGAGGTCGACGTCGTCTCCGCGCACCGGATGCCGCGCGAGATGATCGCGTACGGCGAGGAGGCCGCGGGCCGCGGGCTCAAGGCGATCATCGCGGGCGCCGGCGGCGCCGCCCACCTCCCGGGCATGCTCGCCTCCGTCACCCCGCTGCCCGTCATCGGCGTGCCGGTGCCGCTGAAGTACCTCGACGGCATGGACTCGCTGCTCTCCATCGTGCAGATGCCGGCCGGCGTCCCCGTCGCCACGGTCTCCGTCGCCGGGGCGCGCAACGCGGGCCTGCTCGCGGCCCGGATGCTCGCCGCGCACGACCCCGAGCTGCTCGCCCGGATGACCGAGTTCCAGCAGGAGCTCAACGGCCAGGCCACCGAGAAGGGCAAGCGCCTGCGGGCCAAGGTCGAGGGCGCAGAGTCCTTCGGCTTCGCCAGGTGAGCGCGGCCGACCGTCTGGAGGAGGCCCGCGAGCTGCTCGCGGGCCACCCCGTCGTCGACGGCCACAACGACCTCCCGTGGGCGCTGCGCGAGCACGTGCGCTACGACCTGGACCGGATGGACATCGGCGCGGACCAGTCCGGCGCGCTCCACACCGACCTCGCCCGGCTCCGGGCCGGCGGTGTCGGCGCCCAGTTCTGGTCGGTGTACGTGCCCTGCCGGCTGGCCGGGGACGACGCGGTCAGCGCGACCCTGGAGCAGATCGACGTCGTCGACCAGCTCCTCGACCGGTACGCCGCCGACCTCGCCCCCGCCCTCACGGCGGACGACATGGAGACGGCCCGGCGGCAGGGCCGCATCGCCTCCCTCAAGGGCGCCGAGGGCGGCCACTCGATCAACAACTCCCTCGCCACCCTGCGCGCGCTGCACGCCCTCGGCGTGCGCTACATGACGCTCACGCACAACGACAACAACGACTGGGCGGACTCGGCGACCGACGAGCCCGGCGTCGGCGGGCTCTCCGCCTTCGGCCGGCAGGTCGTCCGCGAGATGAACCGCTCCGGCATGCTCGTCGACCTCTCGCACGTCGCCGCGACGACGATGCGGGACGCGCTCGACGCCACGGCGGCGCCGGTGATCTTCTCGCACTCCTCGTCCCGCGCGGTCTGCGACCACCCGCGGAACGTCCCGGACGACGTCCTGGAGCGGCTGCCCGCGAACGGCGGCGTCGCGATGGCCACCTTCGTGCCCAAGTTCATCCTCCCCGCGGCCGTGGAGTGGACCGCCCGGGCGGACGACAACCTCAGGGCGCACGGCTTCGACCACCTCGACACCACCGCCGAGGCGATGAGGCTGCACCGCGCCTTCGAGGAGGCCCACCCCCGTCCGATCGCCACCGCCGCCACGGTCGCCGACCACCTCGACCACATGCGCGAGGCCGCCGGCATCGACCACATCGGCATCGGCGGCGACTACGACGGCACGGCCTTCACCCCGGCCGGTCTGGACGACGTCGCCGGCTACCCGAACCTGATCGCGGAGCTCCTGCACCGCGGCTGGTCCCGCCCGGACCTGGCCAAGCTGACCTGGTCCAACGCGGTCCGCGCCCTGAGGGACGCGGAAGCGGTCTCCCGCGACCTGAAGGCCCGCACGGCCCCGTCGAACGCGACGATCGACGTGCTCGACGCCCCCTAGGCCGGGTCCGGATCCGGCGGACAGGCCCCGACGGTCCTCACCCGGACGGTCCAGCCCACCGAGCCCCCCGAGGGGGCCGGTGGCACGGTGGACGGTACCGCCCCGCCGCGCTCGGCGGGGCGGTACTGCATCGCCGAGTCCGGAGTCACACCATGGCGGAACTGCTAGACGACCATCCCTCCCTCTCCACCGTCCCTCCCGCCGTCGGCGTGCCCACGCCCCCGGACCCCTCCCCGCCGCTCGACGAGACGGCCCGGGCCCGCGCCCTCCTGGCCGCCCAGCCCGTCACCGAGGGGCACACCGAACTCCCCGAGTCCCTCGACCCGGAGGACCTGCCGCCCGTCCGCGCCCGAGAGGCCGGGGCCCAGTTCTGGTCCCTGCACGTCGAGGCGGAGGAGGGCGTCGTCGGGACCCTGCGGCGGATCGACTCCGTCCGCGCCCTCGTCGCCGCCTGCCCCGAGGACCTGCGCCTCGCGTACACCTCCTCCGAGCTGGCCGACGCCCGCAACTGCGGCCGCGTCGCCGCCCTGCTCGGCCCGGTCGGCTGGGCGGCGCTCGGCGGCTCGGCCGCCACCCTGCGGGCCTACCACGCCCTGGGCGTACGGGCCGTGAACCTCATCTGCTTCGACCGCTTCGCCCGCGACGCCGTACGGGAGATGAACCGCATCGGCCTGGCCGTGGACCTCTCCGGCGCCGACCCGGACACGATCCGCAGCGCCCTCGCGGTCACCCGGGCCCCCGCCCTGCTGACCAGGGCGGCCCCGGAGGCCCTCCCGGACGAGGTCCTGCGCCTCCTCGGCGGGAACGGCGCCGTCCTCATGGTCACCGTCGCCGAGGACCCGGCCGCCGCCGCGGACGCCCTCGACCGGGTACGGGCGGGGGCGGGCCCGCAGTGCGTCGGCGTCTCCGGCACCACCGCCCCGGCCGTCGGCTACGCACCGCTCTTCGCCGAGCTGCTCCGCCGGGGCTGGAGCGCGCAGGAACTGGTCGGCCTCGCCCACGCCAACGCCGCCCGGGTGCTGCGGGAGACGGAGTTCCTCTCCCGGTCCAACCGGATCCGGCGGGCCGCGGCCTGAGGCGTACGGGAGCCCGAGGCGTACGCGGCCTGGGGCGTACGGAAAAGGGGCGCACCGCCCGGCGGTGCGCCCCTCTCCCCGTCCCGTCCGTCAGGCCGTCGGGCGGCCCATCGCCCGGTACGTCCAGCCGGCCGCCCGCCACCGCTCCCCGTCGAGGGCGTTGCGGCCGTCGAGGACCACCCGCGTCGAGGCGGCCTCGGCCAGCTCCGCCGGGTCGAGCTCGCGGAACTCGCGCCACTCGGTCAGGTGCAGCACCACGTCCGCCCCGCGCACCGCCTCCAGGGCGGAGGAGGCGTAGCCGAGGGTCGGGAAGACCTTGCGGGCGTTCTCCATGCCCTTCGGGTCGTAGACGGTCACCTGGCCGCCCTGGAGGTGTATCTGGCCGGCCACGTTCAGGGCGGGGGAGTCGCGGACGTCGTCCGAGTCCGGCTTGAAGGTGGCGCCGAGGACGGCGACCCGGCGGCCCAGGAAGGTGGACCCGCCCAGGGCCTCGCGGGCCATCTCGACCATCTGGCCGCGCCGCCGCATGTTGATCGAGTCGATCTCGCGGAGGAAGGTCAGGGCCTGGTCGGCGCCCAGCTCGCCCGCGCGGGCCATGAAGGCCCGGATGTCCTTCGGGAGGCAGCCGCCGCCGAAGCCGATGCCGGCGCGCAGGAACTTGGCGCCGATCCGGTCGTCGTGGCCGATGGCCTCCGCGAGCTTGGCGACGTCGCCGCCGGCGGCCTCGCAGACCTCCGCCATCGCGTTGATGAAGGAGATCTTCGTGGCCAGGAAGGAGTTGGCGGCCGTCTTCACGAGCTCGGCCGTCGGGAAGTCGGTCACCACGAACGGCGAGCCGTCGCCGACGGGCACCGCGTACACCTCGCGGAGCGTCTTCTCGGCCCGCTCGCCGGAGCCGCGCAGGCCGACCACGATCCGGTCGGGGTGCAGGGTGTCCTGGACGGCGAAGCCCTCCCGCAGGAACTCGGGGTTCCAGGCGAGGTCGACGCCCTCGGGGAGGAGCCCCGCGAGCCGCTCGGCGGAGCCGACCGGCACGGTCGACTTGCCGACGACCAGGGACCCGGCGCGGGCGACCCCGGCGAGGGAGGCGAAGGCGGCGTCCACGTAGCTCATGTCGCAGGCGTACTCGCCGTGCTTCTGCGGGGTGTTCACGCAGACGAAGTGCACGTCGCCGAAGGCGCCGACCTCCTCCCAGGAGGTGGTGAAGCGCAGCCGGCCGCTCGACCCCTCGATGCCGGCCACGTGCTTCGCGAGCAGCTCCTCCAGGCCCGGCTCGTACATGGGGACGCGTCCGGCGGACAGCATCTCGATCTTCTCGGGGACGACGTCCAGGCCGAGCACCTCGAAGCCCAGCTCCGCCATGGCCGCGGCGTGGGTGGCGCCGAGGTAGCCGGTGCCGATCACGGTGATCTTGAGGGCCATGCGGGACTCCAGGGAACGTCGGGCGGAATGCCTGCCCGAGCATAGTCGGGCGCTGGTCCGGGGCCCGGTCACGCCCTACCATTTGGGTTACTTAACGGTAGTTAGCAAGCGTGGGAGTGAATGAGCGTGGCGGGTTCGACTGATTTCGACCTGTATCGGCCCTCGGAGGAGCACGACATGCTCCGTGAGTCGGTGCGTGCCCTCGCGGAGGCGAAGATCGCTCCGTTCGCGGCGGCGGTGGACGAGGAGGGCCGCTTCCCGCAGGAGGCCCTGGACGCGCTGGTCGCCAACGACCTGCACGCCGTGCACGTGCCCGAGAGCTACGGCGGCGCCGGCGCCGACGCCCTGGCCACCGTGATCGTGATCGAGGAGGTCGCCCGCGCCTGCTGCTCCTCCTCGCTGATCCCGGCCGTCAACAAGCTGGGCTCCCTGCCGGT
>NZ_JBIAMM010000017.1:0-12912 GCF_042874095.1 Streptomyces sp. NPDC004266
CTCCCATGCTCCGTTCCGGTCAGCCGGCGACGGAAAGGCGCGGGTCGTACAGCCCCCGACCTCCGAGCCCCCGGCCGAGTTCGGTGGTCAGGGCGACGCCGGCACCGACTTCCTCAGACCCGCCAACGGCTGAATCGGCACAACGCCACGGACCGCCGGAACAACCCACACCCCCGCGCCAGACGTCGTCCTTGACCACCGGGCAAACCGACGACAGCAGGACCTTGCACCAGCGGATGGCACACAAGCGGGACCGCGCGGCGGTCGAACTCGGGATGCACCGCGGTACCGGCTGCGGGGGCGGGGAAGTCGGGGTGTCGGCGGCGCCAGTCCACCACGGCGGCCCGGCCGACACCGGCGATCCTTCCGACTTCCGCCAGGAGTACCCGCTCCTCGTCCTGCGGTACGGGGAGGGCGAGGGTCCGGAGCGGGGAGCAGCGGCCCGGGGCGAGGGTGCGCAGGGCGTGCCAGTCGACGGCCGGCCGGACGGTGGGCAGGAGGGCGATGTCCTCGGCGGAGTACAGGGGGATGGTGGTGATGCCGCCGTGGTGCTTGTAGTCGATGTCCACGGTGCCGGTGAGGGTGATCCAGCCCAGGCGGACGATCTGGTCGAAGTCGACGCGGCGCACCCCGAGGCGGCGGGCGGCCTGGTCGGGGACGTGGCGGTCGAGGAGGGCGGGCAGGTCCCGGCGGCGGGCGCGGACGGCGACCTTGGTCTGGGTGACGTCGGGGTAGGCGGGTTCGCCGCCGAGGTAGGTCAGCAGGCCGGAGCGGACGAGGTGGCCGACCGCTGAGAGGGGCACGGGCGGGCGGAAGCGCCGGGGCTCCCCCAGTGCCTCGGTGAGCCGGTCCGCCACCCAGGAGGCTCCGGCCGGTCCGCGCAGCGCGGCGCGGACGGCCTCCGGGCCGGCGGCCTCCACCGTGATCCGGGACCAGCGGCCGGGCCCGGCGTCGGCCCGCCGCCTCGTACGTCTCGCGCATCACTCACTCCACCCCGGCCAGCGGCGAATGGCGATGGGAAAACGCCGCTGCGACCTGCCGCGCGGCGCCCGGGAGCGCACAAGCAACAGCCCCACCCGGAAAGACCCGGACGGGGCTGTTGCACGGCCATCAGCACGCGGCGGGGGGAAGGCCACGGGCCGCCGGTCGAAGGAGAGGTTCCACGCACTCCACGGCGTCGCCTACCCTCACCCCTCGCGCTCATTCCTGACGGTCCGGCGCCTGTCCAGGACGGTCTTCTTCGGCCCCGCCGTGGCGGCTTCGTCTGGCCCCGAGGAGGAACGGTTCGAACCGGCCGCACCTGACTTCCACGAGGCCCCGTCGATGTCGATGTCGGTGGCGGCACCTATCTTTTGCTCATGGCTGATCAGCAGTGGGCGGGCGTCCGTCAACGGGTTGAGGCTCTGGGGGCATCCCCCGCGAGCGACGAAGTGTTCGGGGCCCGGGGGCACCGATGGGTTCTGGAGCAGCCGCTCAGCCATGCCGAGCTCGCAGAGCTCGAGGCACAGATGAAGGTGACGCTGCCGGAGGAATTCCGGACCTTCCTCCTGCGCGTCGGCGCGGGTGGTGCTGGTCCCGCCCATGGCATGTTCCCGGTGCGACGAGTGCAAGGCCGTTGGAGATGGGAGGGTGACGGCGCGGACATGGCGGACCTCTCCCGGCTTGCCGAGCCGTTTCCCGGGCAGCGCCTGGACCCCGAGATCGTCGACGCGCTCCTTGCTGAACGCCCCGAGGAAGAGGACTTCGACGAGATCGAGGAGTTCGACGACGCCATCGAGGCATGGGACGAACGGTGGGACGCCGTCATGTTCGCCCCCGAGCGCACCGTCGGTGCGATCGTGATCTGCCACCTGGGGTGCGCCCAGCGGGAGTGGCTGATCACCAGCGGCCGCCACCGCGGCACGATCTGGTCGGACTGCCGGGTGGACGACGTCGACCTCGCACCGCTCCTTGGCCGCGACGGAAAGCCGGTGACCTTCGCACAGTGGTACCTCGACTGGCTGCGCCACGCCGAGCACACAGCGCTGGAAGCAATCTGAGCCCCTGATCGCCTGCGCCCCCAAGGCACCGGCGAAACGTCACCCGGACACAGGGGTGGGCCACTCCAGACCGTTCCTCTGCGACACCACCCTGACTCATCACCCACACGGCCCAAAAGTGGGGCCAGCAGGAACCGTTCCAGCGGGGCCAAAACACACCGTCGAGAACAGGGGCTGGCGTCCGTGCCGTCCACCCTGGCTGACGAGCTCGTGCACGGTAGGCGGTAGGACGTCGAGCTCTGGATGGTTGATCATGGCCGGGTGGCAGGGAACGCATCTCCTGCAGTGCTCAATCGACGGCACGGAGATCCGGGTCCGGCGGCCCGCCGCCGGACGCAAGGACCGGGACAGGCGCATCCCCGGCAAGAACCAGCAGAACGCCGTCGAATCCATGGTGATCACGGGGCGGCGAGGGCCGCGTGCTGTGGTGCAGCCCGACCGAGCCCGGAAGCTGCGCGGACATCACCCACGCCCGTCAGTCAGGGCTGGTCAAGCTCCTGGCCGCCGGGCCCGCGGTCGAGATCCTTGCCGATGCCGGCTACCAGGGCCTCGGCGCCCAGACCGGCGGACGCAGGGTGGCGCCACCGCACCACAAGTTCAAGAAGAACGCCCCCGACGGGTACGAGGATATGTACGAGCGATAGCGCAAGGCGCATTCCTCACGCCGCATCCGGGTCGAGCACGACATCGCCCATCTGAAGAACTGGCGTGCACTGACGCGCCGCCTCGGCCGCCGCGAGCACATCAGCGACACCGTTCAGGCCGTCGCCGGCCCGCTCTCCCACCAGCAGACCGCAGAGCCGGACCCGCGACGACAGGGGTGAGCACCGGTCCCACCGAAGTCCTCGACGTCTCACCGCCTGCCGTGCACGAGCTCGTCAGGCCGCCTTGTCGGGATCTCGCGAGGCTTGTCGTACTCCCCGAACGGAGAGGTGTGCCGTGGAGGCGGACCGGGACGCCGAGGCCGTCACCCGCTCGCCGCGGTTCGCTTCAGGCCGTCGTCAGCCGCCACAGCGGTGACGCACGCCGGGCCGGCGACCCCGTGGCCAGGGAACGGTGCAGGGCGTCGGATTCCGCCGGCGTGAGGGCGAGTTCCTCGATGATCCTGCGGGTCGTGACGTAGGCGAGGCCCTCGGCGCGACGGGCGCGCTCGAAGGCGAGGTACCGGCCCAGGACGGCTTCGGGTTCCGCGGGAGGACGCGGGGCGGGCGGAGCCGGGAGGAGGGCGGCGCGCTGTCGCTCCCGGGCTATCTCGGAGAAGCCGCAGACGGCGTGCGACACCTTCTCGGCGGCCTCCAGGCTGGGGCACGAGGCGAGGGCCCGTGCGAGCGGGCTGAGCCGGAGCGCGTCCTCGCCGGTGAGCCGGTGCACGAGGTGCGAGGAGTCGTCCAGGACGACGGGGGCGGGGGCGTCGCGGGTGCCGCAGACGCCTCGGACGCCACGGGCCGCCGCGACGAGCATCGCGCCGGCCTCGGAGGGGTGCCAGTCGAAGACGGGCAGCACGTCGTCGGTGTCCTCGGGCGCGAGGGCGAAGGCCGGGTCACCGAGGCGGGGCGCCAGGACGGCCCGTGGCACCTCGTTGTCCAGGCCGGGCCCGGCGACGTACACGGTGGTCGGGAGGCCCGTCGCGGCGCAGGCGGCCAGGGCCAGCGCGTCGCCGAGTGGGCTGCGCAGCGTCGGTTCGTCACCGCGCGCGACGATGTCGCCGCCCACGTCCACGAGATCGACCCGGTCGGCGCCGCACCAGCGGGCCGCCGCCTCGATCTGCCGGGTGAGGCCGACCGTTCCGTCGTACGGGTCGAGCAGCCCCAGCGCGGGCCGTAACCCGCCGGCCAGCCGGGGCAGCAGCGAACCGGCCGGAGCCCTGGGCGCGGTCCGGGGGGTGACGAGGGCCAGATGGGGCGCGGGGCGGTCGAGGGCGGTGAAGTCCGGGATGCCGCGCGGCCCGGGCACGGGGTCGACGACGAGCCGTTCCCACGCGTAGGTGAGCACCAGAGCCGGAGTGCGCGGGCCGTGCAGGGCGGCGTGCACCATGGCCGCCGTGATGGCGTCGCCGCCGCCTCCCGCGGCGATGAGAAGTCGCTTCATGGCGGACACACAACCCCATGGGCGCCTGCTCCGTCAGGCGTATCGGACGGTCCGGATCGCCCGTCGCCCGTGCCGGGGGCGGCAATTCGGGAGAAAGTGCTCCCTTCGCCAAAAGTGCGGACGAACCTCTAGGGAGAGAAACACATCTTTTGGTGATCACACTACAGATATCACCTCCTCGGCCGCTCTAAGGTGCCGAACTGTCACCCGCCGTGACGACCCCTCAGAAAGCGAGGCACATCGCCCATGGGCAAGTCCGTCATGCTTCCGTCGCCCTCCCTTCCCGCAGCAGCACCCGCCGAGGCTGAAACCCCCTACCAGCAGTACGTCTACGCCTATCCGCACCAGAAGGCCTACCGCCTCCTGGACGAGGGCCCGCTCCTGAGCGACCTGTGGTCCGGAGAACGGCTCGACAACCTCTCCCTCTACGCCCACGTCCCCTTCTGCGAGATGAGATGCGGGTTCTGCAACCTCTTCACCCGCACCGGCGCCCCCGAGGAGATCACCACCGCCTTCCTGGACACCCTCGAACGCCAGGCCCGCGTCACCAGAGAAGCCCTCGACGCCCAGGGCAAGCCGTTACTCTTCACCCTCGCCGCCTTCGGCGGCGGCACCCCGACCTACCTCACGGCCGACGAACTCACCCGGCTCTGCGACATCTCCGAGAACATCATGGGCGCCGACCTGCGGGCGGCCTCCTGGTCGGTCGAGACCTCGCCCGCCACCGCCACCGCCGACCGGCTGTCCGTCCTCGCCGAACGCGGCGCCAGCCGGCTGAGCATCGGCGTGCAGAGCTTCCTCGACGACGAAGTCCGCGCCGCCGTCCGCCCGCAGAAGCGCCAGGAAGTCGAATCCGCCCTCGCCCGCCTGCGCGACGCCCGGTTCCCCATCCTGAACATCGACCTCATCTACGGCATCGACGGCCAGACCGAACGCACCTTCCAGATCTCCCTCGACGCCGCCCTCGCCTGGGAACCCGAGGAGATCTACCTCTACCCCCTCTACGTCCGCCCGCTGACCGGTCTCAGCTCCCGGCACGCCACCAGCCCCGCCGAATGGGACGACCAGCGACTGCGCCTCTACCGCTTCGGCCGCGACCACCTCCTGTCGGCCGGATACGAGCAGACGTCCATGCGGGTCTTCCGACGCCTCGGCAGCGCCGCCACCGAGGACAACGAGGGCAACAGCATCAACGAGTACAACCAACAGGCGGGCATGGTCGGCCTCGGTGTCGGTGCCCGCTCCTTCACCACCGACCTGCACTACACCACCGACTACGCCGTCGCCGTCCCCGAGGTGCGCCGCATCATCGACGACTACATCGCGACCCCGAGCGAGCGCTTCCGCCGCGCCCAGTGGGCCTTCGCCATGAACGACGACGAACGGCGCCGGATGTACGTCCTCCAGCACCTGCTCGAATCGTCCGGACTCGACGTCGTCCGCTACGAGCGCCACTTCGGCACCCGCTTCGAGACCGACTTCGCCGCCCAGCTCGACACCCTCCTGGCCCGCAACTGGGTCCGGGCCGCCGGCACGGTCCTGTTGCTCACCCCGGAGGGCATGGCCCGCGCCGACGCGATCGGCCCGCGGTTCTTCTCCGACCACGTACGCGCGAACATGAGCAGCTACCAGGACCGGTAAGCCGCCCGGCCTCACCGCCCCACCGGCTCGGGCCGAGGCCGCCGGGCCGCCGCCCGCCGCCGCCCCGGCACCGAGACGGCCACCAGTCCGCCCAGCAGCAGCACGCCGCCCACGACGGCGAGCGGCCCCGGCCGCTCGCCGAGCAGCACCACCCCGAGCACGGTGGCCACCAGTGGTTCGGTCAGGCTCAGCGTCCCGACCGTGGCGGCGCTGAGTCGACCCACGCCCCGCGTGAACAGCAGATACCCCAGGGCCGTCGTCCCCAGCGCCAGCCACCCCACCAGCGCCGCCCCGCGCACCGTGAACACACCCTCCGGAGCGACCAGGAGGGACGGCGAGACCACCAGCCCGGCGCACAGCACGCTCACCGGCGCCGCCGCGTCCAGATCGCCCCCTCGCGCACCCAGCTCCTTGGTTGCCGCGATGTAGACGCCGAAGCCGGCACCCGCCGCCATCCCGTACCCCACACCGAGGACGTCCGCCCGTCCCTCGCTGTCGGGCAGCAGCAGCAACCCGATCCCGACGACCGCGCACAGCGTCCCCGCCACCCACCGCCGCGACAGCCGCTCACCGGACAGCAGCAGCCCGCACACCCCGCTGACCACCGGCACGGTCCCGAACGCCGTCGCCGTCGCCAGCGCCGCCCCCGAACGCTCGACCGCCTGCAGGAAGCAGACCTGGAACGCGGCCGTCACCAGCACGCTGACCACGACCCACCGCCGCACGCCCCGCCGCAGCAGCGTGCGCAGCCCGGCCGGCCGCACCATCACCACCGTCAGCAGCAGACCGCCCACCAGCATCCGGGCCGCCCCCAGCGACACCGGATGCGCTCCGCTCCCGGCCCAGATCTGCGCCGGACCCACAGTGCCCCACAACACCGCCGCCACCAGCACCGGCACCACACCGCTCACACCGACCCCCTCCCCAGGCACAGACGGCGTGAACGTACCGGTGCGGACAGCCCTGCGGCCCCTGGCAGAACCCATGAGATCCGGGCGGCTCCACCGGCGGATACGGCGACTTCGCACTGTACGGCCTCGACAATCCCACAGAGCCCTGAGCGGAGCTCCGAACGAAGCCCTGGCGGACTCGGACGCTCCCGAGGCGGGCTGACCAGCAAGATCCACCTCGCCTGCGACGGACGGGGCCGGCCGTTGGCCTTCCTCGTCACCGCCGGAAACCGCAACGACTGCCCCCAGGCCGAGACCGTCATCAGCCTGATCCGCGTCCCCGGACCGGGGCCGGGCAGACCACGGACCCGGCCCGACCACGTAGCCGCGGACAAGGGCTACTCGGCCCGCACCTTCCGGACCCACCTGCACCGGCGCGGCATCAAGGCCACCGTCTCCGAACAGGCGGCATCAAGGCCACCCTCTCCGAACAGGTGGACCAGCTGGCCGGTCGCAGACGGCGCCGGGAACGGCCCTGCGGGTTCGACAAGGCCGCCTACCGGCGCCGCAACGTCGTCGAACGCTGCTTCCACCGCCTCAAGCCATGGCGCGGCCTCGCCACCCGCCACGACAAGCACCCCGACCTCTGCCTCGCCGCCCTCACCCTCGCCGGCACCCTCATCTCCCTCCAGTCCAGTTTCCCGCCCGGCTCTTCCCCTCTCGTTCCCTGAGTTACAAGGAGCCGGAGAAAGGCGAGAGGGTGATCCTGGGGCCGGTGAGTGACTTCCCCACCCGTGAGTGGAGGATCGAGCCGGCTCCGCAGCAGCCGCTGCCGGTACCCTTCTTCATCCGTGTTCCCGACAAGGAGCTCCAGGTGGTGGTGTCGCCGAAGGCGATCTTCCCGCCTGAGCCCGTCCTGGCGCCTTCCGACTTCGACCTCCAGAACGCCTGGGCGTTCCTGCCCGTCACGACGGACTAGCCGCGTGACGTCCGGGTGAGGACACCGTTCCCCATGCATATGGCGTTCAGCGCCGTGGAGCACGCCGATACCGGCTCTTCGCCTGCGGACGCGCGTGGGGTTCTCGACTGCTGGCGGCCCTTTACCGCCGGGCCCAGATGAGGATCGCAGCGAGCTGGAGGGGGAATCTCGGTCTTCAGCGGGCCGCGGCTCCGTGCGGCCGTCGCCCGACCGGACGGCCGGGCCGGGGACCGCAAGCGTGGTCCGGCCCGGCGATGACGGCGCTCGGCGACTACACCGGGCGCGGCTTCACTTCTTCGCCTTCGCCACCGCCTCCTTGATCAGCGGAGGGAGTTCTCCCGTTTCGTACATCTCCCGCACGGTGTCCGGTCCTCCGATCAGCTCACCCGCCACCCACAGCTGCGGGATGTCAGAGCAGTTCGCGTACCCCGGCAGCGCCGCACGGATACCCGGGTGCTGAAGAATGTCCACGTGGGTGAACTTCTCCCCACACGCCATCACCGTCTGCGCCGCCATTGCGGAGGACGTGTCCTGCGCAGCGTTCGGCGACCCCTTCATGTACAGCAGGATCGTGTTCGAGGAGATCTGCTCTTTGATCTGTTCGACTGCATCCACGGCATGCCTCACCCGTCGGTCGAGTACTGCGGAACATCGGCCGGACGCTGCCCGACACCCAGATCCATGCCGGCCTGCCGGGGAGCACTTCCAAGGCCGCCGCCAGGCACGAATCCCAGCACGGCACGCTGCCATACCTCTCCCACCGACGATCGATTCCAGCGACAATCCGCGCCAAAAGATCACCCACCCGCTGCACAGGTTCTCTGTGCCAGTTCATGGCACCGCCTCTCTTACCGAGGGATCCGCCCCACCACCGCGCTGGACGCGGCTGGCGACGCGGCCGCGACCTAACCTCTAGGCAGGTATTTTCCGGGAAAATGACAACATGAGACGCAAAACGGGCTCGTCACGCCGCCTCCGACGCCGGGGCGGCCAAAGAACGGACCGCCGGCCGGTGCTCGATCCGCGGGTGTTCGATGGTGTGGTACCTGCGGCAGCGGTCTTCACCGGGCCCGACAACCGGCTGCTGTACACGAACAACGCGTTCACTCGCCTGTTCGGCTCGCGGCAGGAGGGACTGCCGGCCCGTGAGGCGTTCTTCGACACCGACGCGTACCGCTTCCTGTCCGTGCTGGAGTCGGTAAGGTCCACGGGCCGGGCGCGGCAGGTAGTCGGCAGACGCCGGACCGATCCGGACGCCGGCGAACAGGCACAGCACTTCGTGTACACGTGCACCCCCGTCACCACCGTCGAGGGTCCCGGCGTCCTGGCCCTGGCGATGGACACCACCACCGAGAGCGCCGACGGCCGGCGGTACGAGGCCCTGGTGAAGGCCATCGCGCACATGGTGTGGGTGAAACACGCTGACGGCACGATCGAGGAAACCGTCCCCGGCTGGGAGCAGTTGACCGGGACTTCCCGCCCCTCTGGCCGGCTGGACAGCGTGTATCTGCATGTCCACCCCCGCGATCGGAAAGGGCTGAAGGCCGACTGGGAGGGCGGCGCCACGCCCGACGCCTCAGGCGTCATCCAGAGCGACTACCGGCTGCGGGCCGCCGACGGAACGTTCCGCCACGTGACGACCCGGGCTGTTCCCGTAGACCCAGGGGAGCCGGAAACCGACTGGATCGCCGCCACCGTCGACGTCGAGGACTCCTGGAACAGGCAGCTGCGCGACCGGCTGCTGGTGAAGGTCGCCAGCGCCTCGGGCGAAAGCCTTCCCGAGGCGTTCGCCGAAGTCGTCCAGGTCATCGTGCCCGAACTCGCCGACTACTGCGTGATCCTGCTGCTCTCCTATGACGACTGGCCCCCGCCCGACCATGCCGAGGTCACCGCACGCAGGGTCGCCGCCGCCAGCCGGCCCGGCCTTCCCGCCCCACCGGCGCTGCGCGGTCAGAGCCTGCCGGTCACGGGTGAACTGCGCGATCTCCTCATCCGGCACGTACCCCGCACCTTCCCGCTGGCGCCGGCAGGTCCCGTCCCGCCCGGCCTGGTGCCAGCTGTCACCGAACGGTGGCTGACCGTCGCGAAGGCGACCAGCATGACCTTGATCCCGCTCACCGTCGACGACATCGCCCTCGGCTACGCCGTCACCGTCACCAGCGGCGACACTCCCACCCCTGGTACCAGCGAGGTCTCCCTGCTCAGAGAGGTCCTGCACCAGGCCCAGCGGCCGATCCGCAAGGTCCTCGACCTCCAGCAGGCCCGTCGCATCGCCCTCGGCCTCCAGCGCGCCCACCTCACCGAACCGCCGTCCGTGCCCGGCGCGACTCTGGCCGCTCGCTACCAGCCCGCCGGTTCCGACAGCGAGATCGGCGGCGACTGGTACGACGCCTTCACCCTGCCCGATGACACCCTTGTCCTCGACATCGGCGACGTCGCCGGCCACGACCTGACCGCCGCCACCGCCATGACCCAGATGCGCAGCATGCTCCGCGCTCTCGCCTACGCGGGCGGCCCCGACGCCACCCCCGCCGAGACCCTCGCCCGCCTCGACGAGACGGCCGAGGGACTGGCCACGGCGGCGTTCGCCACCGCTGTCCACGCCACCCTCCACCGCCGTGTCGACGGAACCTGGCGGTTCACCTGGTCCAACGCCGGGCACCCACCTCCCTTGGTCATCCCCGCGAACGGCGATGCCCACCACCTCGATGCGCAGGCCGACCTCCCCCTCTGCGTCCTGCCGGGCCCCGGCCGAACAGACCACACCCACGTCCTGCACCCGGGCGACACCCTGCTGCTCTACACCGACGGCCTGGTCGAGACGCCCTCAAGCTCCCTCGACACCGGGCTGAGCCGGCTCGCCACCGAGGCCACTCTCTGCCGCGACCAGCCCCTGCCCGACCTCCTGCGCGTCCTGCAGGGCCTCTCCGACCAGCGCGACGACACCGCCATGATCGCCCTCCGCATCGCCCCCGCCCCCGCCCCCGCCCCCGCAGGGAACTCTTCACCGGAATGACCGGATACGGAAAGGCGGATGGCCTCGGCGATGATGCGGTGGCGGACGATCTCGTCGACGATCACGTCCGCAGGGTTGCGAGGAGCGCCGAAGCCGCCCGTCGGGGTACTCATGCCCTGTTCGACGAGCTGCGCGGGGCGAGCGCATGGTCCGGTGCGCGGGCGGCGTCTTCGAGAACACCGTCCCCATAGAGGCCGTCATCTCCACCAGGGCGCAGCGGTCCGGCGGGGAGCAGTTCTGGCCTGGTCCGGCTGACTGGTGACGCGAGCATGGGCGAGTCTGGAGAACGGCCGGTCATGGATGCGGGGGCCGCGGCCGTACCGGCTGCCACTGTTGCGGGGCCGGCGAGCGCGATCGGGGTGACGACGAGCGCGCCGTCACCGCGACCAGGCTGATGGCGGCGTCCTGGTCGTCGGCGTACGCCTCGCGGCGCTTGGCATCCCAGGCGCCGGCGCCAGCTGGCAGGGAGCGTCCTTCCAGACGTGCGGTATTCCCGAGCTTCCGCCGTCACTGCGTTGAGTCTGTCCCGGTGTGGGATGGCGTCGTGCGCCGGGCGTGTCAGCACCCTCCGGCATCGCGCCGTTCGTGATCGACGACTTGGACGGTGTCGACTGGGCGTTCTTGGAGCGCGCCTACGGGTTGCCCCGCGCCTGGAAGCGAGCACCGCCGCGTGGCTGAAGAAGCCTACGAGACGTTCTGACCGCACGCCCTGTACCGACAACCTTGCGGCACACGACCGGCTCTGGGTGGCCAGTTGGTTCCGCCGAGCGTCAATGAGGCGCAGACACCGGCTTGAGGGCCACCGACCCGAACCGCAGATGCTCCCGATCGAGACGCCGCCCCAGCGCACCGGCCAGCTCATCGAGGCCCTCAAGCCCCAGTCCGCGGTAGGCACTGACGGGAAGCGAGATCGTCTCGTCAGAGCCCCGGGAACCTTGTGCGACGGCTCGCCGCAGGGCGAAGCCTGCACGCTCCCGCCACTGCTCGGATGTGCCGTTCAGTTCCAGCTGGTACTGGCGCCGGGACAGCAGCACGCTGTCACCGTACGGATCCTTCGGCACGCCCTTCCGTGCGCTGCCGAACAGCGGCGTCCCGCCGCCACCGGCGAAGAGCGATGCGACTACGGCCACGGCGAGACCTACGGGAAGATAGATCCACTGCAGATAGAACTGGCATCGCAGCCCCCAGACTGAACGCGGCGGCAGCGGTCCGTGTTCGATCCTGCCCGATGTCCTCGCGCGCGAGCCCCCGCCCATGAACAGCCCCCGCTTCCCACCCCGACGTACTGCTACCTGCGTAAATCATGCCGTGGATCCGGTAGGTCCGTCACGACACCCCCGTTCGGGGTCCCCGGCCCCGCGGGTCGGCCCGACATCGCCGGCCGGTCCAGGCGCTGTGGAGGATTCGCCGTAAGCGAGTACTTCATCTGCTGACGCGGAAGCGACGAAGGCTGCTGCCGGAGAGGGCACACGCCGGCCTACGTTCATGGACTACTGGGAGCCCCAGGCCTCGGCGAGCGGGACCATGGGGTCGATGTCGAGCTTGCCAGGGTCGGTGACCTCTCGGCCGTCGTAGGGCCTGTTGCGGAAGTGCACGGCGGGACAGTTGAATCCTGTGGGTCGGTGCAGTCACGTGCACGGTGAAGCCGGTGCTGCGTGTAGTTGAAGCGGGCGGTCGTACCGTGGACGATCCGACCGAGGAGGCCCTGGGTGACCTGCGTCTCCGACAGCGTCGGCGGCATCCACCTGCTCTAGAACATCACCGCAGCCCACCCCCGCCGAACCGGCGCGACTCCCGAGCACACCACGTCAGGAGGCAGAGCCCTGAGCAGGGCACTGCCCGTCGGCCGAGTCGATCGCGTTCCCCTCCGCGTCGCCGAGGTGGAAACAGTTGCCGTTGACCCACACCGTGAGCGATTCGGGCCGATGGTCGACCTGGAACGGCTCGTCACCACGCAGAGTCCCGGACCATGATCCATCCGCTGCAGGCGAGTGGGTGACGACGACCCACCTCTGCATCGGGAGAAGCTGGTACGTATCCGCCCAAGGCTCCACGGTCAACTCCAGTGCAGCCTCACCACCGTTGCTGAGCAGCAGCCGCGCTGTTGGGGGGGGGGGGGGGGGGGGGGGGGGGGGGGGGGGGGGGGGGGGGGGGGGGGGGGGGGGGGGGGGGGGGGGGGGGGGGGGGGGGGGGGGGGGCGCGGCCCCGCCCCCCCCCCCCCCCCCCCCCCCCCCCCCCCCCCCCCCCCTCCATGTCGGG
>NZ_JBIAMM010000017.1:12922-190828 GCF_042874095.1 Streptomyces sp. NPDC004266
GTTGGCGCGCGGGTAGTAGGTGGAGTACATCTCGGCCGGGTCGACGGTCGGGAGGATCGCCGGGAAGCGCTCCCCGCGACCATTCCCGGCACCCCTCCTCGCCTCTGCGGAGGATCCCGCGTGCAACCGCAGGCCCTACAGGCCCACACGACCCGATCGTCACACGCGCGATCACCTGATCCAAGCGGCTTCGTCGCCCGAGTTATCACACAGCCCTGCCGGGACGAAACGCTCCTTAATCCGCGCGCGCCGTTGAGCTTCGCGGAAGGGACTCCGGGACCGAGGCGCAGCAGCAGTGGGCGCTCGGCGCGGTCCGCTGCCCGGCCGTCGACACGGAGTGTTCGCAGCGCGTGGAGGTGCTCTCCGGCGCGTACGAGATGGCCCAGTAGCCTCCTTGCCGCAGCCCGTGCCGGGTGACAGGCCGGGCTCGCTCCGGTCTGCCACCCGAAACCGCCTACGATGACCGCTCATGAGCACGAATGATGACCGAAGACCCCTGGTCGACGGGCGCTTCCGACTGATCTCCCGACTCGGCAGCGGCGGCATGGGCACCGTCTGGCGCGCCCGCGACGTCGCCCTCGACCGCGACGTGGCCCTCAAGGAGGTCCGCCCGTCCGACCCCGCCGTCGAGGAGGCGAACCCCGGATTCGCCGCGCAGCTGCGCGAACGCGCCGTCCGCGAAGCCCGCGCCCTGGCCCGGCTGTCGAACCCGCACGTCGTGACGATCCACCACATCGTCGAGCCGCAGGACGGCTCGCATCCGTGGATCGTGATGGAGCTCGTCGAGGGCAGCTCCGTGTACGACCGGCTCGCCGCGGGCCCGATGCCCGTCCCCGAGGTGCTCGCCCTCGGCCGCCAGGTCCTCTCCGCTCTGCGCGCCGCGCACACCGCCGGCATCCAGCACCGCGACGTCAAACCCGCCAACGTCCTGCTCCGCCACGATGGCGGGGCCGTGCTCACCGATTTCGGCATCGCCGCGTTCGACGGCGCCACCTCCCGGCTCACTTCCACCGGCGACCTGATCGGCTCGCCGGAGTTCATCGCCCCCGAGCGGGTCCGCGGCGAGGAGGGCAACCCGGCCTCCGACCTGTGGTCGCTCGGCATGCTCCTGTACGTGGCGGCCGAGGGGCACCACCCGCTGCGCCGCGCCACCGGCCTCGCGACCGTGGTCGCGGTGCTCGACGACCCCATCCCCGCGCCGGTGCGGTCCGGCGCACTGGGTCCCGTACTGACCCGGCTCCTCGTCCGCGATCCGGCGCAGCGGCCGGACGGGGCGCTTCTGGACCGGCTGTTGGCGGAGGCGGAGGGCGGCGCGGCCGTGGCTCCTGCTCCCGTCACTGTTCCTTCTGCCCCCGTCACCGTCCCTGCCACCCCCGGCCCGTACGCGCAAGCGCCCGCGCCGTACCCGCACCCTGCCTACGGCCCGCCCCCTGCGCCGGGCGCGGGCTTCGGCCCGCCGACGCTGCCCACTTCCGCGCCCTCGAGCCCGCGCAAGCCCGCCGCAGGCGTCGCCGTCGGCCTCGCGCTGGCGGCTGCCGCGGTGATCGGCGTCGTGAATCTGTTCCCCGACGGCGACAACGGCAGCGGCGGGACCTCCGGGGCGAAGGGCGGAGCCTCCCCTAGCGGCGCCGTACGCACCCCCGGCCAGGGCTCGGGCACGGGCACGGTTTCGTCCGCCTCCGCCCCCGCGCCCGCGGTCCGCGGCAGCCTCCTCACCACCGCCAACGTCCGTGCCGTCATCGCGGAGTTCCGTCGGGCGAGCGGCACCACGACGATCAAGGACCTGACGGTCTACGAGGAGTACGCCCTGGCGAACATCCCGACCCGGCCCGGCGCGAAGACCTACGACGCGTACGAGTACCGGGCCGGCGTGGCCAGGAAGACCGGTCCCGGCGGCACCATCAGTGCCGACGACGCCGACGAGCAGCCCTTCGACGTGTCCACGATGCCCTGGGACAGTCTCCCCGCGCTGATGAAGCGCGGCGAACGCGACCTCAAGGTGGACGATCCCACGATGCGCTACGTCGTCGTCGACCGCTGGACCTTCAACGACGACCGTCCGACACTGCGCTTCTACCTCAGCAACGACTACCAGGCCAGCGGCTATCTCGCTGCCGATGCCTCCGGCAAAGTCGTGTCGACCCTGCCCGCGTCCTGAGGTCACCGCCTTTGCGGGTCGCAGCTGCCCGCAAAGGCTCCTACGAGCGGAGCATGGCACAGACACAGACACAGACAGGCGTACCGGTGTGCAGACGATCCTGGTCACCGGCGCCTCCGGGGCCGTCGGCCGCCAGATCGTCTCCTACGAGACGTTCCTGAGCGCCGCGTTTGCCGAGCAGGCCGGGCCGGTGGCCGACCAGTGCCGCGACCGCTGGTTCTGCCTGTTCCACCCGAACGGCCCCCGCTGCCCCGACATCGAGCGGTGGACGTCACCGCGGGCCGTCCGCGCAGACTGCGGGCTGGTCGACGCCCGGCAGACGTGGAAGAACGGCAACACCGTCGGCAAGTACGGCCGAAGTCCGTGTACTGCTGCCCCCGCTGCGGCGTCGAGGTGAACCCTCCGGTCGGGCCCCCTCCGACATCATCGGCTGGTCGATGGGAGCGCCTCGGATCGGCGACCGCACCCGACCGCTCGCGGAGAAGACGATGGCGCTCATACGGTCCGGCCTGGAGAAGTACGGCACCGCGCTGGTGCCGGTGAAGGGACGGGACGGGAAGCAGCCGTTCGGCATCGACCGGCCGGCCCGGACGGTGACGATCCGGGTGCCCACGGATGTCGTCGTGTTTCCGTCGTTCATCGCCGAGCTGAGAGGCGGCGGCAGCAAGCATCATCCGGTCGCCGAGCCCCTCGCGAGGGAACCACCACGGCCTGGTCGAGCCCGTCCCGCGGGGCGAGGACTGCGGCTTCCGCATGCTCCAGGCGAAGGAGTATGCCGCCGCGACGGCGTGGCCTGCGGCGTCGAATCCATCTCGTAGGAGGGCCCGTATGAAGGCCCGCGTCGTCGACGACGAGTTCCGGGGCAGGTGGCAGTACGTGGCCACCTGCCCGGGCGGCTGGCAGTACGCCCGCTTGGGACGCCGACGGGGCGTTCCTCGTCACCCTCGCCGTCGCCCACGGCTGACTGAAGAAAGGAGCGCGTTGAAGATCCGCATCTACGGCTACCGCGGCATCCGGCACTGGCGCTACCGAGCTGTCTGTCCCTGCGGCTGGTCCCTCGACACACACGTCGGCGCCGCCATCCCCCTCTTCCCCCTCTTCATCCGAGACCACCGCCACACATGCCGGAAGCGCACATGACCCTCCGCATGCGCGCACCCCATGGCAGCTGGAAAGGGCGCAGGGACGGCTTCGATCAAGGGAGGGTGACGTTGTTGAGGGCGTTGTGGGTGGGCAGGGTGTCGGCGGCGTTGTCCTGCTGGTCGCCGTTTCCGAAGCTCTGGGACAGCAGTCCGAGCCCGGGAAGGTTGTTACCGACGCTGTCGGCCGACGCCGCCCCGGCCGAGGTGAGGACGGCGAGGGCGGCGACAGTGGTGGAGGCGAGTACGCGGCGGCTGAAGATCGTCATGCCGTGCTCAACGAAGCCGGCCGCGGCAGGACACGCAGCTCACGCCGCCCGCCTCCACCGCCGACGCTGTGGTGACGGCGCGGTCGTCGGCGACTCGGGATCCGCCTCGGTGCCTGGGCCTCAGGAACTTCCGGGTCGATTCGGGCGAGGGCGGCGGCCAGAGTGTCGATCGCGACCAGGAAGTCGTCGGCGGCCGCCGCGTTCCATCCGTACCCGGCCGTGGCGTCCGCGAGCTCGCATGCCGCCTCCGCTGCCTGGTTCGCCTGCTTCTCGATGCCGGGTCCTGGCCGGTCCACCAGCCCCATACCGGCAACAACGTCTGGGAGGCACCGGGGAAACTTACTGTTCATTTCAGAATGAGGTTCGGAGCCGTCGCAAGCAGAGCAGGAAAGGGGACGTGCACGCCCGGAGGAGCTGGTCCCCCTCGCCGCCGTTCTCACGGCGGAGGAGAACTCCAGCACGCTTGCGTGGGCAGAGACGACGAGCGCGCGGAGCCCGAACGACCTGAGGCCGGTCACCCGCTGCCGCGACGGGGGCGCCGGTGCGGTCCTCCGGCGCCGGACCGAGCGCCGTGCCCCGCGGTCCTCCTCCGCTCCGCCCACGCACGTCCTTGAGGAACACCCCATGCCCGACAGCCCCACCGCGTTCGGACGGGCACAGTGACCACAGTCGGAACCAGACGCTTCGGCTCCGTACTGGACCGCATCGAGAAAGAGACCGCCGCGCTCGGCGAACGCGGCAGTCCCGCCGACTGCATCCCCCTGCTCGCCGGTGCCGACCCCCGGCGCTTCGCTTGGCTGTCGCCGAACCGGACGGAACGTTCTACGGCGTCGACGACTGGCAGCAGCCCTTCTCGACGCAGTCCCTCACCAAGGTCTTCGCCCTGGCCCTGGTCCTCTCGCTGGACGGTGAACGGATCTGGCAAGGCGTGGGCCGCGAGCCTTCGGGCAACCCCTTCGACTCCCTGGTTCGGCGGGCGCCTTTGGACCGTCTGGTTCGCATCCGCCAGTCGCCTGTTCGCCTCTGGCTCGACGCCTGTCACGACGGCTTTCCGGCGAGTGCGGCCAGGCGATCCCTTGCTCTCGTGGGAGTCAGCGGATGCCCTGGAAGCCGGGACCGAGACGGCGCTGATGGCGGGGCCGGCGTCCGGTGTGCGGGCCCGGCACTGTGCTCGGCTGGACGGGGGCCGAGGCAGGGCCGTCCTCGATGGGCAGGCCCAGGCGGCGGGCGACGACGGTGGTCCGCCGCTTCGGCTTCTGCCGGGTCTCGGTCTTCCGCGCCTTGGCCGCCTCGCGGGCGGCGAGGAGGCCTGGCAGTGAGGAGTGCCTGGCGGCGAGGTCGACGCCGGACACCTCCGGTGCGGCGCCCACGCGGTCACCTCCAGGTTCTCGCCGTCCAGCGGGCGGGCGGCGAGCTCGGGCAGGCGCTGCGCCCACGGCGCGGACCAACCTGACTCTCTGTCGGGAGCTCCGGCGCCAACCTCCATGACAGCCAGGCCCTCACCCCGCTGGTCCAGGGCATACCGTCGGCCCATTCACACCGCGGCCGACGTCAACGCAAGCCCGGCAAGCTCCCTACCGACAAGGGCTACGGCTGCCGCCACCCGCGACGATGGCTCTTCGGCTGAGGCATCCGACACCGCATCGCCTGCAGAGGCGTCGAGAGCTCTCAGCGGCTCGGACAGCACCGGTAGACCACGGTCAGGCTGTCGGGCTCGGTGTACGAGTGGGAATTCCACGTCGGTCGGCGAGTCGAGCGGCTATCAGGCAGAACGCCGGAGCGAACAGCAGCTCGGCCGCGAGAGCTTGCCAGGGTGCATCCGCAGCGGTGCTCTCATCGGCCAGCTCTCCAAAAACCGCAGAGAGCGAGAAGGCGATCAAGTTGTTCACCGTATGAACGGCGATGACCGCCTCCAAACCACCCGTACGGACGGTGAGCCAGCCCCACCAGGCCGCCGAGTAGCACAGCAGCAGGAACCCTGACATCTGCCCGAAGCCGTGGGCCAAGGCGAACAGCAGCGAAGCCACCGCCACCCCGGGCCATGGCGAGCGAAGAAACCCGCCGAACAGCTGGACCAGCCAGCCGCGGAAAACGAACTCCTCGGCAGCAGCCTGGAAGGGAACGAGCGCCCACAGCACCAACAGACTCAGCAGAAGTTCGGACCAGCCGGGCATCTCCCCGGTTACGGTCTCAGAGCTCTCCTGGAACAGTTCCCAAACGATCAGCACGAGGTTCTGGACAACGAGCACGACCGCAGCCAGCCCGAAGCACCATCCCAGCCACCCCCACCGCAGCCGTCCGGTGACGGACGCGAGGGTGCCGGCAGGCCGTTTCCCGCACACACGGACGGCAAGGAGCACGGCCGGAGTCCACAAGGCGAGGCCCACCAGCAGGACGGCATTGTCGAGCAGCGGGTCGGCGAAGAATGCCTCGCTGTCGTCTGGAGCCCATTCCAGTCCCAGCAGCGTGCCGGCGACGGCAGAGCCGATGAACACAAAGATCATCCCGGTCACCATCAGTGCAAGGGCGAGGAAGAACTCCCCGGTTCGCGCCCCAGCACGCTGGCGCCCGTTGCGCCCTTGCTCGTGGTAAGCGGCCCCTGGCGGTGCGGTCGTCGGTCCAAGCGCACGGGCTGGCGGCGTGGGACCCTGCAGGCCCCACCCGACCGGTGGAGCGGGCCATGGCTGTGGAGGGGGCACCCCATCCCCCGGCGGGGGTGCCCAAGAATCGTGGGGGCGGTGCGGAGGCCCTGGTATCGGATCGGACATCGTCTGCTTTCTCACACTACGCATGCACGGATCACTGTCCCCGAAGTCTGTCACTCCTCTCCCAGCCATGAAATCTCTCGCGTGTACTACGCGGCTCAGTCGACCGTCCAGGCAAACACGGGGAACTGGAGATCGACTGGCCGTGCCCGCCGCCGCTCGGCGGCCCCGGCACCGGCGCGGGCTGCGCAGTGCACCCACGCAGTGCACTCGCTTCGCAGACAGCACCGGCGAGCACACAGAGCCGAGCAGGGCTACCGATCCTTCTGAGGCGGAAGCGGCCATGGGGCTGCCCCCACGCGGATGCTTGGCTTCTTCTTCCGGTCGGTCCGGTGGGCGATGAGTGTCTGGCGGATTTCGGCGGCGGTCTTGCGGGCGTGCTCGCTGGTGGAGGTGACCTCTGCTGTGCCGGGCACGAAGCGGTGCTCGGGCTGCTGGCAGTAGCCGCAGGGGGTGTCGTCGTGGATGAGGTACCCGTCCTCGCAGGCGGGGTTCTGGCAGGGGCCGCGGCCGACGAGGAACTCGGCGATCTCCTGGGGTGCCCAGCGCCGCCGGTTGTCCTCATCGCGTTCGTGGATGGCGTGGGACCAACGGGTGTGCCAGCGCCGCTCGACGCGGGCGAGGAGCTGTGCCGGGGTCCGGTGGTTGAGTTCGGCGAAGAGGATGTCGGGCAGGTTCCGCGGGAACCGGTGGCCGAGGGCCTGGAGCAGGGGCTGGGGGAAGCCCTGCATGACGAAGCCGACCGGATCGCCTCCCGGTCCCTTCCGCCACGTCCGGCACGGGCAGGGGCCCGTCTCCGGAACCCTGTTGCCGCAGCGTGCGCACCTGCCCTGGCATTCCGCGCAGACCCCGTTGTTCAGCCCTTCGAGGTGGGGCGCCGGCGCCCGGCCGCATTCCATGCAGCACGACGCGCACAGGCCACACAGGCGCTCGTCGCCCAGGCGGGTCGTCCAGGACCGCTGTTGGCAGCGGCAGCACAGGTGAGCCTTGCAGTAGTCACTGTGTGCGCCGTCGTACCGGCCGAGATTCTCAAGCACTGGGGCTTCTCCTTTCAGGTCTGGGCCATGTCGACGAACCGGGAGTAGTGGCCCTGGAAGGCCACGGTGATCGTTGCGGTGGGGCCCTGGCGGTGCTTGGCGACGATGAAATCGGCTTCGCCTGCCCTGGGCGAGAGCTTCTCGTAGGCGTCCTCGCGGTGGAGAAGGACGACAAGGTCGGCCATCTCTTCCAGAGTGCCGGAGTCGCGCAGGTCGCTGATCATGGGTTTCTTGTCGGTGCGTTGCTCGGGACCACGGGTGAGATCGGACACGGCGATGACGGGGATCTCCAGTTCCTTGGCCAAGGCCTTGAGGCCGCGGGCGATCTCGGAAACTTCCTCGTAGCGGGAGCTGAAGCGGCGGGTGCCGTAGTCGAGGGCCTGCAAGGAGTCGACGACGACCAGGCCTACACCGTTGCGCACACGCAGCCGGCGGCACTGGGCTCGCAGATCGAGAAGGGTCCCAGACCCGGCGTCCTGGATGTAGAGCGGGGCAGAGACGACCTCGGGCATCCGCTTGGCGAGCCGGTGCCAGTCCTCGTCCCCCATCGTGCCGCTGCGCATGTAGTGGAGGGCGACGCGCGCTTCGGCGGACAGGATCCGCATGGCGATCTCGTTGCGGCCCGACTGCAGGCTGAAGAGCACGCTGGGCGTGTGGTGCTTGATGGAGGCGCTGCGCAGGAAGTCCATGGCCAGGGTGGATTTCCCCATGGCAGGACGAGCGGCGATGACGATCAGGTGCCCGGGCATGAGACCGCCGGTCAGGGCGTCGAGATCGGTGAACCCGGTAGGGATGCCGGGCAGTGTTCCTGACCGGCTGCCGATGGCTTCGATGTCGTCGAGTGCGCCTTCCATGATGTCGCCCAGAGGCAGGGCACTGTCGGAGGGGTACTGACGGCTCGTGGCCTTGAAGAAGGCGCTCTGGGCCGCCTCCAGGACCTCGTCGGCGTCGTCGATGTCTGCATCCGTCACGAGGCGTTCAGCCTTGCGGGCCGCCTCGACGGTCGCCCTGAGGGCTGCCGCGTCAATGACCCGCTGCGCCGCTGCGTTGGGATCCTTGCGGGCGCCGGATGCGTGGACCAGGTCGTGGACGACGTCACGGCTGACGGTCTCCAGTTGTTTCCGCTTGACCAGCTCGGCTTCGACCGCAGTGGGATCGGCGGGGGCCCCGGCGCTGAAGAGGTCAAGAAGAACTGAGTACAGCAGCCGATGACCAGGGTCGTGGAAATCGTCCGGCACCAGCGTCGTCGCAACGTCTGCGATGGAGTCCTTCGACAGCATCATCGCCCCGAGGACAGCACGCTCAGCGGCGAGATCTACGGGCATGCCGTCCCTGTGAGTGCCCATCGTCTCCCCCACCGTCCATGACGCATTCCTTGATCGCAGTCACACGGTAAAACGCCGACCCGAACACCGTCATGGTGTCTCGCTGATTCGTCAGATCGATGGGCCAGCCTGGTCCTTCCCACCATGGGCGACACCCGGGAAACAGCCGTACGCTGTGGTTCCCTGCTCACGGACGGAGTCAATCGTCCAAAGCCCACGACCGCGCGGTGCGCTGTGAGAGGAAGCCGGCGCCCGATCGCCGCAGTCCCTTCTGTCTTCACCAACCGGTCGACACAGAGAGACGCACGGCTGGACGGCCAGCGGCTGTCAGGGACATCACCGTGGTGGCGGTGCAGGAGGCAAGTGGCAAGCTTCGCGCATTTCGGGCATTTACAGCGCTTCATCCGGCCTGACGCAGCGCGGGAGCGGTGGTCGGCGCCGGCCGCCCGGCGCGTTCGGCGCGGCGGCGCGGGCCCGCAGGATCGCGGCGACGCGGACGGATTCGGGGCCATCCCCGCGGGCGCGGGGAGCAGACTCTGTGAGCTGCAGTTCTACCGCACACGCGGCTCAGCCGAATTCACGAAAGCCTTCACCCGGCCCGCCTGCATCTGGTCAGCGACCTCATGGCGTGAGACGCCCTTACCGGCGGGCGTGCTCCAGACCGTGGCCTCCCGTGCTTCCTATGCCTCTGATGCGCCGCTGCCTGCGGGAGGGGGGACCGCAGGCAGTGTGTGCGCCAGTCGTCGCCGCCGTCCACGACTCGGGGGGATATCCGCAGACGGCGGCGCTGACGTCCGTCTGCCCGCAAAGTCACTTCTCACACCAGGCTTTCTCAAGAACGGCAGGGGGTGTGTGACGGCCGGCATCCAGGGCACACGGAGGTGGAGCGGATGGGACCCGCTCTCTTGCCGGGCCTGGGGCCTCCCCCGCCCACAGAGCCCGGCATGGTGAACACCCGGCCCGCACCGGTGGTGGGGTGCGGACCCACGAGGAGCCCCGGCCCCATACGGCCGGGGCTCCTCGGCATCCGCCACCACGCACCGGCCTCCGGCGCGCAATCAGCGGTAAGCCGGCCTTGGCCTTGTTCCCCTCCCGTCAGGACGGGGCACGCGGCTGGGCAAAGCTCAGACAGCACGCCGAACGCGAGGGCCACGCCCGGGTGCCCTACGGGCACGAGGAGGGCGCCCACCCCCTCGGGCAGTGGGTCGCGGAGCAGCGACGGGCGTGCAGGGCGGGGCAGATGAGCGGCCTGCGCGCCCGGCGGATGGAAAGGCTCGGCATGGTCTGGTCCCCCTATGAGGTCGCCTGGGAAGAGGGTCTGACCGCGGCGCGGGGGTGAGCCACCGAGAACGGGCACCTCTTGGCGCCGCTGGACGCGGTGCTCCAGGGAACCGCGGTGGGGATCCGGCTGATGAACGCACGGGCCGCTGCCCGGCGCGCGGCCGAGCTGGAGCAGCGCCGGGTCGCAGGACTGACCGTGGAGTCATGGGCCGGGACACTGTCGGCGGAGCGACGCGAGCAGCTGGAGGAGATCGACCCGCCGTGGTATCCGGTCTGGCCCGTCGCCTGGCAAAGGGCGTTCCGCCTCGTGCGCCAGGACCTGGACGAGGGCGGAATGCCGCCGGTAGCGGCCGGGGATGTCGTACACCAGGGCGAGGACCTGGGGCGGTGGGGGGCGGGCGCAGCGGCTCGGGTTCGCCCAGCTGACCGGTGTGCAGCCGTGGATGTGAGAGCACGTCCTCGGGATCACCCCGGCCGCCGAGGAGGACAGGCCGAAGGCCCGGGTGAGTCAGGCGCAGAAGGGGGCGATGCGTTACGGCGCCGTCCACCAGTTCTACGAGTGCGAGGGCCATCCGACCGTGCCGAGGAAGCACGTCGAAACCGTCGTCTTCGACGGCGACGGCGAGGGCCAGGAACAGCGGGAGGTGTTGCTCAAGCTCGGTGCGTGGGTCGGCAGCCAGCGCTCCCGGGCGGCGTCGCCGGCGCCGGAGCGGATCGAGCAGCTGCCTGCGATCGGGATGAGGTGGGCGTGAGGGGTGTGGTCGTCGCCATGGTCGTGGCGCTCGGCGCCGGCTGCTTCCTCGGACCACCTGCGGCCGTGGCGGCGCCTGGGTGACCGGGCGGTCCGGGAGGCGGGGTGAAGAGATGCGAAGCGGCCGGCCGACCGCGGACGTCGCCGGGCGGACCGTCGGCCGGGCCCGCTGTCCGCCGGGGCGAGCGCGTTCACTGCGGGAAGTGGTGCGGCAGTTCGGCGGTGAGTGCCGCCGTCGCGGGGGAGATCCAGCGCCGGCGGTGACGGGCCAGCTGGACGGCGACGTCAGGGAACCGCGGTCCGGGGACCTGTGCCAGACGGCCCGCTGCGAGCGCGTCCGCGATGTTGGCGCGGGCCAGCAGGCTGAGGCCGAGGCCCGCGGCGACACAGGACCGGGCGGCCTCCAGACTGCCGAAGCGCGTGATCCGGGGCTGTGTGCCTCCGGCCTCGGTGAGCAGCCGGTCGACGAAGCGGTCGCTGTACGAGCAGCCCTGTTCGTGCAGGAAGTAGTCCTGGCGGGCCAGCTCCGCCCAGTCGGCGGGCGCATCAGCGGCGTTGCGGGCGAGGGGATGCTCGGGAGAGCAGACGAGCACCAGCGGCTCACGGGCCAGCGGCGTGCACGAGATGTCGCGGAAAGCCGTCTCGTCCTCCAGGAGAAGCGCCACGTCCAGCTCGCCGGTGCGAAGCGCGGCGACCGCGGTGGCGGTCCCCATCGTGCGCAGGTCCACCTCGATCCCTGGGTGGCTGCGCCGCAGCGCGGCGATGACTCCCGGCAGCCGTGCGGACACCAGTGTCTCGCCGGCCGCGACCACCACGCGCCCGGTCACCCGACCGTCCGCGCCACCTGCCGAGGCGGCGACCGCTCGCAGCCGGGACTCGGCCTCCAGCACCGCTTCGACCTGTACCAGCGCCTCACGCCCGGCACTGGTGAGCACCACTCCGCGCGGCAGCCTGTCGAAGAGGCGCAGGTCGAGCTCCTTCTCCAATGCCTGCACCTGGGCGGTGACGGTGGACTGGGCCAGGTGCAGCCGCTCCGCGGCGGCGGTCAGGTTCTCGGTCCGGGCAACGGCGGCGAAGGTGCGCAGCAGTCGGGTGTCCATGCTGTCGAACCTAACCAATTCCATCGGGTAATTCGATGGATCGGATCGAAATCCATCGTTTGTAGGGATGTCTGCGCGGTGCCACAGTAGGGGGCATGAACCTGAGGACACGCCCCGAAATCCTGCGCTACGCCGCCTTCACCACCGACCCCGCCGGGGGCAACCCGGCCGGCGTCGTCATGGACGCGGCCGCGCTGGACGAGGCCGCCATGCTCGCCATCGCCGCCGAAGTCGGCTACTCGGAAACCGCGTTCGTCACGGCCGCCGACGACACGGCACGCCGGTTCCGGCTGCGCTACTTCAGCCCGCTCGCCGAGGTCGCCTTCTGCGGCCACGCCACCGTCGCCACCGCGGTGGCCCTGGCCGAACGGATCGGCCCCGGCCCGTTCGTCTTCGACACGCCGGTGGGTGAGATCGCCCTGGACACCTCCGCCGGGCCCGAAGGGCCCGTGACGGCGACGCTCACCAGCGTCCCCACCCGCTCTCGGCCGGCGAGCGACGAGGAGGTGAACGCCTCCCTCGCGGCTCTGCGCTGGTCCCCGGAAGACCTCGACCCCGCGCTGCCGCCGCACGTCGCCTTCGGGGGGAACGAGCACCTGGTCCTGGCCTCGGCCACCCGCGAGCGCCTCGCGGCCCTCGACTACGACTTCGACGCCCTGGCCGAGGTCATGCACCGTCACGGCTGGACCACGCTCCAGCTGGTCTGGCGCGAGACCCGGGAACTCTTCCACGCCCGCGACCCCTTCCCGGTCGGCGGCGTCGTCGAGGATCCGGCCACCGGTGCCGCGGCCGCCGCCCTCGGCGGCTACCTGCGCACCCTTGACGCCCTCCCGCCCACCGGGGTCCTCACCGTCCGCCAGGGGGAGGACCTCGGCCGACCCAGCCTGCTCCGGGTCGAAGCCTCCACCGCTCACCCGCGGGTGCGGGTGAGCGGGCAGGCGGTGCCGATCACGGGTGCGAGCACGAGCACCAGCTGAGGAGGACCCTGAGCGCGCCGAGGACGCCGCACACGCTCGAGACGGGCCCCACCGGTCGGACCCATTCCGAAAGGATCGGTCAGCGGTGGGGCACGGCGATGCCGGCGGCGCGCAGTTCCGTCTCGACCAGAGCGTTCAGCCGGGCTATGGACGGCGCCCGGTCCTCCATGTGGTGGTTGACCATCCCGTAGCGGGCGGCGGTGTCGGATCGCTCTTCGAACCCGGGCGGCATCGACAGCAGTTCGCGTCGGGCCAGTAGTCTGCCGGCCAGTTCGCGGGCCAGTTCCCCGATCCGCGGATCGTCCGGATCCCAGCTCCTCGCCTCCCAGCCGCGCTTGGTCAGCTCGACGGTCTCGGGGTCGGCGAGCGATTGTTCGAGCCAGGTCATGAAGCCGTCGAAGATCTCCGGGACCAGTGCTCGAGTCAGTACGAGGGCTTCTCGCTGACCGGTCACATAGGCGGGGTCGAAGCCGAGTCCGGCCAGTGTTTCCAGGATCGCGCAGGCCCGGTCGGGCAGCAGGGCGCGGTCGCCGTGGTCGAGGCGGTGCAGCCTGTCGCGGCGCGCGGTCAGGTCCTCGATCCGGGCGGTGAGCTCGCGGTGGACCTCCTCCAGGATGGCGGCGAAGGCCTCGGGACCGGCGTCGAGGAGGTCGCCGATCTCGGCCAGCGGCACCCCGGCCGCGGCCAGGGTGCGGACCTGGACCAGACGGAACAACTCGTCCGAGCGGTAGCGGCGGTAGCCGGAGGCGTCGCGTTCCGGCTCGGCGACCAGGCCGAGCCGGTGGTAGTGCCGCACGGTCTTGATCGTGACGCCCGCGTACGCCGCCGCCTGACCGATCGTGAGCCCGAGCCCGTCCGCCGTCACCCTGACGCTCCTCCGTGTCGCTGGTCGTCGCGGGGCGAGGATAACGCGCCCGGGTCCGCCCTTGACCTTGACCCTGGGTCAAGGGTGCAGCCTCTTGCCACGGCCCTTCGGAGGGCCGCGCGGCCACCGGTGAGCGGCCGTGGGAAATGACACCGTGAACAGGAGACACGCCATGGCAACGAACGACAGCGGCTTCACCGAGGCGGGACTGCGCCGGCTGCGCGAGGTGCTGGAAAGGCACGTGGAGTCCGGAAAGATACCCGGTCTGGTCGCCCTCGTCGGCCGCGGCGGGCGGACGCACGTCGAGGCGATCGGCACGATGCGGCACGACGGCGGCCCGCCGATGCGCCGGGACACCATCTTCCGGATGGCGTCCACGTCCAAGCCGGTCACCATGGCGGCGGCGATGGTCCTGCTCGACGAGTGCCGGCTGCGACTGGACGACCCCGTGGACCCGTGGCTGCCCGAACTCGCCGACCGGCAGGTGCTCAGTCGGCCCGACGGCCCGCTGGACGACACCGTTCCGGCGCGGCGGCCGATCACCGTACGGGACCTGCTGACCTCCACCTTCGGGCTCGGCACCGACTTCGAGTCGATGACCTCGCCGATCAGGGCCGCGACCTTCGAACGCCTCGACTACAGCGTGGCCTCCGGTCCGGCGCCCCACCAGGACGAGTGGATGCGCCGGCTGGGCGAACTCCCGCTGCAGTACCAGCCGGGTGTGCGCTGGCAGTACGACCTCAGCAACGAGGTGACCGGCGTGCTCGTCTCCCGGGTCGCCGGACAGCCGCTGGAGGCGTTCTTGCGCGAACGGATCCTCGATCCGCTGGGTATGAAGGACACCGGCTTCCACGTGCCCGCCGACCGGATCGACCGGCTGCCGCCCCTGTACGGGCCCGACCCGCAGACGGGCGAGTTCGCCGTCTGGGACCAGGCGGCAGGGGGATCGTTCAGCGCCCCTCCCGTGTTCCAGGGCGCGGGCGGCGGACTGGCCTCCACCGCCGACGACTACCACGCCTACTTCCGCATGCTGCTGAACCACGGAGTGCACGACGGCGAGCGCATCCTGTCCCGGGCCGCCGTCGAGCTGATGACCACCAACCGCCTCTCCCCGGAGCAGATGAAGGCCCGGGGAGCGATGTTCGACGGCGTCGCCCACCTGTCGTCCGGCCAAGGTGCGGCCGGTGGCTGGGGGTTCGGCATGTCGGTGGGCACCAGCCGCGACGACTACGCTCCCGTCGGCCGGTTCGGCTGGTTCGGCGGCACCGGCACCACCGCCTACGCGGACCCGACCCACCAGCTCACCGGCATCCTGCTCACCCAGGTCGGACTGTCCACCCCGGATTCGCCGCGGGCCATGGCCGACTTCTGGACCACGCTCTACCGGGCCCTCGACTGACAAGGTCCCCAGCACCGGAGCGGACCGGGCGGGTCCGCAGAAGGCCGGGGCGGACACGCCGGCCGAGGCCTTCGCTCGACGGGGCTGCTCGGGCCCACCGACGAGGACCGGGCACAACCTGACCGACCGTCCCCTCCCGAAAATGCGGGATGCGGGTGTCGGATTCAGGGGCATGCGGGGGTGGAGCGCATGGGACCGCTCCGGATAGACAGAGTCTGCCGGTAGTCCCCTTCCCCCTTCCGACAGGCTCTTGGGTTGCCGAACGGCCCGTACCACCGGGTGATGGTGCGGGCCGTTCGGCATGTCCCGACCCCCGGCGTCCATGGAATGGCGCCTGTGGAGCGGGAGTCTGCCGTGCCCGCGCGGTTGGCTTTACGCCGGTTCACGGTGCGGATCGCAACGTCGACCGGCCGGCACGCCCACACCCACCTCGAAGAGGAGCCCCCATGGCTACGACCACGAAGGAGAACCCCTTCATGGATACCTCGCCCGCCGCCCGCACGAGTACAGACGGCCCGTGTCTTCCTGACCGGTGAAGTCGGCCCAGCCGACGAACTCGCGCTCCGCCTTGAGCCAGGTCCGGGCGGAGGTGTCCGGGGCGTTGAGGGACTTGGCACTGGTGCGGGCCTCGGTTGCGGGTGCGCCGAGACAGCCGCCCTTCCAGGACCTGCTGTGGGAGCTCGTCGGGGTCGCCTCGGGCCCCGGCGTCCCGGGGGTCGCGTGCTCGGCCCGGCCGGGCCTCTCCACCAACGCACCGGCCTACGCCGACTGGATCCGAAGGACCATCAGGCACCACGCCTGAGCGCCGACACACGCCGACCGCCCCGGTTCCCCGCTTCCCCGTCACGGCGTCAGGCCGACGAGTCGCCCGGGCGTCGCTTCCACCAGCGGGGGCGGGTGCGGGGGCGTACGGCGCGCCCCAGCCGCCGTCCGACGAGCGCGTAGCCGAGGAGCGCTCCCGTCGTGTTGAGGAGGACGTCGTCGATGTCGAAGGCACGTCCTGTGACGAGCGCGCCCTGCACCAGTTCCACGAGCAGCATGGTGGCGGCGGTGACGAGCACGACCCTGAGGAGTCCGCGGGTCCTGCGGGACAGCAGCGGCAGCAGGATCCCGAAGGGGACGCCGAGTGCGATGTTCCCCCCGACCTGCTTGACGGTCTCCACGAACCCGGGCTGGTTGAGGTAGTTCTCGATCGACCGGCCAGGTGTCAGGTTGCTGTGGGTCAGGGGTTCGGATGCCGGCGAGGCCTCCAGGGTGAGTCTGGCCAGGACCACGGCGAACGCCACCATGCCCGCGAAGGCCGTCAGGGTGACCAGCGTCCGTACGAACCGCCCCGGGCCCCGTCGGGCCGGGGCCGTCGTCCTTGCCTCCGGCGCTCTCGCCCCCGGCCGGCCCGGCATCGTCCCCGCCGCTCCTCCCGCCTCTCCCCTCCGCCCGACCCCCTCCGGATCCGTCTCGACGGGTGCCGCCGCCGTCTTGCCTCCCGTCCCTCCGGCCCGTCTCCATGACGCTCTCCAATCGATCATGCGCCTCTTCCTCCTCTGGACGACCGTGTGCGGACGGGCCCCGCGTACCCGCGACGAGAGGGCTGTATGCCGTACGGCCCATGGGAGAGCACCCGTCTGACACACCTTCCACAGGGGCATCAACTCGCCACAGAGCGAGCCAAGTTGGGGATGAGCGGCGCCGATGCGGGCACCAGGCGACCATGGGAGAAGACACCGAGAACAGACCCTCGCCGCCCCACCGGACACGAAGGCGCTCCGAAGGAAGGTGGCGTCTCGTCACCGTCGTTCTGCTCGTGCTCGCCGTCGCCCTCATGCTGATCGGCCAGTTCCTCGGGATCCCCGGGCTGGACGTCTTCGGGACGCAGGTGAGGGACCGCTCCGGTCCCGCCGTCCTGAAGTCCGTCCAGGACCTGAGCCGGTACGAGGGCGCGGCGGGGACCTACCAGGTGGTGGTCGACCTGGAGCACGACGCGCGGTTCCTGCCGGACTCGATCCGCGGCACCCGCACCCTCTACGTGGCGAACGGCAGTGTCGGCGCCTACGTCGAACTGGGCCGTCTCGGGGACGACTCCGTGACCGTCGACGCGGATCGGACCGAGGCCACCCTGCGCCTGCCGCACGCCAGGCTGGCCGCTCCCGCGCTCGATCCCGAGCGCTCGTACGCCGTGTCCAAGCAGCGTGGTCTGCTCGACCGGCTGGGCGACCTCTTCTCGGACAACCCCGCGAGCGAGCAGGCCGTCAACGTCCTCGCCGCCCAGCGGATCAGCGACGCCGCCCGTGAGTCCGGCCTGACGTCCCGGGCGGAGCGGAACACGACCGAGATGCTTCAGAGACTTCTGCGCGGCCTCGGCTTCGAGCGGGTGACGGTCACCTACTCATGAGCGGGATCCGCGCGGGTCACGCCCTGGGGACGCGCCGATCAGCGCGGGAGCGGCGGGCACGCGGACCGCTCCGGAGGTGTTCTGGAAGATCCTCTCGACCTCCCCCGTACGCGGCTCCTGCACGGACGTTCCCGGCGCAGGGAGGGGTAGGGAGCAGCCCCGGCACCTCCCCCCCCTCCGCGCCTCGACTCTTCGGGTTCATGGCGGAGAAACGTGTTTCGTCGTCGTGTTCACGGTCAGTCGGATCCTCGAACATGGCCCTGGACTTGGAAGGATTCCGTCGTGCCGGTCGTGCTGATCCTGGTGTTCGGTGTCGGGGTGGTGATGGCGTGGTGGAGCATCTCGCCTGGCCCGCGGCGGTGTACGGAGGGGGTCCCGGTGAGCGGCCGTGGTCGGCCGTCACCGGGGCCGGGCCCGTGAGCGGCACGCTCGCACGGGCCGAGGCCGGCCTCCACCGCTGTGCGCGGGAGGCCGGCCTCGGCCCTTGCGAGCGTGGGAATCAGTTTCCGCTCGTGTGATGCGTGCGGACCCACAGGGGCAGGGCGAACCAGCAGACCAGGTACCAGACGAGGACACCGGAGACCAGCCAGGGCACGTACGGGTCGTGCGTCGCCACCCTCAGGATGAGGAACAGCGCGGACGTCAGCGTCGCGAGGAGGAGCACGATGCCGGTGAAGGTGAGCCGGGAGGCCCAGACGACGGCCTGGGGCTTGACCCTCCGTCCGGACACGATCCGGTGGAAGGAGACAGGGCCGATCAGCGCACCCGTCGCCAGCGAGCCGAGGACGACGGTGACCAGGTAGATCGTCTTGTCGGCCTGCTGCAGCTCGTGGAAGAGCGGAGTGAACACCACGGTGAGGAGGAAGCCGAGGAGGATCTGGACGCCGGTCTGGGCGACCCTTATCTCCTGGAGGAGCTCCTGCCATCGCCGGTCCGCGCGCTCCTCCTCGGTCTCACCCCGCCCGTCCGCGCCGGTGCCCGGCTCCCCGGCGTTCCCTCCGCGCCGCGCCTCGTCCTGCTCGTCCTTCGGCGTGGCAACGCCGTTTCGTCCGTCCATGAAGATCCTCCTCGGGAGTGTGGGACAGGAGCGGGCCCGCGCTCTCCGGCGATGCTCGCCCGGCGCGGAGAACGGGTTCTCGCGCGGTGCGCCGCGGTTCGGCAGGAAACACGGCCCCGAACGCCGACGTACGGCGGCCGGTCGGTCGGCCCGTCCTGCCGCGGAGGGGCGGCGTGCGTGCGGACCGCACACGGGTGCCGACGCCCTCACGCGAGGGGAACCACGGATCGTGCGGAGTGAGCGCGTCCCATCGCTCAGCACCCGTGTGCCCCGGTGACAGGAACCCATGCCCCCTCTTTCGCCGTCGCAGGGGCCGCCTTGGCTCATGCGCTCTGCCTGGCGGCCGACAGAAGACCCGGTCCGGGGTCAGGGCCGGGTCTTCCCCCGTCAGGGGGCGGCAGACGGATAACCTGCCGCTCGGAGCGCTGCCCGGCCCGCCGCGGCGCCCGGAACCGACGACGGCGAAAAGAGCGACCGATGACCACCACGGCCCGCGCGAACACACAGCACGAGGACGACCGGGTCCGCGTCACCCGCTGGGACTTCGAGCCCGGCCAGTCCACGGGCCTCCACGTGCACGCGTACGACTACGTCGTCGTCCCCGTCACCGACGGACGGACCCGTGTGATCACCCCCGACGGGGCGGTCACCGTCTCGGAGCTGAAGGCGGGTGAGTCCTACGCACGCCCGGCGGGCGGGGAGCACGAAGTCGTCAACGCCGGCACCGCTCCGCTGGCCTTCGTCGAGATCGAGCTGAAGTAGCCCGGTCAGGGCGGCGAACCCTCTTCTCCGCGCTGCCCCGCTTCCCACACCGCCTGGGCCCGCGGCCGGCGCCTGTCGTGTCCACCGACCGGCCGGATCGCGCGTGCCCCTTCGCGAACGGGCGGCCACCCCGCGCCGGAGGAAACCCTGTGCGGGGTGGCACACGACGGCGTGGGCCGGACGGGAATTCGTCCGGCCCACGCCGTCGTGTGCCGCTGAACGCTTCAGGCCCTGCGGCCGCGGGCCCTCGCCCGCGTGTCGGGCCCTCGCCCGGCTACCTGGTCCTCAGACCGAGCCGCGCCAGGCGCCCGTCTCCTGGCCGCCTCGCTCTTCGATGAACGACTTGAACCGCTTGAGGTCGCCGGTCACCTTGCGCTTGACGAACCCGAGCTTGTCGCCGACCTGCTCCGTCAGCCCCTCGGGGGCGAAGTCCATCTGGAGCATGACCTTCGTCCGGGTCTCGTCGAGGCGGTGGAACGTGACGACGCCGGCCTGTCGCGCCTCGCCCTCGACGGTCGTCCAAGCGACCCGTTCGTCCGGGATCTGCTCGGTGATGACGGCGTCGAACTCGCGACGCACGCCACCGATCTCCGTGGTCCAGTGGGTGAGCGTGTCCGTACGCTGCTCGATCCGCTCCACGCCGTCCATGAAGCGCGGAAACGTCTCGAACTGGGTCCACTGGTCGTATGCCGCGCGGACCGGAACCTCGACCTCGACGGACTCTTCCACCTTCGACATGCCAACACCTTTCTCGTAGACGGGACTTCCCTCCCCCTCGGGGATGGATCGCCATGATTCGCATGACCCGTCCTGGACGGATCACACCTTTTCGTCAGGAACCGAACGCTTCCCGTATCGCCTGAAGGCCTCAGGCCTTGCTCCACCGGGCACGCCTCACCGGCGGGGACGGCCCTGAGGGGAAACCGGCCGCGGCTTGTCAGATGGCGCCCGTGCCACCCGAGAAGGGACCGCCGGTGCGGTAGTACTGGCTGATCTCCTCACGGTACTGCCGGTCGGCGAGGTGCTTGTCGGAGACGAACTCGGGCGCGTCCTTCACCTGCTCCTTGGACAGGGCGAGGTGGATCGTGTGCTCCTCCAGGTCGACGCGGGTCACCGTGCTCGCCGGGATCAGCACCTCCTTGCCGAAGATCCAGACTCCCGTGTCCACGACCAGATAGGCGTCGTCCACCTCGTCGGAGTGCTTGTCCACCTTGCCGATGTGCCCGTCGGACGCCTCGACCCGCCATCCAGTGAGGTCGGTGCCCGCCAGGTGGCCGGACTCCGTGCTGTAGGACCAGAGACGGTCGGTCATCGCTGTCACTCCTCTGTCGCTGTGCGTCGTGTGCGTCGTGTGCGTCGTGTGCGTCGTGTGCGTCGTGTGCGTCGTGTGCGTCGTGTGCGTCGCGGCACCGAACGTGCGGGCCGCCTCAGAGCAGGTCACGCCGGTCGTCGGTGGCCGTGGGCGCCACGGGCGGGACCACCATCCGGCGGCGGCGAAGAACGCTCGTGTAGACGGCGGTTCCGAGGAAGCCGACCGCCATCAGGATCAGGCCGACCAGATCGAGGTCGACCGCTTCGACCTCCCAGTCGGACGCGAAGGTGAGGATGGCGCCGACGGCGATCATGATGATGAACAGTCCCAGACCCATGGTTGCTCCCTCCCATGCGGGTTGGACAGCGTCCGCGTACCCGGGACTCAAGGGAGCATGCCGCTCCCCCGCGCTCGGCCGGAATCCGCCCTTCCCGCCCGTGCGGGCAGGCGTCCTCGCCCCCTTCCCTTCCTGCCGGGGGATGTTCATGGACCGACGGGGCACGCGTCAGCCGCGAGCCCGTCCGCGCACCGGCGGGTGGCACACCCGCCGATCGTCCCGTCGGCAGACGGCCGACCACACCCCGGGGAGCACCGATGCAGGTCCGCGCGAGGCCCTTCCATCCGGATCTCATGCTGACGGCCCACGCCGTCGCCGGCCGCTACCGGCTCGACCGGCTGCTGGGCCGCGGCGGCTCGGCCGACGTGTACGAAGCGCTGGATCTGCGGCTGCGGCGCCCGGTGGCGGTGAAGGTGTTCCGCCCGGAGGACGCCCGTCGGGCCGGGGCGCGGTGCGGCGAGGAGGCCCGGCTCCTGGCGCGCATGCAGCATCCCGGCCTGGTGACGCTCTACGACACCGGCCACGACGAAGGCCGGCCCTATCTGGTGATGCAGCTCGTCCGGGGGACGACCCTGCGGCGGCGCGTGGCCCGGACGGTCCTCACGCACGCCGAGGTCTGCCGGATGGGGACGGTGCTGGCCTCGGCTCTCGTCCATGTGCACGCCCATGGGGTCGTCCATCGCGACGTCAAACCGTCGAACATCCTCCTGGACCGTACGGACGCCCCGCACCTGACGGACTTCGGCATCTCCCGCTGCTTCGACGGGTCCGCGACCTCCGTGCCCGAGGGCCCCGGCACGCTCATCGGGACCGCCTCCTACATGGCACCCGAACAGGCCATGGGCCGGAACGCGGGGCCCGAAGCCGATGTCTACAGCCTCGGCCTGGTGCTCCTCGAAGCGCTGAAGGGCGAGGCGGAGTACGGGGGAGCTCCGCTGGAGGCGGCGCTGGGGCACCTGGAGCGCCCTCCGGTGCTTCCGCCGGGCCTTCCGGCGGAGCTCGCGGCCCTGCTGACGGCCATGACCGCCCGGGCCCCCGAGGCCCGGCCCGACGCGGCCGCCTGCGCCCGTGTCCTCACCGACCTGCGGAGGGCCGGACGCACCTCCCCGGCTGCCCCCGGGTGCGCCTCCCGGGGCGGGCGGGCGGCCCGTCCCGTCTCCGAAGGCCCTTCCGGACCGGTCGGCGCACGCACGTCCGGCCGCTCCCCCGGCGCCGGCCGTTCAGGTCGCCCGGCCGGCGCGCGGGCCGTGGCGGCGACCCTGGTCACCCTCGGGCTCACGCTGACCGGTTCCTTGGGCGGCGCCCCCGCCGGGGAGGCGGCAGCGCCTCGGCCGGGGACGGCGGACGGTGCCCGGACGATCGCACCGGCACCCCTCGCACCACGCGCGGACGATCCCCGTCCGACCCGCTGACGATCGACCCGCTGACGATTTCCTGGTGAGGCATCAGAAAGCCGGCATGCAGGCCCCCATGCCCCCCGCTGCCGCTGCACCCGGTCTCCTTCAGGTGAGGGCATGGCCGTACGAAGCGGCCAGGGTCTCCAGTTCGGGAGCGCCGAAGTTCGACGGTGATCCGTTGTGATGACGGGCGATGACGGCGGCCTTGATCGTGTTCTGTTTCTTCTCGCCCGACACGAATGCCCTACGGCCTCCCCGGCCCGCGGCCGGTCGGCGTACCTGGACGTCGGTGGCGTCCAGCCGCAGCCGGACACCTTCGGCCTGGGCGTAGGTGAAGGCGTCCTCCGGGGTCCGCAGCCGCACGCCGGGCCTGTCCGGGGCTGCGAACCCCCGCCCGCCAGAAGCCGGCGCACCTCACCGACCGCGCGGGTGACGGTGGGACGGTCCACCCCGTCGGCGACCTGTCGTCGCGCCGGGCCCGCTCCTGCGCACGGCCCGGAGGCGCCGGATCGTGGTGTTTCAGGGGCGGTTGCCCATCGAGGGGAAGGCGAGGCCCGTCGGCGTGTTCAGGCCGGTGGCCGGGAGGGTGGTCTGGCCACCGCCCGTCTCCTGGACACGGACCACCCTGTTGTTGAAGCCGTCGGCGATGTACAGGCCGCCGCAGCCGTCGAGCGCGAGGCCGAGCGGGCCGCTGAGACCGGCGACGGGGACGGTGGCCTGGCCGCCGCCCTCAGCGATCTTGACCACACGGTTGTTGCCGCTGTCGGCGATGTAGAGGTCCCCCGTGGCGCTGAGCGCCAGGCCGGTCGGCTGGGAGAGGCCGACGGTGGGGACCGTGGACTGGCCGCTCCCGTCACCGGCCACCTTGACGACCCGGTCGTTGACGAAGTCGGAGACGTACAGGTTCCCGGCGGCGTCCAGCGCCAGTCCCCAGGGGTGCAGCAGCCCCGTGGTCGGTACGGTCGCCTGGGTACCGCTCGCCACGGACACCTTCACGACCCGGTCGTTGAAGCTGTCGGCGACGTAGAGGTTCCCGGCCCGGTCGAGGGCGAGCCCCAGGGGGCGCGACAAGCCGTCGACGGGGACGGTGGACTGGCCACCGCCGCGCGCCGCCCTCACGACCACGCGGTTGTTGCCGGTGTCCGACACGTAGAGGCGGCCCGACGCGTCCCAGACCATGCCCGTCGGCCGTACGAGACCCTCGAAGGGCACGGCTGTCTGGTCGCCGCCCCTCGTGGGCAGGGCGACAACCCGGTTGTCGCCGTAGTCGGACACGTACAGGAGCGCATGCGCGGAGGTCCGGCCGTCCTGCGCCGGCGTCGCTCCCGCCATCGTCGTGGGCAGCGCGCACAGCGCCACGAGGCCCACCGCGGCAACGAGCCGGCGGGGCCACCGGCGCGTGGCACGCCCCTTCGAGGGCACGGACGTCACCGTTCCGGGCCCGGCCGTCGTACGCACCATGACTCCCCATCGGGTCTGAGCGGCCGGCCCGCCGCCGTACCTGCGCCGACCATAGGAAGCGGCGCCGGAAGATACGGGAACCACGCCGTCCGCACTCCCCCGGGCCACTCCGATGCCCCGGACGGATGCACGACGGCGAACTGGCGCCGGGCACCGGCCGCCCTCGCGGGGACCCCGTACCGCGGAGGTGGAGCACACGTGGCGGCACGGCTTCACCGCCGTCCTTCCGGCCGGTCTCGTCAGTCGAGCAGGACGCCGGGGTTCAGGACGCGGCAGGGGTCCAGGGCGTCCTTGGCAGCGCGCAGTGCCAGCGCGAAGGGCTCCGGTCGCTGGAGGTCGTAGCCGGGGCGGTGGTCACGGCCGACGGCGTGGTGGTGCGTGATCGTGGCGCGATGGCGGTGCAGGATCTCAACGGCGACGGCCTTGATGTCGTCCCAGACCTCGACCTCGTCGCCGGGTCGGCCGGCGGCGGCCACGGTGAAGTAGGGGGCGGCCCCGTCGGGGTAGACGTGGGTCAGGCGGCAGTTGACGGTGGCCGGGTGTCCTGTGATCTTCAGGGCGGCGGCGCCGACCTCGGTACGGACGGCGTCGATCAAGACGGGGATCTTGTCCCAGGTGGCGGCGGTCTCGAAGGTCTCGACGACGGCGCCCATGCGGGCCAGGCCGTCACGCAGGTAGGGCATGCGCAGGAAGGCCGAGCGCCAGGCGCTCACCGCCGAGCCGGCCGAGGTGTCACGGTCCGCCGGGGGCGTCTCGGCCCGGCCGCTGTGGGCGCGGGCCAGGTCCACCGCGCTCGCGAGGCGGTCGTCGACGGGTCCGGTGGCGGATTCGAAACCCAGGACCAGGACGGAGGAGCCGTCCCGGGAAGCGCCGGAGAGGAAGGCTTCGCCGGCGTCGAGCAGGCGGCAGTTGGCCGGGGCGAGGTCGGACTGGGCGATGGCGCGCACGGCGTCCAGCGCGCGGTGGAAGTCGGTGAATGTCACGGACGCGGAGGCTTTGTGGCGGGGGCGTTCCTGCAAGCGCATCCATGCCTCGGTGATGACGCCGAGCGCGCCCTCGGATCCGAGGAAGAGCCGGTCGGGCGACGGGCCGGCGCCGGAGGCGGGCAGGCGCCAGGAGGTACCGGATCCGGCGGGGGTGATCACCCGCAGGGCCTGCACGAAGTCGTCGATGTGGGTGTGGACGGTGGCGTAGTGGCCGCCGGCCCGGGTGGCCAGCCAGCCGCCGAGGGTGGAGAACTCGAAGCTCTGCGGGAAGTGGCGCAGGGTCAGGCCGTGGGGCCGCAGCTGCCCTTCCAGCACGGGGCCGAGGGCTCCTGCCTGGATGCGGGCCGAGCGGCCGGCCGTGTCGATCTCCAGAACGCGGTCCATCGAGGTCAGGTCGAGCGAGAGCACGGCGCGGTGGGCATCGCCGCGGCACTCCACGCCGCCGACCACCGAGGAGCCGCCGCCGAAGGGGATGACGGCCACGCCGTGCTCGCCGGCCCAGTCCAGCAGGTCGGCCACCTCCCGGTCGCCGGTGGGGCAGGCGACGAGGTCGGGGATCCGGCCGGGGCGGGCGCGAAGGGCCCGGATGACGTCGCGGTAGGCCTTGCCCATGGCGTGGGCGGCGCGCACCCGCGGCTCGCCGGTGACCAGGTGCGCCAGGGAGGACGGGGGCGTCACGGCGGGCCGGGCGATGGGCAGGTCGGCGATGCGGGGTATCGGCAGCGGGCGGGTCAGGGTGCACGGAAGCAGGGCCCCCATCGCAGTGCATTCGGCGTCGTCGGGGTGGGCGTCGGCATAGCCCCACCCCCACCAGGAACGGGTGCGGGCGGAGCGGGACACGGAGGGGGTCGCAGACATGAGAGTGCTCCCGGTGGGGGTCCGATAAAACTTACCCAGTGGTAAATTACCTTAAGGTAATATCTACTCCCATGACAACGCCCTCCTCCAAGGCCGGCACCAAGGGCGTGCCGAGAGCCGATCGCGAACAACAGATCCTGGCCGCGGCCACCGAGGAGTTCGGCCGCCATGGCTACGAGGCGACCACCGTGGCCGCCATCGCCGTACGGGTCGGCGTCACCAAGCCGCTGCTGCACCAGTACTTCGGCAGCAAGCAGGGTCTCTACCTCGCCTGCCTCGACCCGATCGGCGACCGGCTGCTGGACGCCGTCCGCGCCGCCATGGCCGGACACGACACCGACGCGCCACCCACCCCCCTGCGCGTCCTGAGCGCCCTCTTCACCGCACTCGACGGGCAGCGCGCGGCCTGGTTCGTCCTCTACGACCCCACACTGCCGCCCGGCAGCGACGCCGCCCGGCGCGCCGCGCACTACCGCGACGCCATCGACGACCTCGCCGCGACCGGCACCGCCGAACTCCTGCACGCAGCCGGAACCGCCGACCCACTGGACGCCGACGCCCTCAAACACGCCTGGCGCGGCCTGTGCACCGCCCTGGTCCGCTGGTGGATCAACCACCCCGACCAGTCGCCCGAGGCCATGACCCGGCGCTGCGCCCGGCTCACCGAGGCCGCCCACGGCATCTTCGCCGCCGGCGACGACGCGTGAGCCGGACCGGCGACCGCCCCTCTGCTGTCGCAGCCCGCGTTCCGGGTCCTCGCGAACGGAGTCGTCGGGTTCGCCGCCGACACCGAGACCGGAGCGAAGACCGTCCAGCAGCACTCCGGCCTCACGGCCGACAGTCGAGCCTCCATGACGGAGAGCGGCCACCCCGCCGTCGTACGGGAGCCCCCGGGGACCTTCCGAACTGGGGACCGAATCCCTCCTGGGGTGCGACACCGCGCCCACCGATCCGCTCGGCCCTCCCCTCCCGCCGGCCCTTCACGACTTCGCCGCAAGGGGCGTGATCAAGCCGTCTTTCCGTCACCTGATCGGCCCATCAGGACCTAGAGTGTGCGCGTGACCGAGCAGAACCACGAACTCATCGCCGGCCGGTACCAACTGGTCGAACGCATCGGCCAAGGCGGCATGGGCCGGGTCTGGCGTGGTCTTGACCAGCAGCTCTTCGGACGCGAAGTCGCCGTCAAGGAAATCCTCTTCCCACCGGCCATGGACGACGACGCCCGTGAGGCGCTGCTCCGGCGGTTCACGGGCGAGGCACGCGCGGCGGTCACTCTCAGCCATCCGGGGGTCATCACCGTCCATGACGTCGTGGAGCACCACGGCGCCCCGGTCATCGTCATGGAGCTGGTCCGTGGCCAGTCCCTGGCCGCTGCGATCCACAGCCATGGCCGGCTGCCCGTACGGCGCGTGGCCGAGATCGGCGCCGCCGTCCTCGACGCGCTGACCGCGGCGCACGAGGCGCGGATCGTCCACCGCGACATCAAGCCGGACAACGTGCTCCTGGCCAAGGACCGTGTCGTCCTGACCGACTTCGGCATCGCCCACCTCGCGGACGCCACGACCAAGCTGAGTCACAGCGGGATCGTCATCGGCACGCCGCAGTACATGCCGCCGGAGCAGCTGGACGGCAAGCGCCCGACCCCGGCCAACGACCTGTGGGCGCTCGGCGCCACCCTGTACCACGCCGTCGAAGGGCACCCCCCGTTCGAGGCGGAGGGCCTCCACGCTCTCGCCGTGGCCGTGTTCACCCGCCCGCACCGGCCGCCGGTCCACGCCGGTCCGCTCGCTCCCGTGCTGGACGCCCTCCTCACCAAGGACCCGGCGCAACGCGTGGGCGCCGCCGAAGCGGCTGAGATGCTCAGGGACGTACTGATGTCCGCCCCGCCCCGCCCCGACGCGCCCCACGGGCACGGTCCCGCAAGGGAATCCGAGCCGGACAGCGGACCGGCCCCCGGCCCCGACGCGACGGCGGCTCCGGCACAGGACGTGGCGGTGGAGCCCCCCTTCGCCCCGACGATGCCGAAGCAGGCTCCCTCGTCGACACCGTCCGTGGCGACCCCCACGCTGCCGGACTCCTCCCGGGCCGACGCGGGCCCCCCGCGTCACCCCGTGCCGGACCGGCCGACGGCCCCGCCGGTCGTCGTGACCCCGGCCGAGCAGCGGCGCACGCTCGGCGCGACGGCTCGGTCGGAGGGGGAGGACGGGGCGTCCGCGGGAGGGCGGGGCCTCACCCGGCGCTCCGCGGTCCTGGGTACGGCACTCGCCGTGCTCGCCGCGGGATCCCTCCTGACCTGGTCCCTCACCCGTGACGACCACGCACAGAACGGCGGCCGGGCGGGTGACGGCGGGCCGGCCTCCTCTGTCACGGTGAGGATCGGGGTGGACGCGCCCCTCAGCGGCGGATTCTCCTCGATGGGCGCCGGTATCAGGAACTCCGCCGAACTGGCGGTCAGGACCGCCAACGAAACCGGACACGTCCCCGGTGTGACCTTCGAGATCACGGCCGTGGACGACGAAGCCGACCCCGCCAAGGGCGCGGCCAACGCCGCCCGGCTCGTGTCCGACGACAAACTGGTGGGGGTGGTCGGCCCGCTCAACTCCGGCGTCGCCCGCACCCTGGTGCCGGCGCTGTCACGCGCGGGCATCGTCAACGTGTCACCGGGCAACACCGATCCGGCCCTGACGCTGGGCCCCGACTGGGCGTCGGGCAACCGCGTCCGTCCGTACTCCACCTACTTCCGGACGATCGGCACGGATGTCGACCAGGGGCCTTTCGCCGCCCGGTACCTGCGCGGGACCGGGACGACCAAGCTCTACGTCGTCGACGACGCGAGCAGCCACGGCACCGCCCTCACCGCCGGCCTCACGGCCGAGTGGAAGAGGCTCGGGGGGACCGTCGTCGGCACCGAGCAGGTGGATCCCGCGGAACGCTCCTTCGCGGGCCTCGCCGTCAGGGTGCGGTCCTCGGGCGCCGAAGCCGTCTACTTCGGCGGCTACTACGACACCGCGGCACCGTTGTCCCGGCAGCTCAAGCAGGCGGGGGTGACCATCCCCCTGATGGGCGGCGACGGCATCTTCGACCAGCAGTACCTCGCAGGGAACCCTCAGGCCGACGGCGACCTCGCGACCCAGATCGGCGCACCCGCGACGGAGTCGACGGCAGGACGCGACTTCCTGACCCGGTACGGCGAAGCGGGCTACTCCCAGCCGCCCGGCTGGTACGGCCCCTACTCCTACGACGCGACCTGGGCCCTCATCGAAGCGGTGAAGGCCGTCGTGAAGGCGGAGGGCGGCACCTCCACCGACGGCATCAGGGCGGAACTGCCACGAGCCGTCGAGCGGCTGGCCTTCGACGGCGTCACCGGCCGCGTCGCCTTCGACGGCGGCGACACCGTCAACCGCCGGCTGACGGTGTACCGGGTGGACGGCGGGAGCTGGCAGGCCAGGACAACCGGACCTTCCGCCCCCTGACGGGACGCCCCTCGGGCACGCGGCGCGCGGTCACGCCGTCCGAGGGGTTCCGGCCGACGTCCCGATGCCGCTCACGCACGCGCGTCCCCGCGCGACGAACCGATGCGGCATCGCCTCGCCGACCGATGGCCCGTCTCCCGCCCGGCCGTCCTCGGTGCCTTCCGTCGGGGCGGGGTTCCCGTGCGTCGTCTGCCGGTCCTGCGCGTCTGGAAGCGGACCGTGCAGGGTTCTCGTTTCTCTCGGGGTCGCGGGGGTGGCTCAGGCGCGCAGCCAGGCGGCGGTGTCCGGGGGAAGGGCGCCGGCGGGGTCGAGCGGGCCGCTGGCGAGGAGGAGCGCGCCGTGGGCGGGGAGGGCGACGGGGCCGCCGGAGAGGTTGACGACGCAGGTCAGGCCGTGCGCGCGGGTGAAGGCGAGCACGCCGTCCTCGGCAGGGAGCCAGGTGAGCGGTCCGTCGCCGAAGCCGGGCACGGTGCGGCGCAGTCCGAGGGCGGTGCGGTAGAGGGCGAGCATGGAGTCGGGCTCGGTGGTCTGCCGGTCGACGGCGTAGCGGTCCCAGTCGGCGGGCTGCGGCAGCCACGGCTCCGTACCGGCGCCGAAGCCGTACGACGGGGACCCGGCCTCCCAGGGGAGGGGCACCCGGCAGCCGTCGCGGCCGGGGTCGGTGCCGCCGGAGCGGAAGTGCATGGGGTCCTGGATGCGGTCGCGCGGGATGTCGGCCTCGGGCAGGCCCAGTTCCTCGCCCTGGTAGAGGTAGACGGAGCCGGGAAGGGCGAGGGTGAGGAGCGCGGCGGCGCGGGCGCGCCGGGTGCCGAGCTCCAGGTCGGTGGGGATGCCGAACCGCTTGGCGGCGAAGTCGAAGGCGGTGTCGGCGCGTCCGTAGCGGGTGGCGGTGCGGGTGACGTCGTGGTTGCAGAGCACCCAGGTGGCCGGGGCGTGTACGGGGGCGTGTTCGGCGAGGGTGTCGTCGATGGCGGCTCGGAGCCGCCCGGGTTCCCAGGGGCAGGCGAGGAAGTTGAAGTTGAAGGCGGTGTGGAGCTCGTCGGGGCGGAGGTAGCGGGCGAAGCGCTCGGCGTCGGGGAGCCAGACCTCGCCGACGAAGACGCCGCCGTACTCGTCGGCGATCGCGCGCCAGGAGCGGTAGACGTCGTGGATCTCGTCCTGGTCGATGTAGGGGTGGGGGTCGACGCCCTCGACGAAGTCGCGGAGGCCGGGGTCCTTGGTGAGCAGGGCGGCGGAGTCGATGCGGACGCCGGCGACCCCGCGCTCGAACCAGAAGCGGAGGACGTCCTCGTGCTCGCGGCGGACGTCGGGGTGCGACCAGTTCAGGTCGGGCTGTTCGGGGGTGAAGAGGTGCAGGTACCACTCGCCGTCGGGGACCCGGGTCCAGGTGTCGCCGGCGAACTGGGAAGGCCAGTCGTTGGGCGGGAGTTCTCCGTCGGCCCCCCGGCCGGGGCGGAAGTGGAAGCGGGCCCGTTCGGGGCTGCCGGGACCCGCGGCGAGCGCGGCCCGGAACCAGGCGTGCTGGTCGGAGACGTGGTTGGGGACGATGTCGACGATGACGCGGAGACCGAGGTCGGCCGCTTCGGCAATGAGCTTCTCGGCCTCGTCGAGAGTGCCGAAGGCGGGGTCGATGGCGCGGTAGTCGGCGACGTCGTAGCCGCCGTCGACCATCGGGGAGGCGTACCAGGGGGTGAACCAGACGGCGTCGACGCCGAGTTCGGCGAGGTAGGGCAGTCTCGCCCGGACGCCCGCGAGGTCCCCGGTGCCGTCGCCGTCGCCGTCGGCGAAGCTGCGCGGGTAGACCTGGTAGATGACGGCGTCGCGCCACCAGTCGGTGGTGCGGGACGGGTTGGGGGCTGCCACGTGAGGGTCCTTTCGGGCAGGGGTGTGCGGTGGAGGTGAGGGGGCGGGGCTGGTCAGCCCTTGAGGCCGCCGGCGGTGAGGCCGCTCATGATGTTCCGCTGGAAGATCAGGAAGACGACGAGTGTCGGCAGCGCGGCGATGGTGAGGGCGGCGATGAGGACGTTGACGGGGACCCCGTTGGAGAGGGAGTAGATGCCCACGTTGAGGGTCTGCTTGCCGGGGTCGGGGAGCGTCAGCATCGGCCAGAGGAAGTCCTTCCAGACGCCGACGACCGCGAAGATCGACACGACGCCGAGGATCGGCCGGGAGATCGGCAGGACGATCGACCGGAGGATCCGGAGGGGGCCGGCGCCGTCGATGGAGGCGGCGTCGAGGAGTTCCTTGGGGATGGAGTCGAAGAACCGCTTCAGCAGGAAGATGTTGAAGGCGTTGGTGACGGACGGCAGCCAGATCGCCCAGGGGCTGTTCAGCAGGTTGCGTTCCACGATCGGCACGTCGAGCACGGTGAGGTACTGGGGCACGACGAGGACGGTCGCCGGGATCATCAGGGTGGCGAGCATCATGCCGAGCACGGCCCTGCCGAGCACGGGACGCAGTTTGGAGAGCGAGTAGGCGGCGGCGACGTCCAGGACGAGCTGGAAGGCGAGCGCGCCGAACGCGTAGTAGAGGGTGTTGAACAGGAGGGTGGAGAGGTCCATGACCTCCCAGGCCCGGGTGTAGTTCTCCGGGGTGAAGGTGCCGGGGACCAGGGTGGGCGGGGTCTGGATGACCTCCTGGGCGTCCTTGAGGCCGCTGGAGGCCAGCCAGTAGAGGGGGCCCAGGAAGACCAGGGTGAAGACGACGAGGACGAGGCCGAGGCCGATCCGGTAGGTGGCCCTGCCGGCGGGCCGGGCGAGCGTGGCGGGTGCGATGAGCGTGCGTGTGGACATGTGTGTCTCCCCGGTCCTACTCGTCCTCGGCGCGGCTGAGCTTGACGTACGCCGCCGAGAACCCGGCGAGGAGTACGAGCAGGAGCAGGCCGAGGGCGGCCGCGGCGCCGTAGTCGTTGAAGCTGAAGGCGTACTGGTAGATGAGGTGGACGACGGTGGTGGTGGACCCTTCGGGTCCGGCGCCGCCGGTGAGCAGGAACGGCTCGACGAAGACCTGCATGGTGGCGATGACCTGCATGAGCAGCATCAGGGAGAGGACGAGCCGGGTCTGCGGGACGGTGACGTGCCAGATCTTGCGGAGGAGGCCGGCGCCGTCGAGTTCGGCGGCCTCGTACAGCTCGCCGGGGATGGACTGGAGGGCGGCGAGGTAGATCAGGGTCGCGCCGCCCATGTTCATCCAGGTGGAGGCGATGACGACGGCGAGCAGGGAGATGTCGGGGTCCTGGAGCCACTGCTGCTCGGGCAGGCCGAGGAAGCCGAAGAGCTCGTTGAGGAGTCCGTAGCCGGGGTCGTACAGGTACTTGAAGAGGAGGACCGAGGCGACCGGCGGCAGCATGACCGGCAGGTAGACGAGGAGGCGGAGGTAGCCCTGGGCGTGGCGGAACTCGTTGATGACGAGGGCGACGACGAAGGGGACCGCGAAGCCCAGGACGAGGGCGAGGGCGGTGTAGAGGAGGGTGTTGCCCCAGGCCTGCCAGAACGCCGGGTCGTTGGCGACGGTACGGAAGTTGTCGAGGCCGACCCAGGTGGTGCGGCCGCTCTCGGTCTTCTGGAAGGCGAGCAGGAACTCGCGGACCATCGGGTACCAGGAGAAGACCGCGAAGCAGAGCACGGCGCCGATGAGGAAGCCGTGGGCGGTCAGGTTGCGCCGCAGGGTCTTGGCGAAGTGCCCGGTGGCCGGGCGGGGTTCCGCCTCGGGGGGCGGCGGGGGCAGGGGGTCGGCTCCCGCCCTGCTCGGGATCGTACGAAGGGCCGGCATCGTCGCTCCTTGGTGCTGGGGTGCCGCTGCTGAGGGTGCTGGCGGGCGGGGCGGCCCGGGCAGTTCCGCCGCCGCCCGGCGGCTCACTGGTTGGCCAGGACCTGGTTGACCTGGGCCTCGGCGGTGGCGAGGAGCTTGTCGACGTCGGCGTCCTTGTTGGTGAGGAGGCCGGACATCACGTTGTCGAGCACCTTGTAGACCTCCTGGGCCTTCGGCGGCTCGGCCTTTCCGGGGACCGGGTTGTCCATGAAGGACTTGAAGTTGGCGACCGGCATGGTCGCGTTCCGGACGCGGTTGGCGTCGTCCGTGCTCTTGGAGGAGTTCAGCCAGAAGTTGGGCTGCGGGACGCCGACCGGGAGGCCGTCGGCCTTGGAGCGCGCCCAGTCGAACTGGCCCTTGCCGACCGTGAGGTTCTTGAAGTTGAGCCAGGCGACGGCGGCCTTGATCTTGTCGGGCGAGATGCCCTTTTTGACCATGTAGTTGTTGCCGCCGGCGAGGGTGTTCCGGCCGCCGGGTATCGGCCCCATGCCGAAGTTCTCGTACTTCGCGCCGAGCTGCTGGACCATGTACGCGATGTCGTCGGGGGCGGCGAGGAACATGCCGAGCTTGTCGGTGGCGATCTGCTTCTGGAGATCGCCCCACTTGAGCAGCTGGGTCTTGCCCATGCTGTCGTCCTCCCAGCGCATGGCGTGGAGGTTCTTCGCGACCTGCTTGCCGAGGTCGTTGTTGAAGGCGGCCTTGGTGCCGCCGGCGTCGACGATGTCCCCGCCGAGGCTGTACATCTGGGCGGTGAAGTGCCAGCCGCCGGTGTTGCCGGCGCTGTACTCGCCGAAGCCGGAGATGCCGTCGCCGAGGGCCGCGATCTTCTTGGCGGCGGCCCGGACCTCCTCCCAGGTGCGCGGCGGGCTGTCGGGGTCGAGGCCGGCGTCCTCGAAGAGCTTGCGGTTGACGAGCAGGCCCATCGTGTAGTTGCTGGTGGGCAGGCCGTACAGCTTGCCGTCGTGCTTGAGGGAGCCGAGGACGTCGGGGTCGATGTCCTTGAGGAGCGGGACGCTCTTGTCGTTGACGTAGGCGCTGATGTCGGCGGCGCCGTCCTCGGAGAGGACCTGCGGCAGGTCGGTGAAGTAGGCGTAGAAGACGTCCGGCTGCGACTTGGCCTTGAGCATCGCGGTGAAGCGCGGGGGCTCCAGGCACTGGCCGGGGGTGGAGCGGCCCTCGATGGTGACGTTCGGGTACGTCTTGTTGAACTCGGCGACGTCCGCCTTCCATTCCCTGAGCTCGGCCGCCTTGGCGGCCGGCGGCATGCAGTCGATGGTGAGCGTGACCTTGGTCTTGGGGTCGAGCGGCGCGGAGGGGTCGGAGGACCCGCTCGCGCCGTCTCCGCCGGTGCCGTTGTCGCTGCTGCTGCTCGTGCCGCAGGCGGCGAGCGCGGTGAGCGTGAGGGCGGAGACGAGGGCGACGGCGGCGGGTCGGCGGGTACGGCGGAGCCGGGCACTTCTCATGAGTGGTCCCCTTCGGGCCTGGGCGTGGAGGTCACCCCAACTCGGGTGCGTGGGTGGGGTGCGCCACACTCAACCACCGACGACAAGTGAACGCAAGATATCGCGCTGATTTCGTAAATGCTCGACAGTGAAGCGCAACCCCGCATGCGCGAGAGGCCGGTGCGCACCGCCCGAAGCGGTGCGCACCGGCCTCGCCCGACGCCGTGCGGCTACGGGTTGACGTTGATCTTGAAGGTGGACGTGGTGTTGCGGATGTCCACGGCGTTTCCGCTGGTCCGGAGGCCGTTGAACGTCACTTCGCCGACCGCCGGGCCCTGGCCCGCCTCCGGCATCTCGTTGGCCCACAGGCCGAAGCCGGACTTCGCGTCGAAGGCGTCACCGCTCTTGCGCGCCCCCGTGACGGAGACGTCGGTGAAGACGGTGTCCTTGATCGGGAACTGCGGCTGCCCGCCCGCGTAGTTCGTCTGGAACATCACCCCGCTGTAGGTGGGATCGACGATGTCGACGTGGTTGACCCGGATCCCCTGGAAGACCTTCGAGGCGGAGAACACCCAGATGCCCGGGAAGGTCTGCGCGCCCCAGAAGTGCCCGCCGGCCCGCTCGATCGAGATGTTCTCGAAGGTCGTCGGTCCGGTTCCGAATCCGTTCATCGGATACCCGAAGTCCAGCGAGGAGATGGTGATGCCGGAGTAGACCAGGGTGTCGGCGATCCGGATGTTGCGGAAGGTGTTGTCGTAGCCGCCGTAGACGGCCACGCCCGCCGCACGCCAGGTGAGCGTGCTGGTCAGGTTCTCGTAGACGTTGTTCTTCATGTCGGCGCCCCCCGCGTCGATCGCCGAGAACAGCGCGAAGCTGTCGTCGCCGGTCGCCCGGGCGTCGTTGTTGGTCACCAGGTTGTCCGTCGACCCGTTGGTCATGTTGACGCCGTCGGCGAACAGGTTCCGGATGCGGGAGTTCCTGATCGTGATCCGGTCGGTGTTGGCGCCCCAGTACAGGCAGACGAAGTGCTCGTTCCAGATGTCGTCGATGACGATGTCCGACACGTTCGCGAAGTCGAAGACCTTGCCCGGGCCGTCGATCCGCGAGGTGTAGTTGCCGAAGTAGGAGAAGCCCCTGAAGAGCGAGCCCTTCGCCGTCGCCTCGGCCCGGAAGCCGACGTCCGTGTTGTCCTGCGTCGAGGGCGCGCGGAACGTCGTGTACCAGGGCCCGGCGCCGACCACCTTCACGGCCTTGCCGTACACCTGGAACTTGCTCGACGTCTGGTAGTCCCCCGGCGGCAGGTAGACGCCCACCAGGGCGCCCGTGGTGTCCATGCGGACACGGTCGAGGGCGTTCTGCACGTCCTGGTGGGTGAAGCCCGCCGGGACCGCGTAGGCGGCCGGGTCGGGGTTCGCCACCGGGGCCACCTGCTCCAGGTCGATGAAGTCGATGGCGTACGTGGAGGTGTTCGCGGCGTCCTTCTGGAGCCGGATCCGGCTGCCGGCCGGCACGGTCTCGCCGAGCATCAGACGGGCCTCGTCGTAGATGTGCCGGGGACCGCCCGCACCCGGGGAGTTGCCGGGAGCGGTCTCGGAGCCGTACAGCCAGGCGTACTTCGAGGTGAGCGGCAGTGCCTTCTTGAACACCCCGTCGACGTACACGTCGATCGTGGAGTCGATGCCGCCGCCGCCCGGGGCGTCCGGGATCGAGAACCGGGTGACCAGGGTGTTCGTCGACGCCCGGGTGGTGAACTCGACGTACTCGCCGGTGGCGTCCAGGTTCACCGCCCGGCGGCCGGACGCCTCGCCCGCGATGTCGCCGACGGTGCGGTTGGGGCCGACGACGGTCGCGCCGCCGCCGGCGGTGCCGTCCTCCGCCTCGTACGTGTCGTACGGCATGTTCGCGCCGCGCCCGACGAAGAGGGGCTGGGTGGCGGTGTTGTTCCGCCGCTTCACCGGCAGCTCGTTGGCGTCGTCGGCGAGGACCGTGCGGACGGTGTACGAGCCGTTGGCCGCCGTCCAGGGACCGAGGCTCACCTCCGTCTGCGCCCCGGGGGCCAGCGCCCCGGCGGAGGCGCCGCTGAGCGTCTTCACCACCGCGCCCTGCTGGTTCAGGACGGTGAGCGTGACGGCGTGGCCGCCGGCGGCGGTGGCCACCGTGCCCTGGTTGCGGACCGCGACCTCGAAGGTGACGGCGTCGCCCGCGGAGGGGCTGGACGGCGAGGTGGTGACCGCGGAGACGACCTGGTCGGAGCTGTCCACCGGCCGCACGACGAGGGCCGTGGGGCTGGTGAAGGTGTTGTTGGACTCGTTCTGCTCGATGACCGCGTCCGCCTCGTCGGCGACCGCGCTCAGCTCGTACGAACCGGCGTCGCGGGCGCCGATCGCCGCCGTGACGGTGGTCTGGGCTCCGGCCGCGAGGGCGCCCACCGCGGCCGTGGCGACCTTGGTGCCGCCGAGGCGGACGGCGAGGCTGCTGGCCGGAGCCGGGGCGCTGCCGTCGTTGCGGACGGTGGCGCTGACCGTGACCGGGTCCGACTCGACGGGAGAGGCGGGCGAGGCGCTCAGACCGGTGACCCGCAGGTCGGGATTGGGCGCGGCGACGCCGACGACCTGGAACTCGGCGATCTGGCCCGCCGGGGCGCCGGTGTTGGCGGTGATCCTCAGCTGGACGTCGGCGACCCGGGCCGTGAGCGGGATCGTCACCTGGTTGCCGCTGCCGGGGTCGAAGGCGTAGCTCTTCGCGGCGACGAGGCTCGTGAAGCCGGAGGCGTCCTGGGCGCGGCCGAGGACCTCGATCGTCTGCGAGCGGGGGCCCCAGGCGGTGTCGGGGTTCAGCTTCAGGACGAGCCGGTCGAGGTCGGCGTCGGCGCCGAGCTTGACGGCGAGGGTGTTGGGGTAGCTGCCGCCCGCGCCCTCCCAGTAGGTCGCGGTGCTGTTGTCGTTGGCGTTGGCGGCGACGAAGGTGTGGACCGTGGAGGAGGCGGAGATCGGCTTGCCGACGGCCATGTCGGAACCGGTGCCGCCGCTGCCGTTGCGGGTGACGCCGTTGCTCGCGCCGGACCGGTTGCCCGCCGCGTCCTTGGCCCGCACCTGGTAGGTGACGGTCGCGGAGGCGGGCTGGGTGTCGGTGTACGTGGTGACGTTCCCGGCGACGCTGCCGCGCAGGACGTTGTCGGCGTACACGTCGTAGCCGGTGACGCCCGTGTCGTCGGTGGACGCCGTCCAGGTCAGGCGGATCTGGCCCGGGGAGGGCTCGGTGTAGGCCAGGTTCGCGGGGGCCGTCGGCGCCTGGGTGTCGCCGGCGTCGCCGATCCGGGTGACCGTGTTGGAGTCGCCGGACTGGTTGCCGGCCGCGTCCCGCGCCCTGATCGTGTAGGACACCGTCTGGTTCGCCGGGCGGGTGTCGGTGAACGTGGTGACGTTCCCGGCGACGCTGGTCAGCAGGGCGCCGTTGGCGTAGACGTCGTAGCCGGTGACGCCGGTGTCGTCGGTGGCCGCGTTCCAGGTGAGGCGGATCTGGCCCGGGGAGGGCTCGGTGTAGGCCAGGTTCGCGGGGGCGGTCGGTGCCTGGGTGTCGCCGCTCGTCGGCCCGTAGACCTCCAGCTCGGAGAACTGGGCCGCGTTCTGGACGGTGTTGGCGGTGACGAGGACGCGGACGTACCGGGTGGTGGTGGCCCCGAAGCCGACGGTCGCGCTGCGTCCGCTCGCCGCGTCGAAGACGTACGCCTGGGCCGCGGTCAGATCGGTGAAGGTGGTGCCGTCGGTGCTGCCCTGGACCTTCAGGGTCTGGCTGCGGCTCCCCCAGCCGTCGGGCAGCCGCAGGACGACCCGGTCGACCCGGAGGGCGGCGCCGAGGTCGGCCTGGAGCCACTGCGGGAAGGCGCCGCCGGTGCTCTCCCAGTAGGTGGCGCGGTTGCCGTCGTTGGCGTTGGGCGGCGTGTAGGTCTGGGTGCTGCTGCTGGCGGTGAGGGTCTTGCCGGCGGCGAGGTTCGGGGAGGTGCCGTCGGCGCCGTGCACCTCCAGTTCGGAGAGCTGCGCGGCGGACCAGCCGCTGTTGGCGGTGATGTCGACCCGGACGAAGCGGGCCTGGGCGGCCGGGAAGGCGATGGTGACGGTGTTCCCGGCGCCCGGGGTGAAGGCGTAGGTCGCCGAGGTCTTCAGGGTGGTGAAGGAGGTGCCGTCGGCACTGCCCTGCACGGAGAGCGTCTGGTTGCGGCTCTCCCATCCGGTCGGGAGCCGGAGCACCACCTCGTCGACGCGGGTGGCGGTGCCGAGGTCGGCCTGCACCCACTGCGGGAGGGCGGAGCCGGAGCTCTGCCAGTACGTGCCCTGGTTGCCGTCGGTGATGTTCGCGGCGTCGTACTCGGCGTGCGCGCTGCTCGCGGCGGCGGCGTCGCCCAGGGCGAGGTTCGGGCCGCCGGCCGCGTGGGCGGTCGTCAGCGGACCGCCCAGCGCCAGGAGGCTCGTCGCGATCGCGGCGCTCAGGCACCGTGGTCTCCAGTTGCGGATCCTCATCGCTCCTCGGTTCTCATTCGGAGATGCGTCCAGAAATCGCGCTCGAATATCGATTCTTTGCGCGGGACGCTCAGAGAGTTCCAGAGGATCGTGAGACCGTCTACCGCTTGTGCGCCCCGGATCGAGAAGGCATCGGGCGACGTGCGGAGGCATGCCGAAGCGGCGGTCCACCAGGGGTGGACCGCCGTTCCGGGGCCCGGATCAGCCGCGGTTCACGACGAACTGCGAGCCGGGTTCGACGAGGACGTCGCCCTCGGCCGTGTTCGCGAACGTCACCCCGGTCAGGGTGGCGCTGCCGCGGGCCCCGCTCATGGCGAGGATCCCGGAGCCGTTGACCGTCCCGTCGATCCGTACGTTGCTGACGCGGACGTCGGGCATGGCGCCGCCGCCCGTCTTGAACTGGATGCCGTCGTACGTCGAGTCGAGGATCTCGGTGTCCCGGATGGTGACGCCCGGGATGTCCTGCCCCTGCGCGAAGAGGGTGATGGCGCCGAACTCCTGGTCCTCGTTCCAGAAGGCCCCGCCGGTGCGGTGCAGCGCGTTGTCGGCGATCAGGGTCCGGCCGCTGAAGGGCAGCGGGTCGTGGTCGGTGGCGAGCATGATCCCCGGGTAGTTCATGGTGTCGGAGATCAGGTTGTTCTCGATGGTGTTGCCGTAGCCGCCGTAGACCGCGATGCCGTTGGCCCGCCACGGGAGCTGGACCGTGTTGTTGCGGAAGTGGTTGTCGTGGCCGACGTCCACCGAGGTGTCCTTGACGTACTTGCTGGCCCAGACGGCCAGGGCGTCGTCACCGGTGTTGCGGAAGGATGAGTTGTACACGGTGGAGTTGCGGGTGCCGTTGGCGAAGTTGATGCCGTCGGCGTACGTGTTGCGGATCCGCATGCCGCTGAACTCCAGGCCGTCGCCCGGTCCCCACAGCTCCGGGATGTCGGAGTAGTCGCGGCCCACCCAGACGCCGACGTTGGCGTGTTCGATCCAGACGTTGGTGATCTTCGTGCCCCTGCCGAAGCGCCCGTTGAGGCCGACGCCGCCCTCGGCATTGCCGTCACCGCCGCGGATGGTGCCCGAGCCGAAGACGGCGATGTCCGAGATCTGCGTGTTGGCGTCGATGTCGAAGCCGAAGTTGCCCTCGTGCGGGTGGTTGATGCCGCCCGCGTTCTGCGGCGGGGTCAGCGTGTAGAGCTGCGAGTGCCACATGCCCGCGCCGCGGATCGTGACGTCGCGGATGCCGACTTGGTTGTACTGCCCCCGGTTCAGCGGATCGTCGGTGAGGATCTTCTGCTCCTGCCGCCACTGTCCGGCCGGGATCCAGACGCAGGAGATCTCGCCCTTCTGGTCGGCGGTGACCGCGCGCTGGATCGCGTCGGTGTCGTCGAGCCCGTCGTTCGGCACGGCCCCGTACTCGGTGATGGAGACGCAGCCGGCCGGCCGGGACGCGGGCGGGGCCACCTGTTCCAGGTCGATCAGGTCGACCACGTAGTACGCGGCGCGGTCGTCGCTGTCGCGCTGGAGCCGGAAGCGGGTGCCCGGCGGATAGGAACGGGTGAGCAGGGTGTGCGACTCGTCGAAGAGCCGGCGGGCGTCGCCACCGGGTCGGTTGGTCAGGCCCTCCGGGTCGTCGGTGGTGCCGTACAGCCAGCTGTGCTTGGAGGAGAGGGTCACCTTCCGGACGAACACGTCGTCGGCGTAGAGGCTGAGGGTGGCCTCCTGGCCGCCGCCCGCCGCCGCGTCCGGGATGGAGTTGCGCACGGTCAGGGCGTTGGCCTGGTTGACCGAGGTGAACTCGACGAACTGGCCGCTCGCGTCGAGGCGCACGGACCTGCGGCCCGAGGACTCGGTCGCGAAGTTGGTGTGCCCGAAGGTGCGCAGCCGGTCCGAGGTGAGCAGGGTGCCCTGGTAGCGGGCGTCCTCGGCCTCGTACTCGGTGTACGGGACGGCGGCGCCGCGCCCGACGACCAGCGAGCGGGTGAAGACGTTGTTGTTCTCGTCGGTCTCGGTGACGGTGCCGGTGGCGTCGGCGGTCGCCGTGAGGGCGGCCCCGCCGGAGGCGGCGGTCCAGGTGCCGGAGATCGGCACGTTCACGGTCTGGCCGGCGGCGACGGCGCCGGCCGTTCCCTGGAGGGTGGCCGACCCCGCGGTGAGCCGGGTGACCGAGCCGGCGGGGACGACGGTGGTGCCGCGGTTGAGCACGGCGACCGTGAAGGAGACCGGCGCGCCGACGGCCGGGGCCGAGGGGTTGGTGGTGATCCCGGTGACCATGAGGTCGGGGCCCGGGCTCTGGCCGACCGTCAGCCGGGAGGCGGCGGTGCGGCTGTTGTTGGTGTCGTCCAGCTCCGCGACCGCGTTCGCCGGGTCGGCGACGGCGGAGACGGTGTAGGCGCCGACCGGGCGGCGGCCGACGGGGACGTCGACGGTGGTGGAGGCCCCGGCCGGGAGGGAGGCGGCCTGGGCGGCGCCCGCGACGGCGCCCTCCACGCTGACGTCGACGGTGGAGGCGGGGGCCGCGACGGTGCCCGCGTTGCGGACGGTGGCCCGGACGGTGACCGCGTCGGTCTCGACGGGGGCGGCCGGGGTCCAGGTGAGGTCGGTGACGACGAGGTCGGGGGCGGGGGCGGCGGTGCCGAGGACCTGGAGCTCGGCGATCTGGGCGCCGGGGGCGCCGGTGTTGGACCGGAAGGCGAGCCGGACGTCGGCGACGCGGCCGGTGACCGGCACGGTCACCGTGTTCTGCCCGGTGGACGGGCTGAAGGCGTAGTCGGCCCGCGGCTTGAGGGTGGTGAAGGCGGTGGCTCCCGCGGCGCGGCCCAGGACCTCGAAGGACTGGGTGCGCGGGCCCCACGCCTGGTCGGGGTCGAGCTTGACCACGACGCCCTCGACGTCGGCGTCCGCGCCGAGCTTCACGGTGAGGCTCGCGGGCAGGCCGGCCGACTCCCAGTAGGTGGCGACGGAGCCGTCGTTGGCGTTCGCGGCCTGGTAGTTCTGGGTGACCGAGGTCGCCTCGACCGCCTTGCCCCGGGCCAGGTCGGTACCGCCGGCGGGCGGCTCGCCGGTGCCCGGCTCGCCGTAGACCTCGACGGCGGAGAGCTGGGCGGCGTTCCAGCCGGTGTTGGCGGTGATCTGGACGCGTACGTAACGGACCTGACTGCCGTTCGGCGTGAGCGTGACGGCGTTCGCGGCGGCCGGGTCGAAGCGGCGGGCCTGGGCGCCGGCCAGGGTGGTGAAGGCGCTGCCGTCGGTGGAGCCGAGGACGGCGAGGTTCTGGTCGCGCGCTTCCCAGCCGGTGGGCAGCTTGAGGACGACGCGGTCGACGCGGACGGCCGCGCCGAGGTCGACCTGCGCCCACTGCGGGAAGGTGCCGGCCGGGCCTTCCCAGTAGCTGGCCTGGCTGCCGTCGGTGAGGTTGGTCGCCGGGTAGGCGCCGAGGGCGCCGGAGGCGCTGGCGGGTCTGCCGCGCGCGAGGTCGGTGTCCGCCGCGGCGGCGGCCTGCGCGGGGACGGGCATCAGCCCGAGGGCGATCAGGGCCGCCATCAGCAGCCCCATCGCCAGTCGTCGTCCGTACACAGTGACTCGCAATCTTTTGAGCAATCTAGTCAATGTTTTGCGTGTTCTGGTGGCACAGGTTTCTACCGGATGACGACTCTGTCAACGGAACGGACAGGGAAATGACGAAGGCACCGCTTCCCCGGCCGCCCGGAGGACGACAGGAAACGGTGCCTTTGAGGAGGAAGCGGTACGGTGCTCCCGCTAGCGGGCCGGCGGCGCGGTGGACCCGCGCACCACGAGCTCGGGCTCGAAGAGCAGCTCGCCCGGGTGGGAGTGGACCCCCTGGATCTGGGAGCAGAGCAGCTCGACGGCGGCCCGCCCCATCGCCTCGATGGGCTGCCGAACGGTCGACAGGGGCGGCTCGGTGCAGTTCATGAAGGCGGAGTCGTCGAAGCCGACGACCGAGACGTCCTGGGGGACGCGCAGCCCGCGGCGACGGGCGGCCCGGATCGCCCCGAGGGCGAGCGGGTCGCTGGCGCAGACGATGCCGGTGACGCCCCGCTCCAGAAGGCCGTTGGCGGCGGCCTGCCCTCCTTCGAGGGAGAAGATCGAGCGCACGATCTGCTCGTCGGGCAGCGGGGTGCCGGCCGCCTCGGCCGCCGCGCGCGCGGCCTGCAGCTTGCGCCCGGAGGGCACGTGGTCGGCGGGGCCCAGGAGCAGCCCGATCTTCTCGTGGCCGAGGGAGGCCAGATGGCGCCAGGCCTGCTCGACGGCGACGGCGTCGTCGCAGGCGACACAGGGGAAGTCGAGGCCCTCGATGGAGGCGTTGATGAGGACGACCGGGATGTTGCGCTCGGCGAGCTGGTGGTAGTGGTCGTGGGGGGCGTCGGCCTGTGCGAACAGTCCTCCCGCGAACACGACGCCGGAGACCTGCTGCTGGAGGAGCAGGTCCACGTAGTCGGCCTCGGAGACGCCGCCCTTGGTCTGGGTGCACAGCACGGGGGTGAGCCCCTGCTGGGCGAGCGCGCCGCCGATGACCTCGGCGAAGGCCGGGAAGATGGGGTTCTGCAGTTCGGGGAGCACGAGTCCGACGAGCCGGGCGCGCTCGCCCCTGAGCTGGGTGGGCCGCTCGTAGCCGAGGACGTCGAGGGCGGTGAGCACCGACTGCCGGGTGGCCTCGGAGACTCCGGGCTTGCCGTTGAGGACACGGCTGACCGTCGCCTCGCTGACCCCTACCTTTTTCGCCACCTGAGCAAGTCGTCGCGTCATGAACGCAAGACTAGCGCAAACATCGCAAGAGAATGACAGTCAGTTGCAGTTCTCGCGCAAACCGGGAGTGAGGTGGAGTCCGCGGCGGGCCCCTTCCCCTCTCCCGGCTTGTCACGCCTCGCCCTGATCCGCCCGGTCCTGTCCATGAGCTTGCCCAGGGAGCACGCCTCCCGAATCACGGGGCCGAACCCGACGACGAGTACGACATTCCTCCTTGCCGGGCATGGACCCTCTATAGAGTGCTCGCATGAGTGAGCACTGGAACCCGACGGACGGGGTCCTGCGGTTTCCTTCGGGCGCGCTCGTGCGTGGCCGGGGTTTGCGTCACCCCTTGCCCCCAGGGCCGACGCCGTCCTTCGCGGTCTACCTGCTCGGTGAGCGGCCCCCACCGACCGAGTGGGAGGCCCGATGGTTGCGGTGGCCTGACTTCCGCCTCCCCAGGGACCGCCGGCAGGCTCGGGATGTGTTGCGGGAAGCGTTGACACGGGCGGGGAACGAACGCGTCGAGGTCGCGTGCGGAGGCGGGCGAGGACGGACGGGAACGGCCTTGGCATGCATGGCTGTCCTTGACGGAGTTCCGCCGGACCAAGCCGTCGCGTTCGTCCGTCAGCACTACCACCCCCGTGCTGTGGAGACCCCCTGGCAGCGACGATTCGTGCTGCGCTTCGAGGACGCGTAGTCGCGCGTTTCGCATCGGGGGCCGCATGACCGACGGCTGCACCGGTACGGGGGCGGGGTGGCGTGCCGGCCACTGTTGCAGTTGAGCGATCGAGGTGGGGGGACGCCTGGAACTCCTCCTCGTACGTGGTCCTCGGCCTGGGCCTGTGACGCTTCCGCCGGCGCGGCGCCCGTCCGTCCCACATGTGAGGACCCTCGGGGTGGCGAGTCCGCCCCGAGGGCCCCGCACCGACGTGGTGCGTGTCAGTCGGCAGGTGTCAGGGCCACCTCCGCGCTACCCGAGAGGGACGGCAGCCCCGCCGGGGGCGTGTCCTTGTACGAGGCGTTGAAGACGGCCTTCAGGTTGCCCGAGCCGGCGTGGCCGCCGTCCACGAACGTCCGGAACGAGCCCGAGCAGCCGGTGCTCGACGACAGCGGGTGGCCGTGGGAGTCGTGGCCGAGGATGAACGAGACGGTGACCTTCGAGCAGTCGACCGGCTGGTCGTCGGTGATGTCGACCTTCCAGGTGACCGTGTCGCCCCAGTGGAAGGCGGTGCCCCCGTGCGGAGCGGGGTCGGTGGTGAGGGAGACGACCGGCGCCTTGTTGCCGACGACGACCTGGACGGCGGTGGAGGCCGAGCGCCTGGTGCTGTCGGTGACCTTCAGGGTGGCTTCGAAGACACCGTTCGTCGTGAACGTGTGCGTGGGGTCCGTCTGGGTGGAGTCCACGGTGCCGTCGGCGTCGAAGTCCCACGCGTAGCGGAGCGCGTCCCCGTCGGCGTCCTTCGTGCCGGCGGCGGAGAAGCGTACCGTCAGCGGATTGACGCCGTTGACCACGTCCGCGGCGGCCTTGGGTTCCGGCGTGCGGTTGCCTCGGACGTAGTCGATGCGGGAGAGCTGGGCCTCGGGCAGTTCCGCGAAGTAGCCGGTGCCGTACTCCAGGACGTAGAGCGCGCCGTCGGGGCCGAACTCGGCGTCGATCGGTCCGTCCGTCCGGATCGTGGGAACGGCGTCCTCGATCGCGAGGACCTCGTTGCGCTTGCCGAGGGTGAGGGCCTTCATCTGGTCGCGGGTCCACTCGTAGAAGAGCGGCTTGCCGTCGAAGGAGGCGGGCCAGCGGTTCTCGGCGGTGTTGTGCTTGTCGTACCGGTAGGCCGGGCCGCCCATGGGGCCGATGCCGCCCGTGCCGAGCTGCGGGAACTCCGCGGAGGCGTCGTAGCCGTAGACGATCTCGGCGTCCGTGACCGGCGGCAGCTCGGTCAGGCCGGTGTTGTGGCGGGAGTCGTTGACCGGAGCGGAGCAGTCGAAGGCTCCGGTGGACTTCTGGGTGGCGAAGTCGTAGTCCTGGTACGGCTGGTCGCGGGTCACGCAGAACGGCCAGCCGTAGTTGGCGGGGCGGTCGATGACCATCCAGCGGCCTTGCCCGGCGGGGCCCCTGTCGGGGCGGGCGGTTCGGGCGTCGGGCGAGTAGTCGCCGACGTAGACGTCACCGGTCCGCTTGTCCACCCCGAAGCGGAAGGGGTTGCGCAGGCCCATGGCGTAGATCTCGGGTCGGGTCTTCGGTGTGCCGGGCGCGAAGAGGTTGCCGTCGGGGATCACGTAGCCGCCGTGGCGCTTGACCTTGATGCGCAGCACCTTGCCGCGCAGGTCGTCGGTGTTGCCCGAGGTGCGGCGGGCGTCGTAGACGGGGTTGCGGTCGGGGCGGTCGTCGATCGGGGCGTAGCCGTCCGAGGAGAAGGGGTTGGAGTCGTCACCGGTCGACAGGAACAGGTTGCCCCGGTGGTCGAAGTCGATCTTGCCGCCGACGTGGCAGCAGATGCCCCGGTCGGCGGGGATGTCGATGATCTTCTGCTCGGAGCCGTAGTCCAGCTTGTTCCCCGTGAGCTTGAACCGGGAGAGCCGGGTGTAGCCCTCGTACGGGGCGAAGTCCGCGGACGTGCCGGTCTGCGGGGCGTCGCCCTCGTTGACGCCGGGGGTGGACGGGTCGTCCATGGGGGTGGTGAGGCGGGGCGAGTAGTAGAGGTAGACCCAGTGGTTCCTGGCGAAGTCGGGATCGACGGCGATGCCCTGGACGCCCTCCTCGTCGTGCTGGTAGAGCCCGGCGGGGCTCTTCTTCATGTCGGCGGCGAGGAAGTTCACGCCGCTCTTCGGGTCGTGGATGCGGATCTCGCCGGTGCGCGCGGTGTGCAGGACGCGCAGGTCGGGCAGGACGGCGAGGGCCATGGGCTCGCCCGGCCGGTCGTTGAGGGTGACCTTCTGGAAGGCCGACGCGGCCGGCGCGGCCGGTGGGGCCGCGCCCGGTGCGGTGGTGGCCTGGACGGGGGCCAGGGGCAGCAGCCCGATGGCGCCGGCCAGCGCCGCCGTGCCCAGGAGGGTGACGGTCCGTCTGTTGTGCACGCGGAGCTCCTTCGCTACTGGTTCGGGGCGGTGCGTCGTGGTCAGCGGTGGGCGCGGAGGGCGGCGAGGTTGTCGTAGCCGATGCGGGCGTACTCCAGCGACTGCCCGGGGTCGGTGGCGCTCGGGGCGGTGTCCTGTTCGACCATCGGGTGGTGGCGGTTCTTCGCCCCGACCCGGGTGAAGAACCGCCGGTAGTCGATGTCGCCGGTGCCGAACGGCACCATGTCGTAGCCCATCCCGCTCTGCGGATTGATCACGCCGTCCTTGGCGTGGAAGAGCGGGAAGCGGGGCGTGTGGCGGGCCACGAGCCCGGCCGGGTCGAAGATCTGTTCGCGCCGGGAGCCGTCGTGGGCGGTGTAGGTGTGGAATTTGTACCGGGCCACGTGGGCCCAGAAGACGTCCAGTTCCAGGTAGACGCTTCTGGGGTCGCTGACCTGCAGGAAGTACTCCAGCTTCCGGATGCCGGAGCTGCGGGTCGGCCGGCCCTGGGCGTCGAGCGGACCGCCGTCGAGGAGGAAGTCGTAGGCGCTGTCGTGGTTGTGGGTGTAGAGCTTGATCCCTTCCCGGGCGGCGAGGGCGCCCAGGGTGTTCCACTTGTCGGCGGCGACGTCCCAGTCGGCGCGGTAGGGGCTGCCGGTGGGGTCTCCGCCGGTGCCCATGTGCTCCATGCCGAGGATGTTCGCGATCTCCAGGGCCCGGCGGAACGCGTCCAGGTCGGCGGGGGTGAGCGGCCAGGAGCTCGGGATGAAGCCGTGGCTGCCCTGGGCGCGCAGTCCGTACTCGTCGAGCCAGGAGCGCATCAGCCGCGCGCCCTCGACGGTGCCGAGGTCCGCGCCGCCGGGGGCGTTGACGTGCTGGCGGTACCCGGCGAACTCCACCTGCCGGTAGCCGTACCGCGCCAGCTGCCGGAACACCTCGCGGAAACCGGACGGCAGGTCGGAGGCGAGCGGGTCGCGTGCCACCGCGTCCCGGACGGTGTAGAGGATCAGTCCGCGCTTGTCCGGCGGGACGAGGGCGGAGCGGCCGCGGTCGTCGGCCGTCTCGGGCTCGGTCTGCGCCAGGGCGGGCGAGGAGCCGAAGACGGGGGCGGCGATCGCCACGGCCGCGGTGGCCGTGCAGGTGCTGAGGAAGCGGCGGCGGCTGACACCGAGCGCGCGGCGCAGCTCGTCGCCGGCGGTGGTCTCTTCGGGGGACACGGTCACGGCGTTCTCGCTTTCGTTGTGACGGAGGTACGGGTGCGTCCTGTGCGCCGGAAGCCCGGGGCCGAGCGGCCGGCAGAGGGCGCGCGGGTTCGGGGCGTGGCGGTTCGGGGCGTGGCGGTTCGGGTCAGGCGAGGCCGGCGAGCCGCAGGAGGAGCGGCTTCACCTCGGTGGCCGCGGTGCGGCCGGGCAGGGCGCCGGGGGCCGAGCAGAGGATGAGCGGGCCGTCCGCGTCGCTCGCGGGCAGGCGGCCGTGGCTGCCGCGGACGGGTGAGGGGTCCAGGGGCACGACCGCCATGCGGTAGCGCAGGCCGGCCTTCTTGCGGGCCACGGCGGCCGCGGCCTTGAGCCGTACGTAGGGGTCCTGGGGGTCCATGAACAGTTCGGCCGGGTCGTAGCCGGGCTTGCGGTGGATCTCGACGAGCCGGGCGAAGTCGGGGGCGCGCGCGTCCTCCAGCCAGTAGTAGTACGTGAACCAGGCGTCGGGTTCGGCGACGGCGACCAGCTCGCCGGAGCGGGGGTGGTCCAGGCCATGTGCCTTCTTTCCCTCGTCGTCGAGGAGCCGCTCGACGCCGGGCAGGTTCTGGAGGGCGGCGCGGGTGGCCGCGAGGTCCTCGGGGCGGCGGACGTAGACGTGGGCGAGCTGGTGGTCGGCGACGGCGAAGGCACGGGAGGCCATCGGGTCGAGGTACTCCATGCCGTCCTGGGTGTGGACGTCGAGGAGTCCGGCGCGCCGCAGGGCGCGGTTGATGTCGACGGGGCGGCTGACTCGGGTGATCCCGTACTCGGACAGGGCGACGACCGTGCGGCCCTCGGCACGAGCGTCGTCGAGCAACGGCCCCATGACCTCGTCGAGTTCGGCGGCCGCGCGGAGCGAACGCGGGTCGTCGGGGCCGTACCGCTGGAGGTCGTAGTCGAGATGCGGGAGGTAGCAGAGCGTCAGGTCCGGGCGGCGGGTGCGCATGATGTGGCGGGTGACGTCCGCGATCCACCGGCTGGAGGCGAGGGAGGCTCCCGGCCCCCAGAAGTGGAAGAGGGGGAACGTGCCGAACTTCGCGGTGAGTTCGTCGTGGAGGGCCGGGGGGCGGGTGTAGCAGTCGGGTTCCTTGCGTCCGTCGGCGTAGTAGACGGGACGGGGGGTGACGGTGATGTCGGTGTCGGCGCCCATCGCGTACCACCAGCAGATGTTGGCGACGGTGTAACCGGGGTGGGCGCGGCGGGCGGCGTGCCAGATCTTGTCACCGGCGACCAGGCCGTTGTGCTGGCGCCACAGCAGGACGTCGCCGAGTTCGCGGAAGTACCAGCCGTTGCCGACGATGCCGTGCTCCGCGGGCGGGGTGCCGGTGAGGAAGGTGGACTGGGCGGCGCAGGTGACGGCGGGCAGCACGGTGGACAGGGGCGCCCGCGAGCCGGAGTCGGCGAGGGCGCGGAGGCGGGGCATGTGGTCGAGGAGCCGGGGGGTGAGGCCGACGACGTCGAGGACGAGGAGGGGGGTCGGGCGCCCGTCGGCCGGGGGCTTCGCGTCGGTCACGGGAGTTCCTTCAGGCCGAGGTCGGTGAGCAGGTCGCGGGCGAGGGTGAGTTCGGCGGCGATGCCGTCGGCGAGGCGGCCGCGGGTGCGGGGCCGCGCTCCGGGCGGGAGGGCCTGCCAGGTGTACGTCTCGACCTCCAGGTGGTGGGTGCGGGGGTGGGCGCCGCCGACCAGAAGCGTCAGGGCGTCCTTGAGGACGGGGAGCGTGGAGGTGAGCGGCGGGGCGGGCGGGGCGTGCAGGGGGACGTGGAAGTGGGCGCGCCAGGGGGCCGTGTCGGGCAGGACGTCCCCCGCGAGCGCTTCGGGCAGGTCGTCGGTGCCGCGGAGTCCCGCGGTGGTGACCGTGCGGGTCTGGTGCAGGAAGCGCGGTTCGGCGAAGGCGGCGAGCGCGGCGCGTACGTCGGGCCGGTGGGGGTGTTCGGCGTGCAGGGCGGTGGAGAGCTGGGCCTTGGGGACGCGGATGCCGGCGTCGGCGAGGGCGGCGAGCGCCGTGGCCGGGTCCTCGAAGGAGGTCGCGAGGTGGCAGGTGTCGACGCAGACGCCGACGCGGTCACCGGGCAGGCCGGTGAGCGGTCCGACGGCGTCGGCGGTGGTCTCCACCGCGCAGCCCGGTTCGGGTTCGAGGGCGACGCGGACGGACTTGCCGGTCAGCTCCTCCAAGGCGTCGAGCCGTTCCGTCAGGGTGGTGAGGGCGGCTCGGGCGGTGGCGGCGGCGCGTTCGTCGAAGCCGGTGTGCCAGGCGAGCGGCAGGGTGGAGATGCTTCCCTCGGCGACGTCGTCGGGGAGCAGGGCGGCGAGGAGGCGGGCGAGGTCGGTGGTGTGGGCGAGGCGCTCCGGCTCGGTCCAGTCGGGGCGGTAGACGCGGTGCTTGACCGCCCCGGCGCCGAAGCCCTCGTAGGGAAAGCCGTTGAGGGTGACGACTTCGAGGCTGCGGCGGTCCAGTTCGGTCCGGAGCCCGCGCAGCGCCACCGGGTCGTCGACCAGGGCGTGGGCGGCGTCCTTGGCGAGCCAGAGGCCGATGCCGAGCCGGTCGCGGCCGAGGCGCCGGCGCACCGGCTCGCAGTGGTCGCGGAGCTGGGCGAGGACGCCGTCGAGGGTCTCGGCGGGGTGGACGTTGGTGCAGTAGGAGAGGTGGACGAGGGTGCCGTCCGGGTGGCGGAAGCGCACGGGTCCCTCCTCACTCCCCGCCGCGCAGCACGGAGTTGCCCTCGTGCAGGACGTCCGGGGCGGGGACGTCGAGCCGGAGCCGGCCGCTGAGTCCGTAGAAGGCGACGGGGTTGCGCCACAGGACCCGGTCGACGTCGTCGTCGGTGAAGCCGGCGGCGAGCATGGCGTCGGCGACCTCGCGGGTCTTCAGCGGATCGCTCCTCCCCCAGTCGGCGGCCGAGTTGACGAGGATCCTCTCGGTGCCGAAGGTCCGCAGGATGGTCACCATGCGGTCCGTGTCCATCTTGGTGTCGGGGTAGACGGAGAAGCCGAGCCAGCATCCGCTGTCCGCGGCGGCGGCGACGGTCGTCTCGTTGAGGTGGTCGAGGAGGGTCCGCTCGACGGGCAGGGCCGACTCGCGGACGACGTCGAGGGTCCGGTGGAGGCCGGCGAGCTTGTCCCGGTGCGGGGTGTGGACGAGGGCGGGCAGGCCGTGGTCGGCGGCGAGCTGGAGCTGGGCGGCGAGCGCGGTGTCCTCGGCGGGGGTCATCGCGTCGTAGCCGATCTCGCCGACGGCGACGACGGAGTCCTTCACGAGGTAGCGGGGCAGTTCGTCGAGGACGGGCGTGCAGCGGGGATCGTTGGCCTCTTTGGGGTTGAGCGCGATCGTGCAGTGGTGGGCGATGCCGTACTGGGCGGCGCGGAACGGCTCCCAACCGAGCAGCGCGTCGAAGTAGTCGAAGAAGCTGGCGGGAGAGGTGCGCGGCTGGCCGAGCCAGAAGGCCGGTTCGACCACGGCGCGGACGCCCGCCGCGTACATCGCCTCGTAGTCGTCGGTGGTGCGCGACGTCATGTGGATGTGGGGGTCGAAGATGCGCATCACGGCTCCTCGGTCGGTGCGCCGGTCAGGGTCAGGGCGTGGCGGAGATCGCGGGGGACCTCCCGGCCCGCCGCGGTGCGTTCGGCGGCGTGGGCGGCGAGCATGCGGGCGAGTTCCGCGTCGCCGGCGGCCCGCCGCGCCAGGTCCGCCACGGCGCTCAGCGGGACGCCGGTGAAGAGGCACTTCAGAACGGCGTGCCGCCAGGCGTGCGGGGCCAGGTGGGCTGCGGCGTAGGGGCCGACGGCGGCGGCGATCAGCCGGGTGTCGTGCGTGCGCAGGGCGTCGTCCACGAGGGGCGTGGCCTGCGGGCCGTCGACGAGGGAGGGGAGGGCGTGCAGCACCGCGCGGCGCTCGGCGGCGCTGCCCTCCCGGTAGAGGCGGGTCAGCGTCTCCGTACCGGCCCGGGCCTCGATCAGCAGCAGGACCCGTACGGCGTCCGCGGCGTCCTGGCCGCAGTGTCGGCCGGCGGTGACGAAGCGCAGCTGCCAGGCGGGATGCGCGGGCTGGGACGCGGGCGGTGCCTGTGGTGCCGAGGCCGCGTGGGCGGCGTCGGCGAGGGCTTCTGCGAACCAGGCACGGGCGTGGTCGTCGGGCAGCCGGGCCGTGACGTCCGTGCGGGCCCGGGACAGTGGTGGTGTCAGCATGCCGGCGCTCCCTTCGCGGCGGCCGCGGCCGCGTCACGCAGGAACGCGATGGATTCCGCGGCCCGTTGGGGGCCTGCGTGCGAGTGGCGGGGCAGTTCGACGACGGTGAGGCCCTGGTAGCCGGTGGCCGCGAGGGCGTCGAGGACGGGCGGGAAGTCGATCTCGCCCTCGCCGAACGGCAGGTGCTCGTGCACGCCGCGCCGCATGTCCTCGATCTGCACGTGCCGCAGCCAGGGTGCCGCCGCGCGGACGCACGCGGCGGGCGGGGCCGCCTCCAGGCACTGGCAGTGTCCGATGTCGAGGGTGAGGCCGAGGGGCGCGGGGTCGCCGAGTGCGGCGCGCAGTCGGTGGAAGTCGTCGAGCGTGGCGAGGAGGTGTCCCGGCTCGGGTTCGATCGCGAGCGGCACGCCCGCGTCGGCGGCGGCGTCGAGCACGGGCGCCAGCGCCTCCGTCAGGCGCCGCCAGGCCGCGGTGTCGTCGGTGCCCGGCGGGGTGACGCCGCTGAAGCAGTGCACGGCGTGCGCCCCGAGGTCCGCCGCGACGCGGACCGCCGTGAGCAGCAGGCGGACCCGGGCGGCGCGGGCCGGCGGGTCGGCGTCGAGCAGCGAAGGGCCGTGCTTGCGCCGCGGGTCGAGCACGTACCGCGCCCCCGTCTCGACGGTCGCGGTGAGTCCGAGCGCGTCCAGCCGGCGGGTGACCCGGGCGGTGCGGGCGGCGAGGCCGGGCGCGAGCGGATCCAGGTGCATGTGGTCGAGCGTGAGCCCGACACCGTCGTAGCCCAGGTCCGCGAGCAGCCCGAGGGCGTCGTCGAGCCGGAGGTCGGTCAGCCCGTTGGTTCCGTACCCGAGGCGGAGTCGCTGTCGGCCGCTCATGTGGGGCTCACCTTCCGCGCGAGGGTACGGGCGAGGGGGGCGAGCCCCAGCAGGGCGAGCCCGGTGCCGGGCGCCCCGGCGCGGGCCGCGAGGGCGGCCTGGAGCGGGATCATGGCGCGGATCCCGCCTCCGACGGCGCGCTGGGTGAGGGACGGGGACGGGTTGAGCGCGGCGTGGAGCAGGGGCACGGCGGTGGTGCCGACGTACGCGGCGGCGGGCAGCAGCGGGACGAGCGCCGCCGCGCCGCCCGGCGTCCGGAGCGCCCCGAGTGCGGTGACGGTCCCGAGCGCGGACGTCGCGGCGAGGGCCCCGAGCGGGACGAGCGTCGAACCACCCCGCGCCTCGTGCCGGGACACGGCGGTGACGGTGTACGTGTGGAGGGCGAGCGCGCCGGCGGGCGCCGCGACCCGGAGTCCGGTACGAGCCGCCGCACCGCGTCGCGCGGACGCGACGGGGCCGGGGGCGGGGGCGGGGCGGACGGGCACCGCGGGGGCGGTCCGTCGCGGTGCGGGGCCCGTGGCCGTCGCGCCCAGGACGAGGTCGAGGGCGCGGGCGGCGGCCATGACGGCGGGGGCGGCGGGCGTGTGCTTGAGGCGGAGGTCGTAGGCCCACACCGTGCCGGCCAGGGCAGTGGCCACGGCGAGGGCCGGGCGGCCGGCGCGGGAGGCGAGGGCGAGGCCGGCGGCGGTCAGGAGGCCGGCCGCGCCCAGCGCCGCGGCCGGGGCGATCCGGCCGGAGGGCAGGGGGCGGTGGGGGCGGTCGACGGCGTCCTCCTCGCGGTCGGCCCAGTCGTTGAGCGCCATGCCCGCCTCGTACAGGCAGAGCGACGCGCCGACCGCGTACGCCGTCCCCCGGCCGGGTCGCAGGCCGACGGCCGCGGCGCCGGCAAGCGCGTCCCCGGGCACGCTGAACAGCGCGGAGAGGCGCAGCAGTTCGGCCCAGGACCGGATCCGACCGCCACCTGGGGCGGGGGCGGGGGCGGGCTCGGGGGCGGGGGCCGGCACCGGCAAGGAGCCGACGGCCGGCGCGGGGCCGGACGGGGGCGCAGGCTCGGGGCCGGACACGGGTGCGACCGTACGGCCGCATCCCCCTTCGGGCTCGGGCCCGTTCCGCTCGGCGCGGTCCGGGCGGCCGGGGTGCGTCACTTCGCCTCCCGCAGTCGGTCGGCGAAGGCCAGCAGCTCGGCGAACTGTTCCGCGAGGCCGGCGGGCCCGCCGTCCGGGTCCTTGAAGTAGAAGCCGAGCTCCGGGAGCGGCCCGGAGATCCCGGCTTCGTGGGCGCGGGCGACCAGGCGGGCCAGGTCGAGGACGAGGGGTGCGGCGAGTGCGGAGTCGCAGCCCTGCCAGATGGTCTGGAGGATCATCCGCGATCCGAGGAAGCCCTCGAAGGCGATGTGGTCCCAGGCCGTCTTCCAGTCGCCGAGCGCGGGGACGTCGTCGATGTGGACCTGACCCTCGGGCCGGTGGCCGAGCGTTTCCGTGAGGACGCGTGCTTTGCCGGCGTTCTTCGCCGCCGCGGCGGCGGGGTCGGCCAGTGTCGCCCCGTCTCCCCCGCCCAGCAGGTTGGTGCCGGACCAGGCCCGTACGTCCAGGGCCCGCTGGAGGAACATCGGGGCGAGCACGGAGCGCAGCAGCGTCTGGCCGGTCTTGCCGTCGCGGCCCGCGTGGGGCAGTCCGGCGGCGGTCGCGGCGGCCGAGAGGGCCGGGGTGCGCAGCCCGGTGGACGGGGTGAAGTCGACGTAGGGGCAGCCGGCCCGCAGGGCCGCGGCGGCGTAGAGGGAGCTGGGCGGCAGGCGTTCGGCGTCGGGCGCGGGCGGCGGCTCCGTGCAGGAGACGTTGACGACGACCACGCGTGCCAGTGCGTGGCGGCCGCGGAAGGACACGAGGTCGGCGGCGAGGTCGGCGATGAGTTCGGTGTCGGTGCGGGGGTCGCCCGGGAGGGGGCCTCCGGTGCGTATCTCCTCTTCGGCGGCGGCGAGTTCGGCGTGGACGGCGGCGGCGAGCCCGTGCGGGAGCACGCCGGCGCCGGTGAGCTGCTCGGCGCGCTTGGGGAGCGGGCAGGACGCGATGTCGTGGCCGCCGAAGACGAGGGCGGCCAGGGACGGCAGTCCGGTGCCGGCGAACGCGGGTGTCTCGGTGACCATGCCGGTCGCCGGGTGGAGTCCGGCGCGGACGGCGGCGCATCCGGCGACGGCCGTGGTGGCCACGGAGCCGCGTGCTCCGGCGAACCAGACTCCGGTGCGTGCGTGGGTGTCAGTCACGGGCTGCCTCCTTGCCAGGTCGTTGGGTGCGTGGGGTGGAGGGCTGGGGGTGGGATGCGGCGCCTCTACGGTGCGGGCGGCGCGGGCGGCGGGCGGCGTGGACCGCCCGGCGGTGAGGTGCGGGGGACGCGGGGCGGGGCGGGGGCACTGTGCGGGGCGTGGCCCTGGCCGGATCCCGACGGGTTCGGGCGGGGCGGGGTGGTCGCTCCCGGGCCGGCTGTGCGGTGGGGAGCGAGGGGCCGTGGTGGTGATGTGAGGGGACCGTAGCCGCGTTCGTCCTCGACGGAAAGCCCTTGTGCGGCAGATCGGTCGAACTTTCTCCTGCACCAGGACAAAGCCGTGCGCGGGCAGGCCGGACCGCCCGGTGGCGCCCCTCGCCACCGGGCCTGACCGGGAGGTCCTACCGGTCGCCGCCGGAGAACGCCGCGTCGAACGAGGCGGCCGGCGGGTCGAAGTCGAACCGCTTCAGATGGGCCAGCGCCTCGGGCGCGCCGGTGAGCCGGTCCATCCCGGCGTCCTCCCACTCGACGGACACGGGTCCCTGGTAGCCGATGGACCGCAGCATGCGGAAGACGTCCTCCCAGGGCACGTCCCCGTGCCCGGCGGACACGAAGTCCCAGCCGCGCCCCGGGTCGCCCCACGGCAGGTGGGAGCCGAGCCGGCCGTTGCGCCCGTCGAGGCGCTTGCGCGCCTCCTTGCAGTCGACGTGGTAGATCCGGTCCCGGAAGTCGTACAGGAAGCCGACCGGGTCGAGGTCCTGCCAGACGAAGTGGCTGGGGTCGAAGTTGAGCCCGAAGGCCGGACGGTGGTCCACCGCTTCCAGGGCGCGGCGCGTCGTCCAGTAGTCGTAGGCGATCTCCCCGGGGTGGACCTCGTGGGCGAAGCGGACCCCCTCGGCGTCGAAGACGTCGAGGACGGGGTTCCACCGCTCGGCGAAGTCCTCGTACCCGCGCTCGACCATGCGCTCCGGCACGGGCGGGAACATGGCCACCAGGTGCCAGATGGAGGAGCCGGTGAAGCCGACGACGGTGTCGACGCCGAAGGCGGCCGCGGCGCGCGCGGTGTCCCGCATCTCGGCGGCGGCCCGTCGCCGCACGGCCTCGGGTTCGCCGTCGCCCCAGATCCGGGCCGGCAGGATGCCCTGGTGCCGCTCGTCGATCGGTTGGTCGCAGACCGCCTGGCCCACCAGGTGGTTGGAGATCGCCCAGCACGTGAGGCCGTACTTGTCGAGCAGGGCGTGCCGGCCCGCCAGGTAGGACGGATCGGCGAGGGCCTTGTCGACCTCGAAGTGGTCGCCCCAGCAGGCGAGTTCGAGGCCGTCGTAGCCGAAGTCGCGGGCGAGCCGGCAGACCTCCTCCAGCGGCAGGTCGGCCCACTGGCCGGTGAACAGCGTGAACGGACGCGGCATGAAGCCTCCAAACGGTGTGCGGGCGGTCCTCTAGCGGACCTCGGCCGGCACTTCCTGGACGGGTGTGTAGACGGCGTTCTTCCGGGCGCTCTCCTCGACCGCGGCGAGCACCCGCTGCACCCGCAGCCCGTCGGCGAAGGACGGCGACGGGTCGGTGCCGGCGCCGATCGCGGCGACCAGGTCGCGGGCCTGGTGGGTGAAGGTGTGCTCGTAGCCGAGGGTGTGGCCGGGCGGCCACCACGCCTCCAGATACGGGTGCTCGGCCTCGGTGACGAGGATCCGCCGGAAGCCCGCGGTGGCGGCGGGCTCGCGGTGGTCGTGGAAGGAGAGCTCGTTGAGCCGCTCCAGGTCGAAGGCGAGCGAGCCCCGCTCCCCGTTGATCTCCAGCCGGAGCTGGTTCTTGCGGCCGGAGGCCATCCGGCTCGCCTCGAAGGCGGCGAGCGCCCCCGAGGCGAGCCGTCCGGTGAAGACGGCCGCGTCGTCGACGGTCACCGGCCCGCGCGGGGCGCCGGTGGCGGCCTGCCCGGACGGCGCGGACAGGCCGGCCGCCGCGGCGGCGAGCCGGGGCCGTTCCCGTACGAAGGTCTCCGTCTGGGCGGACACCCCGACGACGGGCTCCCCCGCCAGGTACTGCGCGAGGTCGACGATGTGCGCCCCGAGGTCGCCCAGCGCCCCCGACCCGGCGTGCTCGCGCTCCAGCCGCCAGGTCAGCGGGAAGTCGGGATCGACCAGCCAGTCCTGGAGGTAGCTCACCCGGACGTGGCGCAGGGTGCCGAGCCGGCCCTCGGCGATGAGGCGGCGGGCGTACGAAAGGGCGGGCACGCGGCGGTAGTTGAAGCCGACCATCGCCACCTGGCCACGGGCTCGGGCGGCCTCGGCGGCGCCGGCCATGGCCTCGGCCTCGGCCACCGAGTTCGCGAGCGGCTTCTCGCACAGGACGTGCTTGCCGGCCTCCAGCGCCGCGATCGCGATCTCCGCATGGCTGTCCCCCGGGGTGCAGATGTCGACGAGCTGCACGTCGTCCCGGGCGATCAGGGCACGCCAGTCCGTCTCCGCCGCCGCCCAGCCGTGCCGCCGGGCGGCGGCCCGGACGGCCCCCGCGTCCCGGCCCGCGATCGCCGCGAGGACGGGCCGCAGCGGCAGGTCGAACACACGGCTCACATTGCGCCAGCCCTGTGAGTGCGCGGCGCCCATGAACGCGTACCCCACCATGCCGACGCCGAGTCCGGGCGGCGCGGTCGCGTCGCTGTCCCGCTGTTCCATACGGTTCCTCCTGGTCGGAGAGTCACTGTCTCGTCGGTGTGCTGCGAGGCCGGGCGCCCCCGGGAGCCCGGATCCGGTCAGTTGAAGCCGGTGGGCAGGTAGTCGTCGACGTTCTCCTTGGTGACGACGGCGGAGTAGAGCGTCAGGGAGGACGGGATCTCCAGCTCCGCCAGACCGCCCACGCCCTTGCCCTGGCCGAGCGCGCGGGCCAGGTCGATGGCGGACGCGGCCATGGTCGGCGGGTAGAGGACGGTGGCCTTGAGGACGCCGGTACCGGCCTTGATGGCGTCCATCGCGGACTTGGCACCGGCTCCGCCGACCATCAGGAAGTCGTCACGGCCGGCCTGCGCGATGGCGCGGAGCGCGCCGACGCCCTGGTCGTCGTCGTGGTTCCACAGCGCGTCGAAGGCGGGCTGCGCCTGGAGGAGCTGGGCCATCTTGGCCTGGCCGGACTCGACGGTGAAGTCGGCGGCCTGGCGGGCGACCTTGGTGATGTTGGGGTAGTTCTTCAGGGCGTCGTCGAAGCCCTGGGTGCGCTGCCGGGTGAGTTCGAGGTTGTCCAGGCCGGCGAGTTCGACGACCTTGGCGTTCGGCTTGTTCTTGAGCTGCTCGCCGATGTACGTGCCGGCGTTGAGCCCCATGCCGTAGTTGTCGCCGCCGATCCAGCAGCGGTACGCCTGCGGGGAGGCGAAGACGCGGTCCAGGTTGACGACGGGGATGCCGGCCCGCATCGCCTGGAGACCGATCTGGGTGAGCGCCTTGCCGTCGGCGGGCAGGATGACGAGGACGTCGACCTTCTTGTTGATGAGGGTCTGCACCTGGCCGATCTGGGCGGCGGTGTCGTTGGAGCCCTCGGTGATCTCAAGGGTGACGTCGGAGTACTTCGCGGCGCGGGACTTGGCGTTCTGGTTGATGGCGTTGAGCCAGCCGTGGTCGGCCTGGGGTCCGGCGAAGCCGATGGTGACCGGCTTGCCGGGCTTGTCGTCTGCGGCCGGGGTGCCGCCGGCCGGCTGTTCCTGCTGCTTGGGCTCGTTGCTGGTGCAGGCGGTCAGCAGGGCTCCGGCGGAGACGGCGGCGCTGCCGAACAGAAGTCCTCTGCGGCTGGGGGCGGTTCGGGACATGGCGGATCAACCCTTCGGCTGGGCGGGGCGGGGCGGCTCGGATCGGGTCGAGGAGGCGGGTCGGAGGAGTGCGAGGAGGCGGGTCAGGCGTCGCCGCCGCGCAGGGTGCGGCGCTGGACGAGGACGGCGGCCACGATGATCGCGCCCTTGGCGATCTGCTGGACCGCCGTCTCCAGGTTGTTGAGGGCGAAGATGTTGGTGATGGTCGTGAAGATCAGGACGCCGAGGACGGAGCCGACGATGGTGCCGCGTCCGCCGCTGAGGAGGGTGCCGCCGATGATGGCGGCGGCGATGGCGTCGAGTTCGTACAGGTTGCCGTTGGTGTTCTGGCCGGACCCGGCCAGGACGATGAGCATGAACGCGGCGATCCCGCAGCACAGGCCGGACAGCAGGTAGAGGTACAGGCGCTGCCGACGCACGTCGATGCCGGCGAGCCGGGCCGCTTCCGCGTTGCCGCCGACGGCGACGGTGCGGCGGCCGAACGTGGTTCGGTTGAGCAGCAGCCATCCGACGACGGTCACGGCGGCGAAGACGAGGACCAGCGGCGGGACGCCGAGGACGTAGGCGTCCTTGACGCCGAGGTCGAGGACGTCGGTCACGCTCACCATCTGGGTCCTGCCGTCCGTGATCTGGAGGGCGAGACCCCGGGCGGAGGCCAGCATGGCCAGGGTGGCGATGAACGGCACCATGCCGCCGTACGCGATCAGCAGCCCGTTCACGAGACCGCAGCCGACGCCGACGAGCACCGCCGTGAAGAGGATGCCCGCGAAGCCGAACTCCTGGGTGGCCACGGTCGTGGCCCACACGGACGCGAGGGCCACGATCGCACCGACCGACAGGTCGATGCCGCCACTGGTGATGACGAACGTCATGCCGACGGTGACGACGCCGATGACCGACGCCTGGGTCAGGACGAGTTGGAGGTTGCTGGTGGCGAGGAAGGAGTCGGGCCGGGTGATGCCGCCGACGGCGACGAGGGCGAGGAGGACGCCGAGCAGCGACATGCTGCGCACGTCCCACCGCATCAGCGCCGGTCGGCGGATCCCCTTCCCGCCGGTGCCGGAGGTGGGGGCGGACATCGGCGCGTCCTTCCGCGCGGCGGAGGCCGGCTGCGTCATGGCGTCGGGTTCCCTTCCATCACGAGATCGAGTACGCGGTGCTCGTCGAGCTCCCGGGCCTGCGCCGTGTGCACGACGGAGCCCTCGCGGAGCACCAACACGCGGTCGGCGAGTCCGAGGACCTCGGGAACCTCGCTGGAGACGAGCAGCACCGCCAGTCCTTCGCCGGCCAGCCGGCGTATCACCGCGTAGAGCTCCGCCCGGGCGCCGATGTCGACGCCCCGGGTCGGCTCGTCCAGCAGCAGCACCTTGCAGCCGCGCAGCAGCCAGCGCGCGAGCACGGCCTTCTGCTGGTTGCCGCCGGACAGCACCCTGATCGGCGCGTCCGGGTCGTCGGGCCGCAGCGACAGCTCGCGCACCGCCCGGTGCGCGGCGGCGCGCTCGGCACGCCGGTCGAGCCAGCCCGCCCGGGAGTAGCGGGAGAGGGTGGAGACCGAGACGTTGCTGCCGACGGACTCCAGCATCAGCAGGGCCTGCGCCTTGCGTTCCTCGGGGGCCAGTCCGATCCCGGCCCGGACGGCGGCGCGGACGCTGCCCGGGCGCAGCGGGACGCCGTCGACGAGGACACGGCCCGCGTCGGGCGTGCGCGCCCCGTAGATCGTCTCCAGGATCTCGCTGCGACCGGAGCCGACCAGTCCGGCGAGGCCGACGATCTCGCCGGGCCGCAGTTCGAGGTCGAGGGGGGCGAACTCGCCACCACGGGTGAGGCCCTCGACCCTGAGGACGGGGTCCCGGGCAGCCGCGGCGCCGGTTCCGTGGGGGCGGTCGGGGAAGACGTGCTCGACGGCGCGGCCGGTCATGAGGGCGACGATGTCGCGGGTCGGGGTGGTGTCCGCCGGCAGGCCGCCGGCGACGGAGCGGCCGTCCTTCAGGACCGTGACCCGGTCGCCGATGCGGCGGATCTCCTCCAGCCGGTGGGAGATGTACACGACGGCGACGCCGTCGGCGGTGAGCTCGGCGACGATCCGGAAGAGGTTGTCGACCTCGTCGGGGTCGAGCGCGGCGGACGGCTCGTCCATGACGATCAGCCGCACCTCGTGGGAGAGCGCGCGGGCCATGGAGACGATCTGCTGCTGGGCGGCGGACAGCTCGCCGGCGAGCCGGGCCGGATCGATCTCCGGGTGCCCGAGGCGCTCAAGGAGACGCCCGGCGGCCGCGCGGGCCCGGGCGCCTCGCACGACGAACCCGACGGAGGTCGGCTCGTTCCCGAGGAACACGTTCTCGGCGACGGACAACCCGCCGACCAGGTCCAGCTCCTGGTAGATGGTGGCGATCCCCAGCCGCATGGCCGCGATCGGAGAGGTCAGGGAGACCGGCTCGCCGCCCCAGGTGATCTCGCCCTCGTCGGGCTGGTGGGCTCCGGCGAGGACCTTGATGAGGGTCGACTTGCCGGCACCGTTCTGGCCGAGGAGGCAGTGGACCTCGCCGGCGTGGACTTCGAGGTCCACGCCGTCCAGGGCACGGACGCCGGGGAACGACTTGGTGATGCGGTTCATCGTGAGCAGCGGTGGGCGTGATTCCATCGGGATCCCCTCGGCGGATGTGGCCGTGAGCGGGCACGGCGAAGCGGGGCACGGTGAGCGGCGCGAGACGGGAGGGAACGGGCGAAGGGCTCAGGGCCCCGCGGCCTTGGACGTGCCGGCGCGTGCGGGGTGAGCGGGCATGGCTGACAGCCACGGGACCGTTGCGTGGTGTGGGGGCGTGGTGGTGTGGTGAGTCGGGGGCGCGGTGTGCGGGGGTGCGGTGATGCTGCTTGTGCGGTGACGCGGTGATGCCGGGTCGTGCGGTGGTGTGTGCTTCGGCGTGCGGCGTACCGCTGCCGAAGGAGTGGTGGGGCCGGGCGGGGTCAGGCCGGGTCAGGCCGGTGAGAAGACGTGATCGCTGATGAGACGGGCCGCGCCGATCACTCCGGCGGTGGGGCCCAACTCGCCCAGCACGATGGGGAGGTTGCCGGTCGCGAGCGGCAGTGACTGGCGGTAGACCTGGGTACGGACGCTGGCCAGCAGGGTGTGGCCGAGCCCGGTGACACCGCCGCCGATGACGACGAGCCCCGGGTTGAAGAAGCTGACGAGCCCGGCGATGACCTGACCCAGCCGCTGTCCGCCCTCGCGGATCAGCTCCAGGGCCACGGTGTCGCCCGCCGCCGCGGCCGCCGAGACGTCCGCGGCGGTCAGCTCCCCGGCCTCCTCCAGCCGAGCGGCGAGGTGTGCCGACCGCCCCGAGCGGGCCGCGTCCTCCGCGTCGCGGGCCAGCGCCGCACCGCTGAAGTGCGCTTCCAGACAGCCCAGGTTGCCGCAGGCGCAGGCCCGTCCGTCCGGCTGGACCTGGATGTGTCCGATGTCGCCGGCACTGCCCGTCGTGCCGCGGTAGACCTGGCCGCCGATCACGATGCCGCAGCCGATGCCGGTACCGATCTTGACGCAGAGGTAGTCGCCGACGGAGCGGGCGACGCCCGCGTGCTGCTCCCCCATCGCCATGAGGTTCACGTCGTTGTCGACCATCACCGGGCAGCCGAGGTCCTGGCTGAGGGCCTCGCGGACGGGGAAGCCGTCCCAGCCGGGCATGATCGGCGGTGCGACGGGCACGCCCTCGGGGAAGCGGACGGGACCGGGCACGCCGATGCCCGCGCCGTCGAAACCCTCCGCGACCCCCGATGCCTTCAGCTTGTCCGCCATGGCCAGCGCCCGCTCGAAGACGGCGACGGGCCCCTCGCGGACGTCCACGGGCTGGTTCAGGTGTCCCAGGACCTCCAGCTCGGCGTTGGTGACGGCGACATCGATCGAGGTGGCCCCGATGTCGACCCCGAGAAAGCGCAGCGCCGGGGCGAGCCGGAGGTTGTGCGAGCGGCGTCCGCCGCGTGAGGCGGCGAGGCCGTCCGCGACCACCAGCCCCGTCTCCAGCAGCCGGTCCACCTCGACCGCCAGCTTGGAACGGGACAGATCCACCAGGTCGCCGAGCTGCGCACGGGAGTTGGGCCCTCCGTCGCGCAACAGGCGCAGCAGCCGCGCTTGGTGCACGTTCGCGGGTCGAGCGGTCATCCGTCTCACGAATCCCTCCCCTCCCCCGCCTCCGGCTGGGGGCCCGAATGCCTGTCTGCGGCGGCCGATCCGTCGGGCTTTCGAGAGGAACGTAGCAGTGCTCCGCCGGCCTGGGAACTACTTGAGCAGGAAACAGGCACGACTTCTTCCACTCCCGGGACAAAGAGCCGCCTCCGCCGAGACGACGGAACGGCCCCCTTCGGAAGAAGGGGGCCGTCACACCGCGGGTACGGGGGGGATCAGTGGGCGATCTCGCGGGGGTGCTCGGCAAGGAGCCCGCAGATCGGCCCGTCGCCGAAGCGGCCCTTGCGCTCACCGATGAACGCTACGGGCGCGTGTGCGGCCGGCCGAGCTCGACCGCGAAGGAAGACGCCGCAGCCTTGAGGATCTCGTCGGCCCGCTTCAGCTCCGCGTTCCCCTTCTCCAGTCGCTCCGGTATCGGGCGTCGCCGCCGTTCAGTGCCACTCCCAGCGCAGTGCCCGGAAGCCGGGTCCGGGATTCTCGAAGACCGCGTGCGCCCGGCCGGAGGCGCTGATCCATACCAATTCCGCGGAGACCGGATCCCCGGTGGCCACGGCGCTGGAGCAGCGTCGGCAGCGCACCGGAACGGCGTCCGGGTGAAAGGCGACCTCCAGGGTGTAGAGGAGGGCGGGGGCGTTGAACCCCCGTCCGCACTCCTCGGCGCGGCGTCCGCTCTCGGGGAACCGCAGGGTGTACCCGATCAGCGTGGTTTCGCCCTCGGACAGCGTGCGGTCCAGGAACAGTTCGGCGACCACCAAGGGCACGCTACGGTCCGAGCGCAGCCGTCCGAGGCGGGCGTTGCGCACATCGGTGAACTCCGGCAGCGCTGCGTCCGGGTCCTCGCCGTGGAGGATGACCACACAGCGGTCCACCCGGTCTCGGACGGCTTTCAGCGTCAGGCGGGTGGTCAGTCGCGCCCCGGTGCCTTGGGCGTCGAGCTCGTAGTGGTCGTGAGCGGCGACCCGGAGCAGGCCGTCGTCCGTGCTGTCCAGCTCGGCCAGCAGGCCGGGGAGGCTGACGAACTCCGGCCACAGGCGCTCGCTCTCCAGCACCTCGGAGTCTCGGTTGACCCAGCGGCCCCGGGGGCGGCGCGGGCCCAGGAGCGAGACCAGGCCGTCGGTGGGGACGCCCAGCAACTCTTCCAGGAGCCGCACCGCTTGGCGGGACTGCGGCCGTTCGGGGCGGCTGCGGCCGCGCCGCCAGTAGCTGAGCGTGGTGACGCTGATCTCCACGCCCCGTTCGGCGAGTCGGTGTTGGATCCGTTCAAGGCTGAGCCCGCTGGCCCGCACGGCGGAGTCGAGGGCGGCTTCGAAGGGGCCGGTGCGGAGCGCGTCAAGGAGATCGATCGCCGGTTCTCGCTGGGGTGCGGTCTTCAGCTCCCATGGCCGTGGGGCCTGGATCGTCTGCCCGAACCGTGTGGTGCCGCTGGTGTCCACCAGTCTCTCGCCTTCTGCACCGCCATTGCGCGCCTGGGGAGGGGGCGCCGCCTGTGACAGCGTTCTTTGTGGGGGGACGGAACGGGGCCACAGGCTAGCCACGACCCGGCGGGGTATCGACGAGACGTTAGACACTCTGTGAACAGTTTTGACCAAAGCTCGGGGTGCGGCAGAGCCGTGACCGGTGGAGGAGTGGATCACCGGCCTCTTCACAATGCCCGCAATTAAACAGAGTTGGCGCTCATTGACCCGGGTTTCCGACAGCGGCCACGATCCCGGCCCATGAAGAGAAGCGTTCTTGCCGCATCGATCTCGCTGACCATCAGCGGTCTGCTGATAACCGGCGTGGGATCCCCCGCCGCCGCTGCCGACACCGCTCGGCCGCACCCGCCCAAGGCCGACAAGAACCAGGCCGTCCAGGACGCTCGCGACTCGATCGCCGCCCACCCCGCGGCGGTTCGGGCGAGCTCGGACGACACGTTCGAGTCCGCCTCGGTGCTGGTCGACAAGGACGGCACCCGGCATGTGCACATGACGCGTGAATACCGCGGCCTGCCCGTGCTGGGCGGTGACGTCATCGTGCACTCCGCGCCCAGCGGGGCGTTCCGCGAGAGCACGCTGACCCTCAAGGACAGCCTCTCCTTGCCGGTGACCCCCAAGGTCAGCGCCGAGCACGCGGAGGCCCTGGCGCAGAAGAAGTTCCAGGGCAAGCGCGCCGGGACGACCAGCAAGCTGGTGGTGAACGCGCTCTCCGGCACCCCGCGGCTGGCGTGGCAGGTGACCGTCGACGGCATGGCCCCCGACCAGTCACCGAGCCACTTCAACGTGCTGGTGGACGCCCTGACCGGCCAGGTCGGGCAGACGTGGAACGCCTTCCACACCGCCGAAGGCACCGGTCACGGCTACCAGGTGGGTGACGTCCCGCTGACCACCACCGCGATCTCCGGCGGCTACCAGCTCAAGGACGCCACCCGCGGCAACGGAGAGACCCGGGACGCGCAGAACCTGACCGCCACCAACGACAGTCCGCCGGCCGGCTGGGGCAAGGCGTTCACCGACACCGACAACGTGTGGGGCAACGGCGCGCTCAGCGATCGCGCCACCGTCGCGGCCGACGCCCACTTCGGCATCCAGGCGACCTGGGACTACTACAAGAACGTGCACGGCCGCAGCGGCATCAAGAACGACGGCGTCGGCGCCCGCTCCTTCGTGCACTACGGCAACAACTACGCCAACGCCGGCTGGGACGACACCAGCTTCAGCATGATCTACGGTGACGGCGCCCCCGGCGACAAGCCGTTCACCGAGCTCGACGTCGCGGGCCACGAGATGAGCCACGGGGTCACCTCCGCCACCGCCAACCTGAACTACTTCGGTGACGCGGGCGGCCTGAACGAGGCGACCAGCGACATCTTCGGCACCCTGGTGGAGTTCAACGCCAACAGCTCGGCAGACGCCCCCGACTACCTCATCGGCGAGAAGATCAGCTCCACGCCGCTGCGGTACATGGACGATCCGAAGAAGGACGGCGTCTCGCAGAGCTGCTGGACCACCGGCACCAAGAACCTCGACCCGCACTACTCCTCCGGAGTGGGCAACCACTTCTTCTACCTGCTGGCGGTCGGCTCCGGATCCTCCAGCTGGGGCAACAGCCCGACCTGTGACGGCGGCACGGTCACCGGCATCGGCAACGACGCCGCGGGCAAGATCTGGTACCGCGCTCTCACCACGTACATGACCTCGGGCACCACCTACCCGGAGGCCCGTACCGCGAGCATCAAGGCCGCGATCGACCTGTACGGCGCGAGCAGCAGCCAGTGCGCCGCGGTGGAGAAGGCGTGGAGCGGCGTGGCCGTCGTCCCGACCTCCACCACCTGCGGCGGCGGCACCACGCCGCCGAGCGGCTCCAACCTGCTCTCCAACCCGGGCTTCGAGTCCGGTGCGGTCAACTGGACCGCCAGCTCCGGCGTGATCACCAACGAAACCGGCGCCACCGCGCACTCCGGCTCGTACTACGCCTGGCTGGACGGGTACGGCAGCGCGCACACCGACACCCTGTCCCAGTCGGTGACCATCCCGGCCACCGCCGCGGCGCCCAAGCTCAGCTTCTTCCTGGCGATCGACACCAAGGAGTCGGGCACCACGCCGTACGACACGCTGAAGGCCCAGGTCGTCTCCGGCACGAGCACCACCACCCTGGCGACGTACTCCAACGCCACGCCGGGCGGCTACGCCCAGCGGACCCTCGACCTGTCGGCCTTCAAGGGCAAGACGGTCACGATCAAGTTCACTGGTACCGAGGACTCGTCCCTGGCCACCGGCTTCCTGATCGACGACACCGCGGTCACCACCGGCTGAGCCCCGCCGTAGGCTCCGCGGGTGCGTCCGGTGGGCCCGGCCGGTGAGAACCGGCCGGGCCCACCGCGCGTTTTCGCTCAGGAAGAGCCCGGCGGTCCGTAGACACCGGCCAGCTCGACCGCCAGACGTGCGAGCCGCTCCCTCGCCTCCGGCGGGTCCAGCACCTCGATGCGGGCCCCCAGCCCGGCCAGCTGTGCCGCGACGACCTCCGGCGTCGGCCCGTCGACCCGTATCTCCGTCCACCCGTCGGGGAGCGTCGGACCGACGTGCAGGCGCCCGTCGAACAGCCGCTCCAGGATCGCCATGGCACCCGGCTCGGCCCGGGCCCGGACCGTCGCCGCGTACAGCCGCTCCTCCAAGCCCGCGGCGAACGAGCGCCAGACGGTGGGAAGGTCGAAGCCGGGCGGCCGTACGACGGGCTCGCCGGTCGCCTCGACCGAGGCGACCCGGCTGAGGCGGAAGGTTCGCAAGCCCCGCTCCGTCTCGGCGACGAGGTAGTCGTGACCCGCCTTGGCCACGAGCCCGAGCGGATGGACGGTTCGCACGCCGACGGGCTTGCCGGGCCCGGCGTACCCAAGCCGCACCTGGATCCCGTCCACCACGGCCCGCCGGAGCGCGTCGAGGTGCGGCCCGGTGGCCGTGACGTCGGCGCGCGACCAGTTCGTGCCGTCGGTGAGGCCGGCCCGCGACGCGGCCTCGGCGCCCGCACGCAGGGGTGCGGGCAGCGCACGTACCAACTTGCGCAAAGCCGTGCGGAGTTCGGGTGTGGTCGACGAAGGGCCCGCGAGCAGGAACAGTGCCCGGATCTCCTCGGCGGTCAGCCCGGTGAGGTCCGTACGGGCGCCGCCGACCAGCGACCAGCCGCCGCCGCGGCCACGCTGCGAGTAGACGGGGATGCCCGCGGTGGACAGGGCCTCCAGGTCGCGGCGTGCGGTCCGCGGCGACACTTCGAGTTCGGCGGCGACCTCGGCCACGGTCACACGGGTACGCGTTTGGAGGAACAGCAGGGTTGCCACCAGGCGATCGGCTCTCATGCCGAGCATTCTCTTCCGGAAAGCGGCCAGGAGATGACCTGTTCGGGTTCCAGGATGAGATCATGACGCACATCGAGAACACCCCACGCTCCCCTGTCACCCCTGACCTCACCGGCGACCCTCGCCAGGGCCTGCTGAAGGCGATCGCACTGGCCGGACACACCGTCGCCGCAGTCCGGCCCGAGCAGTTCGACGGGCCCACGCCCTGCACCGAGTTCAGCATCCGGCGGCTGGCCTGGCACCTCGTCGCCGTCCTGCGCCGGATCGCCCTCGCCGGGCGCGGCGGTGACGTGACGAGTCTCCCCACGGTCGTCGACGACCTCGCGGACACCGCGTGGCAAGAGGCGTGGGACGCCGCGGTGCGTGAGGTCGAGGCGGCGTGGGCGGATCCCTCGATCCTGGGCCGGACGCTGACACTGCCGTTCGGTGACCTTCCGGGTGCTGCCGCCGCGGCCGTCTGGACCTCGGAATTCACCGTGCACACCTGGGACCTGGCCACCGCGACCGGACAGCTCCCGGACTGGGACCCCGAACTCGTGGCGATCTCGTACGCCGCCATGAAGCGCGGGTTGCCCGCCGGCCCGCGTGACGGGGCGCCGTTCGGGGCCGCGGTGGACGTCGACGCGGACGCGCCGGCCATCGACCGCCTCGTGGCGTGGTGCGGACGCAAGCCGTAATCAGCATCCGAAACAGGCAGGGCGGCCCCATGGCCGGGGTCGCCCTCCCTGCACGTTCGGGCAGGACGGCGCCCCGCCCCGGCGGCCGGCCACGACGTCGCGTTCCTTCTCGCGGACCATGGAGGCGGAAGCTCCGCCAGGCGTCATGGCGCAGCGCGATGGGCGGGATCCAGGATGCCGACCCGTATCGTCGCCGTGCCGACGGCTACCGGCTGAGGGCCTCGGCGAGGTCGACGAACAGCGATATGCCGAAGACGGCGACGGCTACGACCCCGACCACCGACAGGGTCACGATCAACGCGATGGCCATCGTGATCCGCGTGCGTCTCACGGCCGACCTGTACTCGCTGTCGTCGTCCCAGTCCTGATCATGCATGGCGCCCCCCCTGGCAGGCACCGTACAAGAGGTCCGGGAAGCGTCTCCGGGCGGCCGGGCTGGAGTGGGGCGCAGACCCGGGTGCCCAGGGACGACGCCGTCCTCCACGGCCAGGGGTCCGCCAGGGCGCGGGCCTCGGACCGAAACGCGCCGCCTTGGCCGCTGTCTCGTGGGCTCAGGAGGCAGCTGTCTCGTGTGCTCAGGAGGCAGCTGTCTCGTGGGCTCAGGAGGCGACGGCGTCGTCGACCGTTTCCCGGATCTGGAGAACGCCGTCCACGCCGGTGATCGTGCAGAGCCGCCGGACCCGCTCCGACGGCGCCGCCACGCGCAGCTTCCCCGTCTGGTGGATGAGGATCACCAGATTCAGGAAGGTCGAGTCCGCGAAGGTGACCCTGGAGGCGTCCAGGATCACCTTCGGATGCGTCTCGGTCGCGGTCTTCAGCGCGTCGGCCAAGGGGCCGATGGAGTTCATGTCGTAATCGCCGCAGGCCTCGACGACCTGCGCCCCGCAGCACTCGTACTGGATCACCAGGTCCTGCCGTGACGCATCTCCGGTGCTCTGCTCCGGCACCAGCTTCCTGCTGGGCTCGGTCAGGAGTGCGGACGCGACGGTCCCATCCTCGCTCCAGGGCACTCTCGGACTCCCTCCGGTGGTCCCTCCAGGAGAGGGAAGGTGCGACATCGGTTACAGGAAATCTATGTCATGCATTTCCGTTCCGGCAACTGAGGTCCCGTAAAATCCGGGGCATGGTTGGATCCCCTGAATCTCACACCGGATGGACGTTCATCACGAACCACGCGCGTGTACTGGCCGCCATCGCGGACAATCCGAACGTCCGCATCCGTGACATCGCCGCCCGCTGCCGGCTCACCGAGCGTGCCGTCTCGCGGATCATCGTCGACCTCGAACAGGACGGCTACCTGTCCCACACGCGAGAAGGCCGCACGAACACGTACCGCATAGAGCCCGGCAAGGTGCTGCGCCACCCCGCCGAAGCCGGCCTCCCCCTGGCCTCCCTGTTGTCCCTGCTCGTACAGGACGAGTCCGAGCGCACCGGCCAGCAACCGGTCCCCCACTGACGACCCGGCCCGCCGGCGGTGGTGGACGACCGGCTGATGGACGAGCCGGTCCCACGGGGCCGGACCGAAGGCCTGCAGCCGACCGGGGAAGGCGGACTGCGGCGACTGACGATGCGGTTGTCGCAGTCCGTCCTGGCGAGCGAGATCACCGATCACCTCAGCAGTGGAAAGCCCGCCCCGGCAGGAGGAACGGCGGCGACCCCCGCAACGGAACCCACGCGGAGACCGTGACGGCGCGCCGTCACCGGGCGGCCGAGCTCGAAGAGTCCTGCCGTCAGGAGTTCCGCGGGCGCCGTGCGTGGGGCTCCAACGCGTGCGTGCCGGTCGGCAGAGCGCCCCGGCCCCCGGTCATGGCGCTGGGGATGGGCGGGGCGCGCTCAGGCCTGGCCGAAGATCACGGACTCGGGGACGTCGGGGGCGCGGGAGAGGCAGTGTTCGCGAATCGTGCGGACGGGCTCCCCTCGGGAGAGGAAGGGTGGCGCCTCAGTGGGGGAACCCGGTGGCCCGTCGATGGGTCGAGCGGATGAGGACGAAGACCAGAGCGGCCAGGTCCGCCGCCCCGGCGTCGTCGTCCGCATAGCGCGTGGTCTGCAAGGGGCCGACCTGGTCCGGTCGGACCCCTTCCAGCTCCAGGACGTAGGCGAGGGTGAGCATGGCGAGGCGGGCGTTGCCGTCCGGGAAGGGGTGGAAGAAGGCCACGTCGAGGTAGGCCCTGGCCGCGCGGGAGGCCAGGGGGACTCGCGGGTCGGCGCTGTCGCGCAGACAGTGCTCGAAGTCGCGCTCGGTGTGTGGCGTCAGTGCGTAGCGTTCCCGGCCGCCCTTGGCGAAGGCGTCGCCTTGCCGGAACTGCACCTCAGGCATGCCGAGGACCAGCTGCTGCCATCCGGTCAGAAGCATGCGGGTGAGGGGGCGCCTGCGGGAAGCATCCGTGCGCGACTGCGCCAGCGCCGCGAGCAATCGGCGGCCTCGGGCGGGGTCCGCGGAACGGCCCCCCTCACCGCACCAGGCGGTGAGGCCGTCCACGACGGGCTCGACCGGGGCCGGCACCTCACCGGCCGCGGAAGTCCAGTCGATCTGGTTCCTGACCTGGATCCAGGCGGCCAAGGCGTCAGCGCTCACGGTAGGGCAGCACTCCGGTCAGATCCACGGCGAGCTCCTCTCCCACTGTGTCGATCAGGGTCCGCGACGGCACGGTCCAGCTCTTGAACCGCCCGCCGATCGCGGTGTCGACCGCTTTCTTTGCCTCTTCGGCCCCCATGCCCGTGGAAGAGAGGAACCACGTCAGTACCGTGTGGCACAGTCCGTACCAGCCGCATTCGGCACCCGTACGGTCCATGACCACGGTCACGAGTCGGGTAGCCGCCCGTTCCAGGTGCCGGCTGCGATCCCCGGCATCCGTCCCGTCGGGCGGAGCCAACTGCTCGAACCGCTCCGCCAACTCCTCGAGCCAGTCGCGCCACTCCAGCAGCGACGCGACCACTTTGGCGGCCGTTGCCGCGGGTCTGCCCACGGAGTGGGAGGAGCAGCACCAGTGGGTGACGACGCCACCGCCACCACCCTCGCCGACCGCCCACTGCCATCCGCAGGCCCATCGGCCGTATCGGGCGGCCAGGAGCACCGTGACCTCGGTGGTGAAGCGATGTCTCTCCTCCCACCCGGCATCGTCAGGCGGCACCATCGAAGCGATCATCGTGGCGATCTCGGATGCCTCCGCTTCGTCCCAGGTGAAGGCGATGAGAGCGGGATCGACGGCGGACCACGGCAGCCAGGCCGGAGCGAGTTCGTAGTCGACAGCCGTGGTGTTCCTCCAGAACCGGGCAGGGACAGCCAAGCGATCATGCCAAACGCTCGTGGCCTCGGCACGCGAGTTTCTGGCCCATCCCTCTCCTGCCAGGGCGCACAGCGCGACACTGCTTGGCCGTGTGCTCCGCCCGATACGGCACTCTGCTGGGCGCGTTCACTTGTACGTGGCTGAGCACTTTGCGGAGTGCCGACACGTTGCCCTCCCCCACGCCGGGCAGCAGGGCCTGTCCGGGGCGTTTGTGGTGCAGGACGACGAGCTCGGTATTGGTGGAGGCGCCGTCGGCCGGCACCGGCACGCCCTCGCAGACGGCGGTCAGGCCCGGATGCCCGCCAGGCCTTCGCGTCCGCGGCGGTGCCGAGCGCCGACCGGGCCGCGGCGATGACCGGCTTGGTGTCGGCCTCGATGAGCTGCACCGTTCACCGACAACCGGCCGCATCCCGTGTCGCCACGGCTCGTACGTCCTCGCACGTCACAGCAGGGCCCTGTCATGACAACTCCGCACCCAGCGCCGGCAGCGGAGCCCTCGACCGAACAGCATTCCGTTAACAACAGTCACAGCGGGTGACCGGCGGCCGCGTCGCCGGGTTCGTCGGCCAGGGCGATCGCCGTGGTGATGCGCTTGCCCACCGGCTCACGGTGGACGGCGAAGCTCCGGCCGACCGCCATCACGATCTCCAGCCCGTGCTGCCCGATCCGGGTCGGGTCGGGCGCGAGGACGGCCGGCAGGGCGGGATTGCTGTCCCACACCGTCACCTCGACCGCGCCGGCGACCACCTCCAGGGTCAGCAGGCACGGGCCGGGCGCGTACTTGCGGGCATTGGTGACCAGCTCGCTGACCACCAGCTCCACCACGCCCATCGCGCGCTCGGACACCGGCAGACCGTGCACGGCCTGGACGTCGGCGAGGAAGGCACGGGCCAGTTCACGGGCGACGGCGATGTCCTCGCCGCCCTCGAAGAGGCCGGATGCCGAGACGATGTCCGCCATCAGCGGCCGACCGTCCGCAACGCCTGCCGGGTGCCCCATTCCTGGTCTCCTTCACCACGTGCCCCTGTGTGCCCGGCCCCGTCTACCCCCCGATCGGATCCTCACACCCAGCGGGGCGTCGGAGTTCCGCAAGCGGGACGGTGCCGGTCAGGTCGCGTCGTCGGGAGCGATGCCGAGGGCGCGCCGTGTGCCGGTGAGGTCGAGCAGACGGGCGGCCTGCCCGGTGAGAGGGCCGAGGAGGACGTGCTGTTCCGGCCGGCTCCGTGTACCGGTCAGCTCGTGGACGAGTGCGGAGTCGCCGAAGCCGACACCTGCCAGATCCAACAGGACCGGCTCGATCTCCGGGGTCCGTCGCCCTGGGGCCGGTCGGGCCTCACAATGATGTGCCTTGACCCTGCGCTGTGGGTGAGCCCTCCGGCAGCGTGCTCCCGCCGGTCTCCGCGGGATCCCACGGCCTCCGCGGCACCCCGGGCGCCGGGGCCTGGTCTCGAAGCGACATCGCCGCCGACGGACCGACTCCACCCAGGCGGCCCCGCGCGTAGCTGCGAGGCCACCGCCATGTCTAGCCCGCTCGGCGGAGGCGGCTCTTCGGCGCTGTGGGGCCGATCCCGCGCACGTGCGGGGACGCGGGACCGGCTGCGGCACCCGTCCTGTCGGGGTCCATGACGACGGTACGGCGCAGCTGGGCCGTACGCAGGTTCTGGTCCGCCGTCAGGGCGAGCTGCTGTTCTGTCGGTTCGGCGGAGTGGCGTCGTTCAGGCAGCGTGGCTGTAGGCGTTCCAGCCGCCGCCTAAGCGGGTGCGTGGGGCGAACGTGCCGTCGCCCTTGCCCAGGTGGCCCCAGAGAACGCCGGTCTTGTCGGCGGCGAGGACGTCCGGTCTGCCGTCGCCCGTCAGGTCGCTGCCTCCGGTGATCCTGTTGCAGATCTGCCATCCGGGACCGATGAACTCATGACGGTACGAGTCCGTCTCCAGCTCACCGCCGTAGTAGGTGCTGTCGGTGCGCCACAGGCCGCCGGCGGAGTCCTGCTGGAGAAGGCCGAAGGCGCCGTTGACGTTGAGGTCGTGCGCGGCGGGCTGGCGGACGAGCTTGAAGGGGCCGGAGGCTTGGGAGCCGAGCGGGATGCCGTCAAGCGTTTCCGCCGTGATCGTCCAGGTGTAGTCCCCGTTGGGGACATCCCCCTTCTCGGCGTCATGAGTGTCCCAGGAGAGTCGGCATGTGCTCGAACGAGGACGCGGAGTGCAGCGATCGGCCAGTGCCGGCAATGAGTGACGGCCGGGCCGGGGCGCCGGGTCACCGGCCGCCGAAGCGACCGACCTGTCAGTGCCCCCGGCTGATGAGGATCTGTGGAATCGGCTCTGCCCGGAGTTTCGTGAAGGGCTCGGGACGTCGCCCAAGAGCATGGCGGGCCTGACTCTTCGGGGCCCCGGCCGGCTGATCACTCCGGGTAAGGCGCCGCGATGCGGGGCAGTCGGGCGGCGACCTTGCTGTGGTCGTCGCAGTCGAAGTCCCAGGCGGGATCGAAGTCAAGGTAGTTGATGGTGAAGCCGTCGCCGGGGAGTTCTGTACCGGTTGCGGTCTCGCGGGCGTCCCAGGCGATGTTCAGGGCTTGCTCTCCCTCAAGGTCGATTGCTTCGGCGGCTGCCGCCTGGACGACTGGGAGGCCGGCGAGGCGGTCGGCGTCCGCAGAGTCGCTGGCTCTGCCGCGGGCTTGGTCCATCAGATTCCAGAAGGGAGCGAAATCCCGCCTCGTACCGTCGTACGACATCCCCCGTGTCCCGGACAGGGCCGCGTCCGTCCGGGACAGCGGCCGTCCCTTGCCCCGGCGCCCGACCCGACCGGACGCTGGATCGCAGCCCTCCCCACCGATGGACCGACGAAGGGACACACCCATGCCCGCACCGCGCGTCGCCGCCCGCATCACCCTGGCGGCACTGTTGCTCGCCGCGCCGGCCGTCGTGGCCGCTCCGGCCGAGGCGGTGGCCCCGGCCGCCGACTGCCCGTGGTACCAGGGCGCGCCGCCGAGCAACCTGAACCCGTACAGCAGCACGGACTACGCCGCCGGCAGCGCGCCCGTCCGGGTCGGCCCCTACGGTGCCTGCACCGCCGTCTCCACCAAGCCGTCCGGGACGGCGATCACGGTGAACTGCTACGTCACCAACAGCTACGGCAACACCTGGTCGTACGTCCGCGGCAGCGGCTGGGTCTACGACGGGAACCTGCGCAACGGCGGCTCCACGCACCCCTGCCGTTTCTGATCCTTCTCCCCCTCCACACGAATCACCGGCACCCACTCCGGTGGACGCGGACGGCCACACCGGCACGCGCCGAACGGCCCGCACCAGCTCGGTGCGGGCCGTTCCTCCACCCAAGGACCGTCCGGAGGGGAAGTCCGGAAGGTCCTGCATATCCAGAGCGCCCCCAAGCGCTCAAGACCCGCTTGCCCCCGGCCCCGTGATCCACACCCCCGTCCTCTCGGGTACCGGGCCGGACTCCGGCCCGGTACCCGCCGACCCAGCCCCGGCGTCTGGAAAGGCCTACGACGAGCGGTTCTCACCCCGGGGCGTCGCGACGTCCGCTCCTCACCGGCGACGGCACCGTCCTGGCCGCCCCAACGCCGGCCAAGCCCCACCACCGGGTTCGGGAGAGCGTCGCCGACCCCTCACCGAAGCCCACGCGACGATCAGACATCTGCAGCTCCTGGAGCGACTCGACCCCGAGAACGACCCGGCGGCCGCCCCATTCGATGGCCTACAGCAGCTGCTTGAACAGAGCTGCGCCAGGCCGTCCCCGTTCACCTTTACGGGCCGGCCGCATCAACTGGGCTCCATGCTGGTGCAGTTCGCCTTCGAAACCACAACCGAAGCAGCTCTTGTCGCCGAGGTGAGCGCCTGTCGGGGGCGCTCGCGCAAAGCTCGCATTCAGCGGCCAGGAGGTCGAGGAGGGTCTCACGATCGTCGGCCTTCGCCCCGGTCAGGACGAAGGCGACGGGCAGGCCCTGATAGGTGCACACCAGGTGTAGGCGCAGGCCCCAAAAGAAGCGGCTGGGGCCAGCGCAGTAGCCGTATTCGGCTGACCTCGGAGGTGTAGCCGAGCAGGGCCTGCATCGTGGCGAGGATGAGCAGTTCGACATCGCTCAGGCGGGGCGTGATGCCGACCGGCGGGCGCCACGGCTCCACGGCGCCAGGTCGGAATGCATCCTTCAGGATGCCGTCGGTCGTCCCATAAAGTGCCGACGCGAGGGTGTCCACGTCGTTCATCACAAAACGATCTTGGGGCCCATCGTTCTCCTCTCCGCAGGCACCCCTTGGACCACACCACCAGGAGGAACCGGTGTCGTACCCGCAACCGCTCACCCCCGAGGAGAGGCTCGCCGACGCGAAGAAGCGGCTGGGCCTCCCGCGTATCGTCGTGATCTGCGGCTCCACGCGCTTCATGACCGAGATGGCCGAGGCCGATGTGCGGGAGACCGAAGCCGGAAAGATCGTCGTCAAACCGGGCTGTGACATGAAGACGCCGCACGCACTTTGGTCAGATCCTGTCGAGGCCGAGGCGCTGAAGGTGCGACTCGACGATCTGCACCGGGCGAAGATCCGGCTCGGTGATGAGGTGCTCGTAGTCGGCGACTACATCGGAGACAGCACCCGAGCCGAAATCGCCTACGCCCGGTCGCTGGGCAAGCCCGTACGGTTCACGCACCCCGAAGTCGACCCTGGGGCCTGACCGCCCGCTGCCACCTCGACAACCAGGACCGGCGGCACGCCACCTGACCGTCTCGCGGTGGCGTCGGCCCCCGCCCGCCCCACACCCTCCGCAGGCATCCCTTGGAACTGATCGTCTAGGACTTGTCCGCGCGATCTTTGAGCGCAGTGGCGCCCGACAGTCGTGAATCTCGTTGTCCAAGATCTCGTCGGATGAAGGAGAAGGGCGGCGTGGCACCGCCGTACTCCAGCCGATGCCGGACGGGACCTTCGAGCACGCTGTCGTGCACCACTGATCCACCCCTCACATGCGCAACTACGAGGTCGTCGTCCACGCGACAGCTGATCCCCGTACCGGCATCGCACCGCCCCACCCGCGGTATCTCTTCCAGCGCCGTCCCGTCCCTCGTCTCCTCTCCCGCCTCTCCCTCGCCTCCTCGATTCGGCCGCGTCTCGACGGCGCGCCGACCAGGAAGAAGCCCTTCTACGAGCCCGCCGAGGCCGTGTGCGACCGAAGCCCGATGGCGGCACGCGCCCCGACCACGGTCGCCGCTCTCACAGCGGCCGTCGCCGCGATCAGCCACCCGGCCCGCAACGCACAGGCCTCCACAACGGTTTGAGTAGCGCTACTCAGGCGCCGGGGGCCGCCCCGCCGCACGATGGAACCGTCGTCGGCACGGCGCAACCGATCCGCCCAGGAGGAATCGATCATGCGAGGCAGTCGCCCCCGCACACTCGTCCGGCTCACGTTCGCCAACCCCGCCTCGCTGGTCTACCTCGGTCTGGTGGTCGCAGCGGCGCTCCCCCTGGTGTTCACCCCGGCGACCGCAGCCACCGGCTTCGAGGCCGTCTGGATCCTCCTGGTCACCGCGCCCACCAGCATGCTCCTGCTCCTGCCCGACTTCGCGAACGGCGACTCGGCCCTGGCGACCGGGTACTTCCTCGCGGCGCTGACCCTCTCCGCGCTGCTCCACTCCTTCCTCCTCGGCCTCGCGTACCGAGGACTCCGGGGAAACTCGGCGCAGCAGGCTCGCACCACCACGTGAAAACCCTCCCCCGTCCCGCAAAGCGCCACGCTGCCCGCGCCACCGGAAGCAAGCGGCGGTGTCGAGGCCCTGCTTGATGGGGCAGGGAGCATCCCCGCTGGCGCGGGGGCGATCTTCCTGATCCGCAGTTCTACAAGCTGTTCAGCAAGTGAATCATCCCCGCAGCTGCTACCGCAGGGCCCGGACAAGCACGGCGGCAAGGTGAAGTGCGGCCTGGTAAGCGATGGCAAACTTGTCCGCTCGCGTGGCCGGGCCGCGCCAGTGGCACGAGGCCCGAAGAGCGCAGTCGACACCGCTGACTCCCCGATCCGATGCTCGCCACGCGTCGTGGCGGGGCCACGGATCGGGTTCAACGGCACAGCTTCATGATCGTGTCGTCGAAGCCGGCTCTTGTGTGGCCTGCGCGATGACCGCTGCTGGTGGATCTGATGCGGTACGCGGCCGGCCCCAGGATGTGGGGCCGGCCGCGGGGTGCCGGGGATACCCGCGCACCTGTCACCTGGTCGGAGTCCGCGCCGTAGGGGTTGGCCGGTGCGAGCCTCCTGCCGGGGATCACCCGGACGCCATGACGATGACAGGACGGCGGTCCCCAGGCGACAGGCCGGGCATCATCACGCACGTGTTGAGCGTGGTTCACTCGATCTGTAAGGAGCAAGGGAGCTTTCAGCGCGCGACTTGTGCGTGGCGCGCATGATTCGGGGAGTTGGCCGTGGACACGATCGACCGCCACATACTGAACATCCTCCGCAAGGACGGGCGAGCGCCCGTGTCGGAGATCGCACGTGCCGTGGGACTCTCAGCGGCTCCGTGCGCCCGCCGCATCGAGCGCATGGAGAGGGCGGGGGTGATCCGCGGCTACACCGCGGTCATCGAGGACAGCCGGGCGGGCATGCTCCAGGCGTTCATCGAGATCCGCCTGCTCGGCGCGACCGACAGCGACGAGATCCAGGGCATCTCCGAGAGCATCCCGGAGATCGAGGAGAGCCACAGCATCGCCGGCACCTCCGACGCCCTGCTCAAGCTCCGGGTCCGGGACGTGAACCATCTTCAGCAGGTGATCAACGCCGTACGCCGGACCGGCAAGGTGGAGGGCACCAAGACCTTCATCATCATGAACACCTGGACCCGCGCGACCGAGCAAGCCGGCACCCCGTAACCCCGAAACGGCATCACGCCCGAGGCTCGGAGGCCATCCGCCTGCCGACGGCAGGCTTGTTCAGCCGAACAGAGTTCCGTCCCCCCGCCTCGATCCGGGACGGAGTGGCAGGTCACCCGGCCGGCTCTGTCGATGTCGGCATGGCTTCAGGGACGGGCCGGCCGACCGGAAGCGTCAGATGATGAACAAAGGCGAGAGGACCTCAGGTCGGGTGGGGCCCTTCCTGTATGTGTCTGGGAGCCGACGGAACCACGTCGACGTCGCGGTCGGTACTGACGATCTCGCGCCCTCCCGCGCCGCCGCTTCCACCGCATCGTTTTCGAGATGCGCAGCCCGGCCCGGCAGGCGACCGAGCGGCGGTGATGCAGTGCCCGGGGTCTGTGCCACCGACGGGTCCACGGCAGACCTCGGAACTGTCGCTGCGGGCCGTCCCCACTTCCCATCCCCTCGACACGTGCGGTCACGGAGTGGCGGGCAAGAGTTCTGACGATCCGTGGTGCAGGCCGGACGTCGTCGCCCGGTACGCGACTGGACCCGGCGGCTCCTGGAGCCGTACGGACGGGTCACTCGCGTGCTGGTGTGACGGTGTGCGCGAGCTGGAAGCGTGAGTGCAGGCCGAGTTTCCGGTAGACGCGGGTGAGGGTCGCTTCGACCGTCTTGACGCTGACGGTGAGGGTGGTGGCGATGTCGCGGTTGCTCGCTCCGGCGGCGGCGAGTTCGGCGCAGCGTTGTTCGGCGGAGGTGAGGCGGGGGAGGGCGTTGTTGTCCGTGGGGGCGGCTTCCAGTCGGCTGAGGGTGTGCGCGGCGGTTTGGGCCCAGGGGTGTGCCTGGTGGGCGGTGAAGAGGTCGGTGGCGCTTTGCGCGGCGGTGCGGGCGCTGGCGCGTCGGCGTCCGCGTCGTTCGGTGTGACTGAGCGCCAGCAGGGTCCTGCCGCGTTCGAGGGGGAGGTCGTGGAGGCGGTCGGCCGCGTCGTTGAGGCGCCGGGCCGCGGTGCCGTAGTCGCCGCGGGCGGCGTCCAGAAGTGCCTGGGTGCGTTCGAGCGAAGGGAGGACCGCGTCCCTGCCGAGGCCGGTCGCGGTGCGGCGGGTGTCGTCCAGCAGGCTCTGTGCCCGGTCGAGGTGGCCGAGGGCGACGAGGGTCTCGGCGAGTTCGGGATGCCAGCGCAGGACGGACGGGTCGCGGACCTGCTGGAGTTCCTCCAGGTCGCGGACCTCCTCCAGGGCCTCCAGGGCTTCTTTCGGACGGCCGGTGACCAGGAGGAGGTGTCCGAGGGCGAAGAGGTTGCGGGAGAGGAAGACCTTGTTGTCCTCCTGCCGGGCGGTGTCGACTCCGCGGCGTGCGTGGACGAGGGCGAGGTCGGTGCGCCCGGCGGTGCCCTCGACGAGGGCGGAGGTGTAGCACGCCGGTGCGGGTGACAGGGCGGTCCCGTCGGTCAGCGCCTGGGCGCGGTGGGCGTGGTCGAGTGCCCTGGCGCACCGTCCGGCGCGGAGGTCGGCCTCGGCGAGGCTGCGCAGGATGTCCACGGTCGCCTCGGCGTCTCCCGTCCGCTCGGCTTCGACGAGCAGGGGAAGCAGCGCGGTGCGGGCCTCCTCGGGGCGGTCGTCGAAGAGGGCGTGCCGGGCGGCGAGGTGCTGGGGTGTGCCGTTGACCGGGATGGAGGCGGCGCGTGGCAGGGACAGGGCGCGGCTGAGCGTGGTCTCGGCGTCGGGGTGGCCGAGGACGCGTTGGAGGCGGGCCTGCATCGTGAGGGCCATGACGGTGGTGGTGGTGTCGCCGGCGGTCTCGGCGAGGGCGGTGGCCCGGCCGGCCAGGGCGCACGCCCGGTGGGGATCGCCCTCGTTGACGTTGGCCCAGATGGACTGGCGGATGAGGATCTGCGCGGTGAGGTCGGATCGTCCGGCCGCCGCGTGGAGTGCGTCGGCGAACAGTTCGTCCGCGCTCTGCAGGTGCTGGCCGCTCGCGTCGATCAGGGCGACGAGGGCGTCGACGCGCTGGGCCGGGGTGGTGTCGTGGCCCACGATGAGGCGGGCGGCGGCCCGGCCGCGGGAGAGGTCGCCGTAGTGGGAGGCGTCGCGTACGGCGGTCAGGGCCCGTTCGGTGAGCAGGTCGCTGTCGTCGTGCGGGGTGCGCTGGGCGGCGAGGAGGGAGAGCTCTGCCGCGAGCGCGTGGTCGCCGCGCTGCCGGGCGCGCACGGCGGCGCGGGCGGCGCGGAGGGCCGACCGAGGGTCGGCGGCGTCGGCCGCCAGCACGGTGTGCCGGTCGCGGCGGACGCCGTCGTGGCTGGCCTCGGCCAGACGGGCGTGCAGGAGCCTGCGCGCGTAGCCCGGCAGCCGGGCCACGAGTTCGGTGCCGATCGCGGAGGCGGTGAACCGCACCGTTCCGCCGGGCTGTCCGAGGTCGACGAGTCCGGCCGCCTCGGCCTCGGCCAGGAGGCTTTCGGCTGCCGGGCCGGCGAGCTCGCCCAGCAGGTCGAGGTCGGGCCGGTCGTCGAGTGCGGCGAACGTCAGCAGTTCCTGGACCTCCCCCGACACGGTGCCCAGCCATTCGCCCACCAACTGGCGGGCCGGGGCAGGAAGGACCGGGTCGTCCTCGGCGTCCCCGGCGATCGGCCCGGCGGCGGTGTGGCCGCGAACCTGGGCGAGTGCCAGGGCCAGCGCGGGGTTCCCGCCGCTGTGGGTGTGGACGCGCGTGACCTCGCGGGGGACGAGCCGGTACGGGGACAGCAGCGTCGCGACCTGAGGGGCCGTCAGGGGCGGGACGCGCACCGCGTACGCGTCCTCCCCGCACCAGTGACCCGCGGCCCCCGGGCGCCAGGTGCGCTCGGCCGCGATGACGGGAAGGTCCGGGGTCAGGCGCAGGGCCCAGCCCAGGACGGCCGCGCTGGCCGGGTCCAGCCACTGGGCGTTGTCCACCACCAGCGTCATGGGCGGTACCTCCCGCAGCAGGGCGGCGGTCTGCCGGCGCAGCCGCAGGGCCGAACCGGCATCGTCCGGGGAGCCCGGCCGGCCGGCGGCCTCGTCGAGTCCCGCCGTCAGCTCCCGTGCGGCGGGCAGTGCTTGGAGGGCCATCGCGAGTTCGAGCAGCCCGGCACAGGGAATCCGGGCGTCCTGCGGATGCGGGGCCAGCCGCAGGACGGGCAGGCCCAGCCGTCGCCCCAGGGTCCCGGCCGCGGTGGTCTTGCCGCTTCCGGGCGGCCCGAACAGAACCACCCGACGGGTGCCGTGCACGTCTTCCGGCACCACCGGCAGCACGGGACCGCCCTCGTGGGACACGTTCATCCACATCGCAGAGTCTGGCATCGGGCCATGGTGCGCCCGCCGGGCCTCCCCGGTCCAGGTCAAGGGGTTGCCCTGATGTCGGCCGCCCTCCGCGTCCCTAGCCTCATGGCCACAGCCGGGCCAACCGCTGCTGAACGCCCCCCGCACCTCAGATGACGTTCTGCGGCGTTTCCCCGACAAGGCCCGGCGGAAGGATTGCGATGAACCGCAAGAACGCCCTGGCGGCCGGTGTCGCGGCAGCCCTCGCCCTGGGCTCCGTGACCGTGGTGGCCACCCAGTCCAGCGCGGCCCCCCAGCCCACCGCGGCGGCCGGCGCCTCCGCCGCCCGCCCCGGTGCCGGATTCCGGGCGATGACGGCCGACGCGCGCGGCGAGGCGATACGCACGGCCGGCCGGAACGCGGCCGCGACCGCCCGCGCGCTCGGCCTGGGCCCCGACGAGCGCCTGGTGGCCAAGGACGTGCTGATCGACGCCGACGGCACCCGGCACGTGCGCTACGACCGCACCTACAGAGGCCTGCCGGTCATCGGCGGCGACCTGGTGGTGCACCTCACCGAGGACGGCACGATCACCGGCTCGGACCTGGCGCACCAGGGCGCGATCCGGGTTGCCGGCACCACGCCGAAGCTGACGGCGGCCGACGCCTCGGCCAAGGCCGTGAAGCACGCCAAGCACGTGAAGCACGCGAAGGCCGGCAGCAAGGACAGCACCCTGGTGGTGTACGCGGTCGGCAAGATTCCCGTCCTCGCCTACCGTTCGACCGTCACCGGCGAGGGCGAGACCGGCCCGACCTCGCGGGAGGCGGTGATCGTCGACGCCACCAGCGGCACGCCGCTGGACCAGTACGAGCTGCACCAGAGCATCACGGGCACCGGCAACGGCGTCACCGTCGGGCAGGTCTCCATCGAGACCACCCAGTCCGGCAGCGGCTACACCCTCACCGACGCCGCGCACGGCGGCACGATCGTCTACGACTCGTACAACAGCCCGCAGTCCAACCCCAGGCAGAACGCCCGGGCCTTCTCCAAGACCACCAACTCCTGGGGGAACGGCACCAGCTCCAGCCGCGAGAGCGCCGCCGTGGACGCCTCCTACGGCCTGGCGAAGACCTGGGACTACTACAAGAACTCCTTCAACCGCTCCGGCATCCGCAACGACGGCCGCGGCGCCCCCGCCTACGTCCACGTCGACACCGGGCTGCTCAACGCCTTCTACGACGACAACTGCTTCTGCATGTACTTCGGCGACGGCTCCTCGCAGAACGGCAACACCCCGGTCACCGCGCTCGACGTCGCCGGGCACGAGATGAGCCACGGCGTCACCGCCGCCACCGCCAACCTCACCTACTCCGGCGAGTCCGGCGGCCTGAACGAGGCCACCAGCGACATCTTCGGCACCATGGTCGAGTTCTCCGCCGACAACACCGGCGACCCGGGCGACTACTACATCGGCGAGAAGCTCAACATGTCGGGCGGTTACATGCGCCGGATGGACAGCCCGGCCGCCGACGGCAGATCGCTGTCCTGCTGGAACTCCGGCGCCGGCTCGGTGGACGTGCACCTCTCCTCCGGCATCGGCAACCACTTCTTCTACCTGGCCGCCGAGGGCACCGGGGCGAAGACCATCGGCGGACGCTCGCACACCGGCACCACCTGCAACAACGACACCTTCACCGGCATCGGCAAGGACAAGGCCGCCGCGGTCTGGTACCGGGCGCTGTCCACCTACATGACCTCCACCACCAACTACGCCGGTGCCCGCACCGCCACCCTGCAGGCCGCCGCCGACCTGTACGGCACCAACTCCCAGGAGCGGTACCTCGTCTCCAAGGCCTGGGCCGCCGTCAGCGTCGGCACCGCCCTGCCCGACCCCGGCACGGGTACCCCCACCCCCTCGCCGACCACCCCCACCCCCTCGCCGACCACGCCGCCCAGCGGCAACGCGCTGGCCAACGGCAGCTTCGAGCAGGGCACCAGCGGCTGGACCCAGAGCGACGACATCATCACCAGCTCGACTCTGCAGACCGCGCGCGACGGGTCCTGGTACGCCTGGATGATGGGCTACGGCGCCGACGCCGTCGAGTCCCTGTCCCAGTCGAACATCGCGGTGCCCTCCACCGGCACCCCGAAGCTCACCTTCTGGCTGAAGGTCTCCACCCAGGAGTCCGGCTCCGCGGCCTACGACACCCTCAAGGTCAACGTCAACGGCACCACGCTGGCCACCTACTCCAACGCCAACGCCTCCTCCGGATACGTGCAGAAGACCGTCGACCTGTCCGCCTACAAGGGGCAGACGGTGAAGCTGGAGTTCGCCGGCACCGAAGACACCTACCTGTCCACCGTCTTCCTGCTCGACGGCATCGCCATCGGCTGACCGGTCCCGCTCACCACCCGTGCTCCTGCGGCCGGACGCCCTGCTCGGGTGCTCCGACCGCAGGAGCCTTCGTGACGTGTTCAATCGCCGTCCACCTTCCAGTCGTGAACATGACAACCACAATCGCGAGTGTCTTCCGTCAGGGCAAAACCCCTCATACAAGGAATAAACATGACGATACGTCTGGCGTCTCGCGCCTCCACGCTCGCTCTCTGCACGGCACTGGCGGCCTCCTTCGCCCTTCCGGCGCAGGCCTCCGGGATCGACGGCGTCCGGCCGAAGGCCGAGACCGCGCCGCTGTTCGACGACGAGGCCGGAGGCAACGCCAACGCGGACGACCCGGCGATCTGGCGCAACCCCGCCGACCCGGGCCGCAGCCTGGTGATCGCCACCGCCAAGCAGGGCGGCCTGCGGGCCTACGACCTGGACGCGCACCAGGTGCAGTCGATCCCCGCCCCGGCCGGGCCGGGCGCCGACGACAAGCCCGGCCGCTTCAACAACGTCGACCTGGTGCAGGGACTGCGCCTGGGCGGCGCGCGCGCGGACGTCGCGGTGGTCAGCGACCGCGGCAACGACCGGCTGCGGATCTACCGCATCGACCGGGACAAGCCCGGCGGCCCGCTCACCGACGTCACCGCCCCGGAAGCACGACCCGTGTTCTCCGCCGACCAGGCCGAGATCAACGAGCAGAAGACCGCGTACGGCCTGGCCACCTGGACCGACCGCACCACCGGCCGCTCCTACGCCCTGGTCAGCCGGCGCAACCGCACCCGGATCGCCCTGCTGGAGCTGCTCCCCACCGCGGCCGGCACCGTCGACTACCGCCAGGTCCGCACCCTGGACCTGCCCTCCTCCTTCCGGATGCCGAACGGCGCCTCCTGGACGCCCTGCGCCGAGCCGGGCGAACTGCCGCAGGTCGAGGGCATGGTCGTCGACCCCGCGGACGGCACCCTGTACGCGGGGCAGGAGGACGTCGGCATCTGGCGCATCGACGCGGGCCTGACCGGCACGCCGACCCTGATCGACAAGGTCCGCGAGTACGGCGTCCCGGGCACGTACGACGAGCAGACCGAGGAGTGCACGCCCGGCGCCGACCCCGGCTTCGGCGGCACGCACCTGAGGGCCGACGTCGAGGGCCTGACGCTGGTCGACGAGCCGGGCGGCGACGGCTACCTGCTCGCCTCCAGCCAGGGCGACGACACCTTCGTCGCCTACGACCGCGAGCGCGACGAGGACAACGAGTACGAGGACGTCTTCCGCATCGCCGCGGCCTCCGCCACCCTCGACGGCTCCGAGGTCTGCGACGGCGCCGCCGCCCTCAACCTCCCGCTCGGCACGCGCTACCCCCACGGTCTGCTCGTCGTCCAGGACGGCCAGGAGACCCCCGGCGACGGCGACCGCGAGGCCACCGGCTTCAAGTTCGTCGACCTCGGCGAGGTCCTCGACGCCATCGACTGACGAACGAACGCCGCGGGCGCACGGTGACCACACCGTGCGCCCGTACCGTCGTCACGCCTCGAAGAGACGGGCCGGCCGTCCTCGGACCGAGGGCGTTCGCGGCATGACCCTGAGGCGGTGGCGAAGCATGAAGGAGAGCGGTCGCGTTGCCCCAGAGACCGGACTCGTGGCTTGCCTCGGTGAAGCTCACACGACTGCTCCCCCGGTCGAAGCGCAGCGGGTGCCGCCGGCGCGGTTGTCGCCCAGCCGCCCGTAGGGGGCACGGCCCCAGGAGCACACCTGGCCACTGGCGGCGAGGGCGGGCATCCACCGCCGGCATCCTTGAAGACCCCGGTCCCGGCACGCGGCGGTGCGCTTCCGGCCGGCCGTGCCACACGAGGGCGCCGCCAACGAGCTCGTGCACGGTATGCGGTGAGGTGTCTTCCACCTCAAGACTGAGCTTCCTCGAGTTGCTGCTGATCGAGATGTCTGACGTCTCGATCATGTCGCTTGAGAGCCTCGTTGGTCATCCATCCTGCCGGACTCGACCTGCCGCATGCGCTCGTGGAGTGGGTCACCATGCTGATCGTCACCCGTGAGGACGATCGGCGGTGCAAGCTCCGTCCGTCCCAGCGCGCGATGGTGGCGCTGGTGTACCTGCGCGAGCATGATCCCGACCACGTCCTGCTCGACTCGTGGCCGATCTCGCCTACCAGGGCGGCGGCGCCTGGCTGACCACCGGCATCAAACGCAGACCGCGGCAAGAACTCACACCCACCGAGAAGACCCGCAACCGTGCCGTGGCTGCGGCACGGGCATCGGTCGAGCGCGGCGTCGCCCGCCTGAAGTCCTGGCGGATCTTCCGCAGACCCCGGTGCGGCCCCAACCGCATGACGTCAGGAGCCGGGTGGCGTCGCGCCGGTTGGGGCCGGTGAGGGTGACGGCGAGCGGGGTTCCGTGCCGGTCGACGATCGGACGGTGCTTCGAGCCAGGGCGGGCACGGTCGACGGGTGAAGGCCGACATGATCCCCCTTGGCGGGCCCGGACATGTGATCCGTCCACCGAGCAGTCGTCCATGTCCAGCAGGCCGGCGTGACGCAGCTCGGTCGGCAGGGCGGCCTGCAGGCGCGGCCCACGCCGGCCTCGGTTCCGTCCCTCAGTCGGCGCCAGGCCCTCACACCGGAGCAGCTCACGGTCTCCGCAGGGACATCGCGCCCCGCGACACCGGTCCGCAGTACGTACGTGACGCCGGCGAGGGCCACGCGGTCGGGAACGCGTAGCCGCCCGGGGTGGCGACGGCGCCGTTCGGGAGTGGGCGGCAGCAGTGGGGGCACCTGCTCCCTCAGATCGTCCGGGACAAGACCGGTACGCACCTTGGACACCCTGCCGGCCGAGGTCGCGAGCACCGGGCCCACGGCTCACTCGTGCTCAGCCGGATGCAACCTCCGGCGGGAGGAGGTGGTCTCGGAAGTACTGCGAATCCAGCCGCTCCCCCCCTTCACGAAGAGCGGACGCGTGAGGCGGGCTTCCTCGACCCGCTGCACACGCAGAAGAAGCCCGAGATCAGTCCGGGAACCGAGCCGTCAGGCGTGTGAAGCACCCGGTTTCATGGTCCGCAGCCTGGTCCAGCAGGAACTGACGGCCCTGCTCTGGGTCACTCCCCGCCAGCGGGAAGCCGGACAGGAGGACTCGTGGACCGGTGACCGCATCAAGCACGACGCAGGCGAGCCTGCCCGCGTCGCAGAACGCCTTCCCCCATCGGGGAAGTCTTCCTGCTCGTACGTACGACCGACCCGGATCTCCTCCCTTGCTCAGGCCGCGTGCACAAGGCCAGGGGCCAAGGTGCCAACCCGGCTGCACCAGTGCCCACTGGACGGCTCGGTCAGATTCATTCTGAAACGATCAGCGGGCGGGATGCCCCCTTCACGGCCGGCCCCCTCCGCGCCCCATTCGATGAGCCTCCAGAACCACCGGTCGGCACAGGGAGGCAACCGCTCCTCCGCCTTGTCCATGTTTTCGTCTTGATGCACTCATGTGCGGGCTGGTGAGGGCAAGAGACATCGGCTGCCATCAGCGCGGTCTGTCACTCCAATAGCCGCCAGAAACACGCACGCCACGGAGGAGGGAGCGATCATGACTGGTGTAGGTGCAGGTCAGGAGCAGCCCTGAAGCCGCAGGTCCGATGGGCTCGCCCCGAATCCGGCGAGGCTTCCGCACAACGGCGCCCCTCCGGGCCCTCATCCGGGCAGCACAGCCTGGTGATGGATCGCAAGCCGTCCACCTGTCGGTGTGCGAGGCAGTTGCCTCGACGCGCCATCCAGCTCATCGCACACCGCAGCGGGCCGAGCCGCAGGACGGCAGTACATGGGCCTGCTGATGCCGGCACCGGAGTTCTGTGTGCGTTGCTCAGCGGAGAACGCACACGCCGGCTCGCGCTCCTCTTCCGTGAAACTGGAGGTCCAGATGGCATCGCATGAGCCTGCCGCCGATCGCCTGGTGGAAGCTGCACGCAATGCTCCCGACGGATTGGTCGATCGACTCCTGGAAAGCGACGACTTTCGCGAGTCACTGCTCGGAAAGGCCATCCGAGACCTCCAGCAGGCCTCGGTCCCCTCGCAGGAAGCAGGTGACGAGGTCTTGCCCATCAACCCGGTCACCCACGATCCCGCTTGGTGAAGCGCCCCAGACCGAGGCCGCATCACGGCTCCGCTCGGTGGGGCGGCAGAGAACGGTGAAGGGAGACCTCGATGGACCGGCGAGCAGTTTCAACGGCCAGGGTGCTGGTGACCGACCTGGACGGCACACTCCTGGGCGGCGAACCGCAGGAACGACGCCGTCTGCGTGACGCCCTGGTACGGCATCCACACATCACGGTCGTCTTCGCCACCGGACGCAGTCTTGCCTCCGTTCAGGCGCTTCTGCGCGACGACCCCCTCATACCGGTGCCGCGCTGGATCATCGCGGACGTCGGTGCGAGCGTCATCGACGTCCCACGGATGCTGCACGTCCACGGCTTGGAGGAACAGCTGCGGGAGGGCTGGCCAGGCGCGAGACTCGTGCGGGCGCGGCTGACGGGCTTCCCGCAGCTTGTGTATCAGCACGGTGTGGCGCAGGAAGGCCGGTGCTCGTTCCATCTGCATCCGGAGGGCCTCACCGGCGCGCTGAGGTATGCGGTCAAGACTTTGGGGTGCTCCTGGTCCTACTCGTCGGGTCAGTTCTTCGACGTGCTGCCGGCCGGGGCGAGCAAGGGAAACGCGCTGGAGCTGCTCAGGCGCGGCATGGGATGGCCTCGGCAGGCGGTGCTGGCGGTGGGGGACTCGCTCAACGACCTCTCGATGCTCTCCCGAGGCACACACGCCGTCGTGGTGGCGAACGCCGAAACGGCCTTGGCTGCCGCTGCTCCCGTGAGGGAGGAAGTACACCACTCCGTGTGGGAGGGCGCCGCTGCCGTCCTGGAGGGGATGGAACGTCTGGGCTGGCTGGACCGCCGGCCGGTGACGGTCGGCTATCACCGTCCCCCCGTACGCTGGATCGACGGCGGCTGGCGTTCGCCGTGCAGTCCGAACGGGATCCTGCCGACCTTGCGGAGCGCGCTCGCCGATGAGCGCCTGAACGCCGTGTGGGCGGCAGCCCACACCGGGGAGAAGGCCCCGACCGCCACCGCCGCGACGGCCGCAGGGGTGCCGCTCTCCCTCCTGCCGCTGAGCCCCGAGCGATGGGCCGGCTATTTCCACCGCGTGTGCAAGGAGACACTCTGGCCGGCCCTGATGTCCCAGCCCGACCTCATCCGCGATCTGCCCGATCACTGGACCGACTACGAGCGGGTCAACATCGCCTTCGCCCATCACATCGGCTCCCTGGCGGCGCAGGGGGGCACGGTCTGGCTGCACGACTACAACCTGTGGCTCGTCGCGGCGGCTCTCAAAGCCCAGCGGCCCGACCTGGCCATCGGACTGTTCCACCACACGCCGTTCCCCCCGCCCGAGGTCTTCCGTCGGATTCCGGCAGCCGAGCAACTGATCGACTCACTCGCGTACCTGGACTGGGCGGGTTTCCACACCACGGACAGCGCCGACAACTTCCGTAGGCTGTTCACCTCCGTCTCCAGGCCGGCCCCTCGCCTGGGCGTGCATCCCCTCGGCATCGACCGACGAGCCGTCGCCGACATGGCCAGGGCCCGCCTCGTCCGTCGACGCCAGGCCAGCGGTGGCGACGGTCAGCTCGTTCTGTCCGTGGAGCGACTCGACTACGCCAAAGCGCCCGTCCACAAGGTCCACGCCCTCGACGCGCTCCTGACACAGGCGCCCCGGCTTCGGGGGAAGGTGTCCTACCGTCTGATATGCCCGCCTCCGGAACCTGGTATCGAGGCCTACGACACCACCCGCGAAGAACTCGAAAGAGCCATCGACCGCATCAACCGCCGGTGGGCCACACCCGTCTGGCAGCCCATCGACTACATCCCCCACAACCTCGAATTCCCCGAGGTCGTCGACCACTACCTGGCCGCCGACGTGTTCTGGGTGACCTCACTCGCCGATGGCATGAACCTCACCGCCCAGGAGTACATCACGACGCACCACGCCACCGAGCGCCCCGGAACACTCGTCCTGTCCCGGTACGCGGGCGTCGCCCAGCACATAGGATCCGCGGCCCTGCTCACCGACCCCCTCAGCACGCAAGACCTCGTCGCCACCCTGCACGCTGCCCTGACCATGCCCGTACACGAACGCGCCGCGCACATCGACCGACTGCAGGACCTGCTCGACATCCCGACTCCCGACCAGTGGGCCCGCGCCTGTATCGCCGCCATCCACCGTGCCAGGGCCCCTTTGCAGACCGATCGCACCCTCGCTCCCGCAACGACCTGAGCAAGCGCCAGGCCGCGGTGGTGGGGCGGCAGGAAGCGGCCCGGCACACCGCCGGCTCCTCGCGAAGTCCGGTCCCGAACAGGACCCGCCCCTGTGCGGCCTCCTACTCGCTACGGCAAACGAGCCGTCCATTTCCAGGCCATGGTCACTCTCGCCTGCCTCCGCCTCGGCTACCGACCGGAGACCGCCCTGGCAGCACAAAATCCTGGTCTCTCGAAATGATCAGGACCTTCGGATGCCTTGGGCGAATTGGCGCAACCCGCCATTCGGTGCCACCACGCCAGTCGAAAGCGGAGGAGCTGCCTTTTGGCACCAGCGGTAGCCGTAACCGTCACGAGGATCCCAGAACCCGTCTGGGCGGTGCCGCGTTTTGAGGAACCTGTCCCAGCCGCTCTTGAACTCCTTGCCCGCGGTCGTGCCTTCAGGGAAGGCATCGAAGTTCACACCAAGGCGCCTCCTCCTATGGGGACCCCTTCTACGCAGGTGAATTCAGCCACCGCAGCCCCCTGGCGAGCACTACCAAGCCAGGTGCTGCTCACGTCGCCGGCCGAGCGAGGGCGGATCCGGCCTGCGGCCGCCTCCCCCTCGCGCCGAGAAGCGCGGCAGGAGGACGGACCGTAGTTTGGGGGTGAGGCCGTTGGGGCGGGAAGGGAGTGCCACCGGTGGCATCACGGGTTGATCACGCGGCACTGTTCGCCGCCACGCCGAGCCCTTATCTGGTGCTCGGCCCGGATCTCGTGATCGTCGACGTGAACCGGGCCTACCTGGAGACCACCGGGCGCACCCGGGAGGAGCTGCTCGACCAGTACGTCTTCACCGCCTTCCCGGACAACCCCGCCGATCCGGAGGCCGACGGGGTCCGTAACCTCGGGGCCTCCCTGCACCGGGTGCTGACCGACCGCAGGCCGGACACGATGGCGCTGCAGCGGTACGACATCCCCGTCATGGGCCGGCCAGGGGTGTTCGAGGAGCGCTGGTGGTCCCCGGTGAACACCCCGGTCCTCGGACCTGACGGGCGGGTGGTCTACATCATCCACCGGGTCGAGGACGTCACCGCGTTCGTCAAGGCCCACCAGGCCGCCCACCCCGCCGGCCTCCGGGTGGGCGATCGCCTGGAGACCTCCCAGAGCCTGGAAGCCGAGCTGTACGCCCGCGCGCGGGAGCTGCAGCGACTCAACGAGGAACTGCGCCAGGCCCACACCCGTGAGCGTGAGGTCGCCGTCACCTTGCAGGAAGCCATGCTCCATGTCCCCGACCTGGCCCACCACCGCGATGTCGCGGTGCGCTATCTACCCGCTGTCGGCTCCCTGAACGTGTGCGGCGACTGGTACGACGTCGTCGACATCCCCCCTGACCGGCTCGCCGTCTCGGTCGGCGACGTCATCGGCCATGGCCTCGAAGCCGCGGCCGTGATGGGCATGCTCCGCAGCGCCCTGTCCGCCGCCATCCGCGCCCTGGAGCGCCCCGCCCAGGCCCTGGAGGTTCTCGGCCTGTACGCGCGGTCCGTGGAGGGCGCCCTGGGCACCACCGCCGTCAAAGCGATGGTCGACACCCGCAGCCGCCTGATCACCTACAGCAGCGCCGGCCACCCGCCGCCCGTGCTCGCCCACCCCGACGGCGGCTGCGAGCTGCTCGACCAAGCCACCGATCCTCCGCTCGGCGCCCGCCCCCTGCACGTGCCCCGCCCCCAGGCCAGCCTGCCCTACAAGCCCGGCGACACCCTCGTGCTGTACACCGACGGTCTGATCGAACGGCGCGGCGAGGACATCGACGTCAGTCTGCGCCGCCTGACCGACGTGCTCGGCGACTGCGGTCACCTGGGCGCCGAGCAGGTCGCCGACACCGTCCTGGCACGCCTCGGCGTCTCCAGCGGTGGCCGGGACGACATCGCCCTGGTCATCGTCCGCCTGTGAGCGAGCGCATCGTTCCAGACGTGGGAATTTCCAGCTGCTTCTCGCCGTAGGTCGGCGTACGCCCGGAATGACGGGGACAGCCTGATGGCCCAATGGGGCCCTGCTGCGATACGGAAGAGGTGCGCCAGCGACAAGGAGAGGATATTCCCTTCTGACCTTTTCGACGCACGCCCATGATTATGTCATCACCACCAAAAAATACGCGCGCGATGCCCCCGTCCCTCAATATTCGGTGTATTTTCTTCACCTTTGCAGAAAGAATCGCTCTCGATTTCGTCATCTGCATCATCCACGTATGTCACTTCTCGCGCACTGAACGACTGGGGACGATGATCACAGTCGGCCTCCTCGATGCCGTGGTGCTCGCGTCTGCCCGAGTGGTACGGGATGCCGGCGGCGAGCCGGACGTAGGTGTCACCGCACCGCACGGACGCCGCCGGTGAGAGGCCCGGGACCGGCTCCATGGCGAGGGCTTCCGTACAGCGGGGCCAGGTCCCCTGCGGCCTCACTCCGCTCCGACCTCTGCGGGCCGCAGGCACCGGTCGCGCCCCGAGCCCGCCACGGTCGCCGGGCTGCTCGGCGGGGAGTGGTGGGTGTGACGGGTTCCTCAGGGGTGTTGCGGGTGTGAGGCGGGGGGCGGATGGGAAGTGAAAGATCGTTCGAGTGGAGAGTGTTCGTTCTGTGGGAGAAATCTTGAGTGTGTGCGTGATCGGTGCGGGGCTGTCGGGGCTGGCGGCCGCACACGCTCTGGCGGTCAAGGGGATCGATTTCGTCTGTCTCGAGCGGGCGGTCGATGTCGGCGGGATCTGGCGGCAGCCGGGGGCCGGTGAGCCCGGGCCCGGCTACAAGTCGCTGCATCTGAACACCGCGAAGCAGCTCACGGGGTACACCGAGTTCCCGATGCCCGACGCGTACCCCCTTTATCCGCGGCACAGCGAGGTCGCGGCCTATCTGCGGTCGTTCGCCGAATGGGCGGGGGTGTCGGACCGCATCGAGTTCGGCGTCGAGGTCGTGTCGGTGCGGCAGGAGGGTGACGACGCGGCGTGGACGGTCGTCAGCCGAGGGGCGGACGGGGCCCTGGAGACGCGGCGGTTCGCTCATGTCGTCGTCGCCTCGGGGCACAACACGGTGCCGACGCTGCCGAAGCCCGCGCCGCCCGGTTCCGACGGGTTCGCCGGCAGGATGCTGCATTCCGTCGACTACCAGGACGGGGCCGACTTCGCCGGGCAGCGCGTCGTCGTCGTGGGTCTCGGCGCGTCGGCGGTGGACATCGCCACGGACCTCTCCCGGCATGCCGCACGCACCGTGCTCTCGGTGCGCCGGGGACTGCACATCGTCCCCAAGCAGCTCTACGGCATGTCGGTCGACGAGATGGCCGAGGTGCCGTGGTTCACCGCCATGTCCCTGCCCGAGCAGGTCGACTTCGCCGAGAACGCCCTGCGGATCGCGCGGGGCAGACTGTCCGACTACGGCCTGCCCGAGCCGGACCACCCGCTCTTCTCCTCCCCCGTGACCATCTCGGACGAGATCCTCAGCCGCATACGCCACGGCGCGGTGCACCCCAGGCCGGGGATCGACCACCTCGACGGCAGGCGGGTGGTCTTCACCGACGGGACTTCGGAGGAGGCCGACGCGATCGTCTACTGCACCGGCTACGGGATGGACTTCCCGTTCCTGCCCGAGGGATGCCCGGCCGGGCCGGGCGGGTCGGTCGAGCTGTACCGGCGGGTCGTCGCTCCCGGCCGCCCCGGGCTGTACTTCGTCGGCCTGGTCCGTCCGATGGGCGCGATCACGCGGCTCGTGGAGGGCCAGACGCACTGGGTCGCGCGCATCATCGGCGGCGAGGTCGTCCTGCCGGACGAGGACGCCATGCGCGAGGAGATCGGCGCGTACCTGAAGGGCATCGCCGAGCGTTACGGCACGGCGGCGGGCGGCTCCTCCATCCAGGTCGACGTCGGTCCCTACCTCCGGGAGATGCGGGGACTCCAGACCGTCTGAAGGCCCGGCCGGGCTCCGTGACCGACTCCGACGACGGGGCTCCCGGCGAATCCTCGCCGGGAGCCCCGTCGTCGGGGATCGCTAGACCACCGCCGCTGCGCGGTGCCGCAGTTTCGTCGGCGGTCTGACGGCGTAGGCCTCCGACGAGAGGTACGCGGTCACCCGGGGCGGATGGCCCTGCTGGTGGGCGAGCGCGAGGTAGGCGATGAGGCCCACTCCGTCCTTGGGCCGTCTCGCGGTGAGGGCGGGCAGCGACCGGACCAGCGGGGCGGGATCCATCCCGTGGCTCCGCAGGACGTCCACTGCTCGGTCGAGGACCTCTTTGTCGTCGCGGGCGTAGTCGCGAACCGGGATGTGGAGGGTGAAGCCGCTGGGGCGGCCGGTCTCCGTCTCGGTGAAGGAGTGGCAGGACAGGCCGGGCCGCCGGTCGAGGTCGTCGGTGGCGGCGGCGGCCCGGAAGAACTCCTGGATCTCCGCCGGCCCCGGGCCGGAGCCCGTACGGGACAGGTTGCCCGCCTCGGTGGCCGACAGGTCGAGGTGCCGGGTGTAGACCTTCACCCGCGGCGTCTCCCAGTGGCCCAGATCCAGGGCGAGGAAGGGGTGGCCGTCGGCCTTCGGCAGCGCCGCGTAGGCCTTTTTGTGCCCGAGTCGGCGCAGGGCCTTGCGTACGGTCTTGGCGGAACGTTTCGCCCCGGACGCGGCCGGATTCAGGTACACCTTGACCTTGGGCACGCCGCCGGGCAGCAGTTCCAGTGCGATCCACAGCGCCAGCGGACCCTTCGGCCGGTCCGGGAAGAAGAGGTCCTCGATCTCGTCGAGCCGCTCGGTGGAGAAGTCCCAGCGTCGGCCCATCGCGCGGACGACGTCCAGACCGATCCGGCCGTTCTCCGCCCGGGTGTCCGCGCCGCAGCCCGGCTCCACCAGCACACGCAGTGCCGGGGCCCGGCCCGGGCTGAAGGAGAGCGAGTACTCGACGGGGGTGTGGTCGTCCGAGAGGAAGGTCCGCGTCGGGGGCGGCAGGGCCAGCGACCGCCCGGCGGCCGGACCCAGCGCCTCGACCAGGGTGTGCGCGTACGTCTCCGTGTCGGCCGGCGAGAGCCCCGCGACGTCGCAGAGGCGTACCAACTGGGCCCGGGTGAAGGAACCGAGCGTGCCGGACCGCGGATCCGGAAGGATGTCGAGCGGCAAGCCGGTCACCGGCACCCCACCAGAGATCCAGGTACGCACGAAGATACCCGCCGGCGAGGGCGGGTATCCGGGTGCGCACCGACACAGGGCGGTGGCTCTGCCATAGCGGTGTCGGTGGATATGTGGTCCACGACATCTCCTCTACCTCATACGCAACATTGGTGCCGCGGCGATCACTACCCTCACGATCGAATAGTCATGCGGAGATAGGGAGACTATGGAGGACTTGTGGATCAGCTCGTGAGCCAGGACAGGAACTGGCTCCAGCGGCCCTTCCGTTCTCCCTTGCCCTCCTCGCCGGTCCGGTCGCCGAACTGCGCACCGGACGCGGTGGCACTCGTGTCGGGCCGCGGGCCGCCGTGTCCCGATGACGGGACGGGGGTGAACTTGGCCGGCAGCGTGGCCAGGGCCCGGTTGAAGGGGCCGGGACGCCAGATCAGGCTGTCCTCCGGTACGGCGAGTTCGACGTCCGGCAGCCGGTTGAGCAGGTGCTCGATGGCCGTGACGGTGATGTGCCGGGCCGGCTCCTTGGACGGGCAGCCGTGCAGGCCCGCGCTCCACGCCAGGTGGGACCGGTTGCTGCCGGTCGTACGGGCGGCCGCCAGGGCAGGGCTTGAGTTGGCGGCGGCGAAGCTCACCAGCATCAGGTCCCCCGCCTGCACCTTCTCACCCGCGAACTCCATGTCCCTGGCCGGGTAGTGGGGCGCGTAGTTCGATATCGGCGGGTTGTCCCACAGCGTGTCGTCGAGCGCCTCGTCGATCAGGCCGCCGCCGTCGGCGTAGCGGTCGTCGGTGAGCAGCCGGTGCAGGGTGTTGCCGAGGAGGTTGCGCAGCGGTTCGGCGCCCGCGCCGAGGAGCAGGGCCAGCTGGTGGACCATCTCCTCGTCGCTCAGATTGGCGTGGTGCTGCATCAGCCAGGACGTGACGTCGTCGCCCGGCCGGCTCCGCTTGAGCGTGACCAGTTCCTGCACGGCCCCGAACAGCACGGCGGTCGCCTTCTCGGCGTTCACCCCGTCGAACATCCCCGTGATGCCGAAGAGCACCCGGTCGCCGATGCCGGCCGGGCAGCCGAAGAGCTCGTTGAAGACGAACAGCGGGAGCTGCTTGGCGTAGTCGCCGAGCAGGTCGGCCGACCCGCGGGAGCCGAACTGGGAGATCAGGTAGTCCGAGATCCGCTCGGTGTTCCGGGCCAGCCGCTGCGAGTCGATCCGGGCCATGCTGTCCGTGATCGCCTGACGCAGCCGCAGGTGCTCGCCGCCGTCGCTGAACATGCAGTTCTGCCGGTAGGCGAGGAGGGGCACGACGGGGCTGTCCTGCGGGACCCGGCCCTCGTTGAAGTCCCGCCACAGACGCGCGTCCTTGCGGAAGGACGCGGAGTCCTGGAGCAGCTGGAGCGCTGTGGCGTAGTCGGTGACGAGGGTGGCGGCCACCCCGGGGGCGAGCTCCACGGGGGCGGTGGGCCCGTAGTGGCGCATGTACGCGTAGTACGCCTGCGGGTCCGCGGCGAACTCCGGTCCGTGCAGCGGGATCCGGGCGCCCGAGGCGTGGGCGGGGCAGCCGGGTGGGGGCACCGGGGCGGGGGTCTGGGTGTCCATGGCGGCTACTGCTCCTGTCGGGTGCGGTCCAGCAAGAAGCGGACCAGGGTGGTGAGTGCGCCGGCGGACGACTTCTCGTCGCGCGCGTCGCAGGTGACGACGGGGGTGTCGTCGAGCAGGTCCAGCGCCTCGCGCAGCGCCGCTTCGTCCCGCAAGGGCGTGCCGTCGAAGTGGTTGACGGCGATGGCGTATTCCAGCCCGTACTGCTCGATCAGGTCGATGACACCGAAGGAGTCCGCGAGCCGCTCGGGGTCGACGAGGACCAGCGCGCCGAGGGCCCCGCGCGCGAGGTCCTCCCACATCTGCACGAACCGCTGCTGGCCGGGGGTGCCGAACAGGTACAGCACGATGCGGTCGCTGATGGTCAGCCGACCGAAGTCCATGGCCACCGTGGTGGTGGTCTTGCTCCGGACGCCTTTGAGGTCGTCGACGTGCTCGGCGGCCTGCGTCATCCGCTCCTCGGTGGTCAGCGGCTCGATCTCCGAGATCGAGCCGATGAACGTGGTCTTGCCCACCGCGAAGTGCCCGACGACGAGGATCTTCACCGGGATCTGCGAAGCGCCGTCGCGTACGTAGTCCTGCTCACCCAAACTTGGCGCGGAGACCATTCAGCACCTCCTCCAGGATCTCCCGGTCGGCGAGGGCCGCCCGGCGTACCGGCGAACGGGTGACGAGGTAGCCGCCCTCGGCCAGGGTGGCGAGGAGGATCTTCACCACGCCGAGCGGCAGCCGGGTGTGGCCGGCGATCTCGGCGACCGACAGGTAGCCGGCGGAGCAGATGTCGATCAGCCGCTGCTCCTCGGGGGAGAGCCGGGTGGGCCGCTGGCCCTCCTCCGGCGCCACCGTCACCAGCGTGATCAGGGAGAGCTGCTCCTCGTCGGGCAGGCCGCGTCCCTTGGTGATGACGTACGGTCGAACCAGCTCGGCGGCCTCAGGCTCCCACTCCTCGCGTCCCGTCATGAGTGCGTGCCGAGGTTCTCGCGCGGCGGCGTCATGAGTACCTTGCCGAGCTGGCCCACGAGCTGCTGCATCCGGAAGGTGATGTCCGCCATGTCGACGTCCGGGGACGCGGAGAGACCGAGGTAGGCACCCTCACCGGCGGAGATCAGGAAGACCCAGCCGCCGTCGAACTCGACCAGGGTCTGCCGCCACCGCGCACTCGGGTCCTCGCAGAAGAAGGCGAGCGAGCGGCTCAGCGACTGCACACCGCTCATCGCGGCCGCGACACGGTCGGCGTTGTCCTTGCCGTAGCCGTTCGACCTGGCCATCAGCAGGCCGTCGGCGGATATCAGGACCGCGTGCAACGCGCCGGGAATCTCCAGGGCGCTGTCGAGCATCCATGACAGATCGTCGTTCACGAGACCTCATGTCCTTCGCTGCTTGCACGAGACGTACCGCTCGTGCGGTCCGGCGCCTCCGGGAAGGCGGCCCGGCCGGACTCCGTGCCTCGTTGGAAGGCACCCATGATCGCCGCTGCTTCGGCGTCGGAGCGGCTCGGAGCCTGCGCGGGCGTACTGCTGGGCACGATGGCCATCGGCCGCTTGCGGCGCCGCTTCGGCAGGCCGTCGGCGGTCGAGGACGTCGCGAGCACGGCTTCGGGCCCCCCTGGGCCCGGTACGCCGGGAGTGATCACGGGCGGCGCCGTGGACTTCTGCACCGGCACGCTGGTGAGCAGCTCGTGCGGCAGCAGGACGACCGCACGGACGCCGCCGTAGGGCGAGGACGAGTCCACGGACACCTCGAAGCCGAAGCGCTCGGACAGCACGCCGATCACCGCGAAGCCGAACTGCGGCGGGTTGCCGAGTCCGGAGACGCCGGTGACGCGGTTGCTGGAGAGCAGCCGCTCGGCGCGGACCCGTTCCTCGTCGCTCATGCCGACGCCCGCGTCGTCGACGACGATGCACACGCCCTTGGGAACGGTGCGGGTGTTGATCTCGACGACGGTGTCCGGGCTGGAGTAGCTGGTGGCGTTGTCGAGGAGCTCGGCGAGCGCCAGCGCCACCGGTTCGACGACCCGGCTGGTGAGGCCGAAGTCGACGCGCGAGAGGATCTCCACGCGACGGAAGTGCCGGATCCGGCCCTGGGCGCTGCGGATCACGTCGTACACGGACGCCACGTCGCGGTGGCGGCCGAGCCAGCCGTCACACAGCACGGCGATGGACTGCGCGCGTCGGCCGAACTGCGAGTTGGTGTGGTCGATCTCGAGCAGGTCCTGGAGCATGGCCGACTCGCCGTACTTGCTCTGCAGCCGTGAGACGACCAGCTGCTGTTCGGCGGCGAGACCCTGAAGTGTCCGCATCGCGGACTTCAGGACTGTTTTCGTCGCCTCCTCGGCCTGTTCCTGCGCCGCCTCGACAGACTGCGTGTAGTGGTTCTCCAGGTCGGAGTAATGGCTCCGGAGCCCGTCGATCTGCTGCTTCAAAGCCTGGGCCGCCTTGCGTTGGCGGACGATGACGGCGATGGCGGCGAGAACGAGGACCAACAGAGCCCACAGCATCGGGTTCTGTATGTATTCCGTCATAAGACTCTCTTCAGGCGGCCGACGGCCAGTGACTGGATTCCCGTCAATGCGGTGCCCCGGCGAACCGCCCGCATCGGGACGCCCGCGCGGAACCCCTCCGGAAGTCGGAGGTGTCGTTCTGCGCTCATCCGCCCGCCCCGCTTGCGCCGAGATCGTATCACTGTGCGATTAAGTGACTGCTCGTCAATAGACAGGCTGACCAGACAAGTCGGACGGTACGGGATGACCTCCCGGCCATGGAGCCGGGCCGGTCGGCCGGAAATCCACCAGAGGAGGGGCGTCGCCCCAGGTCACAGGCATCGGCGGACGCTTCCGACAGCATCCCGCCATTCTCGAACGGCCTGGAGGGGACTCACTGCGCACCGCGCCGCTCGGCCGACGCCCAGGCCGACCGGCCGAGGGAGAACCCGCGTCTTCCGTACCGGAAGCGGTACGGGCGGGGAGGCGGAACGTAGGGGATTCAGTCGGCCGCCGCCACGACCTGGCCGGCGCCGCCACCTCCCCCGCATGTGGCAGCTCGCCCTGACTTCGACTTCCGCCCGCCCTCCTCAACGGACCTGGGCCCGTTCCCCACAGCACAGCCGGTGCGGCGCGGGTCACATGGCGTGACTGATCCACCGCCGGAGGGCGGCGTGGGTGGTGTCGGTCAGCTGACACAGAGCCTCGATGGCGTCCAGGTCGCCTGGCAGGGGTGCGATACCCGCGGTGGTGAGAGTCGCCTGCAGCTCCAGACGGCGACGGTCGACCGGCTTGAGGGGTGCAGACGGGCGGCCCGTCGGCTCGGACGCGGACAGAAGGCAGTCGCCGGACTCCACGCGGCCGCCGACGCTCGCGGTCCGCTCCGGCACATCGTCGACGAGTGCGGCGGGGAAGCGGTACGGATCAAGGTCCAGCAGTGCAGCGGTACCCGTAGTGAAAGCCTGAACATCAGTCACGAGAATGCCTCCTTGGTCGTCGGGCCACTGCACATGACGACTGCAGCGGAAATGGAGACAGTTGCGGTGTACCGGGTATCCCACCCGAATGGCCCTCTGCCGCATCTCGTCACAAAAGCGATGACCTGACCGGCCCGTGGGAGGGAGGGGGCACACATCTCGTCGATTCCTCCGCCACCGTGCCCAACGAGTGCGTCTCCGCTCGCAGGGGCGCTGAGGCAACCGGCGATGCAGGTGGACCGCCACGTCGGAGCATGAGGGACGGCACGTCACCTCCTGAGCAGGTCGCGTAGGACCTGGCAAGCGATGCGCGGCATGCCCCTGCTGATGTCGCGGTGGTGACCTTCGATGGAAGGTCGAGGACACGGGCGATGCTGTCGTGGCCGGCCTGGCATCCGTCGGGGAGCGCTGCCCGCTGCTGCCTCATGCCCTCCCCCGTCAGGGCCTGTCCGGCGGATCATGTGACTGGCGAGCCGGTGGGTTGTCGCGCTCGGCATGGGGCGGGGCGATCCGACGAACGCGGAGTGGGTGCGGCTGGAGCCACACCTGTCGCCTGTCGGGCGATGTGGGGGGGGACGTTGGAGCGATCGCTGACGGCCAGCATCGTCTCGCCGAGGTGATCCGTGAACGGGGTCTCACCGCTGATCGGCGCCACCTCGACGCGGCCTGACTTGGCCGTGTCGTATCCCGCGAAAGGCTCCGACGTCTCCACGATCAAGCACCAGTCCGAACCGGTCGTGATGCGCGTGGCAACCGCTTCGCTGTCGATCAGCCACACGTCCAACGGGCCGGACGGAGCCTCTGAGTCGTACAGGTGCCACGAGGCGAACTCGCTCAAGACGGCGTCCGGCAAGGTGGTCAGGACGCACACCGACCCCGTGCAACGGGCACTCGCTCCCCCTCTTCGACTCCACGCGGCGACCGTACCGTCAGGCAAACCCCCAGCTCACGTCCTTGTGCGGGACAGCCCTTAGAGGCGTGTCGCGGTGCGGACGAGGTCGGCGACGGCTTGGGATCTGCTGTGTGGTGGCCAGGCGATGACGGTCGTGACAGCCGGCGCGTCCGGCACCGGCACCGTCGCGTGATCCTCGCGCAGATGGGCTCGGAGGGACTCGGGCACGACCGCGCAGGCCCGTCCGAGCGCGATCAGCTGGAACAGCTGGGTGTGGTCGCGCACCTGCGGGCCAGGTCCGTCCGGATAGCCCCCGTCCCGTCGAGGCCAGCGTGGCAGGGGCAGGTCCGCCAGGGTGGTCACCTCGGCCATCGACACATGGGGTCGGTCGGCCAAGGTGTGCCCCGCGGGCAGGACCACGACCTGCTGTTCGGTGTGCAGGTCCTCGGTGTCGAGTCCGGCCGTCGTGTCGAAGGGCCGCTGGAGCAGAGCAACGTCGGCACGCCCGTCGCGCAGCAGTCTTTCCTGCTCGCCGGGCCCGCACAGCATCACCTCGACGGCGACCGCGCCGGGCTCGGCGGCGTAGGCGTCCAGCAGCTTCGACAACAGTTCGCTGGACGCTCCGGCTTTCGTGGCCAGCACCACGCCGGGCGTTCCGACAGCTGCGCGGCGGGTGCGGCGCTCGGCGGCTTCGACCGCGTCGAGTGCGGCCCGCGCCTCCCGCAGAAGTACCGACCCCGCCTCGGTCAAGGCGACCGCGCGAGCGGTGCGGTGCAGCAGAACCACTCCGAGCCGCCTCTCGAGCTGCTGGATCGCCCGCGACAGCGGTGGTTGTGCCATGGCGAGCCGCTGCGCCGCCCGCCCGAAGTGCAACTCCTCCGCGACGGCGACGAAATAGCGCAGCTCCCGCGTCTCCACCGCGTCATCGTATCCGGCGCTCACCACGGCCGATATCCGTGCGGTATCGCCGCCCACCCAGTCGGTCTTGGACGTCCCACTGGAGTCCGCACCACGCTTGATGACATGAGTGAACAGACGATCGCGCTGGTGACCGGTGCGAACAAAGGAATCGGATACGAGATCGCGGCGGGCCTGGGCTCCCTCGGCTGGCGAATCGGCGTGGGCGCACGGGATCAACAGCGCCGCGACACCGCGGTGGAGAAGCTGCGCGCAGCCGGGACCGACGCGTTCGGCGTTCCGCTCGACGTGGCGGACGACGCGAGTGTGGCCGCCGCGGCCGAGCTGATCGCAGACCGCGCCGGAGGGCTCGACGTCCTGGTCAACAACGCCGCGATCACCGGCGGTATGCCGCAGACGCCCACCACGGTCGATCCCGCGACCGTACGAGCCGTCGTGGAAACCAACGTGATCGGGGTCATCCGCGTCACCAACGCGATGCTGCCCATGCTGCGCGGCTCGGCATCGCCGCGGATCGTGAACATGTCCAGCAGTGTCGGCTCGCTCGTCCTGCAGACCACGCCCGGCATCGACATGGGCCCGATTCCCGTTGCGTACTTGGCGTCCAAGACCTTCCTCAACGCCGTCACCGTCCAATATGCCAAGGAACTGAGCGACACCGACATCCTGGTCAACTCCGGCTGTCCCGGCTTCACCGCCACCGACCTCAACGGCTTCCAGGGCGTCCGCACTCCCCACCAGGGTGCGGCGATCGCGATTCGCCTCGCGACCCTGCCCGACGACGGACCGACCGGCGGATTCTTCGACGACGGTGGAACAGTGCCCTGGTGACAGGCTCACCGGCCCCCAGTGGTCCAGCTGATGTTCGTTGCTGGTGTGGTGGGAGGGGCTGGCGGGACGGGACGGCCACCGTTGTTCATCGCGGTTCATGACGTCGGCGAAGAGTTCTGCGGTGGCTGTCGGCCACACTTCAGACCCTGACGGGGCCGAGAAGTTGTTCAGGGAGGCGATGGAGCGGGCGGCCGGCCGGGGCGGCCGGATCGAGCCCCGTCGTACCGCCGAGCGGATGGTGCGCGGGCTGTTTGCCGAACTGCCGCGTCAGAATTGCTGGACGATCGCCGAGCAGGCCGAGGACGCCTTCCCGGCGGCGATGCGGTCGTTCCTGTCACAAGGCGCGTGGGATCACGATGGGGTCCGGGACGACGTGCGGGACGCGGTCGCCGAGCATCCGGGCGAAAAAAGGGGGCGAGCACACCGGCCCGAGCCCCGAGCCCCGTGGACCGGGGCAGAGCGGGCTCCAGGATGCGCCTCCTGTCGGCCGCGAACGGACTGCCCTCCTCGTCGGCCTCTCGGCCGCCCGCACCCACGACAGCCGGACACCAACACCCATGATCACGGGCCTCCCCACGAGACACACCCCTACCGCGGCCGTCGCTTCAAGTCCCAGCGTTTGTATGCCGACAAGGCTTATGACCTGGCCGAACTGCGGAAATGCCTCCGCGGGAAACGCATCGGCCTCCGCATCGCCCGCAAGGGCATCAAGTCGCCCGAACGACTCGGACGTCGCCTGTGGGTGAGCGAGCGGACCATGTCCTGGCTCACCGGCTCCCGCCGGCTCAACCACCGCTATGAGCGCCACCCCCCGCAACTACCTGCCCCTCCTCGGCCTCGCCGCAGCCATCTGCCGCTACGAACGGCTCGTCCGCCTCACCGCAGAGGACACGGTCTAGCTGGGTGCGTCCAGCCTCCTCTCTGCATGTTGTGCATAGGTGGCATGTTTTGCCATCTGCCCTCTGTGGGGCGTCATCCAGCCATACCGCGTTCATGCGACGTTCGCCCGGGCCGCCCAGTCTCACGGCCATGAACAAGGCAACTCTGTCCGCGACCGTCGTCGCCTCCGCTCTCGTCCTCGGCGTGCCCCTCGCGCCGGCCGCCACCGCCGTCGGGTGGGACCAGCCGCGGAACCCCGGACAGCGCCACTCCGGCCAGGCCGTTCCCTTCACCGAGGCGACCGTTACGGCCGAGGCCGACGGTTCCTTCGCCCTCGCCTGGAAGGCGGAGCACGTCCGGCGAGTCGAGATCCGTGCCCACGGCAGGGTCGTCGCCAGAGGCGGTGCCAGCGGCCGTGCCGTGGTCACCGGTCTGCCCGCCGCCGACCGCCAGTGGTTCTGGTTCGAGGCCGACCGCGGCCAGGGCCTGCGCCTCGCCGACCGCCTCGTCCAGCTCTCCGGAACCGTCAACCTCCGTGACGCGGGCGGTTACCGCACTTCCGACGGCCAGTGGGTCAGGATGGGCGAGGTCTACCGCTCGGACGCCCTCGACAAGCTCACCCCCGGGGACCAGGCCAAGCTCCAGCGGCTGCGCATCAGAACCGTCTTCGACCTGCGCATGCAGGACGAACGCGCCAAGGCCCCCGACAACGTCCCGGCCGGCGCCGACTACGTCGTCGCGGATGTCTTCGCGGGCTCCGGCGCCTTCCAGACCATGCCCAGGACCCCGGCCGAGGCCGAACAGATGATGATCGATGCCGAGAAGGCGATGGTCAGTGGCGACGGCGGCAAGAAGGCCTACACCCAGGTCTTCGACGGCATCCGCGAGGACGACGCACGCGCCGTGCTCTTCCACTGCACGGCCGGCAAGGACCGCACCGGCTGGTCCAACGCCGCCCTGCTCACCGCGCTCGGCGTGCCTCGGGACACCGTCATGGCCGACTACCTGGCCAGCAACACCTACCGCAAGGCCGGCAACGACGCCGTCCTCGGCCACCTCCCGCCGCAGCAGGCCGCCGTCTACAAACCGCTGCTCGACGTCCGCCCCGAATACCTCAACTCCGGCTACGACGAGGTCGAGGCGAAGTACGGCACCTTCGACCGCTACCTGATCGACGGCCTCGGCATCGGCCGCCACGAACTGAAGCGCCTCAAGAAGGACCTCCTCATAGGCTGAACGGCAAGGGTCCCGAGCCGTCCATCGCCCCTGTGCGGTCGAGCCCACTCGCTCGGCAGGCACGACAAGAACACCCGCCACGGCCCCCGAAGGGCAGTCACCAGCTGGGCTGATGGGGCTCCCTGACGAGCTCGTACACGGTAGGACGCGACGCGCATCGAAAGTGCCTGCGGCGGTGGACGTGTCGTAACTTCTGAGGAAGACAGGGACACCTTCGTTCTCGTTTGGAGTCGTCGATGGCCGTTCGCCGTGTCGTGCCCAACATCCAGTCGGAGGCCGCGCAGGAGAGCCGGGAGTTCTACGGCCTGCTGGGCTTCGAGGAGGTCATGAACCACGGCTGGATCATGACGCTCGCGTCCCCGTCCAGCCCGGCAGCGCAGATCAGCGTCATGAGCAGCGACAAGACCGCGCCCGTCGCCCCCGACATGAGTGTCGAGGTGGACGACGTGGATGCGGCTTACGCGGTCATGCGGGCGAGAGGGGTGGAGATCATTCACCCCTTGCAGGACGAGGAGTGGGGCGTGCGGCGGTTCTTCGTCCGTGACCCCAGCGGACGGGTGGTCAACGTGCTGGGTCACCGCTGACCGCCCTCCCGCGTCCCTGGTGAACGTGGGTGAACGTGCTGGTCACAGCTACGCGTCGAGTGCCGCCACGAGGACGGTTGCCTCGTACCGGACCGCGAGTTCGTCGTAGCGTGTGGCCACAGCGCGGCGTCTTTTGAGGCGATCGATGCCGTGTTCGACCACTGCCCAGGACGACCTCGCACTGCGGGGAGTCCCCTCGCCGCCCCGCGGCGATCTCTGTCGACATGGGCTTTTGCCGCCGCTCGACGGCTGGGACGCATGCCGGAAGTGCTCTAGGTTCGTCGACGTGAGTGGGCGGGGGCAGGGTTACCGGTATGTCGGACCGGTCGAGCTGAAGGCTGCGGTCCGGCCGGGTGGCGGCGGGCGCCGGATCGGCTCGGCTGCTGACTTCAGTGGCTGGATCGCGGAGCAATCGGCGGCGGAACCGGCCGAACCGTTCACCTTCGTGGTCGGTATGGATGCTGCGCTTCGGCTGGCGCCGCGACGAAGCGAGCGCGTGGCCTGTGCCGGCGGAGACATGGTTCTGGGAGCCGGTGAGATCAGCTTCATGCGTGAGGCGGGCCGGTGGACCGTGAGCGAGGTCAGCAACCAGTCCACCGGGTACTGTCCGGACGTCGCCTCCTGGGCGGAGGTCGCCCGGGCCCTGGACGCTGTGGGACTCCGGCGGCCCTCCGGCTTCACGCACGAGGTGGTGTTCCGGAGGTGTACCGACTGCCAGGAGCACAACATCGTGCGTGAGGGCGACTTCGTCTGCGTCTTCTGCGGCAGTGATCTGCCCGCGGCGTGGAACGTGGATCCCACCGCGTGACGGCCGAGGGTCACAGCCACCCTTTGACGGCAGCAGCGGGGGTACCAGCTCAGGTGTCGGTTCAGGTGTCGGTTCAGGCGTCCGCCGAGGGCGCCGTCGGGGCGACCTCTGCGGCGTGGGCAGGGTTGGCCGCGGTGGCGTGGAGGTCGAGAGTCCAGTTCTGGCCGACGAGGTCGTGTCCGAAGCTGCGGTGACGCTCCTCATCGGTGAGGGTGAAGCCGAAGCCCTGGTAGATCCTGCGCGCTGCCGTCAGCACGTCGTTGGTCCACAGCGTCACCTGCTCGTAGCCCGCCTCGCGGGCGAAGGCGAGGCACTCCTCGACCAGGCGCGTCCCCAGCCGAAGGCCCCTGCCCTCCGGGGTGACGAGCAGGATCCGCAGCCTGGCCACCTTGGGCTGGTCGCCCGCGACGAGAAAGACGCACCCCACGCGCCGGCCGTCGGCCTCGGCGATCCAGCCCGCTTCACGGGCCGGGTCGTGTGCGGCTCCGTAGTCGGCCACGATCTTGGCGACCAGGACCTCGAAGTCGGTGTTCCAGCCGAACTGCCGGGCGTACGCCTCGCCGTGGGCCATCACCACCCATCCCAGGTCGCCGGGGCGGTCGGCGCGGCGTATGACGGCTTGCTTCCGGTCTTGCTGCGGCATGAGCTGCTCTCCTGGCCCCCGTGATCGTTCCGTCCACATCACTGAAACAGTCGTTTCAGTTAGGCTAGCCGCATGCCCCAGGAAGCGCCAACCCCCTCCGCCCGCCAGAACGAGCTGCTGGAAGCGGCCTACCGGTACGCACTCGCCCACGGTCTGACCGACCTGTCCCTGCGCCCCCTGGCCGAGGCCATCGGCTCCAGCCCGCGGGTCCTGCTCTTCCTTTTCGAGAGCAAGGACGGCCTGCTGCGGGCCCTGCTGGCGCGCGCCCGCGCCGACGAGCTGGCCCTCCTGGATCAGGCCGGGCAGACCGACGGCCCCGCCGGACTCGCGCCGGCCGTCGAACGGGTCTGGGCGTGGCTCGCCGCGAAGGAGCACAGGCCCTTGCTGCGCCTGTGGGCCGAGGCGTACACGCGCTCCCTCGTCCAGCCCGACGGGGCCTGGGCCGGATTCGCCCGTGCGACGGTGGAGGACTGGCTCGGCGTCCTGGCCGGCTTCCAGCCGCCGGCCGAACGCGACAGCGAGGACGGCGCCACCCGCCGCACCCTGGCCCTGGCCGTACTGCGAGGCGCCCTGCTCGACCTCCTCGCCACGAACGACGAGAAGCGGCTCACCGAGGCCGTCGTGCACCAGCTCGCCCTGCTGCAGGACGACAACGGACTCGATTGACGCCCGGCTCACTCCCCTCCGGTCTCACCCCACGGACGCGCGTCTCCCCGCCGGGGCCGAGCATCTCGATCAGGCCCTCCGCCGCGACAGGGCCGCTCCCGAGTCCGCAGACCGCTGGACGTGGCCGGTCGTCGTCGCCCCTACCCGGCTTCGCCTGGCCCGTCCTCTTGCCCAGGACCTCCGTCGGCCCTGCGAGCGACCGACGGAGCCCGGCCGGCTCACTCCGGCCCGAGTCCGGCGGGGGTTTCGGAACCTCCGCGTTCACCTGTCATGTCCGGGCCGTACGTCGAACGGGACCGAGCCTGAGCCTGACGAGGTCGCGGGAGACACCGAGTCTGTTTCAAACCCCGGTGGTCAGGTCGCGGCGGGGAGGTGGGGCGCTGCTGCGACCTGGGCCATGGCCCGAAGCTTCGTGAAGTAGGAGGCGCAGTACTCCTCGTTGATCAGGGGCACGATCTTGTCGAGGTCGGCGATGCAGTTCCAGAGGCAGGCGATGCCATCGTCGTCGAGTCCGCCGTTCAGCTCCCTCTGCACGAGGCCGGCGACGTCGGCGTCCAGGAGGACCAGGTCCACGCCGTCGAAGTCCACGCCGCGGAAGCCGTCGGGGAACAGTGCGCCCAGGTGCTCCTCCCACAGTCGGGCGAGTCCGCCTTCGGGCTGTGGTCCGCCCGCGTCGGCGGCTGTCGCCTCTGTCGCGGGCGGTGGGCGAAGGAGCAGGGAGACGGCATCGAAGACGGCACGCACCATTGCGACGGCACGGAGCGGGCGGAGGGCCGCACTTGACTCGACGCCCTGCGTGAGCTTGTCGCGTAGCAGTCGGCCGCGGTCGAGTTCGGCGGCGAGTCCGGCTGTGATGAGCCCTGCGTCGGCGGCCCGCTGGATGAGGACGTGGAGCGGTTCGTCCGTGGCCAGACGCTCGGCAAGGACGTGCTCCAGGGCGAACAGGGAATGCGTGACGGCGACGGTGGCGAACTCGTACCGGTAGAAGGAGTGCCGGATGAGCTCGCGGGAGGTTTCCATGGCGCTCATGGCGTACATCGACGCGTCGCCTGGCAGAACCAGGTCGGCGACCAGGGCGTGCATGTCCGCGTAGTCGAGAACGAGGTCGCGGGCGCGCGGGTCCCGTACCGGCAGGAGGAGCGGGTCGGGCGGCGGTGGCAGGGTGTTCACCGGTGCAGTCTTGTCGCCAGAAGGCTGTCGGATCCATCGGATTCGCTCGGGGCGGTGGGTGACCCGCTGCCACATGTCGCCCCTGGCCCGGCCCGGCCTTGAAGAGCAGGCTGTGGTGTCGGGCCGAGTACGGCCCGCACGGCGGCGGCCTGGGCGAGTCGGCGGTTTCGTCAGACGGCTTTGACGACGGTTCCGGAACCTTCGAGTGCGGCGACCTCGTCGGCGGGCGCGGTGGTGTCGGTGACGAGGGTGTGCAGGAGCGTGGCGGGGCCGACGTGAGCGTAGGCGGTGCGGCCGAGTTTGCCGCCGTCCGCGGCGACGACGACGCGGCGGGCTGAGGCGATGCCCGCCTTCTTCACCGCGGCGTCGTCGAGGTCGTACGCGGTCAGGCCCTCGGCGGCGCTCAGGCCGCAGCAGCCGATGACCGCGGTGTCGAAGCGCAGCGCGGCCAGGGAGGCGAGGGTGAGGGGGCCGGTCAGGGCCCCTTCGGCGGCGCGGGGGCGGCCGCCGGGCACCATCAGCGCGGCTCGGCCCGGGGGGTCGCTGAGGACGTGGACGGCCTGGAGGGACAGGGGCATGACGGTGACGGGCCGCTCGCGCAGAAGGCGGGCGACCTCCAGGCAGGTGGTGCCGCTGTCCAGCAGGACGCTCTCGCCGTCGGCGATGAGCGAGGAGACCTCGGCGGCGATCCGGCGCTTGGCGTCGACGGCCTCGCGGGCGCGCAGCGCGAACGGCGGCTCCTCGCCCCGCAGCAGCAGGGTCCGCGCGCCGCCGCGGACGCGTTCGAGGACGCCCTGACCGGCGAGGACGTCGAGATCACGCCGGATGGTCATCTCCGATGCGCCGGTCAGCGCGGCGAGGTCCTGGACGGTGACGTGGCCCGCCTCCCTGACGGCCTGGGCGATCACGGAGTGACGGTCTGCATTGCTCATACCTGCGATTGAACACCACCTCGGAATGAACATTAACCATGTTCGAACAGTCTACTTTCAAACATCATAAATGTTCGTTACGGTGGAGGGCGTGAAGCCTCCCCTTCGAGCCGCCCGCGCGGCGACCTTCCTCTACTTCGTCCTGGCCGGGACCCTGATAGGCACCTGGGTCGTGCACATCCCCGCCGTCGAGGCACGGGTCGGCATCAGCCACGCCACCCTCGGGAGCCTGCTGGTGCTGCTCGGGCTCGGGGCCTTCGCGGGCATGCAGGTGGCCGGCCCCCTGACCGACCGCCTCGGACCGCGCCTCGTGGTCCCCGCCACCGGTGTCCTGGCCAGCGCCACCCTGTTGCTGCCCGGCCTGGCCCGAGATCCATGGACGTTGGCGGGGGCCCTGCTGCTCTTCGGCTTCTGCAACGGCTGCCTGGACGTGAGCATGAACGCCCACGCCGTTCACGTGGAGAAGGCCTACGGCCGGCCCGTCATGTCGGCCTTCCACGCCACCTTCTCCGTCGGCGGCGTCATCGCCGCCCTCGCCGCGGCGGGCGCCGCCGGCGCCGGCATGAGCCCGGCCGCCACGCTCGGCGCCTCCGCCGCGCTTGGCATCGTGATCGCACTGGCCTCGGCCCGCAGCCTGCTGCCCGGCACGCCGGTCACTGCCACCGCCACACCTGCCGAGCGGGCTCCGGCCGCCGAGCGGCGCCGTACCGCCGGGCGGATCTGGATCCTGGCCGCGCTGGCGTTGACGACGATGCTGTGCGAGGGAGCCGCCAACGATTGGAGCACCCTGCACCTCAAGGACGTCCTCGGCGCTCCGGCAAGCACCGCCGCCTTCGGATACGGCACGTTCGCCGCGGCGATGACCACCGGCCGCTTGCTCGCGGACCGGGTCGCCGGGCGGTTCGGGTCGATGGCCGTCCTGCGCTACGGCTCGGCCACGGCAGCCGTCGGGATCACGATCGCCGCGTTCGCCCCGTCCCCATGGGCCGCGTTCGTGGGCTGGGCCCTGTTCGGCCTGGGCCTGTCGGGCTGCATCCCCCAGCTGTTCAGCGCGGCCGGACACGCCGACCCCGCCGCGGCGGGCGCGAACGTCTCCCGGGTCGCCGGGCTCGGCTACCTCGGCATGCTCGCCGGACCCGCCGTCATCGGCTGGCTGACCCACCTCACCGCACTGAACCACACCTTCCTGCTGCTGACCCTGCTCTCCGCGACCACCGCCCTGGCCGCCGGCGTCCTGCGCCCCGGCTCCGGCGCCACGCCCGAGCCGGAACCCGAGCCGGCGTCCAGCCGCCACTGACCGCCTGCGCGGCACGACCCTGACACCGCGCCGCGCAGGCCCCGCCCTCGAAACCGCCCCGATCAGGAAGCGCCACCGCCATGTCCACCGACCGACGCATCGTCCTGTTCGACCTCTTCGGAGTCATCGCCTGCCACCAGCGCCCCGGCGCCCTGGAGCAGATGGCCACCCTCTGCGGCGCACCCGCCGACGCCTTCACCGACGCCTACTGGGCCTGCCGCCCGCCCTACGACGCCGCCCAGCAGACGGCGGCCTCGTACTGGACCACCGTCCTGCGACGGCTGGCACGTCCCGTCGACACCGACACGATCGAAGAACTGCGGCTCGCCGACATCGACAGCTGGTCCCGGGTCGACAAGCGCATGGTCGCCTACGCACAGGGCCTGCGGGACCGTGCCGAGGTCGCCCTGCTGTCCAACATCCCGTCCGACCACGCGGACGCCTTCCTCGCCGCGCAGCCCTGGCTGCGGAACCTCGACCACGTCGCCTTCTCCGGAAAGATCGAGACCGCGAAGCCGGACCCAGCGGCGTTCCACCACTGCGTCACCGCCCTGCGGGCCGCACCGGCCGACTTCCTGTTCATCGACGACCGCGAGGAGAACGTGCACGCAGCCCAGGCCATCGGCATGAAGGCACACCTCTTCACCCAACTCCATGAACTGACAACGGCCGTCGACACCTGGCTGCCGCCGCGCGCCGCGTGACCGCCATCGCTCCCTCAGCTGTCGAAACCGGTGAGCAGAGCCGGGACGGCCTCGGTGGCCTCCGGGTCGCTCCCCCGCGACCACTGGTCCTGGCCCTCGGCGTCGTACCACCCCTCGTTGAGACCCTCGACACGAGCCATGGGCACGCGTGCCGGTGGGAAAGGCCGCCGGCGATGCCCCGGACACCACCCGAGCCGACCGTCACCGGATCAGACGGTGGCCCCGCGCAGTACCGTCTCTCCGTCGTGGGTGAGCCACGTGCCGTCGCCGAGCGGTACGGCGGAGACCCCCGGTGTCTCCCGGTAGTCGAGTTCCGCGAGGAGCCCGAACGTGTGGGCGTCAAGCAGGAGGTGCGTGCCCTCCTGCTTGACGCCCACACGTTCCTCGGCCGCCACGACCAGAATCCGCTTCTCGTCGACGAATCCCGGGGATAGCCGACGAGCACCCACCCTTCGGGGAGAGTCTCGCCGGCCTCGATGACGACGTCGACGACGCCGTCCTGCGTACGGCAGAGGTAGCCCCCGCCGACGTCCTGGCTGATCAGCACCCCGTCCGCACCGAGGCCGGCATGCGGTTCCTCGGCGGTGCCCGCCGCCCGGACGTCGAGCCCGGCGGTCGTGCAGGTGATCAGGAGGCAGTGCGTACCGTCTTGGCCCGTGGAAGCGGTGAGCAGAACCTCGGGGCGTGCGTCGGGGTCAGGAGTACGTCTTCAGCGCGGCGGCGATCTGCCGTACGTCGATGGTGCCGGCGCGGACCTGCTCGACGAGGGCGATGGCGTCCTGGCTGGTGAGGCTGAGCGAGTGTCCGGAGGCGTGGAGGTAGCCGGCGGCGACGGCCAGGGCGAACAGCTCGTTGGAGTGTTCCAGGGCGGGGACGCGGAGGAGCTGGTGGAGAAGGGCCGCGGCGCGATGGTGGGGCCGCTCGTAGACGGGGGTGTCCATGACGCGGAAGGCATGGCGGGCGCGGGCGGCTTCGAGTGAGCCCCAGTCCGTGATCTCCGGGTCGCCGGGAATCTCGTTCTGGGCGATGTCGAGAAGCCAGGCCAGGTCGACCTGAAGGATCACGTGGCGGTCTCCAGGTCAGGCTGCTTCGGTGCTGCCGGCGCCGGGGCGGCCGTAGCGGGCGGCGAAGGCGTCACCGTGCTCGGCGACGGCCAGGCGGGCGCCGTCGAGGAATCGGGCCCGGGCGAGGTCGGCGTGCAGGACCTGGCCGGCGTAGTCCTCGGCGGCCACGTGCTTGGCGGCGGCGGCTTGCTGGAGCGCCTCGTACGCCTCGTCGCTGATCTCGATGCGGAGTTCCCGTGCCATGCCGACCACGGTAGCGGGCTTCGGTCCTGCGGGGCAGCCCTCGCGGATTTTCCCGCAGGGCGCAGGCCCTCAGCCCTGCGGGGGGTTGTCCTGGGGCCTGTCGGACCCCAGCTGCTCGTTGAGCTTCTGCTGGGCCGTGTCGACCTGGCTCTGGTACTTGTTCTGCGTCTTCTGGTCGAAGGCGTCGCCGGCCTTTTCGACTCCCTGCCGTGCGGTGTCCTCATGGCCGTGCAGCAGACTCTTGAGCTTGTCGAGCATCGACATGATTTCCTCCCTGCGGATACCGGCACGCCCGGCATCCGGCTGGCACATCCAGCATCCGCGCATTCCTCGGGAGTCGCACCCCGGAGAAGGAACGGTCGCCCCTGTGCCGGGGCTGGGCCTTGAGGCGGTCAACCTTCCGGATCCATGCCTGCGGCACTCCACGCGAACGTCGTTGCGTCGGTCAAGGAGCGACGTGGAGCGCCGGGAGTTCATTCTGGCCTCCGGCGGAGCGGAGCAACGTCCGTGGTTTGAAGCGCTGATCCGTTCCCTTGAGCTTGTACTGGATCCCGTGACGGGCGGCGAAAGGCTTCACCGGCACGGGTACTCGTACTCCATCGATCTCTCGGGCGGGATCGTGGCGGACTACGAACCGGAGGAACTCGAGCAGGTGACGAGCCTGATCGGCGAACAGCGGCTTCTGGTGCGACTCCATGGCAACGGCCCTCCGTCGGCTTGCAGTTCACGGCGTCACCACGTGCCGAGCGCGGCTGCCCCTGCGGCCACCGATTCGCTCTGGGCAGCCGTGCGGTCGGCTTCGCGTCGGGCGGCGCGGATGCCGGATGCCGGATGCCCCAGGAAGCGGCCGGAGACCCGCCTGCCAGGGATCACCCGGCAGGGTGATCGGCGGAACGAGCCGTAGACCTGCGGACCGCGCCTACGTAGCGTGCCGGCACTGGGGAGCACGGTGTACGGGGGCGACATGGCGGAAGGTGCGCACCAGGCCTTGCCGAAACGCCTCCCGACCGTGCGGTCCTGGGACCGGCCCCTCGACGCGACCCGGCGCCGGAACAACGCAGGCGCTCCGATCGCCCGACGCCACTCCGCCCGGGGCAGTCCTCACGCGCGGAGCAGTGCGGCAAGGGACGCGGCGATCTCCACCGGATCCGGAGGCAGGGTGATCACGGCGTCGGCGTGGCTCCAGGTGGCCAGCCAGGCGTCCTGCGGCCGTCCGATCAGGAGCAGGACCGGTGGGCATCGGAAGACCTCGTTCTTGATCTGCCAGCACACGCCCATGCCGCCGATGGGAACGGCTTCGCCGTCCAGCACGCAGGCATCGATACGGCTTGCGTCCAACGCCAGCAGAACCGCGGGGAGGGTCGCGCACTCGACGAACGCGACCGGCGGGATGTCGGGCGCGGGGCTTCGGCCGATGGCCATCCGGACCTGCTCCCGGGTCCTGGCGTTACTGCTGTACAGGAGGACTGTGACGGTCGACGGCATCGCTTCTCCGGCTGCGCGCCCCACCGCGGCGTACCAGAGCGCGCACGGGGCTGTCGGCTGACGAAACCTAGATGTTCAAAATCGCATGAATGGGGTAATCGCGCATGTCCGGTACTACCGGCAATAGGTCATAACGGTCGCCTGCTCTGTCTGTAGGGGCGGGCACAAGATGTCGCACGACGGTGAGAACCGATGACTCGATGGACGACCCCCGGCCCCCGCACTGGTCATCGCGGCCGGCGCTGGACGCACGCCCTGCGCCGCGCGCAGAAGACCGGGGCGGTCGTCGTCGCCGACGAGACCGCGGAAACGGTGACCTACGCCCCCGAAGCCTCCAGGACCGCCGCTTCAAGCCCTGGATCCCCGAGACAGGCTCCCGCCACGACGGCCATGACGTACACCCGAGCGGTGACAGGCAGTGAGCACAGGTCGGTGTTCGGTGGTGAGCGGCTTGCTGACAGACAGGGCTTCCTCGGGGGCTGCCTGCGGGCGGGATGTCACATCCGGCCACATGATGGACTCAAGGCATCGAACGGAGGCTGATGGATGATCCAGATCGCCGATGTCCGAGAGTGGCGCGAGCACGACGTCCTCGACGCGGACGGAAAGAAGATCGGCACGCTCGAGTCGGTCTACGTGGACACCGCCACCGACGAGCCGTCGTTCGCGACGGTCACCGTGGGTCTCCTCACTCGGCACCGGCTGGTGTTCGTCCCCATCGGCGATGCCACCGTCGGCCCTGGCTACCTGAAGGTTCCCTTCGGCAAGTCCCTGGTGAAGGACGCACCGGCCATCGACACAGACGGCGTGCTGCCGGCCGAGCAGGAACCGGAAGTCTTCGCGCACTACAAGCTGGACTACCAGCCGGGCGCCGGCGGCGAGCGACGTCTGGCCCGGCGCTGAACAGCGGGAAGAAGCCATGATGGTCTGGGTCTTGCTGCTCGTCATCGCGGCGATCGTCCTCGGCATCATCGGTGCGGTCGCTGATGGACTCTTCTATCTCCTGGTCATCGGCGTGGCTGTCTTCGTCGCCGCACTGGCCCTGGGGGCCGTTCGGTTCCGGCGTGCCGGGCGGCGCCCCACGCGGTAGTTCCCGACTGGTCGGCTGGCGTGCGGGTGGCCGACGGCGTTCTCGGCGTCGGCAAGTTCGTCCGGTTCGGGGCTGTGGGCGCCGCGAGGCCCTGCCCGTGGTCGGCGGTCAGGGCCCGCCACTGAAGGACGGGGACGGGGGTGGGGACGGTGGGGGCCTCGGCAAGGAACCGGGCCAGTCGGCCATGGGCGGGGATGAGGGTGATCGCGAGGTGCGCGAGGGCCTGACACGGGCGTTCCAGGTCTTCGATGCCCGGCATCTTCTGCCGCACAGGGGCCGAGCGGGTGGTCTCTGCGAGTCCATCCGCGGTCGCGCGGGCCAGGGCGGTGTCCTCAGCAGCTCAGTAGCCCAGTAGCTCAGTAGCTCAGCAGACAGATCTCACCGCCCTTCCGGGTCTGCTGTTCCCCTTGGACGGCGAGCGCGAGGGTCTGCTCGCACATGGTCATCGACGTGTTCTCCCACCGTGACCGCCTCATCGATCCGTCTCTGGCTCAGGCATCGGCGTACACGTGAATGTGCCCAGTGCGGTACACAGATGCCTGCTCGTGTGCCGACCGCCGACGTCATGAGCGCACCGCGCTCCTTGACCCGGACGGTTTTCGTAGGGGTCGTGTGTCCGGCCATGTCATTCTCCGATCGGTAGCCCTGCTCTTCCCGCCGGAGGTCGACATGGCGCTCCTTCCCGACATCACCGCTTTCTACGATGCGGGCGATGAGGCCGGCCGCCTCGTTTCCGGGCGCACCATCGGGACGGTCGAGCTGGTGCGGACGCAGGAGCTCCTGCGTGCTCACCTTCCGCCCTCGCCCGCGTCCGTGCTGGATGTCGGCGGCGGGCCCGGTGTGCACGCTCGCCGGCTCACTGACAGCGGCTACCGGGTTCTCGTCGTCGACCCGGTGGAGAAGCACGTACAGCAAGCCCGTCGGCAGGGCCTGGCCGCCGTCGTGGGTGACGCGCGGTACCTCGAACAGGTGGACCTTTCCTTCGACGCCGTGCTGATGCTCGGTCCCCTCTATCACCTGCCGGACAGGACCGGGCGTGCCCGTGCGTGGCGGGAGGCCCGTCGTGTCGTCAAGCCTGGCGGTCTGGTCGCCGCGGCCGCCCTCAACCGGTATGCCAAGCTCCTGGACCTGCACTCGCCTGGTGCGCTGGACATCGCGGTGACGGGGCTTCGCGTTCGGCGGGACGGCCCCACCACGTACTACCACGACCCCTCGGAGCTCTGCGCCGAGGCCCGGCAAGCCGGTCTCGGCGACCCGGCGGTCTACGGGCTGCACGGGCCCGCCTACGAAGCCCTGAAAGCAGAGGAGCGCCGGACCGGGACAAAGGATCTGGGCGCGAAGGCGCTCGAAACCGCCCTTGCCGCCGCGCGTTTCGCCGACGGCCACCCAGAGCTCGTGGTGTCCAGCCTGCACCTGTTGGCCGTTGCGCGCCGACCGCGCACCCCGTGAACCTGTCTCCCCTTGGCCTTCCGGGATCGCGTCGTTCGCGTACTTCCTTCAGGGGCACGTGGGCACGAAGCCTCGTACCCGGCCGAGCACGTCCACGTGTAGGCGGGGACACAAGGCCGACCGGTATGTGGCCGACCGCGCTGCGCATGGGTCGGCGCGCGTTGTGGTCGTGCCTCCCCAGTTCGTCATCGAGCCGTGGCAGCTCATCCACGCCGTGGAACACATGCTCCGGGAGAAGGGCGATCCCCGCTGCGGCCCCCGGAGGACAGAGCCACGGTTGAGGTCTGCGTAAGCGATTCTGGGGGTGGGTGTCCGCCGGACCTGACGGATGAGCAGTGGGTGCTGGTGGAGCCGCAAGACCCAGGCCTGGGTGGCCCCGGGTTCAGCCCGAGCGGTGGGCGATCGAGCGGACCTTCTCGTGACCCACCGTCCACCGCCGCCTCGCCCGCGTCTACGAAGCCCTGCCTACCCGATCCGAAGCCATGGTCGGCTTCGCGATGTTCGCGGTGATCGGCCTGATGAGCCGTCGTCTCACCCGCGAAGCCACGTTGAACCGGCGCGGCGCACAGCCCGCCCCGGCGGGCCGCAACGAGAAGGCGTCAGCCCTCGTCAAAACCGCGGAAGGTTCCTGATCCGTCAGCGGCGTCGGCGAATTCCGCAAAGTCCATGTTGGCGATGCTGAGGTTGGCCGAGATGTCGGGGAACCACTGGGCCGGGACCCTGAACGTCCGCCCGGGTTCGTCCGAGAGGTCCACGGCCAGGAGCGGGTGGTCCGGGTCGTTCATCGTGGTTGCGTCTGCCAGGAACACGTCGCCGATCTGGTCGTTCTCGTCCGCGGCAGTCTCTTCGTCCACCAATGACCGGACCTCCGCACCGGCATAGCGAAGCTCGCTGACATACGTGGCGTGGGGGTGTTCGCCGGCCGCGTCGAGTGCGGCTCGAACCTCGTCCCAGGCGCTGTCGTCGCCGAAGTCGGTACGCAGGACCAGCGAGGTCAGATCATCAGGCTGAGGCAGGGGCATCTCGTGATGCTCTCACCTCGCACTGACATCGACTGCGGGTACTCATCGCAACACCGGAACCCCTCAAGTCACCTGATGACACCACGCACCCCCGCCAGGACAGAACGCCCTTTCAGAGAGTCCGACGGGTGCTCGTCGATCGGGTACGTCGTCGTACCGCGCCAGTCGCATCATGGTCGTCCTCGGCCTGCGCATCGTGCTGTCGTACGCCCACCAGTCGATCGGCTCATGAAAATAGCCGCCGCCCGGGGCGGAGAAGACCGGACCCGGCTCACTGCCGGCAGCGCCGTCAGCCGGCAGCGGTGTACTCCGCAGGCAGGTGGAGTGGAGCTTCCGGCGCACGCCGCCTGACAGCCCGGATGCGCCGGCAGCAGACCGTGTCCCGGTCACGGTGGCGCCGACCGCCCTTGCCCGCGGACCCTGGCCGGAAGACGGACAGGACGTCGACGCGGGGATCCCGACGGGCCTCGTGTCTTGCAGGGGTGCCCCTGAGGCGCGATGAGACAGTGGAATCCGACGGCCGGGCGGCCGAGTCGCGGCCGGACTCCTCGACGCCCGGACTCGAACGGGAGCCCTCGATTGCGCTTCTACGCCCAGACACCCGCACGCCGCAACCGCCAGGTGCTTGTGGACCTGATCGCCGTAGCCCTGATCGCCGCCGCCGTGTGGGCGGCCTTCGCCGTCCGCGAGGCGATCCTGCTGCTGGCCGAACCGGGGCGCAAGGTGGAGAGTGCCGGCAACACCCTCGCCGAAGAACTCGGCAACGCGGGAGACGCGGCAGCGGACGTGCCGCTCATCGGCGACATCCTGAAGAAGCCGCTCCAGTCCGCGGCCGACGCCGGCTCCGGCTTCGCCGACGCGGGAGTGTCGTTCCAGGAGACCGTCGGCCAGGTCGCCGACGTGATCACGACGGCCCTCATCCTCCTCCCGGTGCTCCTCGTCCTGCTGCTGTGGCTGCCGCCGCGCCTGCTCTGGATCCGGCGCAGCAGCAACCTGCGCCGTCTCGCGGAGGCTCCCGGAGGCGCCGACCTGCTCGCCCTGCGCGCCCTCACCGGTCCTCCGGGCGCGCTCGCCGAACTCCCGGCTCCGCCAGGCGGATGGGCCGACGCCTGGCGCCAGGGTGACCGGCAAGCCATCACCGACCTCAGCATGATCGCCCTCAACCGCATCGGGCTCCGGCCCTGACGCGGGGCTCCCGCCCTCTCGGTGTACGGCCACGGCCGGGGCGCCGCGACCTTCCGGGTAGCGGCCACCGCATGGCCCGATCGGCAGAGGACCGACCGGGACGCTGCTGAACCACGAGATCACGACTTCTCTCGTCCGTCCGAGGTCTCTGGCCCGCTCGCGGCTCGGCCCCGAAGCCCGCCCGCCGGCCCTGCCCCCCTCTCCCCCACCATCTCCTCGGCATGCTCCAGGCCCTGCTGCGGTGCCGGAGCAGACTGGTTTCGGAACCCGCGCGTCCGGAAGTGCGCCGGGCGCCGGCCGGTACGACGGGACCACCCCTACGGAGCAGCCATCACCCTGGCAGCCCTGCGGGCATGACAGGTGACGACGGAACCCAGGGCCGGACGCATGGTTCGCGGGAGGCGGGGGAGGCGGTCGTCGCATAGCGTCGACGCAGGCGCGTACGGATGGACACGCCGACGGACACGCGTCCGCACCCCCGTGCGGACGGACCGGCGGGTGGACCGAGCGGCGACCCGGTCGGTCGCCGCCCGCGTGCCGCCACTCGGCGGACGTTCGGGCCCGCGTCGGCGAAGGCCCCGAGGTGAGGAGGAAGGCCGGTGGACCAGACCCTGCCGGAGCGCGCGTCCACGGTGGTGCTGCGCGTCAACGGAACGGACCGCTCGCTCGCCCTGGACCACCGCACGACCCTGCTGGACGCGCTGCGCGACCACCTCGACCTCACCGGCACCAAGAAGGGGTGCGACCACGGGCAGTGCGGTGCCTGCACCGTCCTCCTCGACGGCCGGCGCGTGAACAGCTGTCTGCTGTTCGCCGTCGCGTGCGCGGGCCGTTCCGTCACCACCGTCGAGGGCCTCACGGACGGCGAGCGCCTCCATCCGGTCCAGGAGGCGTTCGTCGCCCGGGACGCCCTGCAGTGCGGCTACTGCACACCGGGCCAGATCTGCTCGGCCGTGGCCCTGCTGGACGAGGCGGCGCGCGGCGAACCGTCGCACGTGACACCGCCGGAACGCCTGCCGGGCGCCCCCGTCGCCCTCACCCCGGACGAGATCCGGGAGCGCATGAGCGGGAACATCTGCCGCTGCGGCGCCTACCCGAACATCGTGGCCGCGATCGAGGAGGCAGCGCGGTGAAACCCTTCGCGTACGTGCGCCCCGAGCGCGCCGAGGAGGCCCTCGCACACCTCGCGGCCCACCCCGGCGCCCGCTTCCTGGCGGGCGGCACCAACCTCGTGGACCTGATGAAGCTGGGCGTCACCGGGCCGCCGCTGCTCGTCGACCTCGGCGCCCTGCCCCTCGACGGCGTCGCGGAGACACCCGACGGCGGCCTGCTGATCGGGGCGACCGCCCGCAACAGCGACGTCGCCGCCCATCCCGCCGTGCGCACCCGCTACCCCGTGCTGTCCCAGGCCCTGCTGGCCGGCGCCTCGCCCCAGCTCCGCAACGCGGCCACCACCGGTGGAAACCTCCTCCAGCGCACCCGCTGCCCCTACTTCCAGGACACGTCCACGCCGTGCAACAAGCGCGTGCCCGGTTCCGGCTGCCCCGCCCGGGAGGGCGTCCACCGGGACCTCGCGGTCCTCGGCCACTCCGCCCACTGTGTCGCCACGCATCCCTCGGACATGGCCGTCGCCCTCGTCGCCCTCGACGCAGAGGTCCGGCTGCGCGGGGCGGACGGCGAGCGGACGGTGCCCGTCGCCGCGTTCCACCGGCTGCCCGGTGACCGCCCGGACCTGGACACCGTCATCGCACCCGGCGAACTCATCACGGGCGTGACGCTGCCCGCGCCGCCGCCCGGCGCGCTCAGCGCCTACCGCAAGGCCCGTGACCGCGCCTCGTACGCCTTCGCGCTCGCCTCCGTCGCCCTCGTCCTGACCGTCGAGGACGGCCGGGTGGGGCACGCCGCCCTCGCTTTCGGCGGTCTCGCCCACAAGCCCTGGCGGGCGCGGGCGGCGGAGGAGGTGCTGCGGGGCGCGCCGGCCACCACCGAGACCTTCCGGCGGGCCGCCGACGCCGAACTCGCCGCCGCCGAGCCCCTCCGCGACAACGGCTTCAAGGTGCCGCTGGCCCGCAACCTCGCCGTGAGCCTCCTGGGTGACCTCGCGTCCCGCGCCGCCGCGGCCGCCCCGTGACGACCATGACGTGCCCGCGCCCGTCTGCCGCGCCGCCCTGACGTCCTGCCCGGCGTCGACCCGCCCGCCCGGCACCGTCCACCCCGCGTCCGCCCGCCCGGCATGCGTGCGCCGGCATTCGCCCACCCCCCAAGCGTCCGCCCGCCCGCCCGCCGAACATCTGACCGCCCACATCCCGCCGTACGCCGACCGGAGGAGGCACCACGCCGTGACCCGTCATGAACCCGCGACCGCGCAGCCCTCGGCGGCCGTCCGGCGTGACGCCCGCCAGAAGGTGACGGGCGAGGCCCGCTACGCCGTCGACCGGACTCCGCCCGGCTGCCTCCACGCCTGCCCGGTGCCCGCCGCCGTCGCCCGCGGGCGGGTCGCCGCCGTCCACGCCGACGAGATCCTGCGGCGCCCCGGCGTGCACGCCGTCCTCACCCACGAGAACGCCCCGCGCCTCGGCGACGCCGACGACCCGACGCTCGCGCTGCTCCAGGAGGACCGGGTCCCGCACCGGGGCTGGTTCGTCGCCGTCGTGGTCGCCGACACGCCCGAGAACGCCCGCGCCGCCGCTGATGCGCTGCGGATCGACTACGCGCCGAGCGAGCACGACGTCCGGCTGAGCGCCGACCACCCGCGTCTCTACACGCCCGAGAAGGCCAACGGCGGCCATCCGGCCGTACGCGAGCGGGGCGACTTCGACACCGCCTTCGCCGCGTCCCCGGTCCGCCTCGACGCCACCTACACCATGGGCGCCCTGCACAACCACCCGATGGAACCGCACGCCTCCACGGCCTGGTGGGACGACGACGGCCTGACCGTGTACGACTCAAGCCAGGGCGCGACGATCGTACGGGACGTCCTCGCGCGCCTGTTCCGGCTGCCCCAGCAGCGGGTCACCGTCGTCTCCGCCTACGTGGGCGGCGGCTTCGGCTCCAAGGGCACCCCCCGGCCGCCGGCCGTCCTCGCGGCGATGGCCGCCCGGCACACCGGCCGGCCCGTACGGCTCGCCCTGCCCCGCCGCGACCTGGCCGCCGCCGTGGGGCACCGCGCGCCCACCGTCCAGCGCGTCCGCATCGGCGCCGCCGACGACGGAACGATCGCGGCCCTCGCCCACGACGTGGTCACCCAGACGTCCACGGTGAAGGAGTTCGTCGAACAGGCCGCCGTCCCGGCCCGCACCATGTACACCTCCCCGCACAGCCGTACCACCCATCGGGTGGTCGCCCTGGACGTGCCCACCCCGTCGTGGATGCGCGCCCCCGGCGAGGCGTCCGGGATGTACGCCCTCGAAGCGGCCATGGACGAACTCGCCGAGGCGGTCGGCGTCGACCCGGTGGAGCTCCGGCTGCGCAACGAACCCGACACCGAACCCGACAGCGGCAAACCGTTCAGCAGCCGAGGCCTCGCCACCTGCCTGCGGGACGGGGCGCGCCGGTTCGGCTGGGCGGACCGGGACCCGCGCCCCGGCGTCCGGCGGGACGGAGACGTGCTGTCCGGTACGGGCGTCGCCGCCGCCACCTACCCCGTACTCGTGAGCCCGTCCCGCGCTTCCGCCCACGCCGCCCCGGACGGCCGCTTCGTCGTCCGCGTCGACGCCACCGACATCGGCACCGGTGCGCGGACCGTCCTCGCCCGGATCGCCGCCGACGCCCTCGGCGCCCCGCTCGACTCCGTGGACGTCGAACTCGGCAGCAGCCGGCTGCCCGACGCCCCCGTCGCCGGCGGCTCCTCCGGGACCGCGTCCTGGGGCTGGGCCGTGCACAAGGCCTGTGCCGCGCTGCGCGCGACCCTGGCCGCCGACCCCGGTCGTCCGCTGCCGCCCGAGGGCGTCACGGTCGAGGCGGACACGGAGGAGGAGGCGGGGCGGACGTCCCCGTACGCCCGCCACGCCTTCGGCGCCCACTTCGCGGAGGTCCGCGTCGACACCGTGACCGGCGAGGTCCGGGTGAGCCGGCTGCTCGGCGTCTACGCCGTGGGCCGGGTCCTCAACGCGCGCACCGCCCGCTCCCAGTTCATCGGCGGCATGACGATGGGGCTCGGGATGGCGCTCACCGAACACAGCACCATGGACCCCGCCTTCGGTGACTTCCGCGAACGCGACCTCGCCTCCTACCACGTCCCTGCCTGCGCCGACGTGCCGGACATCGAGGCGCACTGGGTGGACGAGCACGACCCCCACCTCAACCCGATGGGCAGCAAGGGCATCGGGGAGATCGGCATCGTCGGCACGGCGGCGGCGATCGCCAACGCCGTCCACCACGCGTGCGGCGTCCGCCTCCGGGACCTCCCCCTGACCCCCGACCGCATCCTCCCGCTGCTTTCCTGACACGGCCCGGAAGGCGGGCCCAGAAGGCGGGTTCAGAGGGCGGGCCCAGGGGGCGGTGGGGTCACGACCGTCACCGCCACCAGGATCTCTCTCACCTGATGTAAGCCCTGACTGGCTTTGTCGGCGGGTTCGGAGAACGCCTGGTGCACCGACCGGGTCCGGCCCGGTCAGCGATTCCCCTTTTGGCGCGAACGGAGGCCGTGTCGACGATCGCCGGGGTCCAGTCCACCTCGCCCGGCCCCGGGTTCGTCCGGCACCCCCCGGTGCAGCCGGCGCCACCGGCCGGCCTCGGCCCCTACCGTGAAGCGGCGTGCGCGGTGGCGGACGACGTGCCGACTCCCGGAGTTCCTCAGGAACCGGATGCTTCGACAGACCAGCGCCCACGACCGGCGTCATGGCGCACGAACATCACGTCACGTGAGACGGCCTCCAAGCCTTGATCGGTGCGGCAGACCTGGCGGCCCGCTCGATCTTCGCCCAGTAGGCTGCGCGGGCTTCCTCGTCGATCCGCTTCTCGTGTTCGGCGCGCAACCCGGTCCGGCCGTCGAGGCCCTCGCGCAGGATGTCGGCGTGCCCGGCATGCCGGATGGACTCGCCGAGGACGTGGACCATGACGGCGAACAGGTTCGTGTCGGCATGGGGCTCCGGCCACCACGGCACGTGGCCGGGGGCGTCGAGGGGAAGCTCGTCGATCGTCGCGTCCGAGTGTTCCCACGTGCGCCGGTAGAACCCGATGATCTGATCGCGGGTCTCGTCCTCGGTCGCCCACAGATCGCCGCCGTCGGAGTCCTGCCACCGGGGCAGCGGTTCCGGGGAAGGGCGATCGAAGACCTCGCCGAAGTACCTGGCCTCGACGGTGGCCACGTGTTTGACCAGGCCGAGGAGGTTGGTCCCGGTCGCGGTCAAAGGTCGGCGGGCGTCGTATTCGGACAAGCCGTCGAGTTTCCAGAGCAGCGCCTCGCGGTCCCGCCGCAGTCTCCCGTGCAGGTTGTCTTTCGCGAATTCATCGATCATGCGGCACGAGCCTGCCATGGGGTGCTCGTGGCCTCAAGATCCCGTACGTGGTCCGAACGACCGTCAGAGCCGAGGCCTGGCCGTGGCCGCCGCCCGGAGCTGCATCGACTCGGGTCGCTCGACGGGCAGCTCGGAATTGGCTCGCCGCCACGCGCCCAGGTCGTCATCGAAGACAGTCAGGAACGTCACGGCGAACTCGATCCGGCTCCCCGTGCGGTTCCGCTTGCTCTTCTCCAGCCGGATCACCTCACGGCGCCCCGCCTCCCGACGCTCCAGAGGTCGAACGCCCCGTACGCATCGGCCTGTCCACCACTCAGAAATCCCACCGGCACGGACCGGACCACAGCCAGCCCCGGAGACGTTTCGCCGAACCCCGGCGGCGAAGTCGGTCACTGTGCCGGACCACACGGGCTCGCCGGTGAGCTCACGCCTCCGGAGTGCGCTTTCCGGATCCACCGGCGCCACGGACATGAACTGCCCCTGACCGAGCGGCTCGTCGCGCAACGACGCTTCCAGGGTGAAAAAACGCACCCAGCCGGGTGAGGCCGAGCCGCCACCCTGTCGCGCGGGAGGCTGTGGCCACTAGACACCTTGGATGTGATCAAGGAACCGCCCGCCCGTACCCGCCACCAGCCGCGCCAGCCCGTACGGCTGCCGGTCACTGCGGCGGTCCTGGCCTGCGCGGTCCTGGCGGGCTGCACAGCTCAAGCCCCGAAACCCGCCCCGGATCCGGACGAGCTGATCAAGGCCGCCACCCAGCGCCTCACCGACGCCTGTCTGACCCGCCAGGGACTCGTCCCGCCACGCACCGGGAGGAGCCGGCCTCCGGGCACGGACGACCAGAGGGTCGACGCGGCGCTCTTCGGCACGGGCCCGGCCGAACTGTCCCTGCCGCTCCCCACCGGCTACGTCGTACGCGCTCACACCGACGGCTGCCTTGCCGCCGCGCAGCAGCGGCTCTACGGCGACCAGCCCGGCTGGTTCCGCGTCTCGGTCATCGTCAACAACCTCGAGCCCGAGGCCGCCCACACCCACCGCGACCTCTCCGATGTCCGGGCCCGCCACCGCACCGAGATCGCCCAATGGGAGCGGCTGCGCGCCCACGCCCTCACCGAAGCCACCACTGTGCTCATGTCTCCACCACCGAAGGGAAACCCACCCGCATGAAGCGTTTGACCACCCTCCTCGCCACCGTCTTGATCTCCACCGCCGGGGTCCTCGCCACCTCGGCCGCCGCCGAGGCGGCGGACTGCCGCAGCGGCTACTTCTGTGTCTGGACCGACGCCAACTTCGACGGCTTGAAGATCGAGCACAGCGGTGACGACAGCTGGTGGGAGGGCGACATGTTCAAGCAGGACTCCTCCTGGGCCAACCACGGCGTCTCCGGCCCGGGCGTGCCTGACCACGTCAAGGTCTACCAGGGCCGCCAGCACCTCGGCCGGGTCACCCTCTGCCTGGCCCCCGGGCAGGAAGTCGGCTACGACGCCGGCGCCAACGACCAAGGCGGCTCCCACGAGTGGTCCGCCGGATGCTGAAAAGCGCTTCCTCCTCGGCGCCCGCCATCACGGACTCGCCGGCAGGCGATGGGGGCAGGTGAGGGAGGGGCACGCCAGGCTGCCGGCCGACAACCGGCAGCCGGCACCATGGCCGTGGAAGGCCGCCCTGACCGACTTGTGACGGTCAGCCAGGGCGGCCTTCCACGGTTCCCCGGCAACTGGACTTCGGCAGCACCCTGGCCCCCTCGTCGTGCAGGGCACCACCATGGATGGTCCCGAAGCAAGCACCGAGGTGTTTCCAGAACTCGCCTACGAAGCCGGGGGCAGTCTTTTCCTGCGGGTGGTAGGGCTGGCCAACTGCCTGCGCCCGCCGGGCCGAGGTCCTGGATCGGGACGCCGTCTGCCGGGCGCCCCGAGGCAGGGTCCGGTGGGCAGGAACGGCCGCAGCCGGTCCCACGCCTCGCCCGTCGAGTCCCCGCGAACGGTCATGCCACGGAAAACGAGTTCTGCCGTCTGATCGGCACGGCCTACGCTTCCGGGATCGATGACACCGCATATCCGACGTAACGGGGTCTTGGTGTGGGCGTGAACAGCGGCAACGGGCTTGCACCGCTGGATCGGATGCCTGGCTACGCCTTCCGGTCGTATCACGGCCACGAAGACCACGGCGCCATGGCCGCTGTGCGGCTTGGCTGCGCAGAGCGGGACCGGATCGACGCCCGCTCGGTTGTGGAAGGCCTCCCGACGGCAGCCGAGATCGCCGAGGCCTCCGCCAAGCTGGACGACCCGTCCCAGGAGCAGGTCTTGGTGGAGCACGACGGTGGCGTCGTCGGCTACTCGACGATCAGGTGGTGGCAGGAGCGGGACGGGACGTGGTTGTACCTGCACCGCGGCTACCTGCTGCCCGAGCACCGCGGCCAGGGCATCGGCTCAGCCATGCTCGACTGGGCAGAAAGCCGTATCCGCCAGCTCGTGCAGCAGCACGGAACCCCACAGACGGCCGTGCTCGGCGCGAACGCCATGGCCTCCGAACAGGAGGCAACGGCGCTCCTGCTCGAATCGGGATACCGGCGTGTCTTCAGCCTGGTAGAGCTGGAGCTGGCCGATCTCCGACAGCTCCCCGACGGCAAGCCGTTGCCTGCCGGCATCCGAGTCGGAGCCGTCGATCCGAGCAGCTACCGCGCGGCCTGGAAAACGGTCGTCGATTCATATGCGGGTGCCGCCTTCACCGAGAGGTGGACGTTCGAGAGCTTCCTCGCCACGGCCGACTCGACCTGCTGGCGGGCTGCTTGGGATCGGGAAGATATGGCCGGTGTCGCCCTGTGCTCCGTCCGTCGGCAGGACGCCACCGTGGGCGAGGTCGAAGAACTGAGCGTCCGGACGGAGTCAAGGCGTCTGGGACTGGGGCGAGCCCTGCTACTGGACGGGTTGCGATGCCTTCGCGCGCACGGTGCGGAGACCGCCCGGTTGTATACCGGGACCGCGAATCCGCACCGGTCCTACGACCTCTACGAGAGCGCGGGGTTCCGACGCCAGAACGAGTACGTCCGCTACCGCAAGCCGCTCACCGTCTGATCCGGCAGAGGTAGCTCCGCAGCGCCTTGTTGGTGCGGATTCCCGAAGACCGAGCCCGGCGTTGAAGACCGGCGCGTCGACCGCCCTCACGCCGAACAGCAGGCAGCCACGTGAGCCAAGGCGATATTCCTCCACATTCCTCCACGTCGCCCGGCCCCCTTCAAGGCCGGCCGACGTGGAGGCAGCTGTCTGCAGGCCTTTGCCCCTTCCATGGTCGGAGACGGGCGGACGACGCCGCGTGGCGGTCATGGTCCAGGCGCCCCGCCCGGTCGTCGTGGGCGCGCCTTTCGAGCCTCAGGTCGTCGTGCCGCGTCCGCCGCGGGAGCAGGGCCGTCCCGGTGCGGCTCTGTACGGCGGCTCCGACCCAGGGGTCGGTCGGAGCCGCCTCAGAGCATCCGCGCTAACGCGGCGCGGGCCGGCGAGACATCGAGGCCGTCCGAGGAGGAGGGGGCGGCCTTCGATGTTCCGTTCGGGCCCGTGGGGCCCCTTCAGTAAATATATATACCGCCAAGTAGGCAAGGGTATGAAAATTTTCATGCCAAACGATCATGCGGAGAACCGGCCCCGGACCGGCCGTATCGGTCGGTTTCAGTCGCCCAGGAAGAAATCGTGCTGCTCCGCGGCGTGCTCGTACTTCTCAAGGCGAGTCTGCGTACGCTCCGGGTCCGCGTCCGCGATGGCCTGGAGGATGCCCGCGGACAGCACCCCCGGCGCCGCGTACGAGTCGAAGACGAGCCGCGATCCCGTGCCCGCGGTGAACACCTCGTCGGCCTCGTCGGCCAGCGGCCCGAGCGCGAGGTCCGTGATCAGCGCGACGCGCAGCCCGACACCGCGGGCGGCACGCACGACGGCGAGGGTCTCCTTGGCGTGCCGCGGCATCGCGAAGGCCAGCACCCACGTGCCGCCCGCCTCGCGCGCCTGGAGCAGTCCGTCGTAGGCGACGCTGCCGCCCCTCGTCACCACCCGGACATCGGGATGGATGCGCCGCGCGGCGTACGCGAAGTACTCGGCGAGGGAGACCGAGATCCGCAGGCCCACGACCGTCAGGGGAACGGACCGGGCCAGCTCGCGGCCGATGCCGACGATCCGGTCGGGGTCGGCGAGGGCACGCCGCAAGGACGTCAGGTTCTCGATCTCGGCGTCGATCGCCGACTGGAGTTCGTTGCGATGCCGCTCCTCCCCCTCGCCGGGCGCGCCGGCCACCGCGCTGAGCGCGATGGGCTGCAGCGCCTCCCGGAGCGCGGGGTAACCGCTGAATCCCAGCGAGGAGGCGAACCTGGTCACGGACGGCTGGCTGACCCCCACGCGCTCCGCGAGCTCGGTGATGGACAGGAACGCGGCCTCGGTGAGGTGATCGGTCAGGAACTGGGCGATACGCCGCTGCGCGGGAGACAGCCGGTGTCCGCCGAACAGAGCCCGCACCCGCTCGGCAGGAGAGGCCACCACCGCCTCGGTCTCCCCCTCGGACGAGCGCCTGCCCGACGTGATCGCGGCTGCCTGTGCACGCGCCTGCTGCCCGGATGCCACGGGGTGTCTCCTTCTCGTCTCGCTGCCGCCCAAGATAGTTCACCCGTACCTCTCACCCACGAGGCCACGGCACCGGCCCGGCGGCGCCACGCCGCGACACCACCCTGCATGTGAAGGCCTGTTCGACTGCGCGTCGCCGAGGCCGGCCCCGAGGAACTGCGAGTCCGAGCACGCTCCCTCTACGGCCCCTCGCCGAGGAGGCGGGCAGCAGCCGTACCTCGCGGCCTGTCCGGTGGGTCACGACCGGGCCGACCGAGTACGCGCCCACCTGAGGTGAGCGGGCGCACGCGTGCCCGGAGGGCACCCCGGACGTGATCATGGGGTCACCTTGGCCGAAGGAGCCGACCGTGGACCCCGACACGTACGCAAAGCTCTACGGCCCCGGCCGCCCGACGTCGCACCCCCGTGGGACCGGTATCGCGCTGATGGTGGGGGTGTTGTGGGCGGCTTCTCAGCGACTGAGGTCGAGGGCGGCCACACCGTGCCCTCGTGCGCCTTCGGGTCAACGGTGGCCGCGAGTGCGTCCGCGCCCCGCTGGGGAAGACGCCGGGCGGCGTGGTTCGCTGCCCTGATCAGAACGACCGGAGCACGGACCCGTCCCCCGTGAACGGTGGACGCCCACAGTCCTCCTCGCGGGTTTCTTGTCCTCCTGGTCCAGGACGGGGGTCGGGGGCGGTATCCGCCGTCTCGTTCCACCCTCCTGCCAAGAGACCGGCCACGTGAGCGGGCCGAGCGGCGGCTTGCAGGGCCGACCGGGCGCGCGGCACCCTGATAGTCGAGAGCAGGTGCTGACGTGCACACCAGCGACGAGATCTACCACCGTGTGCTCTGGGACCCGCGGTTCGACCCCGAGCGGTTCGTGATGGGGATCGCGGAGCGCGGGGCGCCGCCGAAGCGCGTCCTGCTCGGCGACTTCGTGCCGGGCGGGGAGGTCCCCTGGCACCGGGTGGTGTTCTTCGAGGCGGACGGCCGGCTCGTCTGGGACCGCGCCTCCGGCGTCGACAGGCTCGATGAGACCCTCGTCGGGCAGGTGGGGCCCGTGCCGGCCCCGGCGCCCTGCGACGTCCTCGCCGTCCCGCCGACGAACCGCAGCGCCGTCGCCTGGCTGCCGCCGGCGGAGCTGTGGCCGCCGATCCAGCACGTTCACCGCGAACACGACCGGCAGATCCACCGCTGGCCGCCGCACGTCAACGTGCTCTTCGGTTTCGTCCCCGAGGCCGAGTTCGCCCGGGCCCTGCCGCTGGTCGCCGCGGCGCTCGCCGAGACGCCGCCGTTCACCGCCCGCCTGGCGGGCGTCCACTGGTTCGGCCACCGCGAGGACGCCACCGTCTGGCTCGACCCGGCCGCCGCCGGCCACGACCCCTGGGCACGGTTGCGGGAGTCCCTGGAGCTCCGCTTCCCGCTGTGCGGATCGCGCTCCCACGGCTTCACCCCGCACCTGTCCCTCGGCCGCGCCCCGGACCCGCACCTCCTCGCCCGCAAGGTGGAGGCTCTCCTCGGCCCCATGACGGCCCGGGTCGACGAACTGGTCGTGCTCTCCCGGCGCGGCGACGAGCCCATGCGGGTCCGGGCCCGCGTCGTGCTCGGCAGCGGCGACGTACGTCACCCCGAGAACGCGGCCGTGGACCGGCCCTGACACGGCACCCCTCGGGTGTCGGGGCCCGGACGGGACCCACCCCGCGCAAGCGGGAGCGGCCGCACGGTCACCCCCGGGCCGGAAGGCCCGTCCGGATGCGGGGCGCCGATCCTCAACACCGGTCTTCCTGAGCAGGCAGCGCACGTATGCGCAGGTCATCGATGCGTGGCAGGCGAAACCAGTTGACGGGGTCGGCAACTACGCCGACTTCCGCCCTTTGGCCGCGCGCCGAGGTTTTCCCGCCGACGCCTCGGCTGCCGCGCGTGCGCGGTTCGCGCAGCTGACCGAGTGGTACGGCGAGGACGGCTTTCACGGCACCACGTGGATCACGTGGATCACGTGGATCACGTGGGCCGAGGCGAAGGCGGTCGACTGGGACGAGCCTGCAGAGAGGCCTGACAGTCGTATCGGGGGGCCTGGCCCCGCCGCTGCCTGAGCTTGTCGACGCAGCGCCCGGCCCTGTTGCGCTGTCTGCAGGCGTCACGGTCGAAGGCCGGTGGCCTGCCGCCTGGCCGACTCCGCTTCTTGCGGTGGGCGATCTGGTCGGCAGGCGGCGGGCGGCGGGATCACCGTCCGGATTCCCCGACCGCTCAGGTGTGCGGATCGCGCGCGAGGAGCGGGCTTTGTCCGCGAGGACTGCGTCGGGCGTCGTTCGTGGTCTTCCGACCGGCCGGGACCTTTCTGCGGGCCCCGGCCGCGTGCTGGTGGGCACGGACGATCGTGGAATCCGACGGCTCGATCCGCTCCCCCCGCGCGTCGGTCAGCGGTTCACCGGAACCAGCGATCAGTTGATCCGAACGAAGCGTCCCGGCTGAGCCGACCTCAGGGCGTCAGCCCCGGGGCACCGCGACGTGCGCCTCCATGGGCGTGGTGGTGGGCGTGTAACGGGACGCGGTGGGCACGGTCGGGAACAGGTCCCGGTGGATCACCTTGGCCACGGCCTGGATCGTGTTCACGCCGTAGCTCATGCTGCTGTTGCCGTCGGTGAGCACGGAGATGGTGTAGTCGTGGCCGCCGCCCTGGAACGTGCCGACGCTGTGCACGCGCCAGCCGCGCGTGGCGCGCTGCAGCCAGCCGTTCTTGACGTGCTTGGACACGGAGGAGGGCGCGCCGGCCGGGGTCCCCCACCTCTGCGAGGTGACGACGTTCCCCATGAGCTTGAGGATGTAGGCGCGGCCGTTGTCGCTCAGGACGGTGTTCCTGGCGGTGATCAGCGAGAGCAGCCGCTGCTCGTCGGTGACGTTGATCTGGGTGAGTCCCCAGTAGCCGCCGGTCCCCGGGACCGTCCGCGTCATGCCGGCAGCCGCCAGGAAACCCTTCACCTTGGCGACGCCGAGCTGGTTCCACAGGGAGGTGGTGGCCGCGTTGTCGGACTTGGTGATCATGGCGGTGGCGAGGGTGGTCTCGCGTGACGTCAGGTACCGATTGGTCTTCTTGGCGTCCCAGAGGAGCGTGGCGAGGACGGTGACCTTCACGACGCTGGCCGAGTCGTACGAGACCGTGGCGCGCAGGGTGCAGGTGGTGTTCGTGGTGCGGTCGCGCAGGCCGACGGCGACGGTGCCGGAGCGCGTGGCGAGGGCGGCGGCGATGTCCTTCTGGAGCTTGGCGGCGAGCCCGGCCTTGCCCGACGTGCAGCTGACCTGCGGCGCCGTGGCGGCGGAAGCGGGCGCCGCGCCCGCGACGACGGGCACGAGGAGCGCGGCGGCGGTCACGGCCGGAAGCACGCGGGTACGCAGTGATACGTGGTGATTCATGTGGGTCCCCCCTGGAAACGGAACGAGCACGCCTACGGCGCACTCCCCCTACATGACTCCTGAGCGTGCGGATGGTTGTACGAATCCAGCGAAATCGGGGGCCCGGCCCCGTGGGCACGATGCCGCCGCGAAAACCCGGCCGCTGGTCCTGGGAACCAGCGGCCGGGTCACTCCAAGGCCCGAACGGCCCGGCCCAGTGCGCTCCGCGGGGCCGGTCGGGCCCGGTCCGCGGAGGGCCCGAGCCCGGGCGGGCGACATGGGCTTCCGACCCTGCTCGACGGCCGGAGGGAACGTCTTCGTGGACGGGTGGAGAACGCGAGGTGGTCAGTACGATGAACCGCGCCCGCGGCGGTAGGCGGCGCCTAGAAGGTGGGAGGCCGATGGCATGACGGACCACAGGGGTGCCGAGCGGGCGGCTCCGCGCAGGCGGGGGCAGGGGGAGCTGGAGACGCAGGTGCTCGCCGCGTTGCGCGCGGCGCCGGGGCCGGTGGCCGCGGGGTGGGTGCAGGAGCGGCTCGGCGGCGGCCTCGCCTATACGACGGTGGTGACCATCCTGACCCGGCTTCACGTCAAAGGGGCGGTCACGCGGGAGCGGTCGGGGCGATCGTTCCAGTGGACGGCCGTCGCCGACGAGGCGGGTCTGGCCGCGCTGCGGATGCGGCGGGTGCTCGACTCCGAGGCCGATCGCGAGGCCGTGCTCACGAGTTTCGTGAGCACGCTGACTCCGGGCGACGAGCGGCTGTTGCGTGCGCTGTTGGACGCCGCGGAGCCTTCGGAGGAGGAAGACTAGGGCCATGGGAGTCTTCGTCTTCCTGCCGCTGGTACTGCCGTTGACGGCCTGGCCCGTCGCCCGGCTGGCCGAGCACCATCTGCACCCCAGGGCCGCCACCTGGTTGCTGAGCGCGGTCGCGGCCGTGCTCGCCGTGTGCAGCACCCTGTGCCTCGGGCTGCTCATGGTGGTGGGGACCGCCCAGCTGCCCGGGAACCCGCTGCCCGACGGATGGTCGGACCCCGAGGTCCGGGCGGCCGTGCCCTACGACGAGATCGCCGGCCGGATCGCGATCCCCGCCCTCGTCGCCGTGCTGGCCGCGTGCACGGGGACCGCCTGGCGGCATCTGCGGGTGCGCCGGCGCGCCGAGCAGGCCCTTTCCGGGCTGCCCGGTTCGTCCGTGGCGGTGCTGCCCGACACCTCTCCGTACGCCTACGCGCTGCCCGGCAGGCGTGACCGGATCGTCGTCACCACCGGCATGCTGGCCGGGCTGAACGCAGGTGAGCGACGGGCGCTGTTCGCCCATGAGCGGGCGCATCTGGCCCGTCGCCATCACCGCTTCCTGCTGGCCGTCCAGCTGGCGGCCCGGGCCCATCCCTTCCTGCGTCCCCTGCGTACGGCCGTCGTCTACTCCGCCGAGCGGTGGGCGGACGAGGAGGCGGCCCAGGTCGTGGGGAGCCGTCGGACCGTGGCGCGGGCGGTCGGCAAGTCGGCGCTGATCTCACGGGGCTCACCCGTCGCCACGCTGGCGCACTTCGCCGACGCGGCCGGGCCCGTGCCGCGCCGGGTGGCGGCGCTGCTGGGGCCGCCTCCTTCTCCCCGGATCTGGCCGCCGGTGTTCACCGCCGTCGGGCTGGCCGTCTGGGGGGCGACCGCAGGGACGACCGTCTCGGCGCTGTCCTCCGCGAACGCGGCCGTGACGCTCTTCTTCATCCTGCACGCCGCCACACCCATGTAGGGCGGCGGGGCCCCGCGCCGTGAGGGCAGCGACCCCCGCCCCCGTCTCAGGCGCGTGCCCTGAACCTCTCCAGCGCGGCCACGCCCGCTGCCGCGAGGCCGATCTGGAAGGCCCGTTCGATCCAGTCGATCCCCCTGGTGTCCGCGACCCCCAGGGGCGCCGCGAGGGCGGTGCCGACGAGGGCGGCGACGATGCCGACGGCGATCGTCCACAGCACCCCGATCCGCTGCCGGCCGGGCAGGACGAGCCTCCCGAGTGCGCCGACGACGACGCCGACGACGAGCGCGCTGACGATGCCCGAGATCTCCATGCCCGTCTCCTGTCCCGTGTCGTACGGCGGTGACTCCGGCGCCGGTTACAGGTCGAACTCGTGCGGCGGGAGGTCGAGGGTGAAGCACGCCTCGCGCACGACGGCCTGCTCGGTCTTGTCGAAGTCGCCGTCGGCGCCGCCGATGACGATGCCGATCTGGATCACGGCGCGGGCCTCGGCCGGCTTCTTCTTCGCCTTGGCGATCTCCTGGAGGACGCTGACCTTGCCGAAGTCGAAGTCGGCGGTCAGCTTGCCCAGGTTCGCGTCGAACCGGCGCTGGAGGTCGGTCGCGTCGAAGTTCTGCAGCACCTCGTTGGTGGCGATCAGCTGGGCGACCCGCTGACGTTCCGACGGGTCGATCGTGCCGTCCGCGGCGGCCACGAGTGCGCACATCGCCATGGAGGCGTCGCGGAAGGCACCGGACTTGAGGTCGTTCTTCTTCGCCACCAGCTGCGTCTGCATCGTCGACGCGGACTCCTTGATGCGGTCCCACAGGGCCATCGAGAACTCCCTAGAACGTATGGGGGCCGCCCGGGCCGGGTGGGGTGATGACCCGGGCGAACCCATCTTCTACATTACTGTAGAAGTTATCAGGTGCGGGTGACCCCGTGTCAGCGCACCGGCCCGGCGGCCTTCTCCGCGAGCTCTCCCGGAGAGTCGGCGGGCGGCGGGCCGCCCTCCGCCGGGGTACCCCATCGAGGCTGTTCAGCCCTCGTCGCCCTCGCCCTCTTCCTCTTCGTCCCCTTCGAAGAAGTCGCCCACCTCGTCGACGACTTCGGCGGCCACCATGCCACCGACCACGCCGACGGCCAGGCCCGCGGCACCGGCGGCGACGGCCGTCCCCATGCCCGGGCCGGAGTGGTGACCGTCGCCGTGGTGACCGCCCTCGCCCCTGCGACCGTAAGCGCCGTGGGAGTCGTGGCCGCCCTGGGCGGACAACCCGCCGCCCGCGTGTCCGTACGGGCCGTGCGAGGCGCGGTGCTCGACGAGGCGGCGGATCCAGCCGTCGACCTCGGCGGCCCAGTCGGTCCGGTCGACGTCGTGGTGGCCGACGGTGAAGCGGTTCAGGGCGTCGTGCCCCTCCGAGAAGAAGCCACCGCGCCTGTCGGCCTCCAAGACCACCTCCAGGCCGGTGGGGCCGGCGAGGAAGGTCACCTCGATCTCGTCGACCCGGTGGGCGTACTGCGGCGCCGGGGCCAGCTCGATCTCCTGGTAGAAGGGCAGCTGCTGCCCCGTCCCCCCGATGTGGCCGAGCTCGAGGTCCGCGGACCTGAAGCCGAAGCCGAGCCGGCCCAGCGCCTCCAGGATCGCCTCCTGGGCAGGCAGGGGGCGCACGGCGAGCGGGTCGAGGTCGCCCTTGTCCTCGGCGCCGGCGACGCCGAGTTCGGTGCGGACGCCGAGGACGATGCCCAGGCCCTGGCCGTACAGCTCGGTGATCGGCGTCTCCCACGGCAGCGCGAAGGAGAACGGCACGCTGCGGTGCTCGCCCTCGGCCAGGCGGAAGCCTCCCGCGACGACGCACCGATGGAAGGCGACCATGCCCTCGGCCTCGCCGTCGTCGTGCTCGGCCTCGACGCGGGCGACGAGCTCCAGGGTGATGTGCTCGATCGCGAAGTCGGCGTCGCCGCCCTGGAGATGGACCTGGCCGGCGACGACGCCGCCGGGTGCCACCGCGCCCGGATCGAGCACGGTGTCCACCGAGGGGCCCCCTACACCGAGCGAGCCGAGCAGACGCTTGAACACCATCGGGCGTTCACTCCTTCATATCGCTTGTACTGTCGAACACTTCGGCGGAGCAGTTCGCCGGACGGCAGGGGGTCGCCGGTCAGGGAGCGGCGGGATCGCAGCCGCCCGGGCGAGCGCCCGTCGCGGCGGTGGACGTGGACGGCCGCCGCCCGCATGCCGCCCCTGGGCCCTCCACCTCGCAGGGGTAGGTCACCTGGACAAGGCCCGGCCCACCCTGGACCCGCACGCGCACCCCGTCGGCAGGGCCTCCGGAGAGCAGCGCCCCCTCCCCACGCGTGGGTACGGCTACGCGGCGGCGAGGGCGGTGACGGGCGCGGCGAGGATCCCCGGGAGGCTCCTGTCCGCCCCAGCCGGGTCCAGCACCTCGTCGAGATCGATCGAAGCCATGACGAACCTCCGTCGGCCGAGAGGCGCGATCACCGTGCCTCTACACGCTTGTAGAGGATAGAGGGGGGTGTGTCTCCGGAGAGGCGCATGATCGGTTCTCCGCCAACATCGTCCGAAAGCGTTCGCGAGGTGGTCGGGCGCGGGTGGGTCTCGGCCCCTCTGCGGCCCGATGACCCGTACCAGGAGGTCGGCCAGGCTCACCAGGGCGGTGGGTGGAGCGAGGGCCTCGGGTGGTCGTCTCCTTCTCCACCCACGGTTCCACCCGTGGGTCCAGGTGCGGAAGGCGCCGGATCAGCAGGCTTGGGGCATGACAACGACCGACTGGATCACCGACCTCGCCCTCCTCCTCGTCGTCTTCCGCCAGCTGCGGGAAGGCCGACTCACCCCCAAGACCTTCCTCATCCCGCTCGGCATCGTCGCCCTCGTCGCCCTCACCTACCTCGACACCGTCCCCACCGCGGGCAACGACCTCGTACTGATCGCCACCCTGACGGCCCTGGGCGCCGCCCTCGGCATCGCCGGAGGGGCCTGCACCCGCATCCGCACCACCGGAAACCACCTGCTGATCAAAGCCGGCGCCACCTCCGCCGTCCTCTGGGTCCTGGGCATGAGCGCCCGCATGGGCTTCCAGACCTGGGCCCACCACGGCGGCGCCGACGAGATCGCCCGCTTCAGCACCGCCCACCACATCACCAGCGACCAGGCATGGGTCACCGCCTTCGTCCTGATGGCCCTCACCGAAGTCGTCACACGACTCGCCACCATCCTCATCCGCAGCCGAACCCTCACCCACCACCAGGCCCCCACCACGACCGCACGCCTTGCACCCACGCCCACACCCGCACCCACGCCCACGCCCACGCCCACGCCCGACCGTACGGCCTGACCATGGGTTATGGTCGCGCCGTGACTGAAGCCCAGCACCTCCCGGATCACGGGCCGACCCCGCATCCGGGGGCCGGCCCCCGGCCGATTCCCGGTCAGGACCCCCAGGTCCAGAGGGCGTTGACCGTCTTCGTCGTCGTCGCGGCGTTCTGGACGGTCCGGCCGCTGGGCCTGAGCGGCCAGGGGCTGGTGGTGACCGTCCTGCTCCTGGTCAACTCCGTCGCCCTGGCGGCACGGCACCTGCCGGAGGACTGGATCCCGCCGCGCCTCGTCCTGGTCTGGCTGACCCTGGGCATCGTGGCGGCGGCGGCCCTGATCGGCGTCAGCGACACCGGCTCCGGCTACCTCTTCGCGTACTTCCTCGTCGGTCACATCGGGGTCCGCCTCGAACCCCGGCAGTCGCTCCCCCTGGCGGCCCTGTGCAGTCTGCTGTGCGGAGCCGTCCTGTACTTCCGCCTCGGCCCCGGCCACAACCTGTTGCCCTGGGCGCTGGGCCTGACCACCGGTGGTCCCGTCCTGGTCGGCATCCTCAACCGCAGCCGCCGGCAGGCCTTCGTCGCGGCCATTTCGGCGGCCGAGTCGGCGGAGCGGGCGGCGCGGGCCGAGGCCAGGACCGCCGTCCTGACCGAGCGGAGCCGGATCGCCCGTGACGTCCACGACGTCCTGGCCCACTCCCTGGCCGGCATCAACATGCAGCTGGAGCTGGCGGACGCGCTGATCGACACCGGCGACCTGGACCGGGTCCGCGAGGCGAACCAGAAGGCGCACAGCATGGTCAAGGAGAGCCTGAAACAGGCGCAGTGGACCGTGCACGCGCTGCGCGAGGACGCACTGCCGCTTGTCGAGACCCTCACCGCGATGCTGGAGACTTCCGGCCGCCGCGACGCGCTCACCGTTGCCGGAACCGTCCGCGAGGTGCCGTCCCGCGTGACCCAGAACCTGCTGCGGATCGCCCAGGAGTCGCTGACCAACGCGGCGCGGCACGCGCCCGGCGGCGAGGTGCGCGTGGAGCTGACGTTCGGCGCCGCGTCGACGACACTGATCGTCCGCAACGGTCCGGCGACCCGTACGGTGAGCACGGGCGCCGGCAGCGGGATGGGGCTGATCGGCATGCGCGAGCGGGTCGCCCTGATGGAAGGGACGATCACCGCGGGCCCGGTCACCGAAGGACCGGACGCGGGCGGATGGCAGGTGGAGGCAGTGATCCCAGGATGAGCGAACCCACGCAGGACACAAGGCGGTTGAAGGTGGTCGTGGCCGACGACCAGGCGGCGGTGCGCGAGCCGCTGGCCGCGGTCCTCGACCTGTCCGGGGACATCGAGGTCGTCGCGGCGGCGGCCGACGGCACCGAGGTGCTCACGGCGGTGGCGGCGGGGCCCGTGGACGTGGTCCTGATGGACCTGCGCATGCCCGGGATGGACGGCACCGAGGCGACCCGGCGGCTGACGGAGGAGCACCCGGAGGTGGCGGTGGTCGTGCTGACCACCTTCGCCGACGACGACTCGATCCTGGCCGCGCTGAGCGCCGGGGCGCGGGGCTACCTGACCAAGAACGCCGGGCGCCAGGACATCGCCCGCGCGATCCGCGCCGCCGCCGCGGGGCAGTCCGTCCTCGACCGCGAGGTGCAGGACCGTCTCCTCGCCACCGTCCGCACGAAGTCCCCGGCGCCCGGGCAGCCGCTGCCCGGGGACCTCACGCCCCGCGAGCGCGAGGTGCTCACCCTGATCGGCCAGGGCCTGCCGAACCGGGCGATCGCCCAGAAGCTGTTCATCAGCGAGGCCACGGTCAAGACTCACATCAACAACCTGTTCGCCAAGGCGGACATCAAGGATCGCGCCGACGCCGTCCGCCGGGCCATCGCGGCGGGCCTCGCCTGAGGCCGAGGCCGCCCCTTCCCGGCGGTCACGAGCCGCAGGGTGGCTGCTCCCCCGCCGACGAGGCCGGAACAGCCCGCCGCGACGGCACCGAGAGGACCGGCGCCGCCACTGCGGCGGTGAAGGCCTGGCGGTGCCCGGGCACGGGCGTTCCCCTTCGCCGCGCGGGACGGAAGGGGCCCGCTCCCTGCCGGCCGCGGGACGGACGGCAGGGAGCGGGCGGCAGGCGCGCTTACTTGACGGATCCGGCGGTGAGGCCGGAGACGACCTTGCGTTCGATGAGCGCGAAGAGGATCACGACGGGCACGATGGCGATGACCGAGCCCGCGAAGAGGTAGTTCCACTGGACGGTGTAATTGCCGATGAAGCTGTTGATGCCGACGGTCAGCGGCTGGCTCTCGGGGACGGTGGAGAGGGTCAGGCCCATGACGAACTCGTTCCACGCGGCGATGAAGGTGAAGATCATCGCGGTGACGACGCCGGGCATCGCGAGCGGCAGGGTGATCCGCAGGAGCGCGCCTCCGCGGCCGAGTCCGTCGATCATGGCCGCCTCTTCGAGGGCCTCGGGGATGGCGGAGAAGTAGGCGGTGAGGATCCAGATCGCGAAGGCCAGGTTGAAGGCCGCGTTGCAGAGGATCAGGGTCCACACGGAGTTGAGCATGCCCAGCTGGTAGAACTCGCGGTAGAGACCGACGAGCAGGGACGTCGGCTGGAACATCTGGGTGACGAGCACCAGCAGCAGGAAGAGCTTGCGGCCGCGGAACCTCATGCGCGCGGTGTAGTACGCGGCGGGGACGGCCACCAGCAGGACCAGCAGGGTCGATCCGGCCGCGACGAGCAGGGTGACGCGGAGGTTGTCCCCGAGGTGGGACTCGCGCCACACGTCGACGAAGTTCGCCCACTCGAACTCGCTCGGGAAGTACGTGGCGTCCCGCAGTTCGTGCGCCGGCCGCAGGGCGGTGATGATCATCTCCGCGTACGGCACGAGGAACACGGCGGCCAGGAACCAGGCGATCGCCGCGATCAGCAGGGTGCGCGGCCTCGGCGTCCGCGAGCGTCGGGTCCGGGCACGGTGCTCGCCGGCGGGGACGACGGACGGGGCGGCGGCGGGCCGGGGGGCGTAGGTCTGCTGGGTCATCGGCTTTCCTCCTGGTTCCAGCGGCTGGCCTTGAGGAAGAGGACGACCATGACGACGACGAGGCCGAAGTTGACGACGGACATCGCGGCGGACTGGCCGATGTCGGCGTTCTTCATCTGGTACATGAAGACGGTGGTGGTGGCGGTGTCGCTGTCGGGGCCGCCGCGGGTCATGCTCCAGATGACGGGGAACGAGTTGAAGACGTTGATGAGGTTGATGACCATGCCGACGAGCAGCGCGGGGCGCAGCAGCGGCAGGGTGATCCTCAGGTACGTCTGCCAGTTGTTCGTGCCGTCCACCTTGGCGGCTTCGTAGATCTCGGCGGGGACGGTCTGGAGTCCGGCGAGCAGGGTGTAGGTGGTGAACGGAAGCGAGACGAAGACGGCGACGGACATCATCCAGGGCCAGGCGGTGGCGGGGTCGCCGAGCCAGTCCTTCGGACCGTCGATGAGGCCGAGGTCCGTCATGAGGGTGTTGAGGACGCCGGCGGTCTGGTTGAGCATCCATTTGAAGCCGATGGCGGTCATCACCAGGGAGGCGGCCCAGGGTGCGATCAGTGCCCAGCGGGTGAGGCGGCGGCCGGGAAACCTCTGGTTGAACAGCTGGGCCAGGGCCAGGGAGATCACCATGGTGGCGGTGACCACGACCAGCGTCCACACCACGGTGGAGAGGACGACCGAGGGCAGCGACGGTTCCTCGAAGAGCTGCTCGTACTTGTCGAATCCGGCCGAGCCGCGCACGAAGCCGCTGCTGCTGATCTTCAGGAAGGACGTCCGGACCATCTCGTAGACGGGCCACAGGACGACCAGGGCGATGAGCAGGACGGCGGGGCCGATCCAGGGCAGCGGGCCGAGGCGGGCCAGGCCGCCCCGGCCCTTGCGGGCGGGGCGGGCGGTGGATGAACTGGTGGACACGAGGGGTGCCTTCCGTGACGGTGCGGTGCGGGTGCCTACTGGTCGGCGACCGCGGCCTCGGCCTTCTTCTGCAGCTCGCCCAGGGCCTTCGCCGGGTCGTCGACGGCCGTGCCGCCGCTCTTCTTGATCTCGGCGGAGACGGCGTCCCAGGTGGTGTCGCCCAGCGGGTAGAACACCGCCTTCGGCAGCAGGGCGAAGAACGGCTCCAGGTCCTTGTGCTTGCCGTTGGTGGTCATCTCCTGGAGCGTGTCCTCGGTGACCGGCATCAGGTTGTACGTCTCGTCGAACTTCAGCGTGTTCTCCTTGGAGTACGCGAAGTCGAGGAACTTGCGGACCTCTTCCTTGTGTCCGCCGTCCTTGAAGGCCATCATCCAGTCGGCCACGCCGAGGGTGGAGGCCAGCGCCCCGGACTTGCCGGGGATGGGCGCCACGCCGTAGTCGACCTTTCCGTCCTTGGACATCTGGATGAGGGACGGGTGGCCGTTGAGCATCGCGGTCTTGCCGGCCGCGAAGTCGGCGAAAGCGGTCTTGCGGTCGGTGGTGGCCGGGTTGGCGTAGGTCAGGCCGGGCGCGACGAGGTTCGCCTTCAGCCAGGAGAACGCCTCGACGTTGGCCTTGGCGTCGAGCGTGTACGCGCCCTTGGCGTCCGTGTACCCGCCGCCGTTGCCGAGCTCCCAGATCAGGGACTCGCCCTGGGCCTCCTCCGGGCCGAGGGGCAGCGCGTACGGGGTCACGCCCGGCACCTTCGCCTTGATCTTCTCCGCGGCGGCCTTCACGTCGGCCCAGCTCTCGGGGGCCTGGGGGATGCCGGCCTTCGCGAAGATCGCCTTGTTGTAGAAGAGGGCGCGCGCGGAGGAGACGAACGGTATGCCGTACTGCGTGCCGTCGACCTCACCGGCCTTGGCGAAGCTGTCGATGAGGTTCGCCCGCGTCTTCTCCGAGAGCACCTCGTCCGCCTCGTACAGCAGGTCGTCGGCGACCTTGTCGGCGTAGCCGCCCGTCTGGAGGACGTCCGGCACGTTCCCGCTCTGGATCATCGTCTTGACCTGGGCGTCGATGTCGTTCCAGTTGATCACCTGGACGTCGACCTTGATCTTCGGGTTCGCGGCGGTGAAGCGCTCCGCCACGTCCTTCCAGTACGCCGTCGAGCTGTTCGACGCCTTGTCCCCGTAGTCCGCCGCGACGAGCTTCAGCGTCACCTCGCCGTTCGCCGAGCCGCCGTCGCCCTGGCCGCCACCGCACGCCGTGAGGGAGAGGGCACCGAGGGTGCAGGCCACCACGAACAACCGCTTGTTCATCGTCAGTACCGCCTTTGGATCTACCGGCCGACGGGAGCGAGGGGCCGGTGGGGGTCCGGAACAGCAACAGGCTCGGAGAATGCACAAACCTGGCTGTTATTCGAAGTTTTCGCTCAGTTCTGAGCATCATCTGCGGACAGAGTAAACACGACAACAGCCCTCGGCACCAAGAGCCGTTACGCGAACGATGCCGAACCCCCCTGCCGCGAGGCCGTTCAGCCCGCACGGCAGGGACTCCGTCCGGCGGACGGCGGGTGGCTCGCGGAAACGACGCGGGGGCGCGTCCCCGGGCGAGCCCGATTCAGCGGGGAGGCGGACAGGTCGGCGGGGAGGCGGACAGCAAAGCCCCCGTGCGCCGTAGGGCGACACGGGGGCGGTGAGGTCGTCGGGGTCGACCAGGGGAAGGACGCTCCGTCAGACGGCGGTCACGTCGATGCCCGCCTCGGTGAGCTTCGCCCTCATGTCCGGGGCGATGGCGGAATCGGTGACGATGGCGTCGATCCGGTCCAGGCCGCAGATCCTCGCGAAGGCGCGCTTGCCCATCTTGGACGAGTCAGTCACCAGGATCACCTTGCGGGCGCGCTCCGCGAAGAGCCGACTGATGCCCGCCTCGTCCTCCTGGTGGGTCATGACGCCCAGCTTCGGATCGATGCCGTCGACTCCGAGGACGGCGACGTCGAGCACCACCTCGTTCAGGACCCCCGCCGTCAACGGGCCCACCAGCTCGTAGGTCTGCGGCCGGGCCACACCGCCGGTGACCACGATCTTGAACTGGGGGCGCACCGCCAGCTCGCCGGCGATGTTCAACGCGTTGGTGACCACCGTGTACGAGGGGCCGGAAGAGGTCTCGGCCGACTCGCCCCCGGCGCCGGTACGGAGGGCCAGGGCGCGCGCCACCTCGGTGGTGGTCGTGCCTCCGTTGAGGCCGATGACGTCCCCGACCCCCAACAGGTCCGCCACGGCATTGGCGATCCGCTGCTTCTCCGAGGCCCTGCGGGAGGACTTGTACCGCAGCGGCAGCTCGTACGAGACGCCGTGTGCGACCGCTCCGCCCCGGGTGCGCACGAGCAGCCGCTGCTCGGCGAGTTCGTCGAGGTCCCTGCGGATCGTGGCGGGCGACACCGACACGCTCGCGGCGGCCTCCTCCACGTCCAGCTTGCCCTCGACGGCCAGCAATTCGAGCAGCCTGCTCCAGCGCTCCTGCTTGGACATGTGCCGCACCCTTCGTGGCAGTGAGTCGTCGACCGCACACCCCGGATCTCCCCGCCTCTCGGGCATCCGGAGGGGAACGAGCGGCATGCGCGAAGTTGATCGTAGCGCGACAGCATCGAGCATCGCCGGGTCGGAGGATTCGTGCACGCCGGCATGGGTGACGGAGCCGACTCCGGGCCGGGAGCATCCCTTCACTGGACGTTTCAAGCATCTAGCGTGAATGAACTCGCGCACTTTATGCTCCGAGCAAGCATGAACACTCACTCTGGATGGTTCGACGCTATGGACGCCAGCACCTCACGCACCCCGGTCGAGACCGATTCCCAGCCGTGCGTGCTCGCTCTCGACGTCGGGGGGACCGGCATGAAGGGCGCGGTCCTGGACCGGTCCATGCGGCAGGTCGCGTCTCTGCACCGCCCGACGCCGCGGTCCCAGGGGCCGGACGCCGTGGTCGACGGCATCGCCGATGCCCTGCTGACCCTGGAGGGGCTGGCGGCGGAACGGGGGCTCAGGGTCCGGCACGCCGGCGTGGTGGTCCCCGGCATCGTGGACGAGGGGCTGCAGCGCGCGGTGTGGTCGGCCAACATCGGCTGGCGCGACCTCCCGCTCGCCGCGGTCCTCACCGCCCGCACCGGGCTGCCCGTCGCGCTGGGCCACGACGTCCGGGCGGGAGGCGCGGCCGAGTGTCTCCTGGGTGCGGCGCGCACCTACAGGGACGTGCTCTTCGTGGCCATCGGAACGGGCATCGCCGCGGCTCTCGTCTGCGACGGCCGGCCGGTGCGTTCCGGCGGGTTCGCCGGCGAGCTCGGCCATGTGGCAGTGCGCGCGGACACCGTCTGCGCCTGCGGCGGCAGGGGTTGTCTGGAGACGGTGGCCTCCGCGTACGCAGTCGCGACGGCGTACGCGGAGCGGTCCGGACGCCCGGTGGCCGGCGCGGCGGAAGTGGCCGCGTTCGTCGAGGACGGCGACCCCACGGCCCGAACCGTCTGGAACCGGGCCGTCCGAGGGCTCACGGAAGCGCTGGCCGCCGCGACCACCCTGCTGGCCCCCGATCTGATCGTCCTCGGCGGAGGTCTCGCCGAAGCGGACCGGACGCTGCTCGACCCCCTGCGCGAGGGACTCGACGCACGCCTCACCTTCCAGCGCGCGCCGGTTCTCGTCCGGGCCGGACTCGGCGACCGCGCGGGATGCCTGGGGGCCGGTCTGACCGCCTGGGAGGCGGCCGGCCATCACCTCTCACCCTTCGACAGGAGCTCCGTCTCATGATCGTCACAGTCACCCTCAACGCGGCGCTCGACGTCACCTGGGACGTCGCCGAGCTTCGGCCCCGGGCGTCCCACCGGGTCGACACGGCGCACGAGCGGGCGGGAGGCAAGGGCGTCAACGTCGCCCGGGTGCTGGCGTTCCTCGGACACGCCCCGGTCGCCACCGGCCTCGTCGGCGGGCCCACCGGCCGTGCGATACGCGACGACCTGCGGGCGGCGGGCGTCCGGGAGGCGTTCACCGAGGTCGCCGGGGACTCCAGACGCACCCTGGCGGTCGTCTCGCGCGCCGACGGCGACGCGACCGTCTTCAACGGGCGCGGTCCTCACGTGACGTCCGCCGAGTGGGAGGCCTTCTCGGAGCACTACTCCTCGCTGGTACGAGGCGCGAGCGTGGTCGTCCTGAGCGGGAGCACGCCTCCGGGCGTGCCCACGGACGCGTATGCGCGCCTGATCCGGGGAGCCGCCGCGGAAGGTGCGGTGACGGTGCTCGACACCTCGGGTTCCGCCCTGACCGCCGCCCTGGAGGCGGGCCCCGACGTGATCAAGCCCAATGCCGCCGAGATCGCGGAGGAGACGGGACACGACGACCTCGTGGCAGCGGTCGCGGAGCTGCGCGCACGGGGCGCGAGGGCGGTGGTGGCGTCGGCGGGCCCGGACGGCCTGTACGCCGTCACGCCGGACGGCACGTGGCGCGCCGCACCACCGGAGACGCTGTCCGGCAACCCGACCGGGGCGGGCGACGCCTGTGTGGCCGCGATCGCGTCGGGACTCGCCGCCCGACGGTCCTGGCCGGACATGCTCCGCGAGGCGGTGGCGCTGTCGGCCGCCGCCGTGCCGTGCGCCGTCGCCGGTGACGTCGACGCGGGGGTCCACTCCCGGTTCCGCCGGGAGGTTCGCGTGTCCGCGGTGAGCGCGGGCGCGCCGGCCTCCGCGCGTACTCGCTGAGGTCCGCTGCGCACCTCAACCCCTGCCTCACCGAAGAGGTTCTGTTCACATCTGCTCGAAACAAGAATCTTTCGAGCATTAATTGACATACATCATGCGCGTAACACAGCATTGACGCGCGGCCGCTCCCCGCCTCTCCTGCCTCTTCCGACTCTCCTGCGAGCCCAAGGAATCCCGTGACCACCTTCGAGACTTCCCGTACTGCCGTCGAGATCGCTTCTCAGCCGGACACCTGGAGCCGGGCGGCCGCGTCCGTCACCGCCTTCTCCGACGCGCTGCCCCGGCGCGGCGAGCGAGTGGCCGTGATCGGCTGCGGCACCTCGTGGTTCATGGCCCTCGCCTACGCGCAGTTGCGCGAGAGCGGAGGCCACGGCGAGACCGACGCCTTCGCGGCTTCCGAGTTCCCGCACGGCCGGTCCTACGACCGCGTCGTCGCCATCACGCGCTCCGGCACCACCACCGAGGTCCTCGACGTCCTCCACCGGGTCAAGGGCACCATCGCCACCGGCGCGATCACCGCCGATCCCACGACCCCCGTCATGACGTCCGCCGACGCGGTCGCCGTGCTCGACTTCGCCGACGAACAGTCCGTCGTCCAGACCCGGTTCGCGACCACCGCCCTCGCCCTGCTGCGCGCGCACCTGGAAGCCGAGGACGCCCTGCCCTCCGGCGTGCACCCGCTCGCTCGGGCGGTCGAGGACGCCGCGCGTGCGATCGCCGAGCCGCTGGACAGCACCGTGTGCGACGCGGAGCAGTTCACGTTCCTCGGCACCGGCTGGACCTACGGCCTCGCACTCGAAGCCGGTCTCAAGATGCGCGAGGCGGCCGGAGCCTGGACCGAGGCGTACCCCGCCATGGAGTACCGCCACGGGCCCATCAGCATCACCGGACCCGGCCGTGTCGCCTGGCTCTTCGGTCCCGCGCCCCAGGGTCTGACCGACGACATCGCCCGCGTCGGCGGCATCTGCTCCGCCGACTCCGGCGACCGGGCCGATGCCCTCGACCCGCTCGCCGACCTCGTCCGCGCGCAGCGGCTCGCCGTCCACCTCGCCGAGGCCCGGGGCTTCGACCCCGACAGGCCGCGCAACCTCACCCGCTCCGTCATCCTCGAGGCCGCGGACGCCTGACGGCCGCCGTGCCGCCGTGCCGCCGTGACCAAAGGGCCACGGGGCACGGGGCCCCGCCCGCCATCGGCAGCCCTTCTCCCACCGCAGTCCTCCGCACCTCCACGGCCGGCCGTGTGGACACCGGCGTCCCCGCGACCGGCCGTACCGTCGTCAGCGCTTCCTGGAGATCACTCATGCCTCTGTCCCCCACCGACGACATCATCGGGCCCGCGCGAGCGGCCGGCACGGGCGTCGGCGCGTTCAACGTCGTACAGATCGAACACGCCGAGGCGATCGTCACCGGAGCCGAGCACGCCGGACTGCCGGTCATCCTGCAGATCAGCGAGAACACGGCCCGGTACCACGGCGCGCTCGCCCCGATCGCCCTCGCCTCGCTCGCGATCGCCCGTGCCTCGACCGCTCCGGTGGCCGTGCACCTCGACCACGCCGAATCCGCGGAGCTCGTCGAGGAGGCCGTCGAACTCGGCTTCACCTCCGTGATGTTCGACGCGTCCAAGCTTCCGTACCGGGCGAACATCGCCGCCACCCGCATGATCACCGACCACTGCCACCGGGCCGACGTCTGGGTCGAGGCCGAACTCGGCGAAGTGGGCGGCAAGGACGGTGCCCACGCCCCCGGCGTCCGCACCGACCCCGACGAGGCCCGTGAGTTCGCCCATGCGACGGCGGTGGACGCCCTCGCCGTCGCCGTGGGCAGCTCGCACGCCATGCTCACCCGCGACGCCGTGCTCGACCTCGACCTCATCGCACGCCTGAAGGACGCGGTCGACGTGCCGCTCGTGCTCCACGGCTCCTCGGGCGTCGACGACGAGCACCTCGCGAAGGCCGTCACCGCCGGGATGACGAAGGTGAACATCTCGACCCACCTCAACCAGCTCTTCACCCGCACGGTGCGGGAACGGCTGGCCGAGTCCCCGGCCGTCGCCGACCCGCGCAAGTACCTGGGTCCCGCGCGGGACGCCGTGACCGCCGAGGTGACCCGGCTGCTGGGCGTGCTGGCCGGCCGTTGACCCGTCGCCACCCGACGGGGGCCCGGCCGCCCCGGCGGCCGGGCCCCCGTGCGATGAGAAGACCTCCGCCGGTGAGGAGACCTCCGTCCACGAGGGTGCCGGCCGTGCCGGCGGGAGGGGCGCCGAAGGGAGCGCTCCAGGGCTGGTTGGGCTGGTGGGTGCCGCAGGAGTACGGGGCGACCGCGGCGTTCCTGTCGTTGAGGACGCCGCCCGCTATGTCGACGCACTGGCCGTTCGCCTGACACAGCCGGCCGGAACGCCGTTAGGTCCAGGCCTGCTTGGTGTCGGTGCTGTCGCAGCCGGCGAGCCTCAGACCGGCCGTGTCACCGGAGAGACACAGGGACGGGGTCCGCAGGGAGGCGATGGTCCCGTTGGTGTGGCGGATCCACTGCTGGTTGGTGCCGCCGTGGCAGTCCCAGAACGACACCTCGGCGCCGGCCGAGGTGCCGTTGGCGTCCAGGCAGAACGGCTGGGCCTGGAACGCGGGCTGGGCCGACTGGATCATGCCGGTCGGGGTCGCCGTTCCGCAGGTGCCCGGCTCGATCGTGTACATCGCGTTGTCGTGCGAGCCGATCGTGGCGGTGATGGAGTCGGTGACCTGGAAGTTCGTGTGCTTCCACAGGTCGCGGGCGGTGCGGCCGCAGGTCCGGTTCCCGAAGCCGACCCTGGCGAGGTCGAGCCGGTACGTGGTGGCGGTCGCGTTCTTGTTGACCACGGTCACGGCGCGCTTGCCGCCGGCCAGCGGCTTGACCACCACGTCGACGCCCGCGCTCGCGGAGGGGTTGTCGCGGGAGGCGAGGTAGCCACCGGCGCCGAGGGAGTCCTGGTCGACCGCGATGATGTCCGCGTTCCTCAGGATCCCGAGCTGCTCCGCAGGATCGCGAGCTGCTCCGCGTAGGCGTTCGGGTCCGCCGCCATCTTGCGGACGTCGGTGCTGATCATCAGTCGAGACGGGCCTGCGCGGTGCTTCCGGTGACCGCCAGTGCGGTGCCGGCCATGACGACGGCCGCGCCCGCGCACAGCACTCTGTGGGTACGCTTCATGTGTGCTCTCCGAGGTGGAGGCGTTACGCACAACAGTTACGTGAATTTGCATCAAATAGCTTCACAACACTCAGCTCTGCGCATGAACTCTGAAACCATGGCGTCCGTAAGTCAAGGGGCGGCCCGCGACCGGGACGCATCGAATCTGAGGACGCACAGGGGCAGAGCGCGGAGAGGGGACGACCACCGGAGGGAAGGCGGGGCACCGGAGGCCGAAGGGCAACCAGACAGCACCGCCCGCGGTGGCGGGCAGAAGAGCCGGCCCGCGCTCCGGTGCACCCTCGAAACACCGCAGCCCGAGGCCGGGTGCACACTCCTCATCCGACTCGTACGGGTGGCATCTTTCGCCCGTGCTGGGGATCGATGCTGCTCACATGGGGTGAAAGGGGCGCGTGCCCCGTCTCCCAGCGCCGTGCGCGAGGCGTTGATGAAGTGTGAGTACCTCAAGCACAGCCCCGATACTGCCCGTCCCCCTCGCCGTCCCCGTCCTTCCCGCCGTGCACGACTCGGGCGCGGACAACGCGCCCGGCGTCATAGTCGTCGACTCCTGCACCACTCTCGGCACCACCCTGGTCGTCCGACTCGTCGGGGAGATCGACTGCTACAGCGTCGCTCCGTTGCGCGCGCTGTTGGCCTCGGCAGCGGCCGACGGCTACACCGGGCTCGTACTGGACACGGCGCAGGTCACCTTCTGCGACTCCAGCCTCCTCGCCGCCCTCGACTGGTGGCCCCGGCACGGCCGCCGCCTCACCCTGGCGAACCGCTCCCGGGCCGTTCGACGCCTCCTGACCGCGGCTGCGGCCGACGGCTCGGCACGGACGGCGGGCCCGGCCGGCCCACGGACGGCGGCCCCGGCCGGCCGACGGACGGCGGCCCCGGTCGGCCGACGGACGGCGGGGGCCACGTCATGACCTTCGTACTCATGACGTGCGGCCCGATGCTGGCAGCGGTCCTGATGGTGCATCGGGAACCCCGCCCCTCTCGCCACCGCCGCTCCGCCGGACCTTCGCGGCCCACGCCTCCCAGAACCCTGATCCACTGCCGCCTCGCACTCCCCCTCACGTGCTCCACGGCGTAGACGGGAAACGGCGTGGGGCCCGCACCGACCCGCGGGCCCCACGCCGACCGCTCCACGGTCGTTCCAGCGGCCACGTGGGCAGGATGGCGCCGCACGGTCCAGCGGCAAGGCGTGCACGTTCAACAACACGCCGCGGGGAACCGGTTGCACCCGCTGGTCAGCGGGTGTGTCCTGGAACTCGGTGAGTTGGTGTCCCACGCACCACGTTCCACCGGAAGGAACCGTCATGATGAGCAGACGCCGGCCGGCGGTGGCGCTCGCCGCGGTCCTGATCACGGCGGCAGCCACCGCCTCAGCCGTTTCCACCCCCGCACAGGCCGCGCCGGAAGCGGTGGCGGGGGCACCGACGAAGGCGCCGGCGACCTGCTTCGCCACCTCTTGTCACGGCCTCGATCCCATCGAGACCCACTGCGTCGACGACGCCGTGACGAAGTGCACGATCTTCTACTGAGTTTCAGGCCGGGGCGTCAGGCCTTGACGAAGACGTCCGGGACTGGGGAGCGATGTCGGTGGGCTTCACAAAGCCCCTGGCCCCGTCCGGCTCCCCCGGCACGCGGCCACGTCGAGACGATTCGACGGGCGGACCGCGCGGGACGGCCGTGGCGTCCCGCGCGGTCAGTCCAAGAGCCGACGGAAGGGTGTCGGCCGCCTCCGGTCCAGCGGGTCGGCCGTGAGATCGGTCGCTACGCCGCCGCGAGCGCCAGGGTCGGTGACTGGCGGGCGGCGCGGACCGCCGGGTACAGGCCCGCCACCGTACCGATCGCGAGGGTCGCGACGAAGCCGGCCCCGGCCGCCCAGGGCGGGACCACCCAGGGCAGTCCGCCCGTGGACGCGTACACGGCCGTCGCCACCGCGCCCAGGGCCACGCCGACGATGCCGCCGAGGCCCGACAGCATCAGGGACTCCGTGACGAACTGGATCCTGATCTGGCCCCGCGTCGCGCCGAGCGAGCGGCGCAGCCCGATCTCGTGACGTCGCTCCAGAACCGAGATGATCATGGTGTTGGCGACTCCGACGCCGCCCACCAGCAGGGCGATTCCGCCGAGTCCGAGGAGCAGGGTGGAGAACGCACCCTCCGTCGCCGCCTTCGCCTTGAGTGCCGCGGACGGGTCGCTCACCGACACGTTCTGCGGGTTCTGCGGGTCGATCGTCGGGGCGAGGAGCCGCTGGACCTGCCGGACGGAGGCGTCCGTCGACCGCTCGTACACCGCTGTGGGATGCCCGTCGAAGCCGAGCAGCCGCTGGGCGGCCTCCCAGCCGACCAGCGCCGAGCGCTCGATGTCGGGGGCGAGCGGCAGCGGGTCGAGGACGCCGACGACGGTGAAGTACCGGTCGTCGATCCAGACCTGCCGGCCCGGTCGGTCGATGCCGAGGCGTTCGGCGGCGACGTGCCCGAGCACCACGGAGGGATAGCGGCCGTTGGCGGCGTTCAGCCAGGTGCCGGACGCCGCCGTGCCGCGCAGCACGGCGAGCAGCCCCTCGGTCGCGGCCTTCACCGCGATGCCGCCGGTCTCCTCCTTCGGGATCGCCTGCGAGCGGCGCACCGTGTGCTGGAGGTCCCCGCTGGCTCCGGCCTCCTCCACTCCCTCGATGCGGCCGACCATGCCGACGGCGTCCTTGGGCAACTTCACCTCCTGTCCGCTGAACATCCCCTCGCCGGGCTTGGCGACCAGCGTGTTCGTCCCCAGGGCGTCGAGTCGTCGGAGCAACTGCGCCTGGCTGGAGGCCGAGATGCCCACCACCGCGATCATCGTCGCGATGCCGATGGCGATCCCGAGCGCCGACAGCACCACCCGCACGGGCCGGGTGCGCAGCCCGGCCGAGCCGACGTGCAGGACGTCGCGCGGGCCGAGCCGGCGGGCTTTGAGCGCGACGGCTCCCCGGCCGACGGCCCGGGAGGTCCTCCGTTTGCCGGGCATCAGACCACGACCTTTCCCCGGGCCGAGTCCGCGACGACCTTCCCGTCGCGGATCCGGACCTGTCGCGGCAGGCGGTGGGCGATCTCGGTGTCGTGGGTGATGACGGCGATGGTGGCGCCTTCTTCGTTCAGGGCGTGCAGCAGTTCCATGACCGCCTCGCCGGACGCCGTGTCCAAAGCCCCGGTCGGCTCGTCGGCGAGCAGCAGGTCGGGCCGGCCGACGACCGCGCGGGCGATGGCGACGCGCTGCTTCTGACCGCCGGACAGCTCGTGCGGCCGGTGTCCGGTCCGGTCCGCGAGGCCGACCCGGGCCAGTGCCTCGGCGGCCAACCTGCGGCGGTGGGCCCGGGGCAGGCCGGAGTAGAGCAGTCCCTCGGCGACGTTGTCCACGGCGGTGACGCCCGGGGCCAGGTGGAAGGCCTGGAAGACGAAGCCGATGTGGCGGGCGCGCAGCGCGGAGAGGCGCCGGTCGGTGAGCGCGGCGACGTCGTGGCCGGCGATCGCGACCGTGCCGGCGGTCGGCCGGTCGAGGGTGCCGACGATGTGGAGCAGGGTCGACTTGCCGGAGCCCGAAGGGCCGACGATGCCGACGAGTTCGCCCTCGCCGATGGAGAGGTCGACGCCGTCGAGGGCGCGGACGCCGCCCGCGTACTCCTTGACGACGCCGCTGAGCTCCACGACCGGCACCCGGACGTGGGCGGAGACGGGGACGTGGGCGGAGACGGGGACGTGGGCGGAGACGGGGACGTGGACCGGGCCCGGCAGCGGGCCGGGTTCCTCGACGGGTCGCAGTGTGCCGGTCATCAGGACGGCACCCCGACCTTCATGCCTTCGCGCAGCCCGCCGCCGCTGATCTCGACCCTGCCCTGTGCGAACATGCCGAGCTCCACCTCGACGTCCCGCGCCGCGCCGTTCTCGACGACCTGGACGCCGAATCCGCCGTCGGGGAGGGCGAGCAGGGCGTTGACGGGTACGGAGAGGACGTCCCGGCGGGTCTCGCCGGCGAGCTCGACGGTGACCGGGGACTGGTCGACGCCCTTGACCTCGGCGGGGTCGTCGAAGGAGACGGTGATGTCGATCTTCGGGGTCTTGTCCTGCGGGTCGTCACCCGCCGTCGCGGTCCTGCCGACCGCAGACACCTTCCCCGGCAGCCGCGTGCCGTCCGGGAGCGTGACCCGCACCCGCGTCCCCGTCCTCAGCGATCCGGCCTCCGGGGCGGGCACCTTGAAGCTCACGACCCGCTCGGAGCCGGTCACGGTGAGGACCGGGGAGCCCGGCGTGACCCGGTCGCCAGGAGCGATCCGGCCCCCGCCGCCCGAGTCCGCACCCGATGCGGAGCCCGCCTCCTTGACCCGTACCGCGCTGCCCGCGAAGGCGATCCGGTCCGGTCCGACGGTGCCGGTCTGCTTCAGGCCGTGGGACTTCTGCCAGCGCTCGACCGCCGCGGCGGTCTTCGCGGTGTACTCCTCGTCGACGTCGAAGCCGGTGAACCCGAGGGCGGCGAGGTTCTCCTCCAGCCGGCGTACGTCCGTGCCCTCGTCGCCGGTCTTCAGGGTCCGGTACATGGGCCGGTCCCCGTACATCAGCCGGACGGCCTCGCCGTCGACCTCGTAGAGCCGCTCGTCCCGCTTCACGACGGAACCGGGCGGGGCGAGCCAGGTGAGGGTGCCACCGGGGCCGCCCGCGTTGATCTTCCGCTCCCCGAGGTGACCGAGGGTGCCGTCCTGCTGGGAGCTGTCCGTGAGGTCGCCCCGGGTGACAGGGGCCGTGGCGGGCGGCAGCCCCTTGGTGCCCGCCTGGTCGGCCGGGGGGCGCTGCGGGGTCGTCAGGGCGGTGACTCCGACGCCGCCGCCCGCGACGGCGACGATCGCGAGGACGGCGAACCCGAGCCGGCGCCGCCCCAGCGGCCGTCGCCCGCCCGTGCCCGTGTCCGCCGCGCCGCCGCTCATCGGGCCACGCCTTCGCACGCCTCGGCGGCCTTCTCGAACTTCTGCTTCTGCGCGCCCCGCGGCATCGGCAGGGCCTGCTGCGCCCCGCCGTCGAACTTCGGGTCGGGCATGTCGAAGCCGTTCTCGCGCATGCACTTCGCGTACGCGAGCGCCTTGTCCTTGTCGGCCTGCGTCGGCTCCTTGCCGAACCCCGCGCCGCCGGCCTTGCCCGCGCAGGCCCTGAACGCCTTCTCCATCTTCTCCTTCGACATGCCGTCGCCGCTGATGGTGAGTCCCACGCCGTTCTCGCCGGGCTTGGGCTCGGGCACGTCGAGGCCCTGCTCACGCAGGCACGTGCGGTGCTCGAAGGCCTGGTCGGCCTTCTTGCCGTCCTCGCTCACGCTCCCGTCGTCCTTCCCGCCCGGGGCGGAGCCCGAGCAGGCGGTGGCGAAGAGGGCGAGGGCCGCGGCCAGGGAGGGGGCGGCGGCCGTCCGGATGATCCGTCGAATCGTCATGGCGGCGAGGGTGCCGCGAAGGGACGTTTCGCTTCTCTCAACGGTTTCGTTTACATCGGCGAAAGGTCCCCTTCGGATAGACAGGGGCCATGCGCGTACTGGTGGTGGAGGACGAGGCGTTCCTCGCGGAGATGATCGCCGAGGGGTTGCGCCGGGACGCGCTCGCCGTGGACGTCGCGGCCGACGGCCTCGAAGCCCTGCGGAAGCTGCGGCTCGGGGAGTACGACGTCCTCGTCCTGGACCGGGACCTGCCCGGAACGCACGGCGACGACGTGTGCCGCAGCGTGGTGGAGCAGCGGCTGATGACCCGGATCCTGATGCTGACGGCAGCCGGGACGGTACGGGACCGGGTCGAGGGCCTGGGACTCGGCGCCGACGACTACCTGACCAAACCGTTCGCGTACGACGAGCTCCTTGCCCGGGTCCTGGCCCTGGGCCGACGCGCCAGACCCGCGCTGCCACCCGTCCTGGAGCGGTGCGGGATCGTCCTGGACACCGCCCGCCGCCAGGCCTGCCGTGACGGCCGGCACCTGCACCTGTCGCCCAAGGAGTTCGGGGTCCTGGAGGCGCTGCTGCGGGCCGAGGGGGCCGTGGTCAGCGGCGAGGACCTGATCGAGCAGGTCTGGGAGGAGCACACCAGCTACCGCACGAACGCCGTACGGGTGACCCTCAGCAAACTGCGGGCCAAGCTCGGCGAACCACCGGCGGTGGAGACGGTCCCCGGCGCCGGCTACCGGATCGCGCCGTGAACGGCCGCCACAGGCTCCTCGCGCCGCTGCGCCTGCGGACACGGGCGCCCCGGACGACCGCCCCCGCCGCGCGGTCCGGCCGCGTCCTGCCGGTCCGCAGCGAGCGGGCCCGGCTGACGTCCCTCTACGCCGGGCTGCTCGTGCTCGCCGGGGCCCTGCTCACGGGCGTCGTGTACGTGCTCGTACAGGAAGGCATGTACTCGTCGATCAGCATGGCCGTCACCACCGCCGTCCCGGCGCAGCGGCTGGAACAACCGCCTTCGTCCTGGCCGACCGCCTTTCCCACCGGGATGCCGAGCGCCGCACCCGCGAGCCCCGCACCGAGTGCGGGCACCGGCGTCGTCCCGCACGAGGCCCTGGCGATCACGCGGACGGTGAGCGACGCGGCGGGGTCCGCCGCCCTGGACCGGCTCCTCACCGTCTCGGTGGTCGTCTTCGTCTGTTACGCGGTCCTGTCGGTCGCGCTCGCCTGGTGGGCGGCGGGCCGGGTGCTCCGGCCGATCGCCGTGATCACCGACACCGCACGCCGACTGTCCGGCGAGAACCTGCACGAGAGGATCGCGCTCCAGGGGCCGCCCGGCGAGCTCAAGCGGCTCGCCGACACCTTCGACGGCATGCTCGGCCGGATGGAGCGGCTCGTCTCCGCCCAGCAGCGGTTCGCGGCGAACGCGGCGCACGAGCTGCGCACCCCGCTCGCCGTGCAGCGGGCGGCCGCGGAGATCGGGCTCGCGGGCGATCCGTCCCCGGAGCGGGTGGCACGGATGCGGTCGAAGCTGATCGAGGCCGCCGACAGCAGCAAGCGGATCATCGAGGGCCTGCTGCTCCTCGCCGCCTCCGAGCAGGGTCTCAAGGAACGTCGCCGGGTCGCGGTGGACGAGCTCGCCCGGCAGGCGGCGGCCGCGCTGGCCGACGAGGCCGCGGAGCAGGGCGTGCGCGTCACCGTCCGGGCACTGCCGCTGACCGTCGAGGGGGATCCCGTACTCCTGGAACGTCTTCTGCACAACCTGGTCGCGAACGCGGTGCGGCACAACGTCCCGCAAGGGCGGGTCGACGTGCGCACCGGCCCCGGCATCGGGATCGAGGTGGCCAACACCGGGCCGGTCGTGCCGTCGGGCACGGTCCCCCTGCTCTTCGAGCCCTTCCGCCGGCTGAACGAACGCACTCACGCACCCGGGGAGGGCGCGGGCCTCGGTCTGTCGATCGTCGACGCCGTCGCCCGGGCTCACGGGGCCGAGGCGACGGCGACGGCCAACGCGGAGGGCGGCGGCCTGACGGTGCGGGTGGTGTTCCGGGGCAGGCAGGCAGCCGGGGACAAGAGGTCGCGCGGATAGGCGCGCTGGTGCCGCCCCTGCGGCGAGACGGGCTCCGGTCCTGGCGAATCGTGGAGTGACGGCGCTCCGTGGCCACGGGGCCTGTGCCTGTGCCTGTGCTTCGCCCGTACTTCCCTCGTACTTCGCCCGTACCTCCCTCGTGGCTGACCGAACCGATCGGGAATCGGTTCGCCACGATGCCGCCCGAACGGCCGGCCCACGCGACGCCTCATCCGCAGGGCTGGCACCCCCACGGGTCCCCGGACGTGCCCCGGGCCTGCACGACCGCTCCAGCAGGCCCCGCGCCGCACCGCAGGCCACCGGCGGTGACGGCGCGGGCGAACCCGTTCGCGGAGTTCCGGCTCGGGTCACCCGGGACGGCGGGGCGTGCTGCAGGCCGGTGTGCCTCCCGGCAGCTGATGGCGGTGGGCCGCGACGAGCCGGTAGGCGTGTCGGGCGGCCCACCGCACACCGGGCAGCAGGAGCACGGCGCCCAGCGGTGCCCAGATCCCGCCCGCGCTCAGGAGTGCCTTCGCGACGGCCCGGGCCCCTCCGTTCACCGATCCGGTCGGCGTCACCCACAGCACCTCGTACTCGGCACGCTCGCGGGTGACGCCGAGGGCGTCGAGGTCCGCGAACTGCCAGGGGACGATGTCGCAGCGGGGCCGTACACGTCGTTCGGCGAAATTCGCCGACGTCGTGCAGAAGCCGCAGTCTCCGTCGTAGACGAGCACAGGCCGAGAGCGCATGCCTTCCATCATGCTGCGTCGCGACGCCGGAGGGACGCACGCCGGAGGGACGCACGCCTGGTCGGCCGCGCGCCTGGTCGGCCGCGCGCCTGGTCGGCCGCGCGCCGCCCGTGAGCTCCGTCGGCCCTGAACGCCGTCGGTCTTGAGCCCCGGCAGCCCCTGAGCGCCGTCGCCCCTGAGCCCCGTCGGCCGAAGTGGCGCGGCGCCGCCCGTCTGCCAGGCTTGCAAGGGTGACGGCTGATGCGCGGCGCCCCACCCGCACCCCCGACGGACGGTACGTGATCGTCGACGGCAGACGCTGGCGGGCCACGGACCCCGATGTGCCCCAGGACGTCGCCGCGCGGCTGCGTTCCCATCTCATGGCCGCGCGTCGTGCCGTGGCCGCGGCCCTGCGCGCGCAGGACGCGGAGGCCGAACGTGCCGCCCGGGCCCGGGTGCAGACGGCGAAGGTCGCTCTCGGGGAGCGCGGCACGCCGTGGTGGGACCAGCAGGAGGCGGAGCGCCGCGCCCGCTGGAGCGAGGGGCTGGCGGCGCTCGACGAGGGCACCTGCGAGGAGGGCACCGCCGGAGGGTGAGCCGGAGGCCCTCGAGCGGTTCGCCCGGTTTCCGGGACCGCGGCCGGCGACGCCGGGCCGGCGCCTCCCCCCGGTCCGCCCGAAGCCTTGTCCGTCCGGTTCTCCCTCCCTTGCATGAGGGCGGACGGAGTGGAAAAGCGCCCCGTATGAGGCCCACAGGAACACCACAGCAGGGGGATGACCATCGCACGTCGGACGGGGGACGCGGTGAGACCGCAGGGCCGGGCCCGCAAGTCGAGGAGCGGGCGCCGGATCAGCTGTCGCAGCTGCCCAAACGGTCCTGGAAGGCGGTGCTGCGCGGGACGCTGAAGGAATTCAAGGACGACGAGCTGGCGGACCGGGCGGCAGCTCTGACCTACTACGGGGTCCTGGCCCTCTTCCCCGCCCTCCTGGTTCTCGTCTCGCTGCTCGGAATCGCGGGGGAATCGGCCACCACGCAGCTCTTGGACAACCTCCAGAAGCTCACCCCTGGCGCTGCGCGCGATGTGATCAGCAGCGCGGTCCGGCAGATGCAGGACAACGCGGGCATCGGCTCGCTGCTGGCGGTCGTGGGCCTGGTGGTCGCGGTCTGGTCGGCTTCCGGCTACGTCGCGGCGTTCATCCGCACCTCGAACGCCGTCTACGACATGCCCGAGGGCCGGCCCGTGTGGAAGGTCCTGCCGCTGCGCCTCGGTCTGACCCTGGCACTCATGGTCCTGGCCGTCGCCAGCGCGCTGATCGTGGTGTTCACCGGCGGCCTGGCACGGCAGGCGGGCACTGCCCTGGGCGTGGGGGACACCGCGATGACGGTCTGGTCGATCGCGAAGTGGCCGGTGCTGCTGGTGCTGGTCACCGTCATGATCGCGATGTTGTACTGGGCCGCGCCGAACGCGAAGGGCCGCGGCTTCAAGTGGGTCACCCCCGGCAGTTTCCTGGCGCTGGTGATCTGGATGATCGCCTCGGGCGGCTTCGCGTTCTACGTCTCGAACTTCGGCTCGTACAACAAGACGTACGGCACCCTGGCGGGCGTGATCATCTTTCTGGTGTGGTTGTGGATCACCAACCTCGCCATGCTCCTGGGCCTGGAGTTCGACGCGGAGATGGTCCGCCAGCGCGCGATCGCCGGCGGATACCCCGAGGACGAGGAGCCGTACGTCGAACCACGGGACACCCGGGCCTGGAGCGAGGAGGACCGCCGCCGCCTCGAGTGAGCGGGGCGGTCCGCCCCCTCCCCGCGTCCCACTTCCCCCTTCCGGGGATGGCCACGGTGATCGGTGGGTGTCCGACGGATCGGGGGGTATGCGCGCCTGGAGAAACCACCCGGAATGCGTAAGAAGGTGAGGAATGAGATGAGTGCCGTTGGAAGTGACGGCCACGGCAGGGACGAGCCGGTGGGAGAGCTCGTCGCACGGGCCTCGCAGCAGATGTCGGAACTGGTCCGTGCGGAGATGCGGCTGGCCCGGGCGGAGATGGCCCAGAAGGGCAAGCGCTACGGGGTCGGCGGCGGCCTCTTCGGCGGCGCCGGTCTCGTCGGCATCCTGGCCGCGCAGGCCCTGGTCGCCGCCGGTATCGCCGCCCTCGCACTGGTCCTGCCGGTGTGGGCCTCGGCTCTGATCGTCGCCGCCCTGCTCACGGCGGTGGCGGCAGTGCTGGCCGGGGTCGGCAAGAAGCAGGTCGCCGAGGCCGGCGGTCCCGCACCCGAGAAGACCATCGACAGCGTCAAGGCCGACGTGGACGAGATCAAGGAGAGGGCGCACCGATGAGCCACCAGTCCCAGGGCGACGGACCCGCACCGACGCCGGACCAGCTGCGCGAACAGGTCGAGCACACCCGTGACGAGCTCGGCCGGACCGTGGAAGCGCTGGCGGCCAAGGCCGACGTCAAGGAACAGGCCAAGGAGAAGGCAACCGAGGTCAAGGAACAGGCCAAGGAGAAGGCAACCGAGGTCAAGGAGCAGGCGAAGGTGAAGGCAGCCGAGGTCAAGGAGCAGACCGCCGAAAAGGCGGCCCTGGTCACGGAGCAGCTCCGGCACAAGGCCGTCCAGGCAGTCGAGCTGGCCAAGGAAAAGACACCCGATCCCGTACTCGACAGGGCTGCCCACGCCGCCGCTCACGTACGCGACAGCGCGGCCCACGCCGGGCACCTGGCAGCCGACAAGACCCCGGAACAGGTCCGCGACAAGGCCGCGGCGGCCACGACCGCGGCGCGGGCCAACCGTGTCCCCCTGCTCGCCGGAGCCGTGGCTCTGGCGGCGTTCCTGCTCGTTCGTCGTAGCCGGAGGCGGAAGTGAAGGCATCCAAGGTCGCCTATAAGCCTGTCGGGTTGATGCTCGGCGCCGTCAGCGGCCTGATGGCCGGCGCGGCTTTCAAGCAGGCGTGGAAGATGATCGGCCACGACGACGACGCCCCCGATGCCACCGACGAGGACCGCACCTGGCGGGAGGTTCTGCTGGCCGCAGGCCTGCAGGGGGCGATTTTCGCCCTCGTCAAGGCTGCGGTCGACCGGGCGGGAGCTGCCACCACCCGGCGCCTGACCGGCACCTGGCCCGGCTGACCCCGTCCCCGCTGGTGGGCCGGACCCGCCTCGGACGGCCGGCTTCTGGCCCCGGGGTGCCAGGCCGAGGAGGGCGGATACGGCCCCCTCATGGGTCACATGGATCACTTGGCTCAGCACCTCAAACACGGGTGTCGAGGAAATCGGGCCCACGATCGTGGTGAGGACAGCGCCGCAGTACAAAGACGTACCGGCGGTGTGGCCGGCGCCGCCCATACCGGCGCCGGCCAGGCCCTCGGGAAGGTTGCTGAGGAACAGCGCTCCCACCCGTGGCGGCACCCGGATGGCCGCCTCCCCGGAGACTGCTGCCGATGACCACGGACTCGGGAACCACGTCCCACAACGCCCCCGCGCGATGACGTTGCCCGAACCGGGCTGCTCCGAACCGGACGGCTTCCTTCCACCCGAGGCGTCGCAGGAGTTCTTGGTCCTGATCCTGATCCTCGCGCCGTACGCGACGACGAGATCGGCGGCTACGCGCAGCGCCTGGAGGAATACGCCTTGTCTGCGAGCAGTGCGTCCGGTGTAGTGCGCGGTCTGCCAGGGCCAAGTCGTGGGACCCGGATGTCGCCCGGCAGGAGAGGGAGGACCTGTACGTCGTGGACCTGGCCAGGGGTGACCACGACGGCCAGTGGGCGGCCGTTGCCGTCCACGGCGTGATGAATCTTGGTCGTCAGGCCGCCACGCGATCTGCCTATGGCGTGGTCGGCTGACTCGCCCCCGGTAGCCGGAGTTTCGTTCTTGCTCTGGCGGGTGACAGCGCTGATGTCCTTCTCCGGCCGGGCCGTATTCATGGCGTGCTGGTGGGCCCGGTTGATGGTCGAGTCGACCGCGACCGTCCGGTCGATCCCGTTGACCGAATCGGCCTGGGCGGCCACTTGGGCCAGAACCGTGTCCCCGGTGCCGTCCGCCACCCACCTTCGATGGCGCTTCCACACCGTCTGCCAGGGACCGAATGCTTCGCGGGGCAGATCTCTCCAGGGAATGCCCGTGCGGTACCGATGAATGATCCCTTCGACGATGCGGCGGTGGTCGGCGAACGGACGCCCTGCCTTCCCCGCGCTGCGGGGAAGGCAGGGCACCAGGCGTGTCCATCGCTCGTCGGTCAGCAGACGCATGCGCCCGCTCGTGGTCACCGGGACCGGTAGGTGGTGGCCAGCACGGAGACAGTGACCTGATCCGGCAGGACGCCGCCGTCGTCGAGGTCTGCGCGGCTCACGTGGCGTGCACTCGGCGTCATCCCCACCAGGTCCAGGGCATTCAGCCTGGTCAAGGGAACGGAGCACTCCACCTGCTCGGTGACGACGGCCTCGAAGAAGGGGTCGAGCGCTCGGTGCAGGCGCTGTTCCTTGGCCGGGTCGACCTTGATCATTGCAGGCATCCGGCCACGCAGCTCGGCCAGGTGCCGCCCGGTGGGCCGGATGACGATCAGCCGACCGGTCGGGCGCAGAACGCGGTGGAACTCGGCCGGGTTGCGTGGGGCGAACACGTCCAGCACGACATCGGCCGCCCCGTCGGCCAGCGGGAAGGGACGAAAGACGTCCCAGGCCACCGCGGCAGCTCGGTCGTGGGCACGGGCCGCCAAGCGCAGCGCGCGCGCCGATGTATCCAGCCCCAGGCCGCGGGCGCCAGGCAGCTGGTCGAGTACGCCGGCCAGGTAGTAGCCCGTGCCGCACCCCACATCCACCACCGTGCCCTGCTCGGACACGGCATCGGCCGCCAGGCGGGCCCCGACTTCGCGGATGGGCGCGTAGGCGCCGGTGGACAGAAAGCGGTCCCGGGCCTGGACCATGGCCGCGTCGTCGCCGCTGGTGGCGCGGGTGCCCGTCAGCAGGCCGGCATAGCCGTGCCGGGCGATGTCGAAGGTATGGCCCACCGGGCAACGCAGTGCACCGTGGCCGGGGTGCAGGCGGCGCGTACGGCACGCCGGGCAACGCAGCAGGTCGAGGGACAGAGCGAGGGCAGGGGGAAGCGACACGGGCACGAGGCACTCCTGGCAAGGGGTGAAGGGAAGGGATCGTGCCTGCGCGAGCAGAGCGTCACTGCCTCAGAAAGGAACGGGCAGCATCGGGACGCGGTTCGCGCAGCAGGCACACCAAGGAGGGCGACGCCGTCCGGCATCGCCCTCAGCGCCTTCCACTCACAGGAAGCAGCAGTGCGGGGTGCTCATGAATGCCACGTCATAAGTCTATGAGCACGGCGGAGACCCTCATGTCTCAGTGCCCAAGAGCAGTCGGGAGACATGGCCTAGATGTATTGATCACGAGCGTTGTTGACGGTGGCTGGTGAACGCTTCCACCGCACCCTCCTCGACGAGTGGGCCTGCCTGCGGCCCTCCACCTCGAACACCGAGCGGACCGCGGCCCTGGCAGACTTCCTGCACACCTACAACCACCACCGCTGCCACACCGCACTCGGCGGACACCCGCCCATCAGCCGCGTCAACAACGCTGCGGGTCAATACACCTAGGGCGTGTCCGATGAGTCAGGAACAGAGGCGGCTGGCCCGGCTGCCATGGGACGTTTTAATTCCCAGGTGGTGAACTGGACGCAGATGCACGACTGCTACGGGGATGTCGATCGAGTCCCCGCGCTTCTGGAACAGGTGGAACTCGAGGACAACGCCGAAGTATGGGAGGAGCTGGGACACCGGCTGGTCCTCGAACACGACCTCGTCTTCCCCGCCGGCTTTGCCGCCCTGCCGCGGCTGATGCGTCTTGCCTCCAGGAGCGCACCGGCGCGTGGACTGGCGGGAACGATCCTGCGACGCGCGGCAGGACACCATGGCTGCGACGACCTGCTGGCGGACTGCTCCGACGAGATCTCGGAGTTCCGCACGCTGCTGGACCAGCACCTGCAATCGCGTCCGGTCGACTACCTCGCGGCTTTCCTCGATTCGCTCGCGGCCATGGAGGAGTACCACTGGAGTGCCGTCCTGGGAGACTTCACGGACGACTTCTACCACCTGGCGTGCCCCGACTGTGCCGTGGAAGACGTAAGCCCGTTGGTCGTATCGAGTGGCCACGGCACGGACGACTTGAGGGCGTTGACCATTCGCTCGATCTCGTTCCTGCGGGCATACCTGGCCTGGACGAAGCCGGTGGACCACCCGCCCTTGCTGCCGCGGTTCTGCCCATGGGCCTGCTGGTCCCGGCGCTCGACGATGGGGTGCTTGACCTGCCGGCGCCGCAGACGGCGGGGTGAAGCCGGAGAGGGTTGCCACCGACAACGCCTCGTAGTCCGGCATGGCGTTCGGCCTGGTCCTCAACGCCCTCCTGCTCCGGGCGACGAAGTACGACGAGGACGACGACGGCGGGCAGGAGTGAGTACCAGGAGCCGATCGGATCAATCCGTGACGGGCAGGCACTCGGCGAGCAGGGCGACGATGTCATGCCAGGCTCGCTGTGCGTGCCGTGGGTGGTAGCCGACGCCGGGAGGCGCGGCGTGGTCGACCGGTGGGTGGTGGAAGGCGTGAAGGGCTCCTCCGTAGACCACGAGGCGCCAGTCGACGCCCGCGGCCTGCATCTCTGCGGTGAACGCCTCCCGTTGCGCGGGCGGCATGATCGGGTCTTCCGACCCGACCCCGGCCCATACCGGGCAGCGAATGCGTGCCGCCTCGCCCGGTCGGCCCGTGGTCAGTGCGTTGACTGTCCCGATCGCGCGCAGGTCGACGCCATCGCGCCCGAGTTCCAGTGCGACTGCACCCCCGGTGCCGTAGCCGACGGCGGCGGTCCGGTCGGGGTCGGCCCGCGGTTCGGCACGCAGCACGTTGAGCGCGGCGTGACCGATTCCCCGCATGCGGTCGGGATCGGCGAGCAGCGGCATGCAACGGGCCACCATCTCCTCTGGGTCTTCCAGATAGCGTCCGCCGTGGAGGTCGAAGGCCAGCGCCACGTACCCCAGCTCGGCCAGAGCCTCGGCCCGTCGGCGCTCGACATCGCTGAGCCCCATCCCCTCGGGTCCGATCAGGACTGCGGGCCGGCGCTCGGCACCGGCCGGGAGCGCGAGGTATCCGATCATCGTCAGGTTGTCGGCCGGGTATTCGACCGTACGGGTTGTGACCGTCGTCATGCGACTGGACGGTAATGACCGTTGCGCCCGCTCGGGGTGGTGTTCACCGATGGCAGACAGCAGTCCGTCCCGACTGCATCATCCCGACGCGTCGGCTGCCTGTCGTCAAACGATGAAGACCGACGACGTCCGCGCCGCGTACCCGGAGGGCCGCTCCATCGCCGCTCTCACCCGTGGGCACGGAGTCGGCCGCGGTGCGCTCCGCACGGCCGTCGCCGATCTCCTGCCCGGCCCCACCGGCATCGAGGAGAGCGCCCGTCCCGGAGCTGCCGGTCACCCTCCACGTGCCGGGCAAGGTCGCCGCGAGTACGAGAACCGGGTCGGCGCACTTACGCGCTGACCGTGATCGTTCTCAGTGCCCACGGCTGTACCGATGTTCCCCGAGGCCGTGGACGGACTCGGGCACCTTCACGGCAGCCCCTTTCGTTCGGCACGGGCGGCAGAGGTGCACGGTGAAGGAAGGCCCGGGATACGGTCACCCTCCGGCGGAGACGCTGCGGCCGGCCCTACGTGGCGCAAAGGCCGACCGACCCCGCTGGGCACCGCGTTCGCCGAGTACGGGCGGATCGCCAAGACCCTGCACCTGCCGCGGGTGATCGACCCGGTGGACGAGAACTACCGGCGGCAGATGAACCGCCGGCTCACCGTCCAGGAGTCCCGGCACGAGTGCGCCCGGGACATCCGCCACGGCAAGCGCGCGCAGATTTACATAAACTATGAATATAAAATCGCTATGCTTCGCACATGAGTCGTCAAGACACCGCTCCTGCCGCGTCCGCCGCCATCGGGGCAGCCCTCTACGGCCTGGCCACCAGGGCCGCGAGACGCCTGCCCCGGGACATGAGCCTGACGTCCGCCGCCACCCTGGCCACCCTGGACCGGACCGGCCCGCGGCGCATCACCGACCTGGCCGCGGTCGAGGGCGTCACCCAGCCCGCGATGACCGCCCTGGTCCGGGTGATGGAGGAGTCCGGCCTGGTCGAGCGGCGGGGCGACGCGTCCGACAAGCGGGTCACGCTGGTGTGCCTGACCGAGGCCGGCGCTGCCTACGTCCGGACGCGTCGCCAGGCGGGCGTCCACGCGTTCGAGCGGTTGATCGGCGAGCTCACCGGCGACGAGGTCGAGGCGCTGGTGGCGGCCCTTCCGGCACTGAAACATCTGGCAGAGCTCGAAAGCCAGGAGCGCGAAGGGCCGAAGCAGTGACCGGGCAGCCGGTCGGCGGGGACGCGGTGAAGGCGCTCCCGGTGGCGCGTTCCGAAGTGCGACTGCTGGTCCCCGCCCTGATGTTCATCGCTCTGGTCGTGGCGGCGGTCGCCAGCCTCGGGACGCCGCTCATCACCAGCGTGGCGACCTCGTTCCACGTCTCGCTCGGCAGCGCGCAGTGGACGCTGACCGTCGCGCTGCTCAGCGGCGCCGTCGCCACCCCGGTCCTGGGCCGGCTCGGAGCCGGCCCGCACCGGCGGGCCACGATCCTCGCCACACTGGCGGTCGTCGCCGCCGGCGGCGCGCTCACCGTGCTGCCGCTGTCGTTCGCGTGGCTGCTGGCCGGCAGGGCGGCCCAGGGCGTCGGGCTCGGGCTGACGGCGCTGATGATGGGCGTGGCCCGGGACCACCTCCCCGAGGAGCGCAGCGCGGCCGTGATCGCCCTGATCTCGGTGGTCTCGATCATCGGGGCCGGCGTCGGCTACCCGCTGGCCGCACTGCTCGCCGAGCTCGGCGGGGTACGGGCCGCCTACGGCTTCGGCCTGGTCGTCACCGCCGCCGCCCTCCTGACCGCGTGGCGCTCCCTGCCCGAAGCCCCCGAAGGCCGCTCCGCCCACGTGGACGTGGCAGGCGCGGCCGTCCTGGCCGCCGCACTGCTCCTGGTGCTGTTCCTCGCCGGCGAACGGAATCTGTGGAGCCGGCACCTCGCCGTGGCGGCGGGCCTGGCCGTCGTCGCGGTGGGGCTGCTCTGCGTCTGGGCCGTCATCGAACTGCGCAGCACGACGCCCCTGGTAGATGTGCGGGCGGTGCGGCACCCGGCGGTCGCCGGGGCGAACCTCGCCATGTTCGTCGGCGGGATCGGCATGTACCTCCTGCTCACGCTCATCACCCGGTACGCGCAGACGCCGCGCGGCGCCGGCTACGGCTTCGGGCTGACGACCTTCGTCGCCGGGCTGGTCCTCATCCCGTTCTCGGTGCTGGGGTTCGTCGCCGGCAAGCTCACGCCGCGGGTCCGGACGCGGATCGCCGGCCCCCTGCTCCTGGCCGGCAGCGCCGTCGTGGTCGGCGGCGGGTTCGCCCTGTTCGCGGCGGCCCGGTCGGACCTGGCCGAGCTGTTCGCGGCGATGGGCGTGCTCGGCTTCGGCGTCGGCGGCTTCTCGGCCGCGATGCCCGGCGTCATCCTGGCCGTCACCCCCAAGAGCGAGACGTCGAGCGCCATGGGCTTCCACTACGTCGTCCGCAGCGTCGGGTACTCCCTGGGCAGCGCCGTCGGCGGCCTGGTCCTCGCGGCGGGCACCGGCCCCGGACACCTCTTCCCCGACGACGGCGCCTACACCACCGCGGCGCTGGTCGGCATCGGCGCCATGGCGATCACGACGCTGACAAGCCTCGCTCTCGCCCGCCGACGCCCGTCCGAGCCCCACCCGTAAGTCCAGATGCGCTCATCCCGACACTGGAGGTTCCATGCCCAAGGCCTACTGGGTCAGCGTCTACCGCACCATTTCAGACCCCGAGAAGCTGGCTGCCTACAACAAGCTGGCCGGTCCGGCCGTCAGGGCCGGGGGCGGTCGGACCTTCGTCCGTGGCGGTCGGGTCGTGGCGTATGACGCCGGCATCGCCGAGCGCACCGTACTGATCGAGTTCGACAGCTTCGAGCAGGCCGTCGCGGCACGCGAGAGTGCGGCCTACCAGGAGGCGCTGGTCGCCCTCTCCGACGGCGTCGAGCGCGACTTCCGCATCGTCGAAGGCATCGACTGACCGAGGCGCAGTCGGAGCTTCACCGACGATTCCGCCCTCCTGGTTTTCACCGGTGCGGCTGCTGGGGTGGCGGGGTCCGTGGGTGCTCGTGCCGGTCGTGGGCGGCTGCCTTCGGTCTTGGTCGTCTGCCGGCGGTCGAGTTCGAGGTCTGTCAGGGCGAGCGGGGCGGAGCAGGTCGGTGGCGCGGGCGGGTCCCGTACAGAGTCCGGTGAGGATGCGCCAGGTCTTCAGGTGCGGGAAGCGGTTGTCCCTGCCGGTGCGGCGGCGGGTGGGGATGAGGGTGCCGTCGATCAGCACGGCTTCCCCGCCGCGTCTGGCGACCGTGGCCAGGGCGCGGCCCGGGTGCGGTGCCCCGGCCGCCAGCAGGGCGACGACCTCGTCGGTCCAGCGGCGGATCGTCGTGGCCGCGATGCCGTTGCCGCCGGCCAGGTCGGCGGCGCGCCGGTCGTGGCGCAGCACGGCCAGGACGATCACGGCGATCCGGCCCGCCGGCGGGGACCGCCACCGCGACCTGATCGCCTTCAGGTGCTTGCGCAGCAGGTCGGTGACGTATCGGACAGTTCTCGTGGACAGCGACAGGGCGCACTGATGGACCAGGGAGACGGCGTCCCGGCCTGCTGGTTCTTGTTCCTCACACAACTTCGACGAGCGCCGGAGACGCCCCTTGCGGCCGGCTCTGCCGCCCCCCGGTCCGCTCCTGTACCAGGGTCCGCGTCATCGCCGGTAGGTGGGACGGGCGTACGGGGGTACGGGCATACGGGGGGCCAGGCGTACGGGGGGGGACGGGCGTACGGGGGTCCGGGCGTACGGGAGGGGCCGGATACTCGCCGCCGATCCGGGCACCTCCCGCACGATGGCCACCAGCCGCTGATAGTCCTGCGGCAGCACGTCGGGGTCGATACCGGCGGCGCGGGCCGGGATCAGCAGCACCGACCGGCCTCCCACCTGGACCTCCGGCGCCGGCGGCGCGAGCGACAGGTACTCCTGAAACCCTGCTCGCCGACCCGCTGCACGACCCGGCCGGCCACCACCAGCTCATCACGCTCGACCCGCACATCGGCCAGCTGCTCGACCAGCTCCTCTTCCAGCAGGTCCAGCTCGGCACGTCGCGTGGCGATCCGCTCCAGCGCCCCTTCATCCTGCACCGGCGTCGCGTCCGCCGACCACCTGCGATGCCTGGCCCCGTAGCGAGCGGGTTCGCGTGCTCCGCTTCAACGTGCGGCCTCGCGACCGACACGTGCAGCTCGCTGCCGGACACCGCAACGATCTGGGTGCGAAACGGGTCCTCCCAGTTCCGCAGAAGTGCCCACAGCAGAGGCAGCGGGGCCTCCGCGGACCAGCCGACCGACGCCAGAGCATCGCTGCCGCGCCGGCCTCGGCCACTGCTCGAAGGGCGGCCCGGGATCGTGCGGCCATGGCTCGGTTCCCTCAGGCGCTGGGGCCGGTGTCGGGTCCGTCCAGAACGGCAGCCTCCTGCGCCGGTACTCGGCGAAGTCTGACGAAGCGTCTAGCGCGCCACCCGGTAACGGAGGTAGGCGACTCTCGAGTTGAAGGTGCGGGTCTCGACGAGTTCGAGATTCACTCGGCGCTCGTCCCGGGGAAAGAACGGGATGCCCCCACCGACGAGCACCGGGTAGACCACGACCCGGTACTCGTCGATCAGATCCGACTTCGCCGCCTCGGCGGCGAGCCTCGCGCCGCCGATCGCGATGTCGCTCGCCGCCGGCTCCGCCCGCAAACGCTCGATCTCCTCCGCCAGGCTGCCGGAGGCCAGGCGGGCGTTGCCCTGCACCGCCGACAACGTGGTGGAGAACACCACCTTGGGAAGCGGATTCCAGAGTGCGACCCACTCGCGCTCCGCGTCGTCGAGCGACGATTCCTGGTCGGCGGTCTCCCAGTACAGCATCGTCTCGTACAGTCGCCGTCCCAGCAGGTGCACTCCGACCTCCCGAATCTCGTCGATCCAGAAGCGAAAGACCTCCTCACCGGGCACCGTCCAGTCGAAGCCGCCGTCCGGCCCGACGATGTAGCCGTCAAGCGAGACGCCCATCGAATAGGTCACCTTGCGCATCAGCAGTCCTCCTCAGTGCCGGGTTCGACAGTACGACCGCCGGACACCGCGGGGCTCGTTGCGGCTCGCGGAATTCCCACAACCGAGGCGATCCCTTCTGGGCCTGCCTGCTCCGGCCTGGCGCCGGGGCCGGCCGGCGACGTGCGGCACCGCATCAAGCCTCCCGCCCTGGGACAGAGAACGGACGGCACCCACGGCAGGTCCCTCAGTGCGGCCGCCCTCACACCGCGGTGTGCAGACTCGACGACCTGCATTTCGGCCCCTCCCCCACCCTCACAGGGACCACGTTCACCGAGACCGGCTTCTCCGGAGCGGGCCGCCACGGGCTCGGGGCCGGGGTGTCGCGGTACGGCGATGCACTGAGCCTGAGCACTCCGGCTCGGTCGGGTCAGACGCCCCAGGAGGGACGTAGCGGCCGAGCTGGCGACGCCAACGCTCGCACAGGGGCAGGTCGTGGACGTACTGCTTGAGGGACTTGCCTTCGACGGCCGCGGCAGCGCGGGCCTGTCCCGCTCGATGCCGCGTGGCCAGTGCGCGCGGCCAGTGCTGCATCAGGCAACGTTTGCCCTGTTGTCGATCGGCGGTACCGGATCGTGCTGGGTGGCGCGGTTCACTCGGCGTCGAGCTGGTGGTCGGCCCAGACGTAGCTTTCGGGCAGCAGGTCGGTGATGAGGACGGTTCGGGTGCGGTCGCCTTCGCCGACGATGACCTTGAGAGCCGGGAAGTAGTCGAGGAGGACCTGGCGGCACCGGCCGCATGGAGGGACAACCCCTCGGTCGCGGTCGCCCACGGCGACGATCGTGTTCAGTTCGTAGGCGCCCTGGGCGGCTGCCGCGCCGATGAGGACCAGCTCGGCGCAGGGGCCTCCCGTGAAGTGGTAGGCGTTCACGGCGGTGACGATCCGGCCGTCCTGGGCGCGGGCGGCGGCTGCCATGGTGTGGTTGTCGCCCCGGCAGCGAGGGCGAGCGACATGTGCCGCGGCCCGGATGAACTCGTGGTCGACGGGATGGGTCTGCGTGGTCATCTTCTCTGCCTTCGTCAGGTGTCAGGCGACGTTGACCCGGGTGACGAGGGTGCGCAAGCGAACATCGGCGGTGTGCCTGTTCCGCCAGATGATGTAGCGGCGGATCATGCTGCCCTGCTCCTTGTGGGTGGCGTGGTCGGTGCCGTCGAGGGTGAAGTGGCGCAGGGCGGTGAACTGGGCCTCGATGCGGTTCAGCCAGGAGCTGTTGGTCGGGGTGCAGGCGATGTCGACGTTGTTCGCCCCGGCCCAGATGCCGACCCGCCGGCACTTCTTCGTGGTCAGGTGCGGGGAGGGGTTGTCACAGACGATCGCGATACGGACTTCGGGCGGGTAGGGGGCGCGCAGGTACCGGCCGAACCCCAGGAACCGGGTACGCTTCTCGACCGGCTTGATGTGGCCGTAGAACTTGTCCTTGGCCAGGTCCGGTGCGGTGCGGCGCGCAGGTGCCGTACTCCGCCGTAGCGGTTGTAGGCCGCCCGCCGCCTGCGGCGTGGTTCGCGGTCGGGGTCCTGGTGCTTTCCGCCGCGTTCGGCCCACTGCCTGCCCGGGTGGGGCTGGAGGTCGAGCGGCCCGAACTCGTCCAGGCAGAACACGACCTCGGGTTCGCCCGGCTCGGGCAGGACCTCGCTGTCGGCGATGGCGTAGGGGTGCTCGACGCGGGCCTTCTTGACGGCGTGGTCGGGACCCTTCGAAGTCTTCCAGGCCTTCGGGCGTTGAAAGGTGACGCCCTCCTCGCGGAGCAGGATGCGCAGGCCCTCGTGGCTGATGTCGTCGCCCCCCTTCGGCGACCAGCAGGTCGGCCGGTTCTCGACCAGGCTCCAGGTCGAGAACGGCAAGCCGTGCTCGGCCGGCCTGGACTTGGCGATCTTCGCCACGGCCAGCCCTTGCGCGGACGACAGCACCCTCTGAGGTCGCCGCCATGTCACCACCGCCCCGGTACCTCGGCGGATGATCCGCAGCAGACGATGTCCCTCGTCGTCATGGATCCCCCGAACCCGCACTCGTTCTGCCATCAGGGCAGCACGGTGCTTGGGCCGTAACCCGGTCCGCACGGCGTGACGGCAAGGCCAGATCCGATCGGACTACGCCCGGCGGGCGATCGTGATGATCTCCCGGCTCGTAGTGGTGACGGACCCGCGATTCCAGTCACCGTAGCGGGCCTCGACCTCGAAGCCCGCCTCTGCGAGGAACGCGTCAAGAGCCGCAACGCCAAGGAAGCGCAGACTCGTGTGGTCGACGCGGAGCACGGTGCCGTCGGGCTCGGCCGTCGTCGTGGTGAAGGCGACCACGTCGCCGACGGGAGACTCGATCTCGTGCCAGACGCGCAAGGCACGGCCAGACGCGTCGGTGACGTCGGACGCGTTCGAAGGGTTCCACTCCTCCCAGGCCCGCGTCTGCGGGTGGCGGGTCTCGAAGGCGAAGTGGCCGTCTTCGCGCAGCGCAGCGTGGATCGCCGCGAGCGAGGCGCGCAACTCGTGGTCGGTGACGAGGCATTGGAACGCGTGGCTGATCATCGTCGCGAGGTCGAACTCGGCGTTCCACTCCGCGTCCACCGCAGTGCCCTCGACCCACTCGATGTCGGTACGCCGCCGGGCGCGGGTAAGCGCGGCGCGGTCCGGGTCGAGGCCGACAAGGCGGCCGGCATGGCCGCCTTCACGCGCACGGTGCAGCATGGAGCCGGTTCCGCAGCCCACGTCCAGGACTGAGTGTGCGGCCATCACCAACTCGTCGTAGAAACCGTCACTGGGCCACCGTTCGGGATCCCACGGATTCAGCAGGTCATACAGGGCGGCGGCATCAGCGTCGGAGAACACTGCGAAAGTGTCCACCCGCTGCTGACAGCCACCACCAGACCGTCCACACGACACGGCCGACGTTGCCTGATGCGGCACTAGGCACTGTCCCGCCGACCATGTCCGGAGCCAGATGATGGTTGCTGCGACGGCGACGGTGCCAAGGTAGACGTATGCGCGCTTGTCGTACCTAGTGGACACAGCTCGGTGGTTCTTGAGCTTGTTGATCGCCCGTTCCACGGTGTTGCGCTTCTTGTACAGCTCCTCGTCGAAGCCGGGTGGGCGCCCTCCTGCCCGGCCCCGGCGTACGCGGTTCACAGCCTGATCGCTCTTCTCGGGGATGACGTGGCGGATGCCGCGTCGCCGCCGGTAGCGGCGGGTCCGGCCATTGCTGTATGCCTTATCAGCGCTCACGCTGTCCGGTGTGGTGCGCGGGCGGCCCGGCCCGAATCGAGGCACCCGAATGCGTTCCATGACTGGCTCGAACTGCGTGCAGTCCGCCCGCTGGCCTGCCGTCAGCAACAGCGAAAGCACACGGCAACGCCCGTCCGCGCTCAGGTGGATCTTGGTAGTGAAGCCTCCCCGGGAGCGACCGAGCGCCTCACCTCCTGCACCACCTCCGCCAGGCGGGCGCACAGTCTCACCCACGGTCTTCCGCTCTGGTGTGCCATCCCGGCCGCTCCTTTCGATGCGGCGGGCGGCGGAGCTTTCCGCGCGCCGGCCGCATGCTGGTGGGCACGGATCGAGGTGGAGTCAACCGAGACGTCCCAGTCGATCCCGCCGACGGCATCGGTTTGGGCCTGCACCTGCTGGAGTAGCCGTTCCCAGGTTCCGTCGGCCGACCAGCGCCGGTGGCGCTCGTAGACGGTTTTCCATGGCCCGTAGCGTTCAGGCAGGTCACGCCACTGCACCCCGGTTCGCACCCGGTGCAGGATGCCGTTGACCACCTGACGATGATCGCGCCACCGCCCGCAGCGGTTGTTGCCCGTGGGCAGGAGCGGCTCCAGACGTCGCCACTCCGCCTCTGTCAGATCCCCCCGACCAGTCACGCAAGAGCCGACGAACCCGTGGGCGACATGGGTACGGTCAGCACCTGCGATGCCACCACGCCGACTCCGGGTCTTCCATCGGCTCGTGATGCGTTCGCCCGAGGAGCACCGCGTCCAGGCGCTCGACCTGCACCCGAAGTTCGCCGGCGGCGCTTGGCGGAAGCATGAACAGAGCATCTTGCAGCTTGTCCCGGGCCCAACCCTCACCGCAGCAGAGGCAGGTGAACTCTGCCTCCCATTGTCTCCACCGGCGCCTCGTGCCGTAGACGCGCACGGACCACACGCTCAGCGCCACCGCCACGATGCCCGGAGACAATCGCTCCCGTTCGAGCACACGGACAGCTGCATTCGCCGCTCCCGACAGACCTGGGACATCGCGATACCGCACCCAGGGTCTACCCCAGCCGCGTTCCCGCGGCCGAAGTGAAGCTGGTGTTCTACGAGGCACGGCCCCTTCGGAGGTAAGTCATGGGCGGCATCCTCCCACCATCCATGATCGGCGGGACAGAACCTAGCGAAGGCGCAGGCCCCCTGGCAGTTCTTCTTCGATGATCTCGACCAGCCAGTCGAAGGCGGTGGGGCCACGTCCAGCGCGGGCTTCCGCCAGGCTGGCGGTCATGTGTGCCCTGTTCGTCGGATGACAGCGGGCGAGCCACATCTCGAGCTGCCGAGCAGTCTCCGGGTGGCCCAGATGCCGCCGGGAGGCTTCGTGATCACGCCACTCGATCATGAAGTCGCCGTCGTCCGGTGTCCCGAAGCCGCCGCGGAGGCAGTCGGCGAAGGCATCGAGGTTCCGGCCGAAGTAGCCGCCGCAGCCGATGCTCTCGCCGGCGATCCGCCAGAAGTCCTCCAGCGTCTTGACCTGGCTTCCGTCCAACACGTATCTCACCGTCACAGCCCGCAGACTACGTCCGGCCCGACGGCCTGCCCATTTGTTTTGAATCCGTGCTGTTCAGACAGCACCCCGCAAGGGCTCGCCGGAGCATGTGTGCTTCACCGGAGAAGGACACGGTAGGTGAGCTGGTCCTTGATCGCCCGGTCGGCGATGCCGGGAAGTCGTTACGGATCGGCGGCAGCCGCAGCGGACGGCGGAGGGCGGTCGGCGGTCGGCGGTCGGCGGTCGGCGGTCGGCGGTCGGCGGTCGGCGGTCGGCAACCGGATTCGATGGCGGCGACGCCGGCTTGCTCGGTCAAGTTTCGCCTGCGGGGCAGGGGCATTGCGCTTCCCTTATCGGTGGGCACCGTTGCAGACGGCTGGCCGGGCCCCGGGGCGTCGGGGCGGGCTCGGTCTCGGCCCGGACGGCTTTGCGGCTTCCAGTAGCACCGGCCGGGAAATCCGGTCGACAGGCGAGCCCGCGACACACTGTGATGGTCCTGACTGTCCGCCGCCCGGGGCGGGCCGGCCCCTGGAGCGGCTCTTGGCCACCGAGAGAATCGCGGAAGCCCGTCCCGCGATTGACACCGCGCTGGTCAGGTCCCTGGTCGATACCCAGTTCCCGCAGTGGGACGGGCTGTCCCTGGAGTTGGTCGACCCGGCCGGCTCTGACCATGTGATCCATCGACTGGGCGAGGAGCTGTCCGTCCGGCTGCCCCGCCACGCCGACGCCGTCGGGCAGGCGCGGAAGGAGTCCGAGTGGCTGCCCCGGCTCGCCCCACACCTGCCGCTGGCCGTCCCCGTGCCCATGGGGGTGGGGGAGCCCGACTTCGGTTATCCGTGGCCATGGTCGGTCTCCCGCTGGCTGGAGGGCGAGGTGGCGACTGTGGAGGCACTGGCCGAATCGCCCGAGGCCGCTGTCGAGCTGGCCGGGTTCCTCACCGCTCTCCAAGGGTTCGGTCCCGAGGCGATCCCGGTCTTGGGCACCCGCGATGACCTCACCGTCCGGCCGCTGGTCTCACGGGACCGGGCGACGCGGGCCGCCATCGCAGAGGTCGAGGGCGCGTTCGACACCGCGGCCATGACCGAGCTGTGGGAGGCGGCGCTGGACGCCCCCGAAAGGGACGGCCCACCGGTCTGGTTCCACGGCGACTTCCACACCGGCAACCTGCTGACCGTCGACGGCCGCCTCAGCGCGGTCATCGACTTCGGCGGGCTCGGCGTCGGCGACCCGGCCTGCGACCTGGTGATCGCCTTCACCCTGATGTCGGCCGGCCCCCGGGCCGCCTTCCGCACCGCTCTCGGCGTGGACGACGCCACCTGGGCCCGCGGCCGCGGCTGGGCACTTGCCACGGCCCTGAACGCCTACACCCACTACGCCGCCGTGAACCCCCGGGTCGCCGCGCAGACCACCCGTCAGATCACCGAGGCCCTCGCCGGCTAAGAAGTCCCAACGAAATGATCCTCAAGGTGGTCGGATCACTCCGGGACTGACGATCGGGGGCGGGAGCGGCTCGGTCGAAGCCGTCTGTGATCACCCGGAGGGCTCGTGCCTGCGGTCCCAGCATGCCTTTCGGAACCCCTGTGGGACCGCTTCGCCGCTCTGCTGCCGTGCGGAAGGGACACGCCGAGAGCCATCCGCCGGGTTGCCACCGGTGACGGATTCCAGACCGGACCGCCTTCGAGTACATCGTGCTCGCGCTGGTCCACGGCTCCGGCTACGCGTCGTGGACTTCCACCTCTACCGCGCCGTTCCTCTCGGTGCAGCGCCGGGGCTGGCCGTAGCCGTTCATCCACGAGTGCGTCCGTTCCACGGTCCACCGCTTGCCGGCCTGGATCGGGGCGGATACGCCCCTGCGGGCGATCTCGCCGGTGAAGTCCGACTCCCCGAGCAGAGTGCGGGACTTTTCGTTGTCGTAGCCCCGGTCGAGGTCGACGTTCACCTCCTCGGGCAGGGATCCCACCTGTCCGATGGCCGCTTCGGGGGTCGGGCCGAGGAGAGGCGAGTCGTGGCGGTTGGCCCCTGCGGCGACCAGGCCGAGCGGGTGCCCCGCGGCGGACTCCGGCCGCCCGGACGTGGTGCTGGGCGACCGCGGCCGCGGCGACGACCCCGACCACGACCACGACCCCGACCCCGACCCCGACCCCGATGAGTACCGCCGCCCCGTCCGGGATCTCGGTGTGAAGCCGCTGATCGCTCGCCGGGGCACCAGGCACGGCTCGGGCCCGGGCACGCAACGCCGGGTCGTGGAGCGGGCATTCGCCCACCCGCACTGGTTCCGCCGCCTGCGGATCCGCTGGGAGATCCTCGGCGACCTCCACGGAGCCTTCCTCGCCTCGGATGCGCACTG